>CAVPBI010000032.1:0-209581 GCA_963701735.1 uncultured Ignavibacteria bacterium | reverse complement strand
TTAGCACAATGAGCTTCCGCGTCTGCACAAAATCTCCCGCTCCGCCCCTGGAGTCTCGCCCGATACCGGAGTCCAGAGGGTGGACCTGGAGGCGATACAGATACACGCCGCTGGCCAGCCCGGAGGCATCGAGAACAGCTCGATAACGGCCGGCACCCTGCTCGCCCTGTGCCAGTGTGGCCACCTGCTGTCCAAGAGCGTCAAAGACACTCAGTGTCACATGCGACTTCAACGGCAGCGCGTACTCAATCGTCGTGCTCGGGTTGAAGGGGTTCGGGTAGTTCTGCTCGAGCGCAAATGTTACGGGAATCGACGACGCTGGAGCAACATCTGTCGATATCTCCGCGACGATTCGGCCATCCGCATACGGTTGGAGGGCAGCGGCAGCTGTAATGGCGGCCAGCAACACCTGGAATTCAGTAGTATCGCCTGAAAAGACGTGAAGATTCTCATACGGAAGCCCGAGCGTCTCCAGGATCAATGCCGTGAATTCATTTGCGCCGACGGTGTACATTTTGAACAGTTCCAACGGAGCTCCTCCAACCGTCACGCTATGGACCCGGCTGTAGGGAGGAGCCGTTGGATCGTACTTGTACGTCATGCCAGACACCTGCAGCATGAAGTCGTCTGTGCTCTCGAGGTCGGCGACCCCGAACTCCAGACCTGCCTGCAGGGCGAGTCCGCTCATGCTGAATGTCGCCAGGTGGAAGCCCAGACCGTTGTCCGTATTGAATCCGTAGCCGCAGACTCGGAACACATCGGCGCCTGTGATCGGCCCCGGGTACAGGGGCTGAGCGGTTGAGCCGCCCGCCTGAACGCCGATATCGGTCTGCAGAAACGCGCGCCAGGTGTCCGCCACGAGGTCTCCGATCGGCGTATCCTTGGGTGTCAGTGACTTGAGGTCAGGGACGACTTCTTCGAAGTATCCCGCCACCACTCCCACCGGAGCCGAATAGAGCGGTCCGTACGTTGCTTCGATGCCCGCGATGAGGCCTTGCACCGTTGCATCGACAGTCGGTTCCTTCGGGATGTCGGTGTCGATCGGGATGAGGGTATAGTCGAGCAAACGAGCCTTTCCTCCTTCGACGCCCAGGCGAAGTTTGCCTGCGTCCAGGTAGTACGAAGCGGCCTGCACGATCCACGTCGTATCTCCCATCGGATTGACGCACGGTCTCGGCTGGACAAACGTGTAGTGGTCATGACCTCCAACAATCGCGTCGATCCCTGGAACATACGATGCGACATATTGATCATAGAGATATCCAAGATGCGAGAGACAGAGAACGACCTGGCACCCCTTCGCCTTCAGCGTATCCACCATCTGGGCCGCGATGGCGATGAAGTTCGTATCGATAAAGACCGGCGAAGGGTTGGAAATGAGGTTCGTGGTCGGTGTTGTCAGCCCGAAGATGCCCACGGACGTTGTGCCGACGGTCTTGATCACATAGCGCTGAACATAGTCCTTCAGGCCCTGGACTGAGGGGTCCTCCATGACGGCATTTGCCGAGAGCAGAGGGAGTGAACCCGCCGGAAACGAATTCGTCAGCATTTCCGTCAGATACGCAGGGCCGAGGTCGAATTCATGATTCCCGAGTGTCATCGCATCAAAGCCGAGGGAGAAGAGGAACTGAAGTTCGGCTACAGCAAAGTACTTCGTGAAGAAGAGGTCCCCGATGGAGATATCGCCTGCGTGGAGCACCAAGGCGTCGGGGTCTTCTGTCTTTGTCATCCCGATGGCTGTCGCAACTCTCGCGATGCCCCCCAAACTTCCCTCGAGCATCGCATCCCTGGGCCCAAGTGTCGAGAGACTGGAATGGGAATCGTTGACATGAAAGATGGTGATCGTGTCGACCTGGGCTGCGAGAGGTACAGACAGAAGCGCTGCGAGTACTGCAAACATGAGCGTACGCATGGTGCCTCCGTGAACTGTTTCACAACAGTGCAGGCGCCTGAGGGTCGTCGGGGCGGGCTCGAGAGCGGAGGGATCCGGATCGGGGTCCAGAGCGGCGGCCCGGGTATGCGGGGCCTTGGGCGCGATGGAGTCTCTGGCAGCAATGTACCTCGCCGAGATCAACAAATGCAAGGCGTCCGCAAAATGGGCCCGAAAGCCGGCTAATGTGAACACCGGCTGATGTGAAACTGAGAGGCGGGCGAGGTCCTTTGGCGGGTGTTTCTCATCGTCTGAGGCGTGCAGGCACGCGGCGCAGTGACAGTTGCGATGGTGTTGCGGGCTGGCTGCCTCGACTTTCCCTTTCGAAATCCCTACATTTGCGCGTTGGAAAATCCCGTGTACCCGCTCTCTGCCTTACAGGTCATGCCTCTATGAGATCATTCGCCTCCCTCCTTCTGATAGCCGTTGTGGTTGCCGGATGCGATGACAGCACGGGCCCGACAGCTCCCGCGGCAACGCTCCCGTGATCACGAACTTCACATTCTCCCCGGATTCTGCGGCCTACTATCCATGGGGGGATACTGTGACCGTGCGCGGATCAGTCACGTTCTCGGATATCGACGGCGACCTCGCGACACTCCTCCTGTCCATCACGCCGGGCGGCTCAGATACCATCGATGTCCCCAGCGGAACAGGCATAACGGCCGGGACGTTGTTCGGAGAACTCCGCGTGGCGATCAGGGGCCGTGGGATCGTTCAACGTGACCGCCACGCTGATCGACAGCAAAGGAAACCGATCCAATCCGACGTCGAAGATCTTCCGCGTCGCGCGCGACCGGTCCGGAGCCTCATGGGGATACCGCCCCTCTGGTACCACCGCGGAACTCTTCGGTGTTGCAGCCAGTGGAGTCGATGATTGTCGCGGTCGGAACGGGCGGGACAATCATAACGTCCCCTGACGGTCGGGCATGGACATCCAGGGCGTCCGGAATCGGGGCACACCTGCGGGCGGTCGCCTGGTCCGGACAACAGTTTGTCGCCGTGGGCGATAACCTCGCGATTCTTGTGTCGCCGGACGGGATGTCGTGGACGCCCGCCAGTGCACCCCGGACGGAGGGAACCCTGCACGGCGTGACAGCGGGCGGGGGTTTGATTGTTGCCGTGGGGGGCTCCCCGATGCTGCCTGGCGGGAGCACCGATACCACGGTGATTCTCACGTCCCCGGATGGCCTCGTGTGGACCGATCGCGGTCCCTCCCTTCAGTACCGGAGCCTGCAGTCGGTTGTGTGGTCGGGGACCCAGTTCGTCGCAACTGCTATGCAGGAGAGTTTCCCGGCGGACGTGATCGTTCTGACCTCGCCGAACGGGCTCACATGGGTACCGGTCACGCTGCCGGGAACGGACTACAGTATTTTCGACATCACATGGACGGGCAGCGCATTTGTCACGGCGGGCACGGGGGGCGTGTCATTCGTCTCCGGCAACGGGACGGCCTGGCAGCGCTACACGCTGGATGCGATCACGCAGTACGGCGTCGCATCCGGCGAGGGACCGCTCGTCACGGTCGGGTGGAATATTCTCACCTCACCGTGATGGCCGCACCTGGAACCGCACCACCACGCAGGTGCCGCAACGGCTCCGGGACGTCATCTGGCACGACTTCCAGTACATCGCGGTGGGCGAAGGGGGAGCCATCCTGGTCTCGCCGCCGGGGGCGTCTAGAAATCCGGACAGCCACTCACGGCAAACGCGGGGGCCTCACCACGTGCCGTTGCCTCGTCTGGATGGGGCACGAGGTGTTGGCCTGCACGAACTTACCGAACCAGCACCATCCTCTTCGATTCGCTGAAGCTCCCCGCTGTCATGCGGTAGAAGTACACGCCGCTCGCCAGATTGAACCCGTTGAAGTCCACGGACTTCCTCCCCGCCGCCATCCCTCCATCCACAAGTACGGCCACCTCCTCGCCCGCACTGTCGTATACCGCAATCCGCACGTGCGCCGGCTCCGGCAACTCGTACACGATCGTCGTGAGCGGATTGAACGGATTTGGGATAATTCTGCATCAGGGCGTATGATGCCGGAACGACGTCCATCCCCGATGCGCGGGCAGCGTAGTCGATCAGCGGCAGCGTCGCGAGGTCGTTCTTCAGCAGCACGGACTCAGCTTCAGCGCTCGAGGCCCCGAGCCAGTCCTTCAGAATCGACGCGTAGACCGCACGGAAGTCGTACTGCATCGCAAGGTTGTCCCTGCTCGTCGCCGTCGGGGAAATCTCCGGGTTCGATCCGAAGACCCTTGGACTCACGGGCGTGCCGAAGAGGAACATCGGCGCCGATGTGCCGTGATCGGTGCCCAGGCTCGCGTTTGATGTGATGCGCCGCCCGAACTCCGAGAACGTCATCCCCACCACCCGATGGTCGATGCCGAGCAGACGCAGATCGTCCATGAACGCTGTGATGGCAACCGACAGCCGATCCAGGAGCGTGGCATGCGCCCCCGTCTCTGTCGCGCCTGACGCGACCTGCCCCGAATGCGTGTCGAAACCCCCGATGTTCACGACAAAGATCCGTGTCTTCAATCCGCCGGCAACCAGCTGCGCCACGATCTTGAGCTGATCGGCCAGCGGGTTCCGACCGGGATTGGGATAGAGGGCCGAGAGATTGCGCGCACGCCCGGCGGCGGATCGTATCACCGCCGAATACTGCTCCGTCTGCTCCGCTACCGTCCTGATATAGGTAAGCTCGTGGCCAGCCGGTGAATCAGGCGGGATGTCGAACCCGCCCGGGAGCGTGAATGTCGAACTTGTGTTTGAGACGGCAATTCCGCCTGGGCCATCATGGCCGACAAGCCCGGGCGACACAACGGAGCCGATCTGTATCGCGGGCGGGTCGGGCATCCCGGTGGTCGGATAGCCGGCGGGATAGCCGGGGTATTCCTCAGAGATGTACCGTCCCATCCATCCCGTCGACAGCACCTGCCCGGAATCCGCGGCCGTGAGCCAGATGTCCGTTGCACGGAAGTGCGAGAAATTCGGGCTCGGATACCCCACCCCCTGGACAATCCCGAGCTTTCCGTCGCCGTACAGCCGGTGCATGCCGGACATCGCCGGGTGCAGCCCGGTTGCGCTCGACAACCGAAGCACCTTGTCCTCCTGGATCAGAATGTTCCCCCGGACCGCACTCAACGCTGAGTACTGATCCAGCGGTATGACAGTGTTCAAGCCGTCGTTCCCGCCGTTCATCTGAACGATCACGAGGACCCGGTCCTCGACGGACGAGGCCGACAGTGCCTTCAGCAGGGGTCCCCGTGCATAGGCGCGCAGCCTGAACCCGCCGACCAGAAACGGGATTGTCGATACCGGCACTGCACGGGCAAGAAATCCTCTTCGATCCATAGGAGACGTCCTCAGTGCAACTGATATTCGGGCATCTGCATCATTGTCGAGAGCAATGTCTGCAGCTTGGTCTTGACCGGAGTGGCCTTCAGGGGGTTCGTCGGGTCGTTGACGTAGTCCATCCACTCTACCGTCCATTCGTAATCCGGCAGACCGGGGATCAGCGTGTTCTTCAGGAATGCTTTCTGTCCGGCCGTGAGCGGAATTGCATACATATACTCGCACAACTCATCGATCAGGCGATCCGGCTCCTCCGGCATGGTCAGCCCCGCCGCAAACGCGAGCGGATCGATGACGAGCGTGGACCCTCCCGTCGTATACCCTGTGCGCGCGAACGTGCTGCTCAGCCTCGTCCTCCGCGGCAGCGTGTCAGAGTTGATCCACAGCTCATAATACTGAGGCGACTGGTAGTACGCGGACCATCCGGCCACATCGGGCGGCTGCCCGAGATACTGCTGCATCGCTGATGCCTGATTGACGAGGTAGAGAAGGAATGTGTATTCCTGCGCCAGATCGGCGGCGGGGATCGCCATTTCGAACTCCCGCACCATCCCCACGGTCAGATCCAGCGGACTCTTGATCACACACCCCGTGTTCACGGGATCGAAGAAGTGCGCGCTGCGGAAGAGGAGGCGCAGCACCGGCTTCACCTCGTAGTGTGAGGCTCGGAGCAGGTCCGCCATCGGAGCGATGACCGTGTTTTCCACCTGGTCGTCGATCACGTAGTACACGAACCAGCGGTACAGCTTCCGGCACAGGTAGCGGGCCGTCTCAGGCTGATCGAAGATCATCGCGATCAGGTCGTCCAACTCCTGCGCCCCCGCATCGCCGCTCCGGCCTGTGACAACCCGGTCCTGGTATCGATGGGAGAACTGCTTGTCCGTCGGATCGTGTCGTGTCGAGTCGAACTTCCAGGTCACCGCGCCCACCGTCCCATCGGTATTCGTCTGCGTCCTCCAGCCGGTCAGCACACGCGCCGCCGCCCTGACGTCGACTTCCGTGTAGTTGGTGTAGTCTCCGGGCGCGACCTCCGGCCCCTTCCCGATCGTAAAAAGCTCCTGCAGCTCGCGGGCATAGTTCTCGTTCGGGTTGGTGCGCGTGTTGGTGTTGCCGTTCAGGTAGATCAGCATCGCTCCTTCGAACGTCATGTCGCGGGCCAACGCGCGAAAATTGCCGAGGGCGTTCCGGCGGATCAGGTCAACATAGCGGAAGGAGAACCTTGGATCGCCAACATCCGGTATTTCCGTGACAAAGTGGCTGTGCCAGAAGAGGACCATCTTCTCCCGGACCGAAGTCTGTTGCTGGATCATCCGCTGAATCCACCATGAGCGCAACGAGTTCATCCGCACACCGGTCGGGCTGAACGTCGACGCAGGATCCCTGACAATCGCATTGACCCAGGTGACTCCAACCGGGACCAGGTCCCGAGTGTCAGCGTTGAGCGGAAGGGTTGTGTCGGGCGCCGAATCGTCAAGGACGCGGTCAATGGCCTGGTCGATCGAAAGCGCGGCAAGACTCTCGCGGTCTGCTCGCGACGCTCCAAATGTGGTGCGCCGGAGGAGGTGCCCGACCTGCACAGGTCCCCAGGGACCCGCGTACGGCTCAACACCCGCCGTCGTCCGAAGAACCTTCGGGAGCGTCTTGTTCGCGGCGTCCGGGACTGCTGCTGCACCCGCGACTTCCACTTCTTGATCCGCCCGACCCGTGGCGAGAGCGAGGACTTTGCGCCGATCCATGTGTGCTTCCTGGAGAGATGTGGTACAGTGCTGCAAGTCTCTGCAACTTCAATGCCGGGAAATCACGCGTGGATGCAAGGAAATCGCCCAATATGGGTCGCATGGCTGGTCTTTCATTCAGTTCAGATTTCTGGTATATTGATGGATGCAGTCCCACGATTGATGTTCACACATAGGAGGGATCATGAAATCCCGTTGGCTATTACTGGTCGTCGCCGCCGCGCTTGTCGGGTGCGGAAAGTCGGCGGATATGAAGAAGCTCGAAGCGGACCTGAACGCTGAGATCCAGAAGGTCCACGAGACGCAGATGGCGTCGATGAAGGTGCTCGACAGCCTCACGGCGTCGCTGGATGCAACCATGGCAAAGCACACAGAGCTCGCAGCGAAGTTTCCGAAGGCGCTCGAGGGCCATTCGGCCGATGATATTGCCGCCGCGAAAGAGCAGATCGCCGGCGCGAAATCGGCCATGGACGGCTGGATGAAAGCGTACAAGCCGTATGACGAGGGCCTCCCGCACGAGCAGGTCATGGCACAGCTCAACAAGGACATGGAAGGGCTGATGGGAACGCAGACCCAGCTCGCTGCCGCGATGAAGAGCGCGAGCGACGTCATCACCGGCCACGCGAAGGCCGCTGAGGAGGTCATGGCGAAGTTCGACAAGAAGAAGAAGTAACCCCGCGAGACGAGATGCCAGGCCCCGCTGAGGCGGGGCTTTTTTTTCCCACTGTCATCCTGAACAACCCCGACTCCCAAGACCACCCGGTGCCGCGCCTCAAGCTCACGATCGAATACGACGGAACCCGCTACAGCGGCTGGCAGATCCAGAAGACATCCCGGACCGTCCAGGGCGAGATCCAGCAGGCGCTCTCCCGGGCGTTGGGAGCCACCGCGTTCGAGCTCCAGGGGTCCGGACGAACCGACGCCGGCGTGCACGCGCTGGGTCAGGTGGCGCACCTCGACTTCACAACCATGATGCCGCCTGAGGTCCTGCGGCTGAAATTGAACGACGGCCTCCCGCCGGACATCCACATCAGGCGCGTGGAGCCGGTGCATGCCCGCTTCCACGCCAGGCATCATGCGGTTGCCCGAAGCTATCTCTACCAGATCTCGCGCCGACGGACGGCATTCGGAAAGAAGTACGTATGGTGGATCAAGGACCCCCTGGATGCCCCGGCCATGCAGGCGGCCGCGCGGGTGTTCCTCGGGAGACACAACTTCCGTTCGTTCACCGACGACGACCCCGAGGAGAAGAGCACGATCGTTCAGCTCGACCGATGCGCCGTTCTCGAAGACGGAGCTCTCCTTCTGGTGCATGTGCGCGGGTCGCACTTCCTCTGGAAGATGGTGCGCCGCATGGTCGGGACACTGGCAGGCATCGGCCGCGGATCAATCAGCGCCGAGCAATTGCAGGCGTGGCTGTCCAAGCCCTCGGACGGTCCCGCACAACACACCGCCCCCCCCTCAGGACTGTTCCTCGAGCATGTGTACTACGAGGGAGAACCGTTCATTGATACCACTCATTCTATCGTAACGATTCCGCATGCCTGACAACAAGATCATCTTCTCGATGGTGGGCGTCGGCAAGGTCCATCCGCCGAACAGACAGGTCCTCAAGGACATCTACCTCTCGTTCTTCTATGGAGCGAAGATCGGCGTGCTGGGCCTCAACGGGGCCGGCAAGAGTTCTCTCCTCCGCATCATCGCAGGGGTGGATAAGGACTACCTGGGCGACATCACGTCGCAGAAAGGGATCACGTTCGGGTTCCTCCCGCAGGAACCCGAACTTGACTCGACCAAGACTGTCCGGCAGATCGTCGAGGAAGGCATGGCCGCGACGGTGAAGCTGCTGCGCGAATACGAAGAGGTGAGCGCCAAGCTTTCCGATCCCGATGCCGATTTTGATGCGCTCCTGGAACTGCAGGCCAAGCTCCAGGAACAGATCGAACACCAGAACGCGTGGGATCTCGACAGCAAGCTTGAGCAGGCCATGGATGCGCTCCGGTGCCCGCCGCCCGAAACGCTCTGTGTCTGTCATTTCCGGTGGTGAACGGAGGCGGGTCGCGCTCTGCCGGCTCTTGTTGCAACAACCCGACGTGCTCCTCCTCGACGAGCCCACGAACCACCTGGATGCGGAATCCGTCGCGTGGCTGGAGCACTTTCTTGGAGAGTATCCTGGCACGGTCCTGGCCGTGACGCACGATCGTTACTTCCTCGACAACGTCGCAGGCTGGATTCTGGAACTGGACCGGGGCGAAGGAATACCCTTCCAGGGCAATTACTCCTCCTGGCTCGAACAGAAGCAGGCGCGCCTGGCGGTCGAGGAGAAGCAGGAATCGAAGCGGCAGCGGGCGCTGGCGCGCGAGCTGGAATGGGTCCGCATGAACCCGAAAGGGCGCCATGCGAAGAGCAAAGCGCGCATCGCGGCGTATGAACGTATGCTGGCCGACGACCTGGAGGGTCGCCACGAAGACGTCGAAATCCATATCCCCCCCGGACCGCGGCTCGGCAACCTTGTCATCGAGGCGAGAGGTGTTTCGAAGGCCTACGGTGATGTGCTCCTCTACGAGGACATGACGTTTGCGCTTCCGCCCGGTGGAATCATCGGAGTCATCGGTCCCAATGGGGCAGGGAAGACCACACTGTTCAGAATGATCACGGCGCAGGAGAAGCCGGACAGCGGGGCATTCGTCATCGGGGACACCGTGAAGCTGGGGTATGTCGACCAGAATCGTCCGCTCGCTCCAGACAAGAGCATCTGGCAGGAGATTTCCGACGGCGAGGACCTGATCAAGGTCGGCGACCGCGAGATGAACTCGCGCGCGTACGTCGCACGGTTCAATTTCGGCGGAACGGATCAGCAGAAGAAGGTGGGATCGCTGTCGGGCGGCGAGCGAAACCGCGTGCACCTGGCGAAGGTGCTGAAGTCAGGCGCGAATGTGCTGCTGCTCGACGAGCCGACGAACGATCTGGACGTGAACACGTTGCGGGCACTGGAAGAGGCGCTGCAGGTGTTCCCGGGATGCGCCGTGGTGATCTCCCACGATCGCTGGTTCCTGGACCGCATCGCGACGCATATTCTGGCGTTCGAGGGGGAGAGCGCGTGTCGTGTGGTACGACGGGAACTACTCGGAGTACGAGGCGGACATGCACAAGCGGCTGGGGATCGCAGCTGATCGACCGCACCGCATCAAGTACAAGAAGATGGCAAGGGGTTAGCGGCCCCCCGAGTTTACATAACGACCCCCACGTGCGTCACCTAGGTGACGCACGTGGAATCTCGTGGAATCCTACCGGCCGTTCCGGCCCGCATACCGCAGCGTCAGCACCGTTATGTCATCCGATTGCGACGCGTCGCGCGTGTGTTTCTTCAGGTCCGCGATGCTCCCCTGCGCAAGGTTTTCGATCGATGCGCCTGCCGCGGTCCGCAGGTACGCCTCCAGCCGCGACTCATCGTACATGTTCATCTCCGGATCCATCGCCTCGCTCACGCCGTCGGTATAGAGAAACATCGCGTCTCCCGGCTGGAGCTGCAGCTGCTTCGTCTCAAACGTGACCCTCATGATCTTGCCGAGCAACGCGCCATCGCACATCGGCACCTGCTCCACCGCTCCGCCGGCCCGCACGATGTACGGCGGGTTGTGCCCGCCGCTTCCGTAGAGCACAACACCCGTCCGAACATTCAGCACCCCGTAGAACACGGTCACGAAGGTGTGGGCGTCGCTCTCGGGGATCAGCAGCGTGTTCAGCCGCTGCAGGACCTCTCCAGGCTCCGCCACCTGGTGCGCGATCGCCTTCAGAAGCGTCCGACTGACCGCCATGTAGATCGCCGCGGGAATCCCCTTGCCCGATACGTCACCTACGGCGAACGCCAGCCGGTCATCGTCGACGAAGTAGAAATCGTAGAAATCTCCCGCCGACCTCCTTCGCCGTCAACATGCGCGCGAACAGGTCTACCTCCGGGCCGCTCGGGGAACGGCGGAAACGTCTTCGGGAGGAGCGATTGCTGGATGCGTGAAGCCGTCGTGAGATCGCGCTGCACTGCGACGAGCTCGTCCCGCACCGTGAGCGCGCTTGCGATGACCTCAAGCTGCTGCATGGTCTTGCGCATGGTCAGCTCGAGATCACCGAAGTCGATCGGCTTGGTGAGGAAATCGAACGCGCCGCGGTTCATCGCGGTCCGGATATTCTCCATGTCACCATACGCCGAAATGATGACCGACTTGAGCGCGGGGTTGTTCCGTTCTGCCACGCGCTCCAGGAGCGTCAGGCCGTCCATTTCCGGCATATTGATATCCGAGAGGATCATCGTGATATCCCGATGCTCCTCCAGTTTCTGCAGCGCCTGGACGCCGTTCTGGGCAAATTCGAACCGGAGCTCGTCGTCCCGGATCTGCTTCCGGAACCGTTGCCTGATCAGCACTTCCAGATCCGGCTCGTCATCCACAACGAGTATTTTCGGTGACTTCATCATGGGGTGTCTGCCGGGGTGCTAGCCGTAATTGAGGACGTCGCGTTTGACCGCATCGAAGTCGATCGGTTTCGTGAAGTAGTGCTCGGCACCGGTCGACATGGCGGTCTTGAAGTTGTGATCGTCCCCGTACGCGGTGATCATCGAGACCCGGATGTTGGGGTACTTCTCCTTCACCGCCCTCAGGAGGTCCAGCCCCGTGATCCCCGGCATGTTGATGTCCGACAGGATGCAGACGACGTCGGGAGGATTGAACGTCTGCAGGTACTGCGAGGGCTTCCTCCCCCGAAAACGCATAACACAACTCGACGCGCCCATCCCTCACTTCCTTGCGGAACTGCTGGCGGAAGAGGATTTCGACGTCGCGCTCATCATCGACAATCATGATCTTCATGCGGCCGTCCTCTCATCCTTGCCTGAACCACGCGGCAGTGTAATGATAAACTCCGTAAACTCGCCCTCCTTCGTGTCGATCGCGATGGTCCCTTTGTGGACCTGCGTGATGATGTCGTACGACAGGGAAAGGCCAAGACCGGTCCCGGCCCCGGCCGGCTTCGTCGTGAAGAACGGGTTGAATATCTTGTCGCGGATCGACTGCGGGATGCCGTTCCCGTTGTCCCGGATGCGTATCTCCACGCCCCCGGGGAGGCTTTTTGCGCTGACACGCACGGTGGGCATGAACCCGTTCGCGCCCCCCGATCGCCGCTTGTCGAACGCCGCATAGCAGGCGTTGTTGACGATGTTCAGAAAGGCCCGGCTCAGATCCTGCGGCACGACGCTCACCTTCCCGATCGCCGGATCGAAATCCGTTTCGATCTTCACGTTGAACGACTGATCCTGCGCCCGCATCCCGTGGTACGCGAGGTTGGTATACTCTGAGAGCAGAGCGTTGATATCGGTATCCTGTCTCTCCCCTGCCTTGCCGCGCGAATGCAGGAGCATCCCGCGCACGATGCTGTCGGCGCGCTTCCCGTGCTCGTTGATCTTCGTGACGTTTTGCTGGAGATCGTCCAACAGGCCCGCGATTTCTTTCGCGCGCGAGGGGTCGACCCTGTCGCGCTCCGCATGGAGTTCCTGCCGGAGATCCTGCGTCAGATCCTGGGACAGGACCGCGAAGTTTGTGATGAAGTTGAGCGGGTTCTTGATCTCGTGCGCGATACCGGCGGTCAACTGTCCGAGCGAGGCCATCTTCTCGGACAGGATCAGCTGGTTCTGCGTCTCCTTCAGGTCACTGACGGTTTTCTGAAGTTCGGAGGTCCGTTCGCGGACGGTCCGCTCAAGCTCCTCGCGCCGCTTCTTCATCGCCCGCATGCGGTAGAAATAGAATGACGGGCCCACTGTCAGGAAGGCGAAGATAGCCAGACCGACAAACCATGCGGTCTGATAGAAGCGCGGCTCGAGCTGAAACGACACCGAAGCCCCCTCCTCGTTCCATATGCCGTCGCTGTTTGCGGCCTTGACGCGGAATGTGTACGTGCCCGGATCAAGATGCGTGTAGTAGGCGCTCCGACGGGAGCCCGCATCGATCCAGTCTTCATCGATCCCGACCAGCTGATACTTGTAGCGAACGTCCTTTGCGCCGGCGAAGTTGATACCGGCGTAATGGAACTCAAACCGGCTTGCACCCGGCGGAATGGTGAGATGCTGCCGGATGTCCTTTCGCTCCCCTTCGACGACGAACCGATCGATCACCACCGGAGGCGGGATCTGGTTGATCCGGATATCGGCCGGGTTGACGACGGCGACACCTTTCAACGTGCAGAACGCAAGGCGTCCATCCTGGAACCGCCAGCCAGAGGGCCACGTTCCGCCGTTCGTCTCAAATGTTTCCATGCCGTCCGATCGACCGTAAGCGACGGACGTCACTCGTGTGGCCTTGCCATCCGCAACGTCGTTCAGCTCCGATTTCTTTACCCGGTAGACCCCCTTGTTCGAGCTCATCCAGAAGTAACCCGAGGAGTCTTCGAGCACGACGTACGCGACGTAGTCGAACAGCCCCTGCTCCACCGAAATCGACCGCGCTTTCCCGTCCTTGTACCGGATCAGCCCGACGTCTGCGACGCCCAGCCAGATCGTGCCCTCCGGGTCCTGGTAGAACGCCATGTACCAGCGCTCCGGGAATCCCTCCTTGCCGGACACGCGGGTGAGCTTGCCATCCTTATACCAGTACAGCATGGAGCGGGTGGAAATCCAGAGCGTCCCATCGCGGGCTTCGAACAGATGGGTGATGTACGAGTTGAAGTTCCTGACCGGCTCCGGAGTGACGAGCGGCGAGTACCGGCCGTTCCGAAACGAAAGCACGGCGTTGTTGGACGCCACCAGGACTTCCCCGGAAGGGCGCGCCAGGAGCGCATTCCCAAGCGGATACGGCTCGTTGTCCTGCATCGTGAACCGCGGGGTCACGGTGCCGTTCTGGTAGGTCACCACCCCCCGTCGCGTACCGATCCAGATGCGGCCCTCGCGGTCCTCCGCAAGCGAGCCGACCTCATGGAAGGCAGGCCCTTGCGAGTGTCGATCACGGTCACCTTGCCGTCCTTGATCAGGTTGACCCCTCCGTAGGTCGTGCCGATCACCATCGTGCCCGTACGGTCACCCATCACGGTGTTCACGTTGTCATAGCTGAGGCCGACTTTGGACGAATAGGTAACGAACTTCTCGTCGCGGAACCGGTCCAGCCCGCCCCCGAAGGTGCTGACCCAGATATTGCCTTCCTGCATCGAGGAGCATCCGCTGTATCGCGTCGTCCGAAAGTCCGTCAGACCCCTGGTACTTCTCGAACGCATCCGTTGGCATACCGCGCGATGTCCCTTCCCGGTCGAGAGCCAGAGGCTTCCTTCCCTGTCCTGGTGAACCTCCAGAATGCTATTCTCGTCAGGGTCCGCACGACGGCGTGAGGCGGGTGAATTTCCCCTCGAAGTACCGCACGAGACCCAGGCTGGTGGCGAACCAGATGTTCCCCTTCGCATCCTCGAAGATGCCGTTGATCGCCGCGTCCGCCAGTGCGGGCGGCCTCGGGACGCGAGTGAACGTCTTCCCGTCGTACGTGATGAGATGCCGGGGGCCCGCCATCCAGAGCATGCCCCGGCTGTCTTCAAAGATGTTTTCAAAACCGTTGATGCGGGCGATGATCGTGTCGGGAAAATCGGCCCGGCCGGTGAGCCTCTCGATGGTGCCGTCCACGATTCGTGCAAACCCCGTCCGCGTGCTCACCCAGAGTGTCTTCCTGCTGTCCATCATCATTGCAAAGACGGTGTCGGATGGCAGGCCGTCTTTGGTCGTGAAGGTCTTGAACGCGCCATCCTTGAAGCGAGCAAGCCCGCCGAGCGAGCCGACCCAGATCCCCCCCGAGGAATCCGCAATCCAGGAGTTTGTCCGGAGGCTTGCGATCCCCGTCGTCGTGTCAAACGACTCGAACGTCCCGCCGATGTACCTCACGAGCGGCGGGGTCGGACCCGCGGGCCTGATCCAGAGCCCCCCGTCGGAGTCCTCCAGCAATCGAACGATGTGTGAGTTGCTGATCGCGGGCGTGTTCGCGCGGTCGAACACGGTGAATTCCACACCATCGAACCGCGCGAGCCCCTCCTGTGTCGCCAGCCAGAGATAGCCATCGCGAGTCTGGACCATATCGGAGGCTGAGTTCTGCGGGAGCCCCCTGTCGGTGTTCCAGTTGTCGTGTACGTATTGCCTGATCGACTTGCGCTGGGCGAAGACGGTCGTCCCGGCGAGGCACAGGACGAGCAGCAATACAATAGAGGTACCCGCACGCGGGCCCCTGAACAGCCATGATGCGTTCATGAAAGGGTGCAGCTCCGGAAGTATGTGGAACAGAGGGAAAGCGCGCGATCGGATGATCGGGACTGATTCGCAGGTTGTGCAGCGGGAGGTGTCCACGAAAGGGCATAGCCAGCGACGCCGTAGATGGCAACGGGTGGCAGATAAACACGGTCCGTCACAGCGACCCCTTCGCAAATGGTAAGAACAGGCGACTCTGAAACAGTGACCCAAATATGAAACGAAATCCCGGCACGAAGTCAACCGGAATATTCCGGCAGGCAGGGGGCTGTTTCCTGATGCGAAACCCTTTGCCGGGGGGGCCGTTTTCAAGCCACAAGGGCTGAACTGTATCGAAACGGCCCGCCAACCAGCCATTTCCATGCTACTTCAGCAGCAGCATCCGACGGGTTTCGACAATCGCCCCGGCATTCAACCGGTACACGTACACGCCGCTCGGGAGATCCCCACCGTCAAATGCCACTTCATAGGTCCCCGCCGGCTTCTTCTCGTCCACCAGCACCGCCACCTCCCTCCCGAGCAGATCATAGACCGCCAGGGTTGTCTGACGCGAATGGCCGCCGGACTCGCTCCCCACGATCTCCTGCAACCGCGAACCGGATGCGCGTTACGGGATTGAACGGGTTCGGATAGTTCTGCTCGAGCCGCGCGACCGCAGGAACCGGCTCGCCGGCAACTCCAGTCGGCACCGTGGAGAGAGAGAGAAGAGTTCCGATCAGGACCTGCGTCGCTCTCTTCAGCAGGGAATAGTTCAGCGTCTCGATCGTGTCAGAGGGCGTGTGATAGTACGGGTTGGCAACATACTGGTCCGTGCTGTTCCAGGGTGGCGCATGCTCGATCAACAGGATCGCGTCGTATCCCTCGTCCCAGAACGAAGCGTGATCGCTGTATGTGCCGTACGCAAATGGTGAGGCGTTCGTGATCAGCGGGATCCCGAGAGCATCCTTCGCATCCACGAATGCCTGCCCGAGCCATTGGGATGCAGCGTTGGAGACGATATCGGTCGTGCTGAACACCCTGTTGTGCGCTATCATGTCGACCGACATCATGCCCAGGATCTGGTCGTTGCGGGCGCGTGCCTGTGCGGCAAAGTGCTTGCTTCCGCCGTGCCCGCCGCGGTGGGCCGGCCCGGATTCCTCGGAACCGAACGCCACGAACGTGATCGTGTAGTCGTTGGCGATCCCCGAACGCGGGATCGCTCATCAGCCGGGCCGCCTCAAGGATGGCGGCAATCCCGGACGCGTTGTCGTCCGCCCCCGGTGCACGAATCGTGCTCCAGAGCGAATTCCAGGACATTCCCTGAACGCGGCTGGCCGAGGCGTCATAGTGGCCACCGACGATGATACTTCGCGCCGGATCTGTGTTGCCCGCAAGAGTCGCCACGACATTGACGTGGGGCCGTGCCGTGTACGGAGGATCGGCGTCGATGAAGAACGTGTCAAGCCTGACCGACGTGAGGCCGGGGATTGCGAGGAAGGCCTGATGGATGTAGGCGACTGCACTGTCGTTCCCCGGCGTAAACGTCACGCGGCTGTTGTGTCCCCCCGGCGCTTCGAGCCATCGGATGTCGGCGCTCATGCGGACGAGTGACACGGAGTCGATCGATGGTCACGGGTTCGGGAGCGGGAGGCGCGGCCGGCATATGGTGAGATCAGGTGCCGAGGCGACCGCCACGGCGCCGGCAAGACAACAGCAATGCGTATCTCATACAGACAAGATACGCATCGAAGACGGAAAAAGCCTCACTGCAGCCCCGGAGACGCCGCACCAGACCCGGCGACCCACGTCATGAAGATCATCTGCCTGGCCTGGACGTTTTCGTTCGCGCGAAGCTTGCTAGCGATACACGCCGCTGGTCAGTCCGGCACCGCGACTCGACCTCGCGGGCAGCCGTGCCAGGACTACTTCAGAAGGAGCATCCTGCGGGCCTCCACGAATTTCCCCGAAGCCAGGCGGTAGATGTACACCCCGCTGGGGAGGTCGTGGGCCTCCAACCGCACCCTGTGAACTCCCGGCGGGCTTGGCCTGGTCCACCAGCACTGCAATCTCACGGCCGAGCAGATCGTGCACGCTCAATCTCACCGGCCCGGATTCCGCAATCCGGTATTCGATCTCCGTGGACGGATTGAACGGGTTCGGATAGTTCTGTTCGAGTCCGAATGCCACCGGCACAGCCCGGGGCTCGACCGATGTGGCCGGCCCGGTCAGGCGGTAGATCCTCCCGGAGCCGTATGCCACGACATACATCTCCTTCTGTCGGTCGATGCCGAACGTCGAGATCTGATGAGGAGTATCAAGCAGCAGCTCGTTGGCCACCGGGTTGACGCCGTCCGAGGTCAGCGCCCAGATGCGCCCGCTGGCGAAGTCGCCGTACACGTATGTGCCTGTGAGCCCCGGAATGGCAGCCCCGCGATAGACATAGCCTCCCGTCACCGACACGTCGCCGCCCGACCGATTGTAATCCCACACAGGCCGCAGCAGCCCCGCCGTGTCCTGGCATGTCGGGTTCACACCCGGAGTGCAGATCATCCCCTCCATAAGCCGCCAGCCGTAGTTGCCTCCGAGCACGATCGTGTCGATCTCCTCGCGCGCGCCCTGCCCGACGTCTCCGGCCCAGAGTGTCCCGCTCTCGGAATCAAAGCTGAACTTCCATGGGTTCCTCAGTCCGTAGGCGTAGATCTCCCGACGGAACCCCTGCGTGTTCCCCGCGAACGGATTGGTCGGAGGAATACCGTACGTAAGAGGCGGGGCCGGCGTATCAACGTCGATGCGCAGAATCTTGCCGAGCAGCGTAACGAGTGACTGTCCGTTGTTCAACGGGTCGTTCCCGGAGCCGCCGTCGCCGAGGGATATGTACAGATATCCGTCCGGACCGAACGCGATCTTCCCGCCGTTGTGGTTTTCAAACGGCTGGTCCGCCGTGAGGAGGATTGACCTCACTCGACTTGACCGCGGAATCCGGATCTGTCGCACTCACGCTGAATCGTGAGACGTAACTCTTCAGCGACCCCGAGCGCGAGCTGGTGTAGTACACATAGAAGGAGCCGTTGGATGCATGCGAGGGATGAAATGCGAGACCGAGCAGGCCGGTTTCACCGCCGCTCGTGGAGACGATATCGTTCAGATTCAGAAACAACCGGCGGGTCGTAACCGAGGCGGTGTTGTCGAAAACGTAGATGCGGCCGCGCTGCTCGACCACGAACAGCCGGTCGCTGCCGTCCCCGGGGTGGACAAGCTCAACGGGGAGAGAGAACGCAGGCAGTGTGGGGAATGCATCCTGCAGCGCATACTGAGCGTGCGCGTGTCCGACACAGAACGCCAGAAGTACAACGAGAATGTGTCGGTGATACCTCATGCCTGCACTCCTGATGTGTATGAACAGACAGATCGCTGGGCCACGCTTGATACAACCCCATCGCAGCGTCCGGAGTTTCCGCCTCTCGGACTATTCCGCTCCAGGACCACCAATCCCCACGGGGTGAAGCGGTTGCAGCTTCTGCCCTTCCGGGGGTTCGAACCCACGAACGCTACTTGCGCAGAGCGCTGCATCTGCTCCCGGACGAGCGCCTGCTGCTCCGCCGTAAGGCCTTCAAAGCCCGCCATTGCGCCGTATTCCGAGAGGGCCTCCCCGGTCAACTTCGCCTGCTCAAGCGCCCGGGCCACCATGAGCCTGTCCTCGAACGACTTGCTGAGATCCGGGTAGAGCCGGAAGACTTCCATCGACCGCAGGACACATGTGGAAAAGAACCCGTTCTCGAACAGCACGCGCGCACCGTTCAGCTGCATCCGCCCCGTCCGGAGCTTGTTTTCGGTCAGCTCGCGAGCCGCCCCTTTGTTCGTTCCATGAATGACGCCGGCATTCGGAATCGAGGGGTCCAATTCGTCCCATTGATAGCCCGATCCGCGCACCTTCTCCATCGTGAGCTTCAGCATCAGCTCCTCCTGCGAGAGGTCCCGGATATCCGATATGTCGACGATGACTTCAGACGGAAGCGTGATGGTTTTCGTGCCGGACGCCATTGCCACCGAGAGCACGGCCGCGCCGCTCCCGCCGGTCTTCATGCTGTCGTGCGGCCGCAGGAGATCGCCGGCTCCGACGGGCGTCCAGGATTCCGTGACGCCGTGGCGCACGCTGACCTCCCCCCTGGCGCTCTGCACGGTGATACCCTCGCCCGAGGCTTGCGCCGTCAGGAAGGCGGAAGCAAGGAAGACACGCGAGTCGTTTCATGGCTGATCCCTCTTCAATAGACGTCCACGATCCGGACCCAGCCCTTCACAAGCCCGAGGCCGACCTCGACGTGTTCATAATATTCCTGTGCTCCGCGGTCCCACGCCTCCTTGAATCCTTCGGCAATGACCGTCGTCTCGATCGGAACCCAGACGGTCTCCTTCCCTTCCCGCGTGGGGCGGATGACATAGCGTTTTGGATTGTCGGCGATGCTGGATCCGAACCTCGGCTCCACGCCGGTATCGAAGAGCAGATAGATGTGGCTCTCCTCGGGCCGTCCCGGCGGAATGACATCCACAAACGCCACCGGGATGCCGATGCTCGTCAGCAGGGACGCAAAGCAGACCGTCATGTCGTCGCAGTCTCCGCTCCTCAGCGCGAGCGTTTCCGACGGATACTGTACTTGGTCTGCGCTCTGCCGCGGATCCCCGATATATGTCAGCCCGCCGCCGAACGTATCGATCAGCACGCGCGCCTTCACGAACTGCTCGAGCGAGCGGTTCACATTTGCCAGCGAATCACGGGATTGAACAAGCACATCCCTCGTGTACTTGATGACAGCGGGATCGTCCGGCGTCACGAAGTACCTGAGAGAGAGCACGTCGCCGTCCCATGCATTCTTCCCTTGAATCAGGATGCGCGTCTGGAATGTGTCATCCTGCTCTCCGGACGGCGTGGCAATCACGGTAACCGTTGCGTCCCGGAGCGCCTGGCTTGAGACGCGGCGGACCTGGTCGTTGAAGAGCGCGGTCAGCGGCACGTCCACCACCTGCCCGGGCTGCAGCGTGACAGGCAGTGTTTCAGTCGGCTCATCCATGTATCGTTCGACGTAGAACGACGCCTTCGCCTGAATCTGCCGGTCACTGACGTTGCGTATCCGGGCCGTACCTACGGGCTTGAAGGCGAGCGTCGCCGCCGAGGCCGGATACACCACGCTGGTCACCTTCACTCCCTCAATCCGGGCAAGGCTTTCACGGATCTGCCCGAACATGGCCTTCACGGAGATCGTGATCCGGTCACTTGAATATGGGTTCACGTCAATGGTCGAGATCCGGGACGGATCGAACGTGGTCCCCTCCGTCGAGCCCTGCCTGCCGGTCTGGTCAAGGAAGTGCAGATATCCGGCCCCGATCTCCACAAACTCGTACGACCAACCCACTCCCACAGCCACGGCATTCACGAACGGCGCGGCGTCGACATCGAAGTATAGCCCTCCGCGGAACGCGAGGCCGAGACCGGGCGTCCACTCCGCGCCTGCTCCCCCCGTCACGTCGGTGGTGATTGCTGCCGCGAGCGCAATCTTCCGTGCTGGGCGGATCGCAATCCCAAGCTCCCCGATGGCGTTGGTGCTCAGGGCGAGGCTGTCGATGGTCTCAGGGAGATCACTGCCCAGCGAGGCGATGACATTCCGTCCGAGGAGCGAGACAGAGATCGCCTCCGACGGCGTCCACGCAAGCGCGGCATCGACGTTCCAGTAGCGCGCCTCCGACGTCGTCTGATAGATGACCGGAATAGCCATGGTGTCATTCAGCACGATCTCATACCGCGTATCTTCGACGATCTCGCGCCGGTTGCGTCCACCGAGCGCGACCACGATGCGATCACTCAACCGGTACGACAGACCGAGCGCAAATGGTTCTGAGTACTCGATGGTCTGGTCGTTCGTGGAGGGATTGTCAGACTGGCCGATCACCAGCGTCGGGGGGACGACGAACCGCACCGAGGTCCCCGGGGAGTACTGAAAGGCGGCGGAAAAGTCGCCGAAGCGCTTGGCGAGCGTCAATCCATGAAAGACAAAACCGGCGTCCGGGCTGGACGTCGTCATGTACGTGCCGAACGCGGTCTCCCAGTCGCGGACTCCCGCAAGCCCCGCGGGGTTGATCGAGAAGGCCCGGCTGTCGCTGGCCAGCGGCGCGTACGCGCCCACACCGACCGCGCGCGCGTCGGACAACGACTGGCTCAGGACCTCCCCTCGGATTCCCATCACACACCCCGTCAGGATGATCGCTGCCGCTACTCTCACCGGATCTCGACGTAGCTATTGTAGACGTCGGCCGCCCGGGCGAACACCCGCGCCGGATACTGCGGCACGGAGATCGATTCCGTGCGATTCGAGAGGATGAACGTGATGATATAGAACCGGGCCGTAGCAGGCAGGCCCGAGAGCAGCCGCGCTGGAAGCACAACACGCCCCGCGCTTGCAGGCGGATTCAGCGTGAGAATCGGGCGGCTCTTGCGCCGCATCGGCTCATAGGTGCTGATCACGATGTCCATCCTGCCGTTCGCCCCTGTCCACCGCAGCTCGAGGTCCTGGGTTCCTGGACACACGAGTCCCTCCGAGCGGCGCACGCACCACCAGGTCGTCAGGCGTCCTGACCGACACCGTCACGAAATGATTGCCCGCAGGATTGAGCACCCAGGAGAACTCGCGGTTTGGCGCATACGTCCGGGTCACATTGGAGATATAGGCAACGCCGCCGGCCAGGGCGGTATCGATGCCCAGGTTCGTCCTGGCGTGGAGCACGTGAGGGTACCGGAGCATCAGCCCCCCGTCGAAGGCGATCGCCCCGAGATCGCGCCCGCTGAACCCGCAGTTCTTGCCCGACATCTGCACGGCGCTGTCGGCAAAGAAGGCATGCGCAAGCGCGAATGTGACGCTGCCCGTCCCGGTATCGTGGGTCACCCGATTCAGCAGGAACGATCCGCCCCGCAGCGACTGTTCCTGCGGCAAGAGAGCAGTCGAATCGGACCACGCGCCGGATGAGGCGGTGTCCGGAACGACGACCGGGACAATTTCCACGCTGGCCTGGTCGGCCGACGCCGGGGCCACCACGATGTCGGATGGCTGCTGGCATCCCGCGAGGAGAGCGATGGTGAGGATCGATAGAATGTCGCGCGCGCGCTTCATGTGTCCGCCTGTGCTGTCAAGATACAAGATTCACCGCATGATATTCAACCGCGCCGGACAATGCGCGACCCCGG
Organism: uncultured Ignavibacteria bacterium; assembly: GCA_963701735.1. GTDB lineage: Bacteria > Bacteroidota > Ignavibacteria > UBA10030 > UBA6906 > CAWABB01. The sequence continues at coordinate 187,091 of CAVPBI010000032.1, read as the reverse complement.
ACTGGATTCCAGCCCGGGGTCGTTGCGCGGACCGGCGGCGACACTAGAAAACCCTGTACGGGACCCCCCACCAGCTCGCGGAATACGGAGCCTGATCGTCGAACAGGGTTTCGTGCGTCACCGCGTCGATCCCAAGGTTGAACCAGCCGCGGTGGTAGTGCATGAAGAGCGGATGATCCCGGACCGTTTCGTAGACACGCGTGTACACGCCGCCGCTCTCCAGCTGCTCCACCATTGTCATCGGGAACCTCTTCCAATTGAGGTTCTTGAAGCCATATCGGACCGCGACGAAGTCGGTGTCAGGCGACGTGCTCTCCAGTGTCACGCGAATCCGCACCTCCTGGCCGCCAACCAGCTCCGGGACCATGCACTTCCTCAGGCTGGCGCGGAGCTGGTGCTGCCCCATCCAGCCGTAGTACAGGTAATGCTCGAGCGGGTCGGTGATCACGATCGTGGTGTCGCCCGTGATCAACTCCAGCTGCTTGATCGTGATGGAATTGTTCGGGGGCACCGTCTCGCCTCTCACGAGCGACGACGAGACCGGTATCCAGTTCTGCCAGAATCGGTTCGGATTGCGTGCGAGGCGCTTGAACACCACGTTGCGCTCGGACACGTCGTTGAACGGTTTTTCCACCATCAGCGTTTCGTTCTCCGCCGTCACAGCGAGGATCTTGAAGATGCCGGTGATGTCCTTCGTGATATGGGCGATCGCGACTTCGTCGCCGGGCTCGAACGTGGTCTCCACTGTCTTCGTGATGCCCGTGATGACCCTGCCGAACCGGATCGGCGTCACCGCGGCATCGATCTTTCCAAACGAGCCGGCGTCGACAGCGGTCACGTCGCGGTCGGCGAAGGTCTCTTCATCATTCGCGACAAACCCGTCGCTTACAGCGTAATACTCGATCGCCTGCTTTTCTGTGGTCACCCCCAGCGGTGCCGCACCGCCGTCCCCCGGCCCGGTCTGGTTGTCAGAGCAACCGGCAATCAGAAGGCCCATCACGGCCAGACCTGCCAGCGTCCACAGCTCTCCGCGCTTCTTCATGACTGTCTCCCCCGCAAACTGAATGATGATTGGAATGTGCGACTGCAGTTCGAATTCGAACGCGCCAGCGCTCATAGTTCTTTCAATGGCCGTGCCAGAGAAGATCGCCGGTGGGGTGACCCGGCAAACCCTTTGCAGGCTCATGAGTTACGGCCCCTTTGCGTTGCGCGTGAGGTCACACGCCGGCCTGGCGAACTGCGGGAAGCTGCAGACGAAGTGCGGGACGCCCAAGAAACCCCGCGGAAGCGAAGGGATGCCCGAGAGAGGTGACAGTGCACCCCCGTCGCCTGAAGGCCGGAGACCGATGACCGAACACTGTCGGTAGAGAAGACCTGGCCCCGGGCGGGGACTTACGGGCGGGAGAGTTCCCGGAGCTTCGCGTACTTCACGACCGGATAGACAGCCGAGAGGAACGCCCAGAGAAACCCGGGATAGCCGTTCAGGAAGTTGCCCTTGAGGAAATACTGCCTGACGAAGCCGAGCGGAAACGCCAGCACGATCGAGGCCACAGAGGCCCGTTTGCCCTGAGCATGCTGCATTCGCGCGGCAGCCGTTGTGTACGCGTTGAACTTCTGAAGATACTGTTCGATCGAGACATAGCTGTAGTGGAGCATCTCCCCGCCGCAGCGCGTCACCCTTCCCCGCACATCGATCCGCTCGTGAACCGCGGCCGACGTGAACCCACCCAGCGAACGCCGGAACATCCTGAGGAGCGGGGATGCATGTTCCGCGCCGCGCTTGAATTCCCGGCCGAGGAATACCATCGTGCGCGGAATCTCCACGCCCGCGGCGTCCATGCTCCCCGTCCCCAGAAACGCGAGCAGCTCATCGCGAAGTCCGGGAGTAATCACTTCATCGGCATCGATGCTGAGGATCCAATCGTGCGACGCCTGGTCGACGGCGAACTGCTTCTGGTCACCGTAGCCGGTAAACGGTCGAGTCGACACGAGACACCCGTGCCGCCGTGCGATCTCGACGGTGGCGTCCGAGCTACCGGAGTCGACCAGAACGACCTCATCGCACCACCGGACGGAGTCGAGGCAGCGCTGGATGTTCACCGCCTCGTTCATCGTGATGATGACCGCGCTGACCGGTTGCCGCGAGGGCATCGCGCCTGATGCGCCGGGTGGACTATTCATAGCGCAGAGCGTCGATGGTGTCGGACATCGCAGCCTTCCATGCGGGGTACAGTCCGAAAAAGATCCCGACGAACGAGGCAAAGAGGAAGCTGAGCACGATGGAGTCCGGAGAAATAATCGGATTCCATTCGCCGTACCTGGTGATCACAAACGACGCGGCGATGCCGACCCCGATGCCGACAATTCCTCCGGCCACGCTCAGCACGACGGACTCGATCAGGAACTGGAGCATGATGTCCCGCTTCCGTGCACCTACGGCCTTCCTGATCCCGATCTCACGCGTGCGTTCGGTGACCGAAATCAGCATGATATTCATGATGCCGATGCCGCCGACGACCAGCGACACGGCGGCGATTCCGGCGAGCAGCAGCGTGAACGTTTCCTGCGTTTCCTGGAACGTCTGGATGATATCCGCCTGGTTCCTGATGGTGAAATCGTTGTCCCACTCCGGGCGGAGCCGGTGCTCCCTCCGGAGGATCCGCTCGATGTCCAGGAACGCCTGGTCCATCATCTTGTCACTCGGCGCGCGAACAGTGATCTGGGAGAGAAAGTCGAGACCGAAGAGACGGCGCTGGGCCGTCGAGAGCGGAACGATGATCTGGTCGTCCGGATTCTGCCACCCGCTCTGCCCCTTGCTCTCCAGGAGTCCGATGACAGTGAAGGTCTGTCCCTGGATACGAATCTGCGAGCCGAGCGGGTCGCCCGCGGGGAAGAGGCTTTCGGCGACGGTCGCCCCGAGGAGGCAGACCTTCGCGACCCCACGCTCTTCCGAATGGCTGAAGAACCTGCCGCGGACGGCCCGGAAGCTGCGGACGGATTCGTACTCCGGGACGGTACCGATGATTCTGGTGCCCCAGTTCCGACTCTCGTACTTCACCTGGGCCTGTCGGGAGAGCTCCGGGACGACCGCGTCCACGTACGCGGATTGCACCCGGATGGCATCGGCATCCTTCACTTTCAGGCGGACGCTTGAACCCGCCTGCGTGACGGGGGAACCGCCTTCCCTGTGCACTCCGGGCGAAATGAAGAGGAGGTTCGACCCGAGCGACTGAATGCGCTCCACCACGGCCCGCTGAGCTCCCTCCCCGATGCCTATCATCGTGATCACGGCGGCAACGCCGATGATGATCCCCAGCATCGTCAAGAGCGCCCGGAATTTGTTCGCCAGGATGGCCCGGAAGGCGGTGGCGAAGCTCTCTCCTGCTTTCACCGGACGCGAACTCCTCCCATGCCCTGCCTGCTTCTCATGCGTTCATTGAAAGCTTCGGCATCCTGTTTCGCGCGCGACACTGTCGTGATCTGGATTTCGTCGCCTTCGCGCAGGCCCTCCATCACTTCGCTGTAGTCGTAGTTGGCGACGCCGACCCTGATCATTCTGGGGGAGAACCCGCTCGAGTCACGGACCATCACGAGCCTGCGCCGCACTTCCTCCAGCCGTGGAGCCTGGCCCGACCTGCGGCCGGGGCTTCCATCCCTCGCCTCCTCCACCCCCGCGCATGGCGCGGAAGCGCTCACGCTCTTCCGGCGACATCTGCTCTACCCGTGTCCGGAATTCCTCACGCATCTTCGCGCGCTCCTCGGGCGACATCGACTGCATCCGCTCCCTGAACGATCCCGGATCCGGCATCATGCCCGCGGGTGGGGCCTGCGGCCCGCCGGCCGAATCGACACTACCGCCATCTCCTGCCGAGTGCGAGGCCATCAGCGCGCGCCCCTGCTCGCTTTTCGGATCGATGAGAGCTTCATTCGGGACCAGGAGCACATTCTGACGTCGGAAGATCTCGATGTCCACCGACGCGCTCATCCCGGCCTTGAGCCGCCCGCCGCGGTTCTTCACCAGGATGATGACGCTGAACACCGTCACATTCTGCGCAGTTTTGCCGAGGGGCGCGATCCGGATCACTTCGCCCGTGAATGCATCGTCCGGATATGCGTCCGCCACGACCTTTGCGGTCTGCCCTACGGCAACCCGGCCGATGTCCACTTCGTCCACGTTCGTCTCGACGTATACCTGCGTCATGTCGGCAAGCGTCGCAAGCAACGATCCCCCACCCACGTTCGACACACCCGAAGCGATGATCTGCCCGATCTCCACATTCTTCGTGAGGATGATCCCCGTAATGGGCGCGCGGATCCGCGTGTCGCGCAGGCGCTCGTCGGCCGATGACAGCGCCGCGCGGGCCTTGACGAGCGACGACTTGGCCCGCACGAACTCGACATTCGCCAGATCCAGCTCCTGCTGGGAGATCATGTGCTTTTCGAACAGCTCGCCGGAGCGCCGGTAGTTGTTCTCCTGCTGGGCGACATTCGCCTGAGCGAGCTCGAGATCCGCCTTCGCCTGCTCATAATCGTTGAGCGCCGTCTTCTGATCGAGGGCGATCAGCAGCTCGTCTTTCGTGACCTCCTGCCCTTCGACGAAGTTCAGCTCCAGAATCTGGCCGCTCGCTTTTGATTTCACTTCGACCTTGTTGATCGGCTGCACGACGCCGTCGGCAGAGACGGTCAGCTCGAGATCCCCCCGAACGAGCTTCGCCTCCCGCTGCAGCTGGCTGGCCGGCGAGGACGGCTCAGCATCATTTCGCCCACTCCCGAAGACAACCCACGCCCCAACCGCGACAACGATGACTCGCGCCGGCGACAATCAGTGCTCGCTTCACTGCGGTCTCTCCTGCATGTCACGCATCCGGTTTCGCATCATCTGGCGCCGCTCCTCGCGGTATGTGTCGTACAACGGCAACTGCTCGGCGGTCAGCACCGCTTTGATCTTCTCGTCCATGGCCGAGCATCCGCTCCCGGGCTGCCTCGCGGTTCATCTGACCCGCAGCCCGGTCCCTCTGCATGGCAGCCATGTTTTCCTGGAGAATGGGGCGGATCCTTGCCGCCTGAGCGTCGGAAATCTTCACCTTCGCTTTCATGTCGGCAATCGTCTGCTCAATCCGCGCGCTATCGGATTGCGCGGGCGGACCGGAAGGCTGCGCATCCGCAACGTGTGGAAACGACAAGAATCAGGACGAGCGCGCTCAGGAAAAGAGATGGTTGTACGCATGGTCAGAAGCCTCTGGAGAAATGTCGAAAAACTTGACTCTTCATTCCCACTATCATATTGGACACGCCGCGACATGGAAAGGTTTACCGTGTTTCAGAGGGCGCCCCCGGGACCACCAGAAGGCTCTGCGGGCAGCTGCCAGAGCCCTCGAAAATACGCCTCTGCAGCCTCTTCAAGATACTGGTGATACCGCTGCGGGAGATTCTTCATCTTCGGTTTCAATCCCTCACGCACCTCGTTCCAGGGACGACCCCGATCGAGCGCCTCGACCAGGTTCGCCAGGTAGTCGATCAGCCGCTTCCTGACGCGGTCGTTGACCTTCACCTCGGCCGAGAGCGACACCGCACGGACGGCCTTCTCCACATCGAACCGGTGTTCAACAAACGCACGGATTGCTTCGCCGCGGAGATACTCCGCGACGGTGCCCCGGTTGAGTCCGCCGACCTCCGTCGCCGTGTCCGTGATGGCGCTGCGCGAAAACTCCTTCTCGCGCAGGCTCGTGAGGATCTGCTCTTCGAGAGGGACCCTTCCCCGAACGGCGGCGGCGACGTCGTCCGTGAGATCCTTCACGCTGATCATCGACCGCTGATCCGCGCGCGCAAGCAGCGCGGCCCGCCGGATTGCGCTCTCGAGCTCGCGGATGTTCCCGGGCCAGCTGTATGCTTCGAGCGCTTCCATGACGTTCCGCGAGATGCTCAACCCTTCGCCCTCGCTCCGGAGGAAGTGCTGCACAAGCAACGGGATGTCCTCTCTCCGCTCCCGCAGGGGAGCGATCTCCACCGTGAGGACGTTCAGCCGGTAGAAGAGATCCTCCCGGAATCCCCCCGTGCGGATGAGCTCCTTGAGGTTCCGATTCGTCGCGGCGACGACGCGAACGTCGGCGTGCAGCGTCTGCGCTCCGCCGACGCGCTCGAACTCGCCGCGCTGCAGGACGCGCAACAGCTTCACCTGGAATCCGTCGGTTGTCTCCCCGATCTCGTCGAGAAGGATGGTGCCCTGATGGGCCAGCTCAAATCGCCCCATCCGGTCCTTGACCGCACCCGTGAAGGCTCCTCTTTCGTGCCCGAAGAGCTCGCTCTCCAGAAGCCCCTCCGAGAGTGCACCGCAGTTGACCGCGACGAACGGGCCGGACTTCCTGCCGCTCCGCGCGTGGATCGCCCTGGCGACCATTTCCTTCCCTGTACCGCTCTCACCAAGGATCAAGACGGGTGCCGTACTATCCGCGATCTTGGCGACAAACTCAACGACCTGCCGCAACGCTCCATGCTGCGCGTACACCATCCCTTCGAAGACGGCAGGAGCGCCGGCTGCCACGGAAGGGCCGGCGGCGTACGGCTCCATATCATCGGCGCGCGAGGCAAGTGTCCGGATCTCGGACTTGTACGCCCTGATTTCCTCAAGCAATTCTCTGGTGCGCTCCGCGGCCCCGGCCCTCTCCGCCCCCGCCAGCTCGCGCTCGAGCATTGCGACTCTCGCCTCGCGATCTCGCAACTGTTCGAGGATCCGGCCCTTCTCTTCTGTCAACGCCGCCACCGTCGTCCTGGTTTCCCTGTGACCCCGCGCGAGCATCCACCCGCCGGCCGCGACGGCAATCACCACGGCCGGGACCACCGGCAGGACGGTCGAGCCAGCCGCAAAGAGAGCCTGCGACAGCCCCGCCCAGGCGAGGAGCGCAAGAGCGATCAGTCCGACGCCAGGCAACGGAAGACACCGGGTCGCGGCCAGCATGCAGATGACGGCAAACGCAAGCAACGCGAGCGCGAGCAGCCAGAATGGTATCGGCGTGGGAAGCCGTCCGTTCAGCGCGTTGTCGACGAACGACGCGTGCACGGCCAGCGATGGCATTCGCGGATCAACCGGAGTGGGAAAGAACTGCCCGCGCCCCTCGGCCAGGAGGCCGACCAGGACGATCTTGTCCTTCAGGCGTGCGACGGGAAGGAGCGGTTCCCTGTCCGCCCGGAGGGCGTCGTAGGACCTGAGGACCTCGAGAAAGGGATATCGCGTGAACGACGTCAGGGGCCCCGGATAGGAGAGCCGCACGATCCCGCCCGGCGCGTCAAACGCACGATCGCCGGAGTTCCCGCTCACGATGACGCGGCCATCATCGATCCCGGGACGGCCATCCTCCCCCGCCCCAAGAAACTTCACCTGCCCGCCGCTCGCAACCCTCAGCATCTCGAGGCCGAACGACGGCTCCAGGTCGAGCCCTGTCTGAATGAACACCGGAACGTCGCCGCGTTCTGTGAAGTTGACGTGACCCACGCCAGCGACGGACCTGCGCAGAGCCTCGAACGGTCCATGATACCCTTTCCCCCGCATCGCTACGAGCCGGACGTTGGCCTGCATCCTGCCGCCGCCGACGCTGTCCGCCTCGAGCCCGGCCCCTTCCATCGACACCCTGTCGAAGTATGAGGTCGCGACGACATTGCCGGCCGATGCGCTGACGGTCGCAAGGAGGTCATCGTACTCCAGATACTCAGGCTGGCGGGCCTCGAATACCGGCTCAAGTCCGATCGCGCGAACCTTCAGCTCGCGCAGCACGGTGACCATGAGAGCGTAGAAGTTCCGCCGGACCGGCCAGCCGAGTGTCTGGACGGCCTGATCGTCGATGTACACGAGAACGATGTTGGTGTCCGCGGGGATCGGACCGCGCACCGCGTACTTCCCGCGCGTCACGCCGTCTTCGAGCGCGGGCAGGCTTGCGACGAGAAGCAGTCCCGCAGCCACGGCCACAAGCGCCGGGAGGGCGACCGCTTTCCAGGAGGGCGTCATCGATCGCTCAGCCATGTTTCGGGGTTCTGTTTCTCTTTCCCCTTCCAGATCTCGAAGTGGAGGCGCGGGCCGTCCACCGACTCGCCGCTCTCGCCGATCACCTCACCCTCGGCGACTTCCTGGCCTTCCGCCACATGAATTTCCGCGAGGTGGGAGTAGACTGTGCGGTAACCGCCATAATGATTGAGGATGACGAGGTTGCCGAACGAGGGGAGCCACCAGATTGTCGCCACCTCCCCGCGTGCGACGGACATCACGGGGGAGCCGGACCTGACCGCGATGTCGATCCCTGTGTTCTGCGTGACGGTCTTCAACGTCGGGTGCCGTTGATTCCCGAAGCGCGCCACGATTCTTCCTTCACTCACCGGCCATCGCAACCTGCCTTTGCGCGCGTCGAACCCTGTGCCGGGAGGGATGGGAGGAGGCGTCTTCGCTTCCCCCAGCGCCCGCTCTTCGCGCGCACGTTCGCTCTCGATCAGCCGGGTGATCATGTCCTCCAGGTCGCGGGCGGCGCGGTTCTTCCGCTCGATCTCGCGCTGCAGCTGCGATTTGTCGCGCCGGATGCGGTTCAGAAGGGTCCGGCGGTCCTCCGCAAGGGACGCAAGCCGCTCTTCCTCTGCCCCCTTTTCCGCGATCAACCGCCGCTCCTCGGTCAGTTCCTGCTGCGCGCGTGCCTCGACTTCCTCGATCTCGCTCCGCTTGGCAAGGATGCGTCCTACATCGGCCTTGCGCTGCGCGGTGAAGCGCTTCAGATACTCGTTCCTGATCGACGCCTGGTTCAGGGAGCGTGAGGCGAGCAGCAGCTCGATGTCGCGCTCCGGGCCGCCGGCGTACACCGACACGACGTAGCGGGCGTAGTGGTCGCGCAGGAACTGCAGCTCCGTCCCGAGGGACTCCAGCTCCTCGCGCGTCGTCCCGATAGTCTTCTGCAGCTCCCCCTCCTCGCGCCGGAGCTGGGACAGCAACCGCCGGAGCAGCGTCCCCTTCTTATCGTACGAGTCAAGCAGCTCCAGGGTCGTGGACTCGGTCTTTGTCTGTCGGGCGATGCGCTCTTCGTACGTCTTGATCTGGTCCCGGAGCGTTTCCAGCTCGGCCTGGCGCTTCTTGATCTCGTCGTCGTTGTCCTGATCGCCCGCCGTGCCCGGCAGGACAACCAGTGCCGACAGCAGCAGTATCAGCGCGGGCTTCATGGACGCGGGCGGGTTCCGCGGCGCGCGTTCGCCGGGACCGTGTAGGAGAAGTCGGGCGCGTCCCCGTTGACATCAAGGTCCGCAAAGAGGATGCGCAGGGTGGATCGGCGCGACGGTGCACGCAGGACAATGCTGCGCGGAAGCTGGATGTCGTCGATAGTCGTCAACCTCGTCAGCTCCCCTTCGAGGAGCACGCGGCCGTCGGGCCCCGTGCGCCGGTATGACGTCACAGCGAGCGCCTCGGGATCGACCCAGTACCGGCAGGTGTCCGTTCCGCACAGCGCCGTCAGGAGAAAGCGGTCTTCGTCGATGCCGTACCGGAGAACGCGCGCGCCAGGATCGATCGGATACCGTCCGGAGAACGCATCGACGATCTGGGCTGCGGAGAGAGGAACCGGGATCAGCGCGCGCAAGGCGGCGCTGTCGGACGCCCCGACAATCACTTCGTTCTCCATGCTGTTGTACACGACGTAGCTTTCGCCGTCCATGAACAGCAACCCCACGTCCATCCCGAACGGCCCCTCCAGCCTGACGAGAAGGGAGTCGGGCTTGTGCAGCGCGAGCGTAAACTCCGCCGAGCCGCTCACCCGCGGGCTATCAAAGACCAGCGTCCCGGAGCCGGCAATCGTCCGCACCCTGTCCGATGCTTCGCGGACACGCTCGATCAGTTCATCGGCGGGCACGCGCCCGGTATCGAGGACGAGCCCCTCGCGGGTTGTGCCGCAGGCAGCCACCAGGAGTGGCAGCGCCAGCCATGCCGCCCGCAACGCCATCCGCCAGGTCATAGTGTTCCGCGCGACACCTTCTCTTTGAGCGTCGCGTTCTCGGGGGTCAGCTCGAGCGCACGGCGCCAGTAGTCCATGGCCTGGTCAGGCCGGTTCAACTTGTACTGCACATCCCCCATATGCTCCAGCACCTCGGCGTTCGCCTCGCCCTTTGCCAGCGCGCGGGCAATGTTCTCCTCTGCCTCGGGATAGCGGCCGAGGCGGAAATAGACCCAGCCGATCGTGTCCAGATATGACGCAGTTCTCCGGTTCGATGCCCACGGCCTTCTGGGACATCCCGAGGGCCCGCTCGAGCTGCATGTCGCGCACGGCCAGACTGTAGGCGAAGTTGTTCAGCACCAGCGGGTAGTCGGGGCGGAGCCGCAGCGCGATCTCGTAGAGACTGTCAGATTCCTCATACATCTTGAGGCCGTCGTACACCATGGCAAGCTGCGCGGCAGCATCGACGTTCGTCGGATCGATACTCCTGGCCCGTTCCAGCACGCGCACGGCGTCGGTCTGCCTGTTCAGCCGGTTGTAGGCAACCCCCAGGAAGAAGTTCACCCGGAAGTCGTCGGGCACCGCCTTCACGGCCGGTTCCAGCACGCGGACCGCTTCGTCGAACTTGTTCTTCCCGAGATACGCGGTCGACAGGTAGACCCAGGCGTCGGCGTTCCATGCCGCCAGCTCGGTGACGCGCCTGAAATTGCTGACCGCGGTGCTGTCTTGGCCGGACATCGACCCGATCGCGCCAAGATAGAAATACGCCCGCCAATCGTCGGGGTGCTTCTCCCGGATCCGCTCGAAGAGCGAACGCGTCACGGGCACGAGCGTGGAATCCTTGTCCAGGTGCGCAAAATACAGCTCACCGATATGCACCTTGAGGTCGACGGTGACGCTGTCGCGCGACAGCACGTCGTCGAACGCGTGGGATGCGCCCACGTAGTCGTGCTGCAGGAGCAGGACACCGGCGCGTTCCGTCGTGTACTCCAGGTTGCCCGGATCGCGCTCGAGCAACTCCGTATACAGCGCGTACGCGGAGTCGAGCTGTCCGGCGCGGACATATGCCTGCGCGAGGCTCTTGCGGAGGGACTGGTTTGCTGGATCGAGGCCGGACAGTTCCGCCAGGGCTTCGGCCGCCTGCTCATGCTGGCCCATGCGTGACCGGAGCTCGGCGATCTGGAGGAGGACCTCCCATTCCGGTCCGAACCGATGGAGAATCTCCTCGTAGATCTCGAGCGCCTGCAGGGGTTTGCGGGCCTGGTAGAGCCGCGCAAGGGCGAACCATGCGTCCGCCGCGCTCGAGTCTCGTGTGACGATCTCGTGATACTGGGCGATCGCGCCGTCGATGTCGAGCGCCGCGACCTGCGCCTGCGCGAGGATCCGCCGGTACTCGAGGCGGTCGGGCGCGCGGTCCACCGCTTCGCGGCCTGCTCCGATTGCGAGCGAGTACTTGCCGAGAGCGGTGTAGCACTTCGCGAGCGCAAAATAGATGGCAGGGTCGGTGGCGTACCGGAGAGCGTCCTGATACTCCAGGACCGCGCGCGCACAGTCGCCCTGAAGTTCGTAGACCGATCCGTCGACGAGGTGCCCGAGGGCCGCCTCCGACATCGCCTCCTGCTGCGCCCGCGTGCGCTCGGCGTCAGCGGGAGACTGCGGTGCAACCGCCTGACCGCTCCCGCACCCACCGATCATCATCGCCGTCACGCCAGCGACAAGCGCGATCCGCAATCTGTGCATGTCCATAGAAAATAAATATACCACTTCACCCTCTGAATGACAAACCTCCGCTCGCGCCGGCTGCGCACCGCTCCGGGGCCGCGTTCCCTTGACATTCGGAGCATGGTTCGATACATTGGCTCATCACAAACGCTCACAAGGAGTGCGACAATGGTCACTCTCTCCCCCGACGCAGGGCGCTCCACGGTGCCGATGCTGGCCGCGGTCTTCCTGCTCGGCGCAGCAGTCTGTGTGACCGGATGCGGACCGACGGAAGAGGCCTTCGAAGACGAGCAGTGGGAGACGACCTCCACTCCGCCGCCATCAGACGCGCCCGTGATTTCTCCCGCGCCGGTGCTCCCTCCGACGACGGCCGACCCCTCCACTGCCGCCCTGTCCTACAAGGCCGACAGCCTGATGAAGGCGAACCTGATGCTCCAGGGGCAGGTGGATGCGCTGACCGTCGAGAACAGGACCATGCGCGGGCGGATTGCCGAGCTCGAAACGAAGCTGCGCGCAGGACAGGGTCCTGCACCCGCGACGCCTGCAGTCGCATATGTCAACCCATCGTCCGATCTCAAGGCGGCCTACGCGGAAGCGCTGGATCAATACATGAAGCGGAATTATCAGCCAGCCATCCAGCAGTTCGAGGCCATCCTGCAGGCGAATCCCCGGACGGAGCTCGCGGACAACTGCACGTACTGGATTGGCGAATCGTACTACGCGTTGAAAAACTACAGCGAAGCGACCCGCCAGTTCGGCCGCGTGCTGGAGTACGCGTCGTCAGGGAAGAAGCCGTATGCCCAGTACATGATCGGCAACTCGCAGCTGGCGCTCGGCAACCGCGATGCCGCCCGCGACGCGTTCAACGCGGTCGTGTCGTCATATCCCACCAGCCCGCTCGTGCCGAAGGCCCAGGCAAAACTGTCGCGCCTGTACTGACCTTCGCGTGCCGCCGGACACACACAACCCCCGCCGGCATTCCGGCGGGGGTTGTGTGTGTGCCGCACCTCTCTTGCCTGCCCGCACACTGGCCTGGTGACGTCCCGACCTGATGACCCTTCGGCCAGGTGGTGCACCCGGCTCATGGTTCTCTCCCGCTCACGCGAGAAACTTCACCGCCCCCTCCACATCCTCAGCGCTCCCGATGAATATCGGCGTGCGCTCATGCAGCGTGAGCGGCGTCTTCTCCATGATCCTGATACGCCCATCCGAGGCTGCCCCTCCCGCCTGCTCGACGAGATACGACAGCGGATTGCATTCGTACACAAGCCGCAGCTTTCCGTCAGGGTTCTTCGTGTCCCCGGGATAGAAATAGATTCCGCCGTACAGCAACGTCCGGTGAACGTCGGCCACCAGCGACCCGACATACCGTTGCGCGTACGGGCGCCCGTCCGCGGGGGATTCCTCTTTCAGGTGCCGAACGTACCGTTGCACCGCCGGGCTCCAGCGGTTGAAGTTCCCTTCGTTCGCGCTATAGATGCTCCCGCGCTTCGGGATTCTGATGTTCTCGTGCGACAGGAGGAATTCGCCCACGCTTGGATCGAGCGTGAACCCGTGCACGCCGTGACCGGTCGAATAGACGAACATCATGCTCGACCCGAACAGCACGTATCCCGCGCCCACCTGTCTGATCCCCGGCTGCAGCACGTCTTCCATCGTCCCCTTGCCCGAGAGCGAGGCGCGTTGATAGATCGAGAAGATCGATCCGATCGTGACGTTCGCGTCGATGTTCCCCGACCCGTCCAGCGGATCGTACAGAAGCACGTACTTGCCGTGCGGATAATCTTCGGGGATGTGCAGCAGGTCTTCGTTCTCCTCGGAGGCCATAACACACAGGTGGCCGCCGTGGTCCATCATCCGGAAGATCGTCTGGTCGGCAAACTCGTCCAGCTTCTTGACGATGTCGCCGCTGATGTTCATGCGGTCCGTCGCCCCGAGGATGTTCACCAGGCCGGCCTTGGTCACTTCGCGCCAGACAAGCTTCGCCGCAAGGGAGAGGTCGTGCAGCAGCCCGGAGAATTGCCCCGTAGAGTGAGGGTGCATGCGGCCGCCCTCCAGAATGTGGCGCTCGAGGGTCATGAACTTGGAGGCACTCGGGACTCGTGAGGTCATCGCACGATCTCCGCGTTGAATTCACACTCGGCAGGGGGTACAGGCATGCTACGCAATCGACCCGGGAGTTGCAAGGCAGGCCGCCGGATCGCGACATGGAACACGGGGTCAGCGCGGCACGCCAGGCACTGCCTGTTCCTGATCTTTGTACTGCAGCTGGTAGAGCTTCGAGTAGATTCCGCCCCGCCCGAGGAGCTCCTGATGCGTCCCCATCTCCCGGATCTCCCCCTTGTGCATCACGATGATCTTCGAGGCCGACTGGATGGTGGACAGGCGATGGGCGATCACGATGGACGTGTGGCCGCGGAGCAACTTCCTGATCGCTCCCTGGATGAGCAGCTCGGTCTCGGTGTCCACGCTTGAGGTCGCTTCGTCCAGGATCAGGATCTTCGGATGATACGCGAGCGCGCGAGCGAACGAGATGAGCTGCTTCTGGCCCACGGAGAGCGTCGCTCCCCGCTCCTTGACTTCCGCCTGATATCCGCCGTGCAGCTTTTCGATGAACACGTTGGCGCCCACCACGCGCGAGGCGGCGCGGACGCGGTCGTCGGAAATATGTTCGTCCCCGAGCGCGATGTTCCCGGTGATGTCGCCCGAGAACAGGAAGACGTCCTGCAGCACGACCGCCATCTGCCGGCGGAGATCGGCCTGACGGACATGCGCGATGTTCACGCCGTCAATGAGGATCTCGCCCCGCTGGATATCGTAGAAGCGGGTGAGCAGGCTGATGATGGTCGTCTTCCCCGCGCCGGTGTGCCCGACGATCGCGACAGCCTCCCCCGCCTTGATCGTGAACGAGACGTCCCTCAGCACCCACTGGGCCGGTTCCTCGCCGTTCGCCGTCGTGTTGTACGAGAACCACACGTTCCGGAACTCGATATCCCCCTTCACATCCCCCAGCGGGACGGGGTTTTCGGGATCCCGCACGAGCGTGGTGTCGTCCAGCAGCTTGAAGACCCGCTCGGACGACGCCATCGCCGTCTGCATGATGTTGTACTTTTCGGACAGGTCGCGGATCGGACGCCAGAACATTTCGTTGAACTGGAAAAAGGCCATCACCGTCCCGATCGTCACCGTCCCCTCCAGCGCCCCCACGCCCGCATACCAGAGGATCAGCCCCACGGCGATCGCGCCGATCAGCTCCACCCCGGGATAGAAGAGCGCATAGTAGAAGATGGACCGGATGTTCGCGTCCCGGTGCGCCCCGTTGATCCCGCTGAACCGCCGGTAGGCCTCCTGTTCCTTGTTGAACAGCTGGTCCACCGTCATCCCGGTGATGTGCTCCTGCATGAACGTGTTGATCCGGGCGACCTGGAGGCGCACCTCCCGGTACGCGTCGCGCGCATGCCTGCGGAACAGGAAGGTCCCGTAGAACAGCAGCGGCAGCACGCTCAGGGAGACGACCGCCAGCGTCCAGTTCATGGAGAACATGAACCACAGGATTCCGATGATCGTGAAGACGTCGCTGAACACCATCACGATCCCCGAGGAGAACATCTCGTTCAGGACCTCGACATCGCTCGTCACGCGGGTGATCAGCCGCCCGATGGGGTTCCGGTCGAAGAACTTCGTGCTCAGGCGCTGCAGGTGCTCGAACACCTGCATCCGCAGGTCGAAGATCGTTTGCTGGCCGATCCACTGTGTGAGATAGGCGTTGAAGTACTGCAGAACGCCGCGCGCAATCAGGATGGCCAGAAAATAGACGGCGGTGGTGAACAGGCCCGTGGGTGTCGCCGTTCGCGATGTTCTCGTCCACGGCCACCTTCGTGAAGTACGGGCGAACCGCCTCCATGGCGGATACGAGAACGCTCAGGAGAACGCCGAGCGCCACGTGCCACCGGTAGGGCCGGAGGTACGTCAGCAGGCGCCGCATGAGCGCCCCGTCGTACGCTTTGCCGAGGACTTCTTCTTCGTGCATGGTCCGGTCCGGAGCGCCTACAGGTGCTCCAGCTCCTCTTCGAGCTGCTGTTTCCGGAAGAGATCCGCATAGATCCCCCCGTGCTCCACGAGCTCATCGTGGTTGCCGCGCTCTGCGATCTTCCCGTCATGCAGCACGACGATCTGGTCGGCATCCTTCACGGTGGAAATGCGGTGGCTGATCAGGATGCTGGTCCGCTCCTTCATCACAACCCTGAGCCCGGAGAGGATCTCCTCCTCGGTCACGGTGTCCACCGCCGAGAGCGCGTCGTCCAGGATCAGGATGCTCGGCTTCCGCATGAGGGCCCGCGCGAGGCTGGTGCGCTGCTTCTGTCCGCCCGAGAGAGTGATGCCGCGCTCCCCCAGCATCGTATCGTAGCCTGACGGAAACTCCTCAACATCGCGCGCAATCCTCGAGATGTGTGCCGATTCCAGCATTTCGTTATGCGGAACGCTGTCGCGCCCGTACGCGATGTTCTGAGCAAGCGTCTGAGAGAAGAGGAACGTCTCCTGCGGGACGCATCCGATGTGCTGCCGCAGCACCGCAAGCGGGATCGTACGGACATCTCGCCCGTCGATCAGCACCGCTCCGGAGGTGACGTCGTACAGCCGCGGGATCAGGTTGACCATCGTGCTCTTCCCTGAGCCCGTGTAGCCGACGATCGCAAGCGACGTCCCGGAGGGAATTCGCAGGTTGACCCCGGAGAGCGTCGGACGATTCGCCCCCTTGTGGGTGAACGTGACGTCCCGGAACTCGATGTCGCCGCGCAGCGTCGCGATGGCAGTGTCCGTGCTCGGGCCGTCCGCGATCTCGGGCACCGTATCGAGGATTTTCGCCAGCCGTCCCATCGAGGCGGCGCCCTGCTGGAGCAGATTGATCACCCACCCGAACGCGATCATCGGCCAGATGAGCATCACGAGGTATCCGAAGAACGCGGTCAGCGTTCCGATGGTCATCCGGCCGTCGATGACCCTGAGGCCTCCGACGTACAGGGTGATGACCAGCGAGAAGCCCACCAGCATGAACATCAGCGGCCACATGATGGACTGCACGCGCGCAAGGACGAGGTTCTTCTCGAGATAGTCCCGACTCAGCGTCCGGAAGCGGAGGATTTCGAAGCTTTCCCGCACATACGCCCGCACGACGCGGATCCCCGAGAGGTTCTCCTGCGCCCGCGTGGTCAATTCCGAATACTTCGCCTGCCGCTCCTCAAACTTCTTGTGCACCAGCTTCCCCAGACGGTAGACCGCGAACGAAACAAAGGGCATCGGCACCAGCGCAAGCAGCGTCAGCTGCCAGTCCGTGGTGAACATGATCGCGAGGACCATCGTGAACGTCATCAGTGTATCGGTGGGATACATGACGCCGGGCCCCAGCGTGTTCCGCACGGCACCGATGTCGTTCGTTGCGTGCGCCATGAGGTCCCCGGTCGGCGTGTTCTGGTAGAACGAGAGCGGGAGGCGCTGGAGATGGGCGAGGAAGTCGTTGCGCAGGTCGAACTCGATCTTGCGCGACATGACAATGATGGTCTGGCGGGTCAGGAACGTGAAGACGCCCGCCACGAGCGAGAGCCCCACGACGAGCAGGGCGTAGAGCAGGAGATCGCCCGCCGCGAGGGAGTGCGTTTCGAGGCCGGTCTTGAGCGTGTCGATCGCGCGGCCGACCACCAGGGGCTGTCCCACCGTGAACAGGTTGCTGGCCACGACCGTCAGAATGCCGAGAATGACGGTGCGGCGGTACCGCGCAAGGTACGGCAGGAGACGGAACAGCGGTTTCATGCGGCTCAGCCCAGAACTTCGAAACCGGTGTAGCGATGAAGGACCTTTGGGATCAGGACTTTCCCCTCTGGCGTCTGGTATGCCTCGAGAAGCGCAGCCATCGTGCGCGGGAGCGCGAGGGCGGAACCGTTGAGCGTATGGACGATCTCAGGCTTGCCGCCGGCGCGGGGACGGAAGCGGATGTTCATGCGGCGGGCCTGGTATGCCTCGAAGTTGCTGACCGACGACACTTCCAGCCAACGCTGCTGCGCGATGGACCATACCTCGAGGTCGTACTTCTTCGCCTGCGTGAAGCCGAGATCACCGGAGCACATGAGCAGCACGCGGTACCGGAGCCCCAGCTGCCGCAGCACATGTTCGGCCTGCCCGCGCATCGCCTCGAGTTCCTGATACGATGTCCCGGGATGGACGAGATTGACCAGCTCCACCTTGTTGAACTGATGCACCCGGTTGAGGCCCCGCACGTCCTTGCCGTACGATCCGGCTTCCCGTCGGAAGCACGGCGTGTACGCGCAGATCTTCACCGGCAGATCCTCTTCGCGGAGGATTTCGTCGCGATGAAAATTGGTCACGGGCACTTCGGCCGTCGGAACGAGATACAGATTGTCGCGCGTCACGACGTACATCTGGTCTTCCTTATCCGGCAGCTGCCCCGTCCCTCTCACGCTGTCCTCGTTCACGACGATCGGCGGAAACATTTCGGTATAGCCGGAGGCGCTCGCCGTGTCCAGGAAGAAATTGATCAGCGCGCGTTCCAGTCTTGCGCCGCGGCCCGTATAGACCGGGAACCCGGCTCCTGTTACTTTGGTTCCCCGCGCGAAGTCGACAAGCTGCAGTTTCTCGAGAAGCTCCCAATGCGGCTTCGGTGTGAAGTCGATCACCGGATCGTTCCCCCATTCGGCAATGACCTTGTTGTCGGCCGGGGTTCTCCCATCGGGAACGTCGGCATGCGGGATGTTTGGGATCAGCAGGAGCGCCCCCCGCAGCTGCTCCTCGACGGTCCGGAGCTGGTCGTCCAGCGACTTGATCTCGTCCGCGACCGCCCGCATCTCGGTGATGAGCGCGTCGGCGTTCTCGCGCGCGGCCTTCAACTTCGCCACGTCGGCCGACACGGTGTTCTTCCGGCTCTTCAGCGATTCGGTCCGCTGGACGAGCTCGCGGCGGCGGCCGTCAAGCGCAATGACGTCATCGACGCGTGCCGGATCCTCTCCCTTGCGCGCTACTCCCGCCCGCACAACGTCGGGCTGTTCCCTGATAAACTTGAGATCAAGCATGGTCGTGTCTGATGTTCATGACGGACGCTTCCCGGGACGCCCTTCGTTCGGTCGTTGTTGCCCCTGCACGCTGGCCGGAGCCCTATCGCCCGCCGGGCGGCGCGCGCTCCTGAACAGTTGACTGCGGACGATCTGCAGCCCTTCTTCGACAGTGGACGGGCGGTAGCCGATCTCCGTTTCGGCCTTGAGCGTGACCAGGCCGGACTGCAGGGGCCGGGGCGCCGGCTGCTTCAGATGCTCGGTTTTGATGGGGGTGATCAGCCCGGGATCCAGGCCGAACACACCGGCCAGTGCGACCGCAAAATCATACCGGCTGAGGATGTCACGCCCCGCCACATGATAGAGGCCCCACTTCTGCAGCTCGAGCGCGCGCATGATCGCATAGGCCAGATCGTCCACCAGCGTCGGATTTCCGATCTGGTCGTCCACGATGTTAACGGGACTCTTCTTCTGCAAACTTTCGATAAGCCAGAGCGCGAAATTGGCCTTGACACCCTCCGCGTACCCGTACAGGACCATCGTCCGGAGGATGAGGCAGGTGATGTCCGACGCCCGCAGGACATTCTCGCTCGCGAGCTTCGTCTTTCCGTAATAGCTCAGCGGCTCGGGCCGGTCATCTTCGGAGTACGGACCGTGCTTCCCGTCGAAGACGTAATCGGTGGAAATGTGAACCAGCGCAGCGTTCGCACGCTTTGCGGCGTCGGCCAGATGCTCGACTCCGGAGACGTTGATCCTCCACGCAAGCTCGCGCTCGGTCTCGCACGCATCGACGTTCGTCATCGCGGCGCAATTGATGATCACCGACGGCTCGACGGCCGACACCAGCGCCCTGACATCCTTCTTCGACGTGATGTCCGCCTGACGGTACGTGACTGAATGCAGGGTGCGCACAGGCGCGGGCTCGACGGAGGAGGCCGTGATTTCGGCGGACGAGCCGCGCACGAAGAGCTCGACGACCTTCTGCCCCAGCAAACCGTTGCTTCCAACCACAAGGAGGCGCTGGAGCGTCATCGCATGACATCCTTCAGGACTGCCGACGCCGCTCGCCCCGGCTCACGGTACTGCACGATGACGGGGACTGTCTGGGTGACGCCGGCGGCCGCAGCATGCGACTGCCCGACCTGACGTTGGCCTTGCACGACGACAGCATTCGGCGGTATCACCAGGGGCCCATCGCCCGGCGGAGAATACGTCGTCTGGCAAGCGGCGTCGTAGACCGTGGCTCCCCCCGAAAGCATCACGCCAGGTCCGATCACTGCGCCATGGCGGATGATCACGCTCCCCTGTACCCAGGACGCCCCCGCGAGGTACACATCCTCTTCAATGATGACCGGAAGCGCGTCAATCGGTTCAAGCATACCCTCAATCAGCGTTCCAGGACCGATATGCACGTTCTTGCTGACCTGCGTGCAGCTTCCGACCAACGAGTGCGAGCCCACGCTCGTGCCCGCATCAACGTACGCGCCGGCTTCGATGGTCATCGGCGGAGAGCATTGAACGCCACGGCCGACGAACGCGCCGTCGCGGATTGCCGATCCGCCCGCCGGGACCATCACGCCGTCATCCACGGAAAGATGGCGGAGCGGGAACGTGGTGGTCTCGATGTAGCGGACCTGTGCGTTCAGGGTAACTTCCGCAGGCGTCCCGAGTCGCATCCCGAGCAGAATCCCCTTCTTCACCCACACATGCACCTGCCACGTGTCTCCGACGCGATCGGCGGCCCGGATCTCTCCCCTGTTCAGGAAGAACTTGAACTCGTTGAATGCCTGCAGTGCGCGGTGGCGATTCAGCGCGTCCGACGGGGTCGCAAAGAACTCCTCTATTTCCAGCGCGAGCGTCATGGTGCGGCCGTCATGTTGTTCTGTTCGACGCCCGCAACGCGGGCGGCATAGTCACCGGCTGCGGCCACAGCGGCCCTGGCCGCCGCGAGCTCGTCGTCGGACCGGAGCAGCGAGGACACGAACGCCGCCGCAAAGACGTCTCCCGCGCCCACGGGGTCTCGCTCCATGGACACGGCCGCGGCGGGGATGTCTTCCCGGAGGGTGTGCTTCCGCTCGTTCCGGTAGATCGTCGCGCCCCGTGCCCCACGGGTGACGAGCAGCCTCTTCACGCAGAGCGTGAACAGATGCCCCACCAGCGCCTCCTCGGTCTGCGTGTCAGGATGCAGGACGTTGATCTCCTCTTCGCTCCCCTGCACGGTGTCCACCATGAAGGCCCAGCGTCTCCACTCCGGGACCGGCCGCAGCACCCGCTCGTAGCGATCATTTACGCCCCGTGCAAGATTGTGGAAATCGAGATGGATCGGAACGCCTTTGGCGCGCACCGCCATCCGGATTTCATCGAGCGTCTCCAGGCTCAGGTCGGAACCCGAGGACATGTTGATAAGCAGGCCGTTGACGTCCAGGTGCTTCCGGATTCTCTCGAACGGGATCGGCTGTCCGATCTCCCGGGCACAGGCGGTCGTCGACCCGTCCGCCACGCGATAGAAGTGCACGCGATGCGTCGGGGCGTCGGACTGATAGACCCCGGCTGTTTCGACCCCGGGGAGCGTCGCAAACTGTCCCAGAACCGACCGGTACTCCTCGCGGCCCACACCGCACACGGGGATGATCGTGTCTGTGCGTCCGATCATCTCCGAGAGCGCGACGACCGAGCGGAAGACGCCCGCGGTTGTTTCTATCGCCTCGGTTTCAGAGCGATGGTCGACGTCGATGGCCAGATGGCCCAGAACAAGGATCTTCATCGCAGGATATCGGGCCGGTCAGAACTTCGACCCGTTCTTCCGGAAGTCGGCCAGCGCCTTCTTGAGCTGCGGCGCTCCGAGCGCCAGAATCTCCGCCGCGAGTACCGCCGCGTTCTTCGCGCCGGCCGAACCGATCGCCACCGTAGCCACCGGGATGCCCGCGGGCATCTGGACGATCGAATACAGCGCATCGAGCCCCTGCAGGGCGGATCCTTCGAGCGGAACGCCGATCACGGGCAGCGTCGTCAGCGACGCCGCAAAGCCCGGGAGATGCGCAGCCATTCCGGCCGCGGCGATCACCAGCGCATACCCCTTCCCTTCCGCCTCGCGCACAAGCGCGGCCGTCTGGTCGGGCTGGCGGTGCGCTGAGGACACAACAAGATCGTAGTCAATTCCAAACCTGGTCAGATACTCCGTGCAGGCATGCATCGCCTGCTCATCCGTTTTGCTGCCGAGAAGCACGAGGACGCGTGGCATGGTCAAACCTTTGCGGTGTATGGATAATCCCCGGCCTCGCACATGCGCCACAGACCCTGGCACGAAAACCGGTTTTCGTACAGCGCTCGCCCGATCACCACCGAGTCGACTCCCAGCGATTCAAGCTCGCACACGGCAAGCAGATCCTCCAGCCCCCGGAGCCCTCCCGAGGAGGTGATGCGCATCCCCGAGTTCACGGCGAGGTCGCGGAGTACCTTGATGTTGATGCCGCGGAGCGTGTCATCCGGACGGACCTCGGTGTACAGCATCCGGCGGAACCCCATGGCCTTTGCGTTGAGGGCCACCGATAGCGCGGTGAGGCCCGACGACTCTTTCCAACCCTGCATCATCACCATCCCGTCCATCGCATCGACGCCGAGCACGATTTTGCTCGCGCCGAACGTCGCCAGCGCCTTTTGCGCGACGTCCGGCTCTTCGATCACCATGGTGCCGACAACCACGCGGTATACGCCGAGCGAGAGGGCCCGATCGACCTCGTCCAGGATCCGGAGGCTTCCACCGACCTCGACCGGGATGTCAACGGCATCGACGATCCGCTTGACGGCCTCCGCATTGGGAAGCGTGCCTGTCGAGGCGCCGTCGAGGTCGGTGACATGGAGCGAACGCGCGTTCTCTTTGCGCCAGAGGCGGGCCATCTCCACGGGGTCGTCCGAGTAGGAAAACCCGCCGACGCCTTGAACCTGCTGGACACAGCGCCCTGCGCGGAGTTCGATGGCGGGAATGACCAGGAGCATGGCCCAAGGTGCGCAAAATGGCTCAGAATTTCAAGCCAACGCGCGGAGCAGGCTGTGACATGCGCAAGTCTTGGAACTCTTACCGGTCTTGTGTAGGTTGCATTGTCTCAGCCATATGAGCCTGTCACGGAGATTGCCCCATGCGCCCCCTTATCCTGTTTTTGCTCGTGATCGCCCTCGCCGCTCCCGTCGATGCCCGGGCCGAGAAGCCGAAGCTCATCGTCCTGATCAGCATCGACCAGTTCCCTCAGGAGTACATGCAGCGGTTCCGTGCCCACTTCGTCGACGACGGGTTCAGCCGCTTCCTGACATCAGGGGCGGTCTTCACGAACGCCACGTTGAATCACGCCGCGACCCTGACCGGTCCTGGCCACGCCGTCCTCTCCACCGGAACCTACGGCCACCGGAACGGCATCGTCGGGAATGCCTGGTACGATCGCACGGCAAAGAGGAACATGTACTGCGTCGAGGACGCGCAGACGCGGCTGATCGGATACCCCGGCACCGGCCGTTCTCCCGCCAACCTCACCACCGGAACATTCGGAGACGAGCTACGGATCGCCGGCGCTTTCAACTCCCGCGTCATCTCCATCTCCGGGAAAGACCGGGCCGCGATTCTCATGGGCGGAAAACTGGCCAACGGAGCTGTACTGGATTGAAGATTCCATGTTCACGACGTCGACCTACTACATGGACCAGCTTCCCGAATGGGTCCGCGCGTTCAATATGAGCGGTCGCATCAACGCGATGTTCGGCCAGACCTGGGAGCGCGTGCTGCCTGAGGAGGAGTACACAGTACCTCGGGAGCGATGACCAGCCGTATGAGGACGGGGGAAAAGGGCTGGGCCGGACGTTCCCGCACACGATCGTCGGCGATGACCCGTCGAGGATCACGGGATCATTCTACGACGCGCTGTTGACCAGCCCGTATGGCAACGAGCTTGTCTTTGAGTTCGCACAGGCGGCAATCAAGGCCGAACAGCTCGGCCAGCGCGACGTCACCGACCTGTTGTGCATCAGCCTCTCGTCGAACGACTATGTAGGCCACTCATTCGGACCGCACAGCCACGAAGTCATGGACCTGACGCTGCGGACAGACCGGCAGCTCGCCGACTTCTTCGCCTACCTGGGTGAGACGCTCGGGCTCGACAATTGTCTGATCGCCCTGAGCAGCGATCACGGCGTTGCTCCTGTGCCCGAATGGATCCGCGCGCGCAACAGCCGGGTTGAGGCGAAGCGCGTGGATGGCGCGACCGTGAAGGAGGCCGCCGGGGCTGCGCTGACGAAAGCCTTTGGCGCCCCGCCGAAGGGAACGGCCTGGATCGAAGCGATGACGGGCGGCAACATCTACCTTAACCGCGACGTCCTGCAGACGAAAAAGGTCGCCACGGATGCCGCGGCCCGCGTTGTCGCGGCGGGAATCGGCGAGCTCCCGGCCGTCGCAGGCGCCTATGCGGCCGTGGACCTGCGGTCACAGGCGCAGCAGAGCACGCTGGCCGACCTGCTGGCGCGCGCGTATCAGCCGTCGCGCAACGGCGACGTCATCTATGTGTATCAGGCGTATCAACTTGAGGGGAGCGGAAGCACGGGCACGACGCACGGAAGCCCGTACGCCTACGACAGACACCTCCCGGTGATGCTCCTCGGTCCTGGCGTGCGAAAGGGCGTGTATGCCGACAAGGCAAGTCCCGCGGACATCGCCCCGACCCTCTCGATTCTGACCGGCACAGAACTGCCGCCTTCGTACGAAGGGCGGGTGCTCTATGAAGCGCTCGAGGAGCAGACACGATAGTACAGACGGGGTCGGCAGATGCAGGACGAGCTGCCTGGAAGTCTGCGGGGAAGCCGGGGACTACCCCGTGAATCGCTTCTTGCGATTGCGGATGTAATCGACGAACACGAAGGAGCCGAGGTTGTTGAGGGACGAATAGTACGCACGCCCGTGGTTGGCGCGCGTCAACTCCTCGACGAAGTTGATGAGGTAGGGATCCCGTGCCACCATGAACGTGGTGATCGGGATGTGCTCGCGACGGCAGGCCACCGCCTCGTCGAGCGTCTTGTTCACGATCTTCGGATCCAGTCCGAACGAGTTCTTGTAGAGCCTCCCGCTTGGCTCGAAGACGGCCGACGGCTTCCCGTCGGTCACCATGAAGATCTGCTTGTTCGCGTTCCCGCACCGGCGCAGAAGATCCCGCGCCAGCTGGAGGCCCGCCCGCGTGTTCGTGTGGTACGGCCCCACCGACAGGAACGGCAGCTCGTTGATGCTGACGAGCTTCGCATCGTCTCCGAACACCACCAGCGCGAGGTAATCCTTCGGATATCTGGTCATGATCAGCTCGGAGAGCGCCAGCCCCACCTGCTTGGCCGGCGTGATGCGGTCCTCCCCGTACAGGATCATGCTGTGGCTGATATCGATCATCAGCACTGTCGCGCAGCCGGTCTGATGCTCCGTCTCGTAGACCTGGAGGTCTTCCTCCCTGATCGTGAAGTCTTCGATGCCGTCCCGCCTGAACGCGTTTGAGAGCGTTGAGGTGAGGTCGATGTTCGTGGGCTGGTCCCCGAACGTGAAGTTCCGCGTTTCGTTCAACCGGTCCACGCCTTCGCCTGAGAACGGCGTTTCGTGCGAGCCCGTGGAGGATTTCTTCAGGGACGTGAAGATCTCGCGCAGGGCGTCCTGCCGGATGCGCTGAATGCCCTTCGTCGTCAGCACGTCCCCCGCGTCCGCCTGCTCGATGATCCCCATCTCGCGCAGCTTGTCGATGATATCGTCCATCGTCATCGACTCGCCCAGAAGGCCGTACTCCTCCGCCAGCTGCCGGAGCCATTCGAGGGCCTCCTCGACGTCGCCGCTCGTCTGCGTCACCAGGTAGCTGAACAGCGACACCATCTGCTGGAGGCGCTGGTCGTCGGTCGATGATTCGGGACGCCACCGGGAATACAGATGCCGCACTGTCAATCCTCCTCGTACATCCGCCCCTGCGATGTCAGGATGCTGCCGACCATGTCCTTGTAGGACGTCGCGTGGTCAACCTCATCCTTGGCAATCTTGGAGCACTGGTGGAGTCCGTCGAGCACGAACTCCATCACCGACGGAAGCTCAAGCACCTGGTCGACATCACCCATGTGCTTCAGCGCGATCTCGCGCAGCCCTTTCACCTTGTCCAGCTCTTTCCGGTAGGCCTCGAGCGGCATATCGTCCGATACCTCAACCTCGTTCCCCGCCTCGAACCAGTGGATGATCTTTCCGTATTCCGGGTCGTCGGGAATTGTCCGGCCGCCGTGGGCATCCGCCACCGGCTTTGTCCGCTTCTTCAGCGGATCCGGGAAATACCGCTTGAACGTCTCGCGCACGGCCTTTCCGACCAGCGCCTTCCCGACCTTCACGGGCCCCTCCTGCTCTCCTTCGAACACCAGCTCGATCTTCCCCGTCAGGCCCGGGAGCATATGCGGCAGGTCGCACAGTCTCGGGACGATCACGGTGTCCTTCCCGAGGATGGTTCGCCGCTCCGCGTTGCTGACCAGGTTCTCCATCGCGGCGATCGTGAGGCGCGCGCTGACGCCCGACTTCTGGTCCACGAACTCGCTCTTGCGGGCCTCGAACGCGATCTGCTCCACGATCTCGCGGAAGAACTGCGGGATGCGGACCGTGTGCTCGTCGCGCGCGATCTGCGCCTCCTGGTCGGTTATCTTGATGGCATCCTCGAGCCTCCGGGGGTAATGCGTGAGGATCTGCGAGTCGATGCGGTCCTTCAGCGGCGTGATGATGTTGCCGCGGTTGGTGTAGTCCTCGGGGTTCGCCGTGAAGACGAGCATGATGTCGAGCGGGATCCGGACGTTGAATCCACGGATCTGAATATCCTTTTCCTCGAGGATATTGAAGAGTCCGACCTGGATGCGCGGCTGAAGGTCCGGCAGCTCGTTGATCGCGAAGATGCCGCGGTTGGATCGCGGGATGATGCCGAAGTGAATCGCCCCCTCGTGCGCGTAGTGCAGACGCTGGGCGGCCGCCTTGATCGGGTCGATGTCCCCGATGAGATCGGCGATGGTCACGTCGGGCGTTGCGAGCTTCTCGCCGTACCGCTGCTTCCGGTGCAGCCACTCGATCGGCGTGTCATCGCCCCGTTCGCGCACGAGCTCCATGCCCATTTTGCTCACCGGGCTGAACGGGTTATCGTTGATCTCGCTCCCCTTGATGACCGGGACGTACTCGTCGAGCAGGTCCACGAGCTGCCGGACGATCCGTGACTTCGCCTGTCCGCGCAGGCCGAGGAGGATGATATCGTGCCGGGCGAGGAGAGCGTTCACGAGCGCGGGAACGACGGTGGCCTCGTACCCGATGATGCCAGGGAACAGGGTTTCCCCGCGCTGCAGCTTCTGTATGACGTTGGCCCGCAGCTCGTCCTTCACCGGGCGGACGGAGTACCCGGAGCGTTTGAGCTCTCCCAGGGTCGTTTGTCGTGTCATAAGGATCCGATCAGAAACGGTGACGGAGTAGGGCGGAACGCATGGGGCTGAATGTATCGGCCTTGCCGGTGAATGTCAATGTTGCGTTGCCGGCCTGTATGGATTCGGCAGCCTTCCCGGCCGGCGCGGATTCATTGCAATTCCTTGGGAAAAATGGTACCATACCGCGCCGCATGCGGGAGATACTATCTAAAACATTGGTCATCCGGTTTAGTTCCGCCGGCGACATTATCCTCGCCACGCCGCTTCTCCGGGCACTCCGCACCCGATTCCCGCACGCGGAGATCGACTTTGCGGTGAAGCGCAACTATGCCGGCCTCGTCCGGCACCATCCCGCCCTCACAAACGTCCTCGAGCTCCCGGGCGCGGAGGACGGTGAGGCGCTCCGCAGGTTCCGGTCGGAGGTGCGCGCGCGCAAGTACGACCTTCTCATCGACATTCATGGCAGCCTGCGCAGCCGCTTCCTCTGCCTGGGGGCCCCCCGGGTGGTCCGCATCCGGAAACGTGTGCTCCCTCGCTGGGTGCTTATTCGATTCAAGAAGAATGTCTATGGCCAATGGGGTGGGGCTCCATCGGTCGTGGACCGGTACTTTGAGCCGGTTCGTCCCTTCGGTGTGGTGAACGACGGCGAAGGGTTGGACATCTTCCCGTCTCCTGAGGACCACACCGCTGTCGCGGCGATCCTGACCGAAGACGGCGTGCGAGAAGGGGAGCGGTGCGTCGTGCTTGCTCCGGGCGCGCGACACTGGTCAAAGCGGTGGCCGGGCGAGCGATTTGCAGACGTGGGTGCAGCGCTTGCGGAACATACCGGAGCGCGGATCACCGTGCTCGGAGGCACGGACGACGTCGCGCTGTGCGCCGACGTCACAGCCCGGGTCCGTCGGCAGGCGCCAGGCGCGACCGTGCTCGATCTTGCCGGACGGTTGACGCTCACCGGATGCGCGCTCGTCATGGATCGCGCGTCCGTCGTGATCACGAACGACACGGCCCTGATGCACGTCGCCGCGGCGCGCAAGCGGCCGGTCGTGGCAATCTTCGGGCCCACCGTGCGAGAATTCGGCTTCTTCCCGGTTGGGACACACAGCGCCGTGCTCGAACGCGCCGGCCTCGAGTGCCGCCCGTGCACGCATATCGGGGGGCCGACCTGTCCGGCCGGACATTTTCGCTGCATGCTCGAGACAGAACCGTCGGCGGTCGTCGCACATGCGCGCGCTTTCATGGAGATGTGATGGCTCGCTTCTGGCAGTTACTCTATAATAGCTTAGCTCTTCCAGCCCTCTGGATCACCTTTCACCTCCTGTCGCTTGTGAACGGCAAGGTTCGCCGGGGTGTGCGCGGCAGGCGGGGATTGTTCGACTCGCTCGCAGCGTCCGTCGCGAAGGTGGGCCCCGGGAAGCGCGTGTGGTTCCACGCTTCTTCCATGGGCGAGTTCGAGCAGGCCCGGCCGATCATCGCCGAGCTGCTCCGCCGCCACCCGGACGTGCGAATCATCGTGACGTTCTTCTCCCCTTCCGGATACGAGCACGCCATGAAGCATGCGGTCGCCGAAGTGACGTCGTACCTCCCCTTCGATACCAGCAGGAGTGCGGGGAAATTCCTGGACCTCGTCAGACCCGACGCCGCGGTGCTCGTGCGGTATGACATCTGGCCGAACCACCTCTGGGAACTGCGCCGCCGCGGCATCCCCGCCATGATCGCCAATGCGACCATGCGGAAGCAGTCTCCCAGGCTGCTTCCGGTCGTGCGCGACTTCCATCACTATGTCTACGACTCGCTGACGCACATCCTGACCGTGTCAGAGGCCGACCGCGCCGCATTCAATGCGTTTTCCCTGACGCGCCCGACAGTGGCGGCAATCGGGGATACCCGGTTCGACCAGGTCTCCATGCGCAGCACCGAAGCCCGCCAGCGGCACCTGATGCCGGAGCATGTGACGAAAGGCAGGAAGGTCATCGTGGCAGGAAGCACCTGGGGCGAAGACGAAGCCGTGCTCATTCCCGCTCTTCGCGAGCTCTCACAGCGCGTCCCCGGACTTCTGACGATCATCGTGCCGCATGAGCCGACCGTCAATCACCTGGAAGAACTCGAGACATCGCTGCACGAATTCACCACGTCCATCCGCTTCTCCGCGCTGAACGAGTATGCCGGACAACAGGCGATTGTGGTGGACAGTATCGGCATCCTGATGGTCCTCTACGCGTCGGCCCATCTCGCCTATGTCGGCGGGAGCTTCCGGCAGGGCGTGCACAACATTCTCGAGGCGGCCGTCTACGGCATCCCGGTCCTGTTCGGGCCAAAACACTGGAACTCGCAGGAATCGCTCCAGCTCCTGGAGTGCGGCGGTGCGTTTGTCGTGACAGACCCGGAGGACGTTGTCAGGGCTGCGCACAATCTGCTCACCGACGAGTCGGCACGCATGCAGGCAGGCACCCGGGCAGCGGAATTTGTGAGGGCGAACATTGGAGCCACACAGCGATTCCTCACGTATCTCGAGCCCCATCTGGGCTTTTCACGCAGCGTGGAGACAGCGGAATGAAGATCGCGTACTTTGACACGGTGGGCGGGATCGCCGGCGACATGACGATGGCCGCACTGGTGAGCGCGGGACTTCCGCTCGACACTCTTGCCACAGAACTTCGGAAGCTGGGCGTCGAAGGGTTCGACCTCCACGCCCGCCATGTGCGCCGTAGCTCGATAGACGCCGTGCACATCGAGGTCGCCGTCTCCCGCCAGCCGCACATCCATCGGGACATCAAGGGCATCACCGGACTCATCCAGCGGAGCAGCCTTTCCGCATCCGTGAAGGATCGCGCCATCAGCATTTTCACCGTCCTGGGCGAGGCCGAGGCCCACGTCCACAGTACAACCATTGACAAGATCCACTTCCACGAGGTGGGAGCGATCGACTCGATCGTGGACATCGTGGGGGTTTCCATCGGGCTGGACGTGCTCGGAATCGAGGCCGTCTACTCCTCCCCAGTCCGGCTCGGCCGTGGTGGCATCATCACGACCCAGCACGGGCCGATGCCCGCGCCGGCACCCGCGACGCTGCAGATTCTCCGGGACTATCCGGTTGAATTCTCCGCCGTCCCGCGCGAGCTGACAACCCCCACGGGGGCCGCAATTATCAAGGCTCTTTCGCGCGGGACGCTCGACCGGGAACACCTGCGCGTCCAATCAATTGGGTATGGCGCCGGTACACAGGACATTCCGGAACTTCCCAATTTCCTCCGCGTCGTCATAGGGGAGCTTGAGCCCGCCGCCGAAACCGACGACGTCGTCATCGTCGAGACGAACATCGACGACATGAATCCGCAGATGTACCCGGTGGTCATCGAGGGCCTCCTGGAGGCGGGCGCGCACGACGCCTATCTCATTCCGGTGATCATGAAGAAGGGACGTCCCGGGATCCTCCTCTCGGTCCTCATCCCGGCCACGAAGCTCGACGCCATCACGACATACCTGTATCGCGAGACATCCACGATCGGCCTGCGCGTTCAGCATATCGGCCGTCGGAAACTTCCGCGCCGCGAGCTGACCGCAGCGACGAGCCTCGGCCCGGTGCGCGCAAAGGCTGTGATGCGCGACGGCGAGGAGAAGATCACCGCCGAGTTCGAAGAGTGTCGCCGGCTTGCCCGCGAACGGGGCATTCCCCTGCCGGAGGTCATCCGCAGACTCGACCGGGAGCTGCGCCCAGGATCCTGACCCGATCTCATCCACACAGGAGAAGAGCATGAAGTCGATGCCCAGTATGATGTCGCTCAGCGCGGCAGTACTTCTCTTCATCGGAGTCTTCGTACTACCAGCATGTTCAACGCGGAAGGAGGATGAGTCGATGCGCCAGAAAGGGCAGGCGAGCTCTTCGAAGCTCTCGACTGACATCGCCCGCTATGCCCCTACCGTCATCACGGCCGACACCCCGGCTCTATCGCCCGGAGACCGGAAGGCACTCGCATCACTCGTCCGCGCGGCGGCGGTGATGGACCGGCTCTTTCTGCGCCAGACGTGGAGCGGCAACGAGGAGACAATGCGCACGCTCGCGGCAGATCAGACGACGGAGGGCCGGGAGCGCTACCGGTATTTCATGATAAACATGGGGCCGTGGTCGCGACTGGACGCGAATGCCTCGTTCGTGCCCGGGACGCCCGCCACACGGCCGCAGGGGGCCAACTACTACCCTGAAGACATGACCCGCGAGGAGTTCGACACGTGGCTCGCCACGCTGCCTGAAGCCGACCGCGAGCGGGCAACAGGGTACTTCACGACGATCCGGCGGAGGCCGGACACGACGCTCAGCATCGCCCCGTACAGTCGCGAATACGCCGACCTGCTCCCCGAAGCCGCCGCCCATCTCCGCGAGGCGTCTGCCGCGACCGACAATCTGTCGCTCCGGAAGTACCTGAGCCTGCGAGCGGAGGCGTTCCTGTCCGACGACTACTACAAGAGCGACATCGCGTGGATGGACCTCGACAGTCCCCTGGATGTCACCATCGGTCCGTACGAAGTGTACATGGACGAGCTCTTCAATTATAAGGCCGCGTTCGAGGCGTTCATCACTCTGAGAAACGAGCACGAGAGCACACAGCTCGCCTTTTTCGCGACCCATCTGCAGGAGATCGAGAACATGCTGCCGATCAAGCCTGCCTACCGGAACCCCCGCCTCGGCGCGGCCGCGCCAATCAGGGTCGTGGATCTGGTAGTCACGGGCGGCGAAGCCCGAGCCGGCGTGCAGACCGCCGCGTTCAACCTCCCGAACGACGAGCGGGTCGTCACCGAGCGCGGAAGCAAGCGCGTCATGCTCAAGAACGTGCAGGAAGCCAAGTTCAACACCATCCTGAAGCCGATCGCGGCCCTTGTGCTCGACCCCTCACAGCAGACCAACGTGGCGTTCGAGCCATTCTTCACGCACATCCTGGCCCACGAGCTGATGCACGGCCTCGGTCCGCACGCAATCACTGTCAATGGAAAGAAATCGACAGTCAGGCAGGAGATGAAGGAGCTGGGCTCCGCCCTGGAGGAGGCCAAGGCCGATGTGGCCGGACTCTTCGCGCTGCATTCGCTGATCGAGCGCAAGCTCCTGGATGCCGGCATGACGAAGCCGCTGGCCGTGACGTTCCTTGCAGGCATCTTCCGCTCTGTCCGGTTCGGCATTACGGAAGCCCATGGACGCGGGATGGCACTGCAGTTCAACTACATGATTGAGAACGGGGCGATCGTCCACGATTCCACGTCCGACACGTACCGCGTGGATTTTACGAAGTTCGCGGAGGTCGCATCGAAGCTGACCGGCGTGATCATGACGATCCAGGCTGAAGGCGACTACGGCCGGGCGAAAACGCTCCTCGACACCTACGGGGTCATGACGCCACAGCTGCAGCGGACGCTCGACCGCCTTCAGGCGATCCCGGTAGATATCGCGCCGGAGTATCCGCTTGCGCGTATGGCACCTTGAACGTTGGCGATATCCTGACTTCTCAGAGGAAGAACTCCGTGACCAGTCTCAAGGGCAAAGTCGTTTTCGTCACCGGCGCGAGCGCCGGGATCGGAGAAGCCTGCGCAGAGGCATTCGCGGCTCAGGGCGCCCATCTCCTCCTCTGCGCTCGCCGCCTCGAGCGCGTCGAAGCGCTTGCCGCCCGGCTTGCACAGAAGCATGGAATCCGTACGCACACAGGCCGCCTCGACGTCCGCGACCGCGCCTCCGTGGACGCGTTCGTCGCGGGCCTTCCCGAAGAATGGAGGGCGATCGACGTCCTGGTCAACAACGCCGGCCTCGCACGCGGGTTCGCGAAGGTCCACGAGGGCGACATTCAGGATTGGGAGGAGATGATCGACACGAACATAAAGGGTCTCCTCTACGTGACGCGGGCGGTCCTCCCGTCGATGGTGAAGCGTGGCAACGGGCATGTCATCAATCTCGGCTCCATCGCAGGCCACCAGGTTTATCCGAATGGCGCGGTGTACTGCGCATCGAAGTACGCGGTACGCGCGTTGAACGAAGGGCTGAAGATGGATCTGATGGGAACGGGCGTGCGCGTCTGCTCGGTGTCTCCCGGCATGGTCCAGACGGAATTCAGCGAGGTCCGGTTCCGCGGTAACACGCAGCGCGCCGCGCAGACGTACGCCAACACCCACCCTCTTCAGGCGGAAGACGTGGCCGACATCGCCGTGTTCTGCGCAATGCGGCCGGCGCACGTGGACATCAGCGAAGTCATCGTGATGTCGACCGACCAGGCGTCCGTCCATCACGTGCACAGGACGGCGTAGACTATGACTGAGGGACGCGACCTGCTCCTTTTCAACGACGATAACATCCTCGCCCAGCTTGAGGACGCGCCCTTCACGCTCGGCTACTACACGCTCCGGTTCTACACGGAGAACGGCAAACCGGTCAACAGACGCACGGACGCTGTCGGCGAGTATTACCTGTACCCTTCGGGCGGCACCCTGCGTGACTCCTCGTTCAACCTTCTCACGTATGATTCCCGGTTCGATACCTACCGGGGTTTTCAACCACCTCATCTGCGAAGAAAACCCGCATGAACCGCTCGTCAGCTTCAGGTCGCCGGAGAGGGGCTGGCGTGCCGCGTGCCGCTGTTGGCGCGTGGGCGCTGGCGCACAGGCGCCTTGCCGAATCCCGCAGCGCCGGCCTCAAGAGCATCAATGCCATCCCGGCGGCGCTGAACGATGGTGCACCGGTCGCTGACCCGCTCTCATGACGCTCAGCGAACATACCCCCCTCGCACCGCTGACCACCCTCGGGTTGGGAGGTCCGGCGCGTATGCTCATGTCGTGCGACTCCCTCGAGGATCTGCGGAGTGCGTTCCGCAAGGCACGCGATCGCGCGTTCAAGACGTATGTCCTTGGCGGAGGGAGCAACCTTATCGTCCCCGACGAGGGTTTCGACGGGTTGGTCATCAGGATAAACCTCCGCGGGATTACCGTAAGGAAGGACGCGGAAGCCGTCCTCGTCACAGCTGGCGCGGGCGAGCGGTGGGATGACTTCGTGGAACACACGGTGGACCAGGGCTGGGGCGGACTCGAGTGCCTCTCGGGCATTCCGGGGCTTGTCGGCGCGACCCCCATTCAGAATGTGGGGGCGTACGGACAGGAGGTTGCAGAGACCATCGCGAGCGTCGAGGTCATGGACCGCGAGACGCTCGAGCGCAGGCAGCTGGCGCCTGAGGGTTGCGCGTTCGGCTATCGAACCAGTGCGTTCAAGGCCGGCGGATTGAGGAACGTCATCGTCGTCGGCGTCACGTTCCGCCTCAGGCCGAACGCCGCTCCGGCGATACGGTATCCTGAGCTGCAGCGCTTTGTCGAGTCGGCGGCCGGCGGGAGCACATTGCCCGGTGGGGCAGAGGGATTGCGCACCGTGAGGCAGGCGGTGCTTCAGTTGCGCCGTCGGAAGAGCATGGTGGTGGACCCGGCCGATCCGCATACCCGTTCGGTCGGGTCATTCTTCACCAACCCCGTGCTGACTGCCGAAGCGTTTGAGTCGGCACTCGCGCGCTGGAAGAAGAGCGGTTCTCCCGAGGCCATCCCATCCTTCCCTGCAGCCGGACAGGCCAGGGGGACCGAGGCAGGACAGGTGAAGGTGCCGGCTGCCTGGCTGGTCGAGCACGCAGGATTTGCGAAGGGGTACAGGGAGGGCAACGTCGGGATCTCCGCCAACCACGCACTCGCTCTTGTAAACTACGGCGGGACCACGAAAGCACTCCTCGCGCTGGCGGGCAAGATTCAGGATGCCGTGCGGGATACGTTCGGCGTCACGCTCGAGCGCGAACCCGTGATCCTCCAGTAGCAGAAGCCCCCCTTTCCGGAACAGTGGAGCGGCCTCTGCCGCCTGGGGGAACGCGTTCCTTCGAGAAAATGTTCTGTACAGTATTGCGGACCGCGTCCCATTCATTCACGCCGCAATCGATTCGCACACAGCTACGTAAGAGGTCTCTTCATGAGCATGCCCAATCTCTCCAAGGCCACCGGAATCCTCCTCGTCATGCTTGGCACGCTGGGCTATGTCACGTCTGACGCCGCCAGCTGGACAGCGTTGATTCCGGCGTTCGTCGGAATCCCGATGTTCCTCTTCGGTTACTTCGGCGAGAAGGAGACCTTTCGCCGTCACATGATGCATGCGGCTGCCGTGCTGTCGTTGCTCGGGTTCCTCGGAACGGTGGGCGGCATCCCGAAGACCATTTCGCTCCTGACCGGCGGGGCCGTCGCGCGCCCGCAGGCCGCAGTGGTCCAGGCCGCCATGGCGATCATCTGCCTCGGCTTCCTGATCTTCGCCGTGCAGTCGTTCATCGCCGCGCGCCGCGCGAGGAAGGTCTGACGCGAATCGCCCCGACTCGTTGATGTGCACAGCGCTCCTGACAGGCTACGGCTTCATTGCGCCTTCCTGTCGTTCCGCCCGCCCTCTTGTCCACGCTACCATCTCCATCCCACAGACCTCTCGAACAATCCTTCTTTGCTCTTTCGCCCCCGATTCTCGATCTTAGTCTAGCACTATGCTCGCCGACGTCGCCCTTCCGGTCGCAGTCGACCGGGAGTTCACATATCTCGTCCCCCCCGATCTCGCCGAAGCCGCCGTCCCGGGCGTCCGGGTGATCGTGCCGTTTGGACGGCGCCACGCCACCGGGCTGATCGTCCGGCTTCCCGAAGCCACGGCAGTCAAGGGCCTCCGCCCGATCATGGACATCCTGGACGCCGAGCCGGTCGTCTCCCCGGAGCTCCTGCATCTGTGTCTCTGGATTGCAGAGTACTACATGGCGCCGCCGGGGGATGTCTTCAAGACCGCCCTCCCGCACGGGTTCGCCGAGCCGGCGAAACGTAAGGTCAGTCCCGGTCCGGCACTGACCGATGAACGGCTAGAGGAGCTACGCCGCCGGGCACCTCGTCGCGCTGACCTCCTGGACATCGTTCGGGCGGCCCCCCTCATCCCTGTCGCCGATCTCCAGAAGCGCACGAAACTCAAAACCATTAATGCAGTGTTGGCGATTCTCGAGCGGCAGGGTTTCGTAGTGACGGAGGAGGTCTTTCACAGGCGAATTCATGCGCCGAAAACCATTGAGATAATCCCGCTCCAGCAGGCGGAAAAGGCACGAATCACGGAATCACTGTCAGCCCTGTCCTCAAGGAAGCAGAAGGCGCGGGCGTTGCTCGAGGCGGTGCTGCGCGCACAGGACGAGGGGAGAGATGAGCTGGCACTGAAGGATCTCCTGGCGGCGGTGGGAACGCCTCGTTCAACAGCAAAGGCCTTCATCGACGCAGGAATCCTCCCGGTCTCCACGCGCGACCTAGCGTTCCAGGAGGAGTACGGGTTCGAGGAGTTCACACGCACCATCCGGCTCAACGCAGACCAGCAGCGGGTGCTCGACAGCCTCGCGGCAGCACTCGAGGCCCGTCAGCCGCACACATTCCTTCTGCAGGGGGTCACCGGCAGCGGCAAGACACAGGTGTACATCGAGGCAATCAAGCGATGCCTGGCGTCCGGCCGCTCGGCGATCGTCCTCGTCCCGGAAATCTCCCTGACCCCCCAGACGGTGCGTCGGTTCCGGGCGCATTTCGCGGATGAGGTCATGACCGTGCATTCGAGGATGACGCCCTCAGAGCGGACCGAGGTATGGAGGCGCGCCGCGCGCGGGTCCTGCAAGATCGTGATCGGCCCCCGCTCAGCCGTCTTTGCGCCTCTGAAGAGCCTCGGACTGATTGTCGTGGACGAGGAGCACGAATCGTCATACAAGCAATTCGACGCATCCCCTCGGTATCACGCGCGGGATGTTGCGGTAGTCCGGGGCGCTCACGCGGCCGCAGTTGTCGTCCTCGGGTCTGCAACACCTTCGGTCGAGTCGTACGCGAACGCACTGTCGGGGAAGTATTCACTGCTGGAACTGCCACACCGGATCGACGATGTTCCGCTCCCCGCTGTGACGGTGGTGGATATGACCGCCGACCGGAAGCGGCTCTATTCGGCTGCGAAGGCCCTCCTGCCTCCCGAAGCCCGGGCGCCACTCCGGAAGTTCCAGCAGCCTGCGCTGTCGGACGGATTGCGCGCAGCGATCAGCGACCGGATCTCCAGGAACGAAGGCGTGATCCTCCTCCAGAACCGCCGCGGCTTCGCCCCGTTCGTGGAGTGCGGGGACTGCGGACACGCCGAGGAATGCGAGAATTGCCAGGTCACGATGACCTACCATCTCTCGCACAAGCATCTCCGCTGTCACTACTGCGGCTCGGTGAGGCCGATGCCCGAGCGCTGCCCTTCCTGCCAGAGCGCGGACCTGGACGTGAAGGGCGTCGGCACGCAGCGCGTCGAGCAGGAACTCGCGGTAACCTTCCCTTCGGCGCGGGTCCTCCGCATGGACCTGGACACAACATCACGCAAGGGAGCGCACGACCGGCTCCTCCGGAAATTCGGCAGCGGGGATGCTGATATCCTGCTAGGGACGCAGATGGTCGCAAAAGGGCTCGATTTTCCCCGCGTCACGCTTGTCGGCGTTATCTCGGCGGACACGCAGCTGCTGCTGCCCGACTTCCGCGCATCCGAGCGAACGTTCCATTTGCTCACGCAGGTTGCGGGACGCGCCGGCCGCAGCACGCTGAAGGGAGAGGTGATCATCCAGACGCACCAGACCGGGCATGAGGTGTTCCGTCACGTTCTCGCACACGACGTGAAGAGCTTCCTGGCTGGAGAGCTCGAGAGCCGCAAGGAACTCGACTATCCACCGGCCACGCGACTGGTTCTTGTCGAGGTGCGTAGCCTCGAGGAGCCGCTTGCCCGCCGCACGATTGAGCGTTTTGCAGACGCGCTCCGTCCGCTGACGCCGTTCGCACAATTGCTCGGCCCGGCACCGGCTGTCATCGCCCGCATCAACCGCATGTATCGCTGGCACCTTGTGATCAAGAACAGCAGGACGGCGGACGCATCCGGCGCGCGACTCCGGCAGGCCCTTGGCCAAACGCTGCGGACAGCTGCACCCCCGGCGAACGTCAAGGTCGCAATCGACATCGACCCGGTCGGCATCCTCTAGGCAGTCGACAGGGGTCGCCGCAGTCATCACGCTTCAACGCATTCGGTATCCTCGAGCACATCGAACTCGGACGAACCCTCGCATGGACACACAGACACTCGATCCCGTCGCCCGCGACTACGTCAAGCTCGTCCTGTCGCTGGGACTTCACGATGCCGACGTCGTGGACGCCTACTACGGACCGCCCGAATGGAAAGCCGATGTGGCGGCAGAGAAACCGGATCTGCCGGCAATCCGCACACGGGCGTCCGGGATCGCCGAAGCGCTGAAAGCGTTTGAGGACGTCACAGACGAGGCCGCGCGCCCGCGGGTTGAATACCTGAAAGCGCAGGTGCGGGCAGTGCTGACGCGGATCCATATGCTCGAAGGAGTGCGGCTCGCGTTTGACGAGGAATCGGATCTGGTGTATGACGCCGTAGCGCCGCATCACGACGAGGAGTACTTCCAGAAGCTGCTCTCTGCGCTGGACGGGGTCATTCCTGGATCCGGACCGGTGCCCGAGCGGTTCGACAGGTTCCGCAGTCAGTTCGTGATTCCGCTCGACCGGCTGGATCCGGTGTTCTCGGCGGCAATCGACGAATCCCGCAAGCGGACACAGCGCTGGATCCCTCTTCCTCCCGGAGAGTCATTCCGCCTCGAATACGTGAAGGGGAAGACCTGGAGCGGGTACAACTGGTTCCAGGGCGGGAGCAGGAGCTTGATTCAGATCAACACCGATTTCCCGATCACGATCGATCGGGCAATCGATCTCGCCAGTCACGAAGGGTATCCCGGGCATCACGTGTACAACGCGTTGATTGAGAGGGATCTCGTGCTCGGACGCGGGTGGAAGGAATTCTCGGTATATGCCCTGTTCAGCCCGCAGTCGTTGATTGCCGAGGGCACAGCGAACTACGGCATATCGATGGCGTTTCCCGCGGGTGAGCGCGTTGCGTTTGAGAAGGAGCGGCTGTTCCCGCTCGCGGGCCTTGACCCGAACCTCGCAGGCCAATACTATGAAGCGCACGAGCTCTCGCAGCGGTTGAACTATGCGGGAAACGAGGCGGCGAGGCGGTATCTGGACGGGGAAATCTCCCGGGACGATGCGGTCGAGTGGCTGGTAACGTACGCCCTCATGTCGCGTCCGCGCGCCGAGCAGCGCACTCGTTTCTTCGACCAGTACAGGAGTTACGTCATCAACTACAATCTCGGTCAGGACATGGTGGGGGCCTACATCGCCCGAGAGGCGGGGCCGGACCATTCCGAGTCGCGGCGCTGGGAGATCTTCAGCCGGCTGCTCACGACCCCCCAGACACCGTCCGGTCTCGTGTGACCCAACGATCTGTCCCGCTGCCGACTGCCCCGCCGGCCACATCGGTGCTGCTATCGGAGCACAACGAGTGTGCGCGTCTGGGTGAATGCACCCGACTTAATCGGTACAGATAGACCCCGCTTGCCAGGTGTGACGCGTCGAACCTCACCTCATGCACTCCCGCATCCCGCCTCTCATTCACCAGCGACGCCACCTCCCGGCCCAGCATGTCAAAGACCGAGAGCTTCACCTCGCTGACCGCCGGTAGCTCGTAGCGTATCGTGGTTGCTGGATTGAACGGGTTCGGATAGTTCTGGAAGAGCTCGTGCGTCTCTGGCAAGGGAGCGGCTTCCGTCTGCACGTCCACCACGATGCCCGAGGCGTACAGCGTGCGCACCGCCGCGACATCCTCCCTGAGCCTGGAGACACTGTTCAGTCGGTCTGTCCCTTGCGACATGACCACCGCTGCAACCACCTCCTGAGTGTCACCCCGGGCGAGACTGAACGGTCCGGAATTGGTCAGCACGTAAGCTTCCTGCGGATTCCATGGCCCGAGCGGGAACTCCGACGGTAGATCTCCCGTGCCGCTCACCGGATCGCCTGAGAATACGAAATTCATGATCGAACTGTCGGGCCGGGTGAGATACGCACCGGTAGCCAGCTTGGCCTGCAGGTAATTATACGCCATCGGTGCGTAGTCCGGATCACCGTCAGGGGGACAATTGAGGAGCGGATATGTCCCGCATGCCGACGGTAGAAACGAGGTCATCCCGAGATTCCTGAAGCCTGGCTTCAGCCCCTCTGCAAACCGCGCGACATCACCCGGCAACCCCGGGACGATGGGGCCCTGAAGTAAGACGATGCCGATTGCGGGCGGCGTAGAACCGTATCCGCTGCTCCCGGCATCGTCGTTGTCCCCGTTGTAGACATATCCCATATCGAGGGTCGTATCGCAACCCGGCAAATCATCGCTTGGGAAGCCGAGGTCCACGTCATCCCAGAGGGCGAGATACACGCTGTCATAGTCCGCGTCGGATCGGTTCATGATCTGCCACCGCATGAACATGGTGTTCTCGAGGACGCCGGGTTGGTCGAACACCCAGTAGAGCACCCTGACCTCGACCCCCATGGGTGGCGTCGCGCCCAGCACGGTGTGCTGCGCCTTGTTGACATCATTCATGACGCACCATATCTGCTGGTCACCGTAGAGACGGGGTTTGTCACTCCCCTGGTCCCACGAGCCGTTTGCATTCATGTCAACCCAGGGAGCACCAAGATCGCCGGGCCACTCGAGGTAGTCAGTACTGAGCGTATCACTGCGCTCAATCCTGTAGAGTCGATAGCGGGCATCCTTTGCCCGGGACACGGGGCCTGCATCATTATTGGTCGATGTGTTGAAAGTCTCGAGGAGGGGGCCGGGCTGATACTCTGTGTTGTAGTCCATGACTGCAGTACGCAGCGAATCACTCGGGATGTGCCGCCCGACCATCCAGATCCCGGCGGTGTAGATGGCGGTCTTCCCCGAAGCCTTTGGCCATTCAAAGCCCGCGCTATTGGTGGCGCGATAGTCCGCATACGGCCCGTCGGAAGCGATCGTGCAGTTGATCTGATTCCCATCCAGCGCTTCCCACTCGATGAGCTGCGGGTTCTGGATCAGGGCAGGCTTGCAGGCGGGGTCCTGCGCAAACAGGGCCGAGGTCCCAAAAGCAGCGAGTGACAGGAGAGCACATGCCCACGTGCCCAGTTTCACTGTTCGTCCCAATCTTTTCATGGCTATTCCTCCCGGAGTGACACGGCGTCTGCAACTCTCGGATGATCACCCTCGCGGGTCGTCGGGTGGGCTCCACAGCGGAGGCGGGAGACAGGGTCCAACTCGGCGGCCCGGAGGCCAAGGGGGCCATCAGGCGCCAGTACTAATGTGTGACCGAAATATACGAAAAAAATCGTCGCGCAAGGGCCTGATTACCTGGCGAAACCTCAACATTTGCCCTTGATCGGGTTCCTCCCGAGCCAGGGCGCGGGAAACAAAGCCATGACAGCTGAGGTGGGACGCCTGGTATGCGACACGAGGGAAGCACTATTTGACAACCAGGAGCTTCATCGTCTGAACGAAGCTGCCTGCTGTCAGCCGGTATAGATACATGCCACTTGCGAGCCCTGTCGCATCGAACGTAACCTCGTGTGTTCCCGCACCCCTCTTCTCGTCCACCAGGACCGCCACCTCCCGGCCGAGCAGGTCGTACACGACCAGCCGAACATCACTGACCGCAGGCAACTGATAACGGATTAATGTCGCAGGATTGAAAGGATTCGGGTAGTTCTGAAGAAGCGCGAAACCTGACGGCAGCTCCCCCGCGCTCTCCACGGGCAGCAGTTGCATGGGCATGAATGCATACACGTCCCCCGGAGCCGGCGTCCGTGAGACCACCAGGCGCAGGACAGTCCCCTCCGCGGGCATCGAGAAGTTTCCCGCGGGCCCCCGGTAGAACGTGATGTTGCCGACCCTGAACCGTCCGGCGAACAGAAACGGCGACGGATCAGGAAGCGGCTCAAGGTACTCCGGAACCGTGGTGGTATACAGAGGCTCGCTGATCGTCGAATCCGGGGAAGCATCCCAGGACTCATTGCCGTTGCTGTCGACAATGCGTGGAACGAGCCTGACTTGATTGACCGGGTAAGAACCCGGCTCTCCGACGTCCCAGGTTTCAAAGGGGAGTCTTCCGACTGCCTTTATGAGGAGCGTGTCCTTCTTCGGCCCTCGATAATATTCGCTTCCTCCAGCGGTGAACCTGACCTCATAATCATTGCGGACACTGGGGACGATAGGATAGAGTGAATTCAGGGACCGAACTGACGGTACCGCAGGCGGTGCGTTGATGATCGACCATTGATCCGTGGAATTGGTT
The DNA here is from genome assembly GCA_963701735.1 of uncultured Ignavibacteria bacterium. Classification (GTDB taxonomy): domain Bacteria; phylum Bacteroidota; class Ignavibacteria; order UBA10030; family UBA6906; genus CAWABB01. Next base: position 144,674 of record CAVPBI010000032.1, on the reverse strand, counting down.
TTCATGAATACATCGCGTCCCGGATCGCTCGATGGTTGTCCGGCAGACGGCGCGACCGGGACTCCTCCCGGCCCTCGCACCTCGTATATGCCGAGGATCTGGCCGTTCGACCTCTGCGTGGTCCCCGTGGTCAGCCGGAACCCGTCCGTCAGAGGCATGTTCGTTCCCATGCTGTCAAAGGGGAATGCGTGGTTCGCATAGAGCGTATCCCCGCTGGTGTAGTCCACCAGTGTGAGCCGTAAGGGTGACGGGATAACGATCCGGTACTCGTGCTCTTTCAGCTGCCGGGCATCTTCAATTCTGTATCCAAACGATCCCTGCGCGAAGCCCTCGATGTGGTCAGTACCCGACACCAGCGGATTCCGGACGTACTGCTCGACGTCGAAGAGGAGGGTGTCCTTCCAGGTCGCGTTGTAGAGGCGCTCGCGGATCGAGACAATCAGCTTCTTGCAGCAGCCGACCGGGGTGTCGTCCGGGACAATGAGCTCAAAAACACCTTCGTTCTGCGCCGTCATGAAGGCCGGAATACTTGAAACAAGGACCGAGTCCCGAATGAGCACGTCAGCTGCGAAAATCGCCGTGATGCTGATACTGTCGATGGCAATCCCGTTCGGGTTCACGAGATCGAACGCGATATGCGCGACATCTCCCTGGTTGATCACGCCGTCCGGGTTGAGGGAGTCCACAAGCACTCTGGGGTTGACTGCCTCAAGGCGCTTGATCGTTGAGGCAGACGCGACAAGCGGAGAGAAGGTGCGCGTATCACCATGTGCCGTCTGACAACTGATGTCGAGGCGTAGTGGTGCCTGGGTTTGGGTGATGTCGAAAGGAAGATCACCGAATACCCCGTCACCGGCGGCTCCATCTTCATGCAACCCGTCGTCGTACAACTCCATGCTGTACACCTCCGACGAGTCCCGTGGATAGAGCGAAGCCCAGGCGCGCATCACATTGGATGTCGTGAGGAGGACCCTGGCAGAGAGTGTAGGAAGGCCGCTCGGGTTCAGCGTCATATACGGAAAGACGCGGACTGTTGTGTCTGCTTCGCCATGAAAGAGCGCCTTCAGGGCCCCTGCCATCGTGCGCAATTGCTGGAGGCTCAGAAAGCGATCTTCGCCCTGAGCGAGGAACAGCGCCGCAACGACACGTTGCGTGTCGCCCGGCGCAAGCTGGAATGGTCCGCTACTCACCAGGATTCGCAGATCGCTGGGGTAAACCGTCGCCTCCGCCACCCAACCCTCCCCTGTCGCCGGGTTGCCGCTGAAAGCAAATCTTGTCGTTGCTCCGGCAACCGGGTTCACCATGGCATTCCCGAAGAAATCGAGTCCCGACATGTAGCGGTATGCGGTTACGGGGAAGTCGTCACCGCCCGGAATGTCCTGGAATTTGGGGTACAAAGGGTCAGCGGTCATGACAAACGACGTCATTCCAAGAGGGATACCATCTGAGCCGGTCGGGCCGCTCAGAATCTGGAATCCGACTGCCGGAGGTCTCTCCCCGTACCGGTCCGGGCCACCATCAACGCCGTCCCCGTTGTACACGTACCCAAGATGTACTGTCGTGTCACATCCGGCGAGGTCGTCGTTCGCGTCGCCCATATCAACATCTGACCAGATGCCGACATAGGTGCTCTCGTATGCGAACGTGCTCTTGTTGATGATCTCCCACTGCATGTACATCACGTCCTGGAAGAAGCCGACTGAGTTGTCCGCCCAGTAGAGCGCACGGACCTCAACACCAAGAGGAGTTGTCTTCGATGGGTACACGGTGCCAGTATCGAGGTCGTTGAACAACCCGAAGGTCTGCTGATCGCCGAAGAATCTCGGCTTTCCGAATTGGTCTGTGGGTGCGCCTTGATCAGCGGGCCACTCTTCGTAGTCGGGATTCAGCCCGCCAACCGTGTCTGATCGCTGGATCTTGTACACGCGGAACGCCGGGTTCCCCGAGTCCGAGGCGACCGATGGGTCCCCGGAAAAGATCCCATCAATGGTGCCGGGGCGGAAGTTGGAGCCATACATCGCGGCAGCGATCCGCAGCTCGTTGGTTGCAGATTCCTTGCCAGCAACGAAGAGTCCCCCCGTGAAGATAGCGGTTTTCCCCGATCCCTTTGGCCATTCGAGACCGGAGGAATTGGTTTGCCTGTAGTCCGCAAACCCCCCGTCGTTGGTGATCACGCAATTGATGCGGTTGACGTCGAGCCTCTTCAGTGAGAAGCCCGCAGGAGATTGAGCGGCACGCCGGGGTGCATCGCCGCCGGCGAAAGCGGATCCGTCGGAGAAGGACAGGGCGAGTGTTGCCGTGACCAGCAAGACTGCCAGGCGCCGGAGGACGGCAATGCTGGAAGGCATCCGCCCTTTGAGAGGACCAACAAATCTTTCCAGAGGAATCGGGAGTGCCGGGAAATCACGTTCCATGGCTGCTTCCCTGTCATTGAGTCGAAGTCAACAATCGTTCATCACCCCACGCTTCTGAGCAGATCCTTACTTTAGGTTAGTATCACCTGATACCTAGGCAAAAAGTGGTTACTTTCACTATCTCTTTGCCGGAGGTATCATATGTTGGATCAACCGCTCACCGCTCGACTTCAGTCGAAGTCTGTTCGGCAGTCGATCATCTCGAGCATCGCCAGAGATTTCAACCTCACCCCGATCCTGGCTGAAGCGTACTTCTCTCAGATCAGCGACTATTTCCTCCAGCATGCCGAGGTTCAGCTCGGCTCGGGTCAGTGTCAGTATCTGGCCGTCGACGAGAACGAGCCCGCTGGCAAGCCTATTGCTCTCTGCAAGAAGGTCTCCGTCAAGCTAACGCTGCACAACCCTGAGGAAGACCTCCCGGTCTACAACAAGTCCGGGCTCCATGGTCTCAGGCAGCACAAGATCGTCCGCATCACCAACGAAGCCATCGATCAAGGCGGCGTCCTGTCCTATGAGGATATTGCCTTCATCCTCACGTGCAGTGTCGTCACCATCAAGCGCGACATGAGCTCGATGCGCAAAAAGGGGATCATCCTCCCCTCGCGAGGCTGGCGTCACGAGATGGGTCGCGGACAGACCCACAAGACTCAGATCCTTGAGCTCTATCTCTTCGGCTACCAGTTCTCCGAGATCGAGCGGCGCACAAAGCATTCCGAGACCGCCATCAAACGCTACATCCAGGACTTCGCCCGTGTCGCCTTACTCCACAAGAAGGGCTTCTCCGTCCACCAAATCCGCATTTCCACTGGCTTCTCCGTCCGCCTGATCAATGAGTACCTCAAGCTCCTCAAGGCACACGCAACAAGCCGAGAGCTCAAGCGGATCCTCCAGACCCCTAAAAAAAGGGGGCGCCGAACGCTATGATTGCAAAGAACTTACGCTTCATCCCCAGGGACACCCGCGATCATTCGCCTGCTGCCGACGCCTTTCGTGAGTACAAGCGCATGAAGGGCAAATCTCTGAAGCACATCGTCCTAGACCGCTTCCTGAACCATTACGGCTACGATAAGGGCGCTGTCACTGCCTCCGCCATCATCGATGATTTGCTCGCCCTCATCGAGCAGTACTACCGCTACAAGGACAATTCGTTCCTGAAGCAGGGACAGATCGTCTGGCATGCTGTCCCAGTCGACGAGTACCCCAAGAAGGGCAAATCCATGGCCCAGACCAGACTCAAGCCGGTGGTCCTCGACATGATCACCGACGACGATATTGAAGGCCTGAAAACCCCTGTAGGCGCTCACGAACTCAAGATGAAGAAGATCGAGCGCTGGACACACCAAGCCTACGACCAGGGGGCGCTGCTCTCTCAGCTCGATCTCGCCGTTCTCCTGGCGAGCACCACCGTCACCGTTGGAGTCTGCGTCCGCGAGTACCAGAATCTGTACAACCGATCCCTCCCTACTCGCGGCAACATCCAGCTTATTGGCGGCGGCCAGACGCACAAACGTGTGATCATTGCCCTTCACCTCAAGGGCTATCTCACACCAACCATTTGCACGAAAACCAACCACTCCAGAGAAGCCGTGGAGCGCTACATCCGTGACTTCGAATCCGTCAGGCTCTTATCGACCAAATTCGATGATCCCGAGGTCATCTCCCGTATCATCCGTCTCGCTCCCTCAGTCGTCAAGCAGTACCTCGACCTGGTACCGCTTGACTCCTGAGAGACGAGATCGTAAACTATAAACCCACCGACACCTGGTATCAGGTGATACTATTTCAACAGCAGCAACCTCTTCGTTTGCACGAATTCCCCCGCTCCGCTCTTGGAGTCCCGCCCGAAGGCGGAGTCCAGAGGGCGAACCCACAGACGGTAAAGATACATCCCGCTGGCGAGACCCAAAGCGTCGAACGTGACCTCATAGCTCCCCGGCGCTTTCTTCTCGTCCACCAGCACCGCTACCTCGCGGCCGAGGAGATCGTAGACGACCAGCCGCACATCGCTGACCACGGGCAGTTGATACCTCACGACGGTGGTCGGATTGAACGGGTTGGGATAATTTTGCAGAAGTGCAAAATCCGATGGGAGACCCCGGGCACTCTCCACCGGCAGCAACTGCATGGGTGTCAATGTGTACACATCCCCTGAAACTGGCGTCCGCGACACCACCAAACGCACGACGGTCCCCTCCGCGGGGATCGAGAAACTTCCCGCGGGCCCTCTGTAGAACGTTATGTTCCCGACCCTGAATCGCCCGGCAAACAGGAACGGCGACGGATCAGGAAGTGGCTCAAGGTACGCCGGCACCGTCGTCGTGTACAGGGGCTCGCTGATCGTCGAGTCCGGGGAAACATCCCACGACCCATTACCGTTCATGTCGACAATGCGGGGAACGAGCCTGACGTGATTGACCGCATCAGAACCCGGCTCTCCGATGTCCCAGGTTTCAACAGAAAGCCTTCCGGTCGCTTTCACCAGCAGCGAGTCTTTGCTCGGCCCCAGGTAGTACTCGCTTCCACCGAACGTAAACCTGAGTTCGTGATCGCTTCGGGAATTTGGCACCGCTGGATAGAACGAATTCAGATACCGGACTGACGGAGGCGCAGGCGGAGCATTGATGATCGACCATTGGTCCGTGGAATTGGGCTTCATAAAGACGTCGCGCCCCGGATCACTCGTCGGTTGTCCGGGTGACGGCGCAACCGGGGCTCCCCCCGGCCCTCGTACCTCGTACACGCCGAGGATCTGACCGTTCGACCTCTGTGTGGTCCCTGTGGTGAGCCGGAACCCGTCCGTCAGAGGCATGTTTGTTCCCCATTCGTCAGCGGGGGACCAATGGTTCGCAAGGAGCGTGTCACCGCCTGTGTAGTCTATTAACGTAATCCGATCGGGCGCAGGAATAGTGATCCGGTACTCATGGTCCGTCAACTGCCGGGCGTCCTCGATTCTATACCCGAATGCTCCCTGTGCGGGGCCCTCGATGTGCTCGGTTACCGACACCAGCGGATTGAAGACGTATTGCGCGATGTCGAAGACCAGCGTGTCCTTCCAGGTCGACTTGTAGAGGCGCTCACGGATCGAGAGAATCAGCCTCTTGCAGCAGCCGACCGGCGCGTTGTCCGGGATGATGAGCTCGATGAACTGCCTGCACTCTGCGCCGTCGCAAGTGCAGGAATCCTTGAAATGCGCACCGAATCCCGCACAAGCACGTCATCGGCGGAAATCGGGGTGATGATGACGCTGTCAATCGGAATTCCGTTCGAGTTGACGAGGTCACATGTGATGTGGGCAACATCTCCCTGTGAAATCACGCCATCAGGGTTGAGCGAGTCCGCAAGCACTCTGAGGTTGACCGTCTCGAGGCGGGTGATGGTGGGAAGCGGCCCGAGGATCGGAGAAAAAAAGCGGGTATCGCCTTGAGTTGTCTGGCATGTGACGTCAACGCGTAACGGCGCCTGGGTTTGGACGATTTCGAACGGGCGATCGCCGAACACCCCGTCGCCGGCCGGCCCGTCATCATGCAACCCGTCATCATACAGTTCCAGACTGTATGCCTGTGACGAGTCCTGCGAAACGAGGGAAGCCCACGCGCGGGTCACGTTTGACGTCGCAAGGAGAACCTTGGCCGAGAGTTTGGGAAGGCCACTGGGGGTCAGGTTCACATACGGAAAGACGCGGACCGTCGTGTCTGTCCCACCATCATAGAAATCCCTGACCCGCGCGACGTCTCTCTTCAAGAGCGAAACGCTTTGCAGGCGATCAATACCTTGAGAGATCACACAAGCCCCGACCACCTCCTGGGTGTCTCCACGGGCAAGCGCACATGGGCCCGCATTGACGAGTATCCGGAGATCACTCGGTGGGAAACGACCAATCGGGAAGTTCTCGGGAAGGTAGCCCGTGCCGTTCACGGGGTCGCCGGAAAACCAGAACAGGGAGACCGAGCCATCCTGCCGGACCAGCGGTTGATGGACCGTGCCCATCAACCCTTTCAGGTAATCATACGAAATCGACGCGTGCTCCGGCGATCCATCAGGCGGATCCTGAATTTGCGGGAAACAACACGTCTTGCCCGGAGTGATGATTGAGCTCGGAGAAAGGTGCCTGAATCCCCGCCGCCAGGTGTTTCCCACCATCGCGCTGTCATCGGCCTCTCCCCGGACAACGGGGCCCCGCAAAAGCACCGATCCCAAAGCCGGCGGCGGGGAACCGTACCCATACGCGTACTCATCGTCATCGTCTCCATTGTAGACATACCCGAATGCGAGCGAGGTGTCACAACCGGGCAAATCATCGAATGCATTCCCGAGGTCGATATCGCTCCAGAGTCCCACGTAGAGCGAATCGTAATCCGCATCGCTCTTATTGATGATCGTCCAGCGGATGAACATGGTCCTATCCAGAGCATCTGAGGCGGAAGAGGCCCAATAGAGCGCCCGCACTTCAATACCCATGGGAGGCGTCGCACCGAACACCCGATGTTTCTCGTTGTTCACATCGTTCAGGACGGTCCATACCTGTTGATCGCCGTAGAACTCCGGCTTATCGATCCCTTGATCCCACTGACCATTATGATTCACATCGAGATAGGGCGCACCGAGATCTCCCGGCCACTCGATGTAGTCCGCTGCCAGCGTGTCCGCCCGGTCAATCTTGTACAGCCTGTATCGGGGATCGTCGGCTCTCGACACCGGGCCGGCATCGTCGTTGGTCGAGGTGTTGAAGGGTTCGAGGAGGGGTCCGGGCTGATATTCCGTGGAGTACTCCATTTTGGCAGTACGGAGGAGCTGTGTCGGCTGGTGAATCCCGACCACCCAAATCCCTGCGGTAAAGATTGCAGTCTTGCCCGACCCCTTGGGCCATTCGAACCCTGCGCTCCCGGTCCGTCGATCGTCGGCGTAGGGGCCGTCCGAGGCTATCGTGCAGTTGACCTGGTTGACGTCGAGTTGCTTCCACTCGAGGACTTGAGCCGCGCCGGCGACTGTGCCTGGAGACTGTGGTCCTCCGCAACGGTGGGTAGCGCTATGAGCAGAAGAACGATAAGTCGGAGCGGTCTTAGATTGGGATGCACATGAATCTCCCTTCGCAAGGCCAAACCGCCCTGCCCTCGGTTCGGGCATTGTGAGGTCACCGCTGCGCAGTCGCTTCCGGATTCGTCCGGAGGGAGAGGCTTCGCGATCGAGGAAGAACAGGAATTGCCCTGGATCGGCATCGCATGGCTGCCTCCTGCAATGTTGCTTACCACTCTTAATATGGCGAGGACCTCCGCGATGTCAAGCGCGGACGTCACCGAACGTGCGGGGTGACATGGTAGACGCGGCTATTCGGGCTCGGAATGCACACATCTCTCACGCTACGTCCGGGTATTCGAACAGAAGCCCCTGGTCCGGATCGCGGGGCGGACGCTTTGACCGGACCACAGCAGGAGGAGCGAACCGAGCTTCAAGCGTCGCAAGGTCGTACCCGAACGGCAGGAGCAGCGTCTCAACGGCCTTCAACGCCATGGTCAGGTACGCGGCGATGTCATACCCGTCATCCATGGAATAGAGGGCCAGCGGCCGGGCCTTCTCCGGCTTCCGCTTTCCGCTCGCGTCCACGATCACGTACTCGATCATCTCACCCGGGGCGAGCGTGATGCCGGTCTCCTGCAGGGCCTTCGCCACCTCCGCCGACGCGCTCCGGTTTGCGTACTCGTCCGGTTCGCGCGTGATGTGCCGGCGGACCACCAGTTCCATCGGGTCCGCCTGACCGCTCACGAGCCGTCCGATGTGCTCCTCCGCCTTCGCCAGCACCTCCGGGAACAAGCTGCTCCACGTCCGCGACCGACTGCGCCCGCCCGAGAATCTGCAGCATCTCCCCCTGCATCCGCTTGATGAACACGGGCGTGTCGCGCCGGCGCATTTCAACGCCGCGGATCTTGATATCGTTCGATTCATACCAGCCGACATACTTGTTCGCCGTCGGGATCCGCGGATCCATCTTCGACGCCGGAAAGAGAATCCACCGGTAAATCCCTTCCAGGGAGATGTCGATGCCCGCGGCCTTGCTGACCTCGGCCGCAAGCCGCTCGTAGTCGGCGACCGTCGCGCCTTCCTTCTTGATCCACATGCAGTCTACGATCGCATGAATGAACGTGTACCCCGCCTGCTCCGCCAGCTCTTTTGCCTGGAGGATCGCGTCGCGCGAGTAGGCGTTGACCGATTCGTGCGCCTCGATCCGCCCGAACCGCGCGTTCTTATACCCCAGGTATCCGAAGCAGGTCACGAGCATCCACTTCAGCGCGTTCTGCCGCCGGTCGTACAGCGTCCATCGTGGATCGCCCGCAGCTTTGAGCTGCTTCTTCTGCTTTTTGTACAGTCCCCGTTTCCGCACCACCGCCCGCAGCGTGGCCGGGACGATCCCCTCGCGCCGCTCGCAGATCGAATACCCGAGCTCCGGAACCGCGCGGTTGTCGCAGCACCGGCAGTTGACGGTCTCGGGCGACACGTTGTGCTCCACCATGATCGTCGGATACATCGAAACGAAGTCCAGCTCCGCGATCTGTTCGTGATATCCCATGACGGGCTGGAAGATGAGTCCGCCGCGGTCGGCGAGCAGAACGTGGCCGCCGACTTGAACGCCTCCGGTTCCCGCTTCTTCGCAGGGATCAGGTAGTTGTGCCGCATCGCCCACGAGAGTTGCATGGAGGAGAGGGCCGAGCCGATCGTGGAGCGCGACTGGTGCTGCACGGGAAGCTGCGTCATGCGCGCGATCTCGGCCACGCCCTCGAGGCTCGCCTCGCCCATCATGAACGAGTTCTCCGTGTCCAGGTGCCACCGGCCCGCGAGCTCGAAGGCGCCGTCCTTGTGGACGATCCTGCCGTACGTGAAGTAGCTTGAGGCGTTGGTGGTGAAATATCCCGCGCGGTCATCGCGGTTCAGCTGCAGCGGGACCTGTTCATCCGCCGCCAGGCGCGCCAGCATCGGCAAGAGCACAGCGTCGCCGTACTGCGTGAGGATGATGTCCGGGTCACACGCACTGCAGGTGTCGGTTCAGCCCCTCCAGCAGCGCAGCGGGTTCCTCCTGCTCCAGTTCAAACGTCCGCCCGTCATACGCCACCTCGAGCTGGTAGGTCTTCCGGTACTTGGGCGAGACGAAGTCGGCGCGGTTGCGGAGGACCATCGTCGTAAGCGGCGGCATCGAGTATTCCACGGCATCCGGAGTGTCGGCCAGCGTCCAGCCGGCAAGCAGTCCGTCCTGCGTGATCTCGTACTCGCCGCGCGCCAGCGGAAAGAGCCCGGTCTCGTACAGAAAGAGTTGTTGCGATGGGATGTCGGAATTGAAGAAGACGTAGTGCGGGAAAGTGGCGCTCGAGCCGCTTCACCACGCCCAGGTGCCCGCGCGTGTCGTGCACGCGGACGCGGAGGACGGTCCACTCCTGGTTCGAGTAGATTTCACGCTGGCGGGACCACTCGAACGTCACCTTCATCGGGAGGGAGCCGGTGAGCGCGGCTACCTTTGCCGCATCGGCTTCCGCAACGTGCATGAAGAACGAGGGGGTGAAGGGCGTGCTGCAGCGGTGCTGCTTCCCCTCCTCGTCCACGATCCACAGCGTGATCCCTTCGGCCGACGGGTAGAGATCAAACAGCCATCCGATGATTCGGCGTGTCCCCGGGCCCCGCTGCATCAGCACCGAAGGTTGGCTCTCCTTCATGCTTTCCCCCCTCCAGTTTCTGGACCCGTTCCGCAAGCTGCTGCGTGAGTTGCTCAAGCCGCCGGATCGTCCGGTGCTGCGCCAGCAGCATGGACATCGCGATGCTCTCGAACGGGATCGGACGGGCGGCGTAGGCGCTCCCCGCCAGCTGCAGCCGCGCCGCCCGGAACAGATCATCCAGCGCCTCCTGGTCTTCGCGCCGCAATCCCCGCCGGAACTTTGACCAGCTGTCCATTTCCTGCTGAATAACCATCGTGAATGTCGGTACTGTGCGTCCCATGGTGTTCCCTCCCGGGTCCCGGGGATGCGATGATACGGCGCGGCTAGTGCCGCGCCGGCCACCGGCCCGTCGGACCTGTCTTCAGTGGTTTCTGCTCCCGGCCCTCTTCTTCTACCATGTACACCTTGTCCATTGAGGTTTGCAGGGCCCCCTGCAGCTCGCGGCGCTCGGGCGGGACGGTCCGTGCGGTCACGGATGCAAGCAGGACCGACGTCCCCCCGCGCTTCAATCTCTGGAGCACGGCCACGATCCGCCGCAGGCTGTTGCGTACCTCGAACATTGGCGCCTGGTCGTCGTAAAACGTGTCAAGCAATCCGAAGATGATCGCCACGGGTGAGCGTGACAGCGTGAGGAAGGCCGGAAGCCGGTCGGTGATGAGCGCCTCCATCTGATAGCAGGTGAACGCCCGCGAGACGTAGATGCGCTCGAGCAGCTCTTCCGGCGAGATGCGCCGCCCCGCACCTGCGGAGGTGAACCTCCGCGCGAACTCCGCGACGAAGTAGGCGTCGAACCGGTTCGCGCCGTCCACCACCGTCATGGGCACGCCCGTCACGAGCGCCTGCGACGCGGCGGCCAGCGAGAGACGGAAAACGCGCTCGCTGCCGTGGAGCATGTAGAGTTTGCCCGGAGGTGCAGCGTTGAATTGCTGCACGATGGTAGTGTAGGGAACGACCGCCGTGCGGCCCTGCCCTTGAGGTTCCCTCTCCTCCCTCCGCCTCCCGCTCTCTATCTGCCACTTCTGCTTCTTTTGTCCCCTCTGGTCCATCATCCCCTCTGCACATTCTGTTCCTTCCCTCTTACTCCCTCCCCCTGTTCCTTCCCCCTGCTCTCCCTGCTCCTCCCGCCCATTCGCCTCCAATCGCTCCTTCTGCAGCCCCTCTACCGCCACCCATTCTTCCTCTCTGTCCGCTCCTTCCTTCTTCCCCCCCTCCGGTATCTCACGCCGCCCTCCGGCGAAGCGGCGACCGCCGTGCCAGCTCTCCATCCAACGAATGCAGCAGGCGTGTCAGGACGGGAGTTGGCGCTTCACCGTCGATGAGCACGGTCAGCGCCGCACCCTCATCCCCGCACGCGCGGACGAGTTCGTGGAGTCCGAGCGCCAGCGCCTCATCGTCGTCATCGTGATTCCGCCCGGGCCCTGCATGGACGCGCGCCACGCAGAACGGCGCGGAGAGGATTCCCGGAGTGAGAAGCTGATCGATCAGTGAAGGTGCATCCGAAGATTGATGCGGGAGGTGTGGCGTGTGATGCAGCAGGTGTGCGACGCCGTAGTCGCGCAGGCAGGCGCGGTACTCGGGCACGTTGAACGCGGGCGTGCGGAGATCCACCGCGTACCGGTACGCGCGGGGGAGCCCCCCCAGGAAGCGGTCGAGCCGGCCGACAAACTCCGGTGCCCGCAGCTCCTCCGTGCGATAGACCGGCTGCATCTGCAGCACCACCATCTCCAGCGTGCCGTCCAGCCCTGCCAGCGCCGCACACATGCGCTCTTGCAGTGGACAGGGATCCAGAAAACCGGGATTGAGTTCGCCCCGCCAGCCACGGTCGGGATGCCCGTACGGAAACCGGTAGGCCAGCGTGTCATCCGACAGCATCACCGTGAAGGCAAACCCCTGCGGGACCTGTTCCGCATCGTGTCGCATCGTCGCGGACAGCGACAGGCCGTCCGGACCGCAGTCGATGCACCCGGCCCGAAATACCTGCGCATACTCCTTGAGCGTAGGACCTCGCACACTCCCGGGCGGTCCCATCTTCCCTTTCATTCTGCGTCCCGATCCCACCCGGGATCGCCCAGGATGTCAGGCCGAACCTGACCCGGTGCCGCTCCCACGCACGGAGGTGTGCGACCAGCCACTCGCGCGCCTCCTCTCCCCCACCTCCCCGGTCAGATGAGCTCGTAGACCGGACTGTGGAGCCGGTACCCCTCGTCTGAGGCCTCACAGACGTCTCGCAGCGCATACGTAATCCCCCATTGAATGCTCTGGTACCCGTGCTTCTGCTGGAGCGCATCCAGCTTCCGGTGCAGATGCTGCAGCCGCTCCGACGACCGGCGGCCGAACTCCAGTTCCCCCGTGGCCTCGCCGGCCGGCACAAGATGCGATACCTTCACGCCCACAAGCCTGATCATCCGCCTCGGCGGCAACGCCATTCCGAGCAGCCGCCGCGCCGTGCGGAACACATCCTCCTCGTTCGCCGTTGGCGCGTCCAGCGTCGCCTGTTTCTGCACTGTCTGAAAATCCGTGAACCGCACCTTCACCGTCACCGTGGTCGCACACAGGTTGTCCGCCCGCAGCGCCTTGCAGCACCGTTCGGTGAGATAGTACAGCGTCGCGATGATGCGGCCCGCATCGTTCGTGTCCTCGTTGAACGTGGTGTCGCGCGACATGGACTGCTCGTGCCGGTCGCGGTGCACCTCCTCGCCCGTCCCCACCATCCGCTCCAGCACGCGCTGTCCGATGTGCGACTTCCCGGCTCGCGCCTCCCGCAGCAGATCCCCCACCGTGGCGATCCCGCGGGCCCGCATCACCTCGAATGTTTTCGGACCGATGCCGGGGATCACGTCCACCGGCAGCGGCGCCAGAAATGCCTCTTCCTCTCCGGGCCGTACGACAACAAGGCCGTCGGGTTTGCGGACGCCGGACGCGATCTTCGCGCACATCCGCGAGCGTGCGACGCCGATCGACACCGTCAGCCCGCACTCGTTCCGGATGCGCTCCTTCATCGCAGCGGCCATCCGCACGGGATCGCCGCCCCAGAGATGCAGGCATCCCGTCACATCCATGTACGCCTCGTCGACGCTCACCTGTTCCACGTCGGGCGTGAAGTCCTCCAGGATCTTCATCACCCGTTCGGAATACTCGCCGTAGAGCTTGTGATGACCTCGCACGAACTGCGCTTCGGGCGGGAGCAGCCGCTCGGCCGTGCGCAGCGGCATCGCGGTCCGCACGCCGTATCTCCTCGCTTCGTAGTTCGGGCAGGCAACGATCCCACGCTCGCCACGCAGTCCGCCAACGCACAGCGGCACGCCCCGCAGCTCGGGATGCAGCGCCATCTCGACGGAAGCGAAGAAACAATCCAGGTCCAGCAGCATGATCGTACGCATGGGCGTCGGTCGCGATGAATGGCGCGAGATACTCAGACAGCCAGGCCGTAGTCCGCGGCCGTGCACTCCCCGCACAGCTCATCGGCACCGCCGACGAAGCGCGAGGAACACTCGGCACAGAGATGCAGGTGGGATTCCGCACAGGCGCGGCAGTACGCTTCGCCGTGCAGCCGGTCGTCCGCCAGGGCTTCGAACTCGTGCAGCTCCTGCACGCTCAGCATCCGGTCGCAGATGCAGCAGCAGACCGCGGACAGCGTCGTCAATCGTTCCAGGCGTGTCATGGGCGGGCTCCAGAGAAAAGAGTGATGATGCGCCATTGTTCTGCCTCAGGAACATACGACATTTTTGTCGTGTTGTCAAGGCGCACGTCACAAATTTGTCGTCTGCGATCGTTGCTTCTCTTGGCCCGGTTGGGTATGTTAGCGTATGCTCAATCGTCCCACGGAGTCAGCCGCTTCCATGGAAGCACCACATGACCTGCAGGCGGAAACGCCCGGCAGAATGAGCCTCCCGGCACGCCTGCTGGGGGTCATCACCAACCCGGCGGCCGTGTACGACGACGTCGCCGCGACCCCCCGGACGCCCTCGAACTGGATCGCGCCCTGGATCCTGCTCGTCATCGCCACGGCCGTGCTCACGCAGCTGCTCATCCAGAACGCGGAATTCGCTGCCCAGCTCATGTCGGTCATGCGCGAGCAGGTGGACCTTCTGGTCAACGACGGGGCGGTGCCGCGCGAGGACGCCGACCGGCAGCTCGCCCTGCTCCAGCCCGGCATGCCGCTCTTCACCGTGCTCTCGATCGTGGGGCCGGCGCTCTGGGGGCTGGGGATGGTCTTCGCGCTGTCCCTCCTCTACTGGCTGATCGGCAGGTCGGCCATGCATGCGTTCGCGCCGTATATGAAAGTGGTGGAGGTCGTCGGGCTCGCCTCCCTGATCAGCGTGATCGAGCTATGCGTGTCAACGGGACTCATCCTCGCCACCGGCACGCTCACGATCACCCCGACGGCCGCGGCGCTCTTCCCTTCCGTGGCGCAGGATTCACTCCTCTACGCGCTTCTCCTGAAAGCAAACCCATTTTCCGTCTGGCTGGTTATCGTCACGAGCGTCGGACTGGCGCGGCTGTTCGCGCGCGACGTACCGAAAGTGATTGTGCTGATACTCTCGCTCTGGATCTTGTGGACGGTGGCGATGGTGATTACCTGAGGAGAACACCGTGGTGTGAGGCACACGCCCGTGGCAGCCCCATGCGGCACGCACACGCGGCGCCACCGCGCGGTGACGCGGTGCATCGCATGCCCGCAACGCGTGCGCGTCTGCGCCTGCATCCATGACCGTTGTGCCGACAGTGCAACTATGTGCATGCAACCATGGCCCTGAAGGTCAGGAAGAAGACACCCGCAGCCGACACCCCTTCGCTCTTCGGCGATGCCGCACCGGCACGGCAGTCGAAGGCCGCCGCCCTCGCTCCCGCGTCCGAATACGTGGAGCGCAACCGCGAGCGAATCCGCCGGTGGTCGAGCAAGGGCGTCCTGTTCGGCAGCTCGTCCTGGAAATACCCCGGATGGAAGGGGCAGGTGTACAACCGCGCGTATCCCTCGCAGAAGGTCTTCGAGCGGGAGTGCCTCTCGGAATACTCCGAGCTGTTCCCGACCGTCTCCGCCGACTTTGCGCTGTACGATTTCCCGTCTCCCGACATGATGCGGATGATTCACGAGCAGACATCGGACACCTTCAAGGTCGCCCTGAAAGTCACCGACCGCATCACCGTGAAGCGCTATCCAAATCTCCCGCGGCACGGGAAGCTGGCCGGACAGGAGAACCCGGATTTTCTGAACCCGGACCTTTTCCAGGAGGCCTTTCTCAGGCCGGTTGAGGAGCTGAAGAAGAAGCGCGGCGTCATCATCTTCGAATTCTCCACGTTCTATCCGACGTCAGGCATCGGCTTCACGGAGTTCACGGAGCGGATGGACCGCTTCCTCGGCTCCCTCCCGCGCGGCTACGAATACGCGGTGGAGATCCGGAACAGCGAATTCCTGACCGAGGAGTATCTCGCGCTGCTGGCGTCGCACGGCGTGGCGCATGTCCTGAACAACTGGACACGCATGCCGCCCATCATCGAGCAGATCACGCTCGCGGGAGTGCTGACCGCACCATTCGCCGCGGCGCGCGCGCTGCTCCGGCCGGGCAGGACGTATCAGCAGGCCGTGGACATGTTTCAGCCGTACGACTCCATCAAAGAAGAGAACCCCCAGCTCCGCCTCGGACTTGCGGAGGCGGTGCGTCGGTGCGTCGCAGAAAACCGCACGCTCTATGCGTACGTCAACAACCGCGCCGAAGGAAATTCCCCGAAGACTATTGAGGGCATCCTTGACATCCTCGACCGATATCCAGCTGAAAAGCTCTGAAGCGCCCCCTGCGGCGGAGCCGCACCCGGACCTGAACCTGATCCACCCCCTGTCGGCTGCCCTCCTGATCGCCGTGGATTCGCTCTGGACATTCGCCGACTGGGCGGTGCTGGCCTGGCTGGTGACGATCCCGCTCAGCTTCCTTGCGGTCTTCCTTCCGTCCTTCCTGATCCAGAAGCACTTCAAGAAGGATCCCGCAGGGAAATCCGCTGCGGTCGCGGCGTTCCTGGGCGTTCTGGCTGCCATCCCAACCCCGATCACGGGAACGATGGTTGGGACGCTGGCACTGGCCCTTGCCGGGTTCCGCTCGCTTCGTACCAGAGGATCCGAGTCATGAATTCTCCGGCCCCGTCATCGAAGGGCTCGTGGCTGCTCTATGCCGGGGTCGGCGGCGGCGTGCTGCTGGTAGCGGCGGCCGTCAGCCTCTACCTGACGCTCTTCAAGGGCCCGGCTGACCTGGCGCGCGCCACTGCCGATGGCATCAAGGAGGCTTTCAACTTCACCCCGAGGGTGATGATCGACGAAACCGTGGTCATCCAGGAGGTCGCGCCGATCGCAGAGATCGCCGTCGTGCAGCGCCCGATGCTCGTGGATTACCGGTGGACGCACACCTGGCTCGGGAGCACCAAGACGCTTCACATGCAGGGAACGTTCGTCGCGAAGGCAGGGTTCAACCTGCGGGAGCCGTTCACGATCCGCATTGACCGGACACTCGCGCGACGTGAGCACCGTACTCCCAAAGCCACGCCTGCTTTCGCTGGAGATGACCGGCTACAGGATTCTGGAGGATGAAAGCGGGTGGTGGAACGCGATCTCGAACGGTGACCGGGAGACGGCGGTGATGCAGTTGAACGACACCGCGCGCCGGCAGGCGCTCTCATCGGGACTTCTGGCCGACGCACAGCAGACCGCCAAGGCGCGCATCACCGAGATCCTCGAGCGGAACGGCGCAGGCGCCGCGTTCATCCAGAGGCCGGAGGAGATCGAATCGGAGTGAAGAAGTACGTCCTGAAAAAGAGCGCTGACGCAGCGACAGAGCTCCTTCAGCCGCCGAAGCACCTCCGGATCGATTACCGGAACCAGCTCAACCCGGCGCAGTACGAGGCCGTCACGTCCGTGAACGGGCCCCATCTCATCGTCGCGGGGGCGGGCACAGGCAAGACGAGGACGATCACCTTCCGCGTTGCGTACCTCGTCGAGCTTGGCGTGAAGCCGGAGTCCATCCTGCTGTTGACATTCACGCGCAGGGCCGCGCAGGAGATGCTCCGCCGTGCCGCCATCCTCCTGGACGCGCGATGTGAAAAGGTCGCGGGCGGGACGTTCCATTCGTTTGCGAATTCGGTCCTGCGTCAGTATGCACCGCTCCTCAGATTCGAATCCTCGTTCTCGATCCTGGACCAGGGCGACGCAGAAGATGTCGTCAACCTCCTCCGCACGCAGATGAGGCTCGACACGAAGGAGCGGCGGTTCCCGCGGAAGCAGACGCTTTTCGACATCTTCTCGCGGTCGGTCAACACGCTTCAGACGATCCGCCACGTGGTGAAGGAGGAATACCCGCACTTCGAGGACTACCACGAGGAGATCGCAGCGCTCCATGTCGGGTACGAGCACGTACAAGGCCGCGCACAATATGATGGACTACGACGACCTCCTGCTCTACCTCCGGAAGCTCCTGCGCGACCACGAGCACGTGCGTCGTTCGCTCTCCGACCGGTACCCGTACATCATGGTCGACGAATACCAGGACACGAACCGGATCCAGGCGGAGATCGTGAAACTGCTTGCTGCGCGGCATGGAAACGTCATGGTGGTGGGAGACGACGCCCAGGCGATCTATGCGTTTCGGGGCGCCACCGTGCGGAACATCCTGGACTTCCCCGAGGAGTTCCCCGGGGCCCGCATCATCAAGCTGGAAGAGAATTACCGCAGCACGCAACCGATTCTGAACCTGACGAACGAGATCCTCCGCCGCGCGCGCGAATGATTACGGGACCGCTCACGGACCTGCTTTCACGACGGCCCGCCCTGGTGCTGGACGGAGCGATGGGGACCGAGCTGCAGCGCCGGGGCATGGATACGGGCCTCCCGCTCTGGTCCGCGCGGGCGCTCATGACGCACCCGGAGATCGTCCTTCAAATCCACAGGGAGTACGTGGACGCGGGGGCGGATATACTGACGGCAAATACATTCAGGACGACGCCCCGAACGTTCAGGAAAGCGGGATCTTCGGAAAGTCCCCTCGAGGGGGCATCGGTTGGACACGCGTCGCACTCAGGCAAGTCGCCAGAGGGCAGCTCGCCTGCGGGCAAGCCGGCAGCAGACAGGTCTGAGGCTCTGACAGCCCTGGCGGTAGCGCTCGCGAGAAAGGCGGCGGACGAGGCCGCCGGAAGGACTGTGCTTGTGGCGGGGTCGATCGCACCGCTGGAGGACTGCTATCGCCCGGACCTCGTGCCGTCGGACGATGAGCTGCACGCAGGAGCACGAGCTGCACGCGGCAAGGCTCGCCAGGGCGGGCGTGGATTTCATCCTGCTCGAAACGATGGGGACGATACGCGAAGCCGTGGCAGCGCTTGCAGCCGCCCGGGACACGGGCAACGAGGTCATCGTAAGCTTCATCTGCAAGGAGGGCGGTCATCTTTTCGGCGGCGAACCGCTCACGGATGCCGTGCGCGCGGTCGCGCGTCTCAAGCCGACGATGCTCTCGCTGAACTGTGTACCGGTGAATCAGGTCGACGCCGCGATCGACGCGCTGAAATCTGAATGGTCAGGTCCCTGGGCGGTCTATGCCAACGCTGGCAGACCGGACGATCTTGAGTCTGGAGTGATCACGACCGCGGTTTCCCCGGAGGAATACGCCGACGTATGCACGGCACTGGCTCTCGTCGGGAGCACGCCTCATCGGCGGGTGCTGCGGAACAACGCCCGCGCATATCAGCGCCGTCCGGGCAATCGTCATGCAGCCGAGCGCATCATAGCCAGGAACCGCCAGTACTCCAGAAGACACATGAGCGTCCGCCACAAATACACAAAGGAACTCTTCACCCATCGCCTCGGCGGCGAACTGCCCAGCATCGTCGTCGCGGCGACCGAGAACATGCAGTCGCGATTCGTCGTTCACAAGGTCCTCGAGCTGCGCGAGCAGGGCGTCCCGCTCACCGACATCGCCATCCTCTTCCGCTCGGGCTATCTCTCGTTCGATCTCGAGATCGAGCTGAACAAGGCGAACATCCCGTTCGTGAAGTTCGGGGGGTTCAAGTTCATCGAGACGGCCCATGTGAAGGATGTCATGGCATACCTGCGCGTCCTCGAGAACCCCCGCGACGCGGTAGCCTGGCACCGGATCCTCCTGCTGATCGATGGCGTGGGTCCGCGCACCTCGCAGCGCGTCATCGAGGACATTCTCGCACGGCGGACGCGTCCGGCCGTGGAAGCGGAGTCGCGCACCCTCCCCGCGTTCTGGGCCTCGTTCAACGACTACCCGGACAATCTCCGCAAGCTCTTCGACATGCTGCGTGGCGTTGCGCCGGAGCAGATGCTCCCCGCCGACAAAGTGCAGTCTATCATCGACTACTACCACCCGATTTTCACCCGGCGGTACGACGACTACAGCAAGCGGAAGAAGGACCTGGAGATGTTCCAGCAGATCACCGAGCGGTACCGCTCGGTGGGGTCGTTGCTGGCGGACCTCGCGCTCGAGCCCGCGTCGGAGAGCGTCACGGACATCACCGCGCCCGGGACCGATGATGAGAAGCTTGTCCTCTCAACGATTCACAGCGCGAAGGGACTGGAATGGCACAGCGTGTTCGTGATCTACGCGCTTGAGGGGCGGTTCCCGGCAACCCGGGCGGCGCTGAACGAGGAAACGATGGAGGAAGAACGCCGGCTGATGTACGTGGCCTGCACGCGCGCGAAGGAGAATCTCTTCATCACCTACCCGATCAACATCTACGACCGCGAATCGGGGCTCGTCCTCTCCAAGCCCTCGCGGTTCATCTCGGACCTGCCGGAGAACCTGCTCGAGGGGTGGGTGATTGACGAGGAGTGAGCAGAGGTGTACCCTGGCCGACATAAACGCCGGGACATGACATCGCACCGGATTCATGGCACTGGCACTGAGCCCGGGGGCATCGCCAGCCCAGACGCACAGGCACCTTCCACAGAAGGTGCCTGTTGTGTTTCGCGCCGTTCCGGCACGTTCTCTGTTTTCTCCCTGGGCTCTTACGGGGTCTTCGCTTCGATCTCGGGAGGGTCTGGAAGCAGTGATATTGTCGAGTATGTGTTCAGGTTCCCCGTCCGGAATGCGACCGTCTTCCCCGCCGGCACCTTGGGGAGCTCAGCGGTAAGGACCTTGGTGCTGCCGGACTCCTTCACGCGGAACCTGATGACCACGCTGGCGTAATCCTGCGGCCCCTTGTTCTGCACACGGCCTTCGACCCAGTACAGCGTCGATGCCGCCTGCCCGCCCCCGCTCGCGCCGAACTCGCTCAGGCCCGACGTGCTGACGTTCGACTGCGCCTTCAGGGCCTTGTCAAGCACCACCAGATCCTCCGGCGGCACTCGTGCAGCCGGCAAGCATTCCGGCCAGCGCCATGACCAGCAGCATCTGTTTCATGGTGATCTCCCTCGTGCTTGAGATCGTGAACCGCGGTGAGTTGGGGAATCGCGCAGCCTTCGTACTTCGTGTGACACGGCGCTCCGCGTCAGGCCTATTTCGCGCGCCGGCGTGCGGCCTGCTTCCGCTGCGCGGCAGCTTTCCGTCGTCCCACTGCCCGCTTCCGCAATCCTGCCGCCTTCGTGCGTGCTGCCGCAACCTTTCCCGCCAGCTCAGCTCTCTTCGGCTCCGCCTGCGGACAATAGTACAGCTTCGTGTACTCCGCCACCATCCGGTGTGTGTTGTACACGGGGATAAGCGTCGCAAGCGAATGCCTGACACGCTTCAGCCACGCGTGCGGGAGTCCGTTCCTGCCTCGGTTGTAGAACAGCGGAATCGCTTCATTCTCGATCACCAACCGCAGCGACGCCGCGTCCTTCTCGTCCAGCTCGTATTCGCTGGGAGCCCCGGCATCGTCCCCGATCTGCCACCCGTTCTGGCCGTCAAACGCTTCGCGCCACCAGCCGTCCATGGTGCTGACGTGGAGCGCACCGCTCATGATCGCCTTCATGCCGCTCGTGCCGCACGCTTCGTTCGGACGCCGCGGCGTGTTCAGCCAGATGTCCGACCCTGACACGAGATAGCGTGCGACGTTGATGTCGTAGTCCTCGAGGAACACGACCTTCCCGGCAAGCTCGGGGCGCTTCGTGATGTGCACGATCTCCTGGATGAACCGCTTCCCCGCGTCATCCCTCGGGTGCGCCTTTCCGGCGAAGATCATCTGCACGGGATACTTCTCGTTCGTCAGGATCCGGATGGCCCAGTCAAGATCCCTGAAGAAGAGCGGCGCGCGCTTGTAGGTCGCGAACCGCCGGGCAAAGCCGATCGTCAGCGCGTCCGGAGAGAGGAAGTTCGCCGAGAGCGTGGCTTCGTCGCCGCCGTGCCGGAGCATCTGCTGGCGGACGCGTTTGCGCGCAAACTCAAGCAGCTCGCGCCGCAGTCCCGTGCGAAGCGCCCAGAGCTCCTCATCAGGAATCGCGGCCGGCGTGAGAGCATCCTTCCAGAACTTTCCGTCCAGCATCTTCTCGTGCCAGCCTTCGCCGACATGCCGGCTCCAGAAGCGGGATGAGGATGCGGTCGTCCAGCCCGCGATGTGGACGCCGTTGGTCACGGCCGTGATCGGCACGCTGTCCACATCCTTGCCGGGATACAGGTCCTGCCACATACGGCGGCTCACGTCGCCGTGCAGCTCGCTGACGCCGTTGGCGCCGCGGCTCATCCGGAGCGCGAGCACCGTCATCGTGAACGGCTCGGCCGGCTGGTCCGGGTGCAGGCGCCCGAGCTTCATGATCTCTTCCATCGTCATGCCGAGCGACGCCGCGAAGCGCGGGAGGGCAGCACCCACGAGACCGGCGTCAAACCGGTCGTGCCCCGCGGGAACTGGCGTATGGGTCGTAAACACACACACGCTTCGGACGCGCTCCATGGCTTCGGCGTGCGTCTCCGCCGCCGACGCATGGTCGCGCAGCAACTCGAGCGTCAGGAACGCGGAGTGCCCCTCGTTCATGTGATACACGGACGGCCTGACGCCCAGTGCGCGCAGGAACCGGACGCCGCCGATCCCGAGAACAATCTCCTGGGAAATTCGATTCCACTGATCGCCGCCGTACACGTGCGCCGTGAGGTCGCGGAATTTCTGGTCGTTTTCCGGAAGGTCGGTGTCGAGAAGGTACACGCTCACCCTGCCCACCGGGACTTCCCACCCCTGGAACTTCACGACGTCGTTCCCGATCTCGACGCTCTCGATGATGGGCTTCCCGTGGGAGTCGGTCACAAGACGGATCGGCAGCTTCTTCGGGTCCTGCACGGGATACCGCTCCTGCTGCCACCCGTCGTTGCTGATGCGCTGCTCGAAGTACCCCTGCCGGTAGAACAGCGTGATCCCGACTAACGGGACGCCGAGATCGCTCGCGGCTTTTGCATGATCGCCCGCCAGGATCCCAAGACCGCCGGAATATATTCTCAGGCTCTCGTGCAGCCCGAACTCCATGCTGAAGTACGCCACCGGGCGATTGCGCAGCGAGGGGGCGTACCTGGTCCCCCAGGTCTTCTGCCCCTGCATGTACGTCCGGAAGCTCTTGCTGATCGCCTGAACCTTCTTGAAATACGCCGGGTCGGCGAGGCGGCCACGCAGCTCCTGCCCGCTCACCCAGTTCATCACCTCAACAGCGTTGTGGTTCGTATCCTCCCAGAAGAAGGGCGAAAGCTCGTGGAAAATGTCCTGCGCTTCAGGATTCCACGACCACCAGAGGTTGTGTGCAACCCCCTTCAGGTCCTCGATCAGTGCCTGGATATCTTTCTCAGGAACCGTCCGTGCCGCCACGTTCAGTGTACTCCTCGTGAGTGATGAAAAATCGCCTATGCTCTGGCCGTTATTCGGCGTGCGCCTCGACGGCCTCGATCTTCTTCTTCGCCGCTCGCGCCCTGTGCGATGCATCGAGGTACCGCTTGCGCAGACGGATAAACTGCGGGGTCACCTCCACAAGCTCGTCGTCCCCGATCCATTCGATCGCCTGCTCAAGCGTCATCAGATGCGGCGGCTCGAGGCGGACCGCCTCGTCGGACCCGGAGGCCCGCATGTTCGTCAATTGCTTGGTTTTGCAGACATTCACGCCCATGTCGTGCTCGCGGGCATTTTCCCCCACGATCATCCCCGTGTAGACGCGCGTCCCCGGATCGATGAAAAAGACCGAGCGCTCCTGCAGCTTCCACATTCCATACGCCACGGCGACGCCTGTTTCGGTGGCGATCAATGCCCCCTTCGTCCTCCGCTGGATCCCTTCTTTCACCGGCTCGTAGCCGTGAAAGTTGTGGTGCAGCAGACCCGTCCCCTTCGTCTGCGTCAGGAACTCTCCGCGGAACCCGATGAGCCCGCGCGCCGGCACGATGAACTCCAGCCGGGTCGTCCCCTCGGATGTGATCATGTTCTTCAAGACGCCGCGCCTGCGCCCCAGGTTCTCGATCACCACCCCCACATGCTCCTCGGGAACGTCGACGATCACGTGTTCCATCGGCTCGCAGAGCACGTCGTCGATCCGCTTCGTGATCACCTCGGGACGGGAGACCTGCAGCTCGTACCCCTCGCGGCGCATGTTCTCGATCAGGATCGCCAGGTGAAGCTCTCCGCGGCCGCTCACCTTGAATGCATCCGGCGAATCTGTCAGTTCGATGCGGAGGCTGACGTTCGACCGCAGCTCGCGTGCGAGCCGCTCGCTCAAGTGGCGGGTGGTCACATACTTCCCGTCCTGCCCGGAAAACGGCGAGTCGTTCACCAGAAAATGCATCGAGAGGGTCGGCTCTTCGATGTCCACAAACGGCAGGGGTGCCGGGTCCGCCGCGTCCGCGATGGTCTCCCCGATGTCCACATCTTCCATGCCGGCGATGGCAATAATCTCACCCATCGACGCTTCGGCGACTTCCGTGCGCCGGAGCCCCTCGAACGCGTAGATCTTCGTGACCCGGGCGTCATCGACGATGCCATCCCGGCGGACCACCTTCATCGCCGAGCCGAGCTTGATCGCCCCTCGCTGGATCCTGCCGATGCCCAGGCGGCCGAGATAATCATTGTAGTCGATCGACGTCACCAGCATCCTGAACGGCCCGGCAGGGTCGCCCTGCGGCGGCGGGACCGTGGCGAGGATCGTGTCGAACAGCGGCCGGAGGTCCGTGCCTTCATCCGCCAGCTCGCGCTTCGCGATCCCCTGCTTCGCAATACAGTAGACAGTCGGAAAATCGAGCTGCTTGTCGTTCGCCCCGAGCGAGAGGAACAACTCGAACACCATGTCGAGCACCTCGTGAGCGCGCGCGTCCTTCCGGTCGATCTTGTTGATCACCACGATTGGCGTCAATCCGAGATCGAGCGATTTCTTCAGGACGAACTTCGTCCCGGGCAGCGGACCTTCCGCGGCGTCGACGAGCAGAAGGACACCGTTGACCATCGTGAGCGTGCGTTCGACCTCGCCGCCGAAGTCGGCATGGCCGGGGGTGTCGACGATGTTGATCTTGACGTCACTGTAGCGAACCGAGGTGTTTTTGGCCAGGATCGTGATGCCGCGCTCCCGCTCGAGGGCATTCGAATCCATGACCCGCGTCTGAACCTGCTGGTTGTCGCGGAAGGTGCCCGTCTGACGCAGCATGTGGTCGACCAGCGTGGTTTTCCCGTGGTCGACGTGCGCGATAATGGCGATATTTCTGATCTGTTCCATAGAAGCTAATAATATACCGATCCGGAGACTGAAAACCAATGTGCAGTCACAGGCTGCCCCGGCGGAAGCGGTCCACCTCGCCATCGGGTCTGTGTGGGGGGGGAGTGCGATGCCCTACAGGATTCCGGAAACCCCAAGCGTGAACATGAGTCGCTGCGGCGCGCTGACCCTCCAGGTCAGGTCCGCCCGAATGATCTGAAAGATCTTTCCGAATCCGAAGCCGACCTCGCCGTAGAGGCCGTCGGTCAACCGATAGATCGGGGTCGGCAGGGAAATCGAACCCTCGGGACCGGGTGGAGGAGGATAGAATGATAGCTCGGGATCCTTCGCCCACGTCTGCGCAACTCCGCCGTGCACCAGGAACTCGATGCCGTTGTCGTAGAGAAAAGGAATCCCCAGCCACAGAAACGGGAGCGTCCGGAAGTTGTGCTCGAGCGAGACCGCCACGTAGTCACTGCCGTTGTACTCCTTCACGTGCAGCCCGCGCATCACGCCGAACGGTCCGAATCCGCTCGACTGCGACTCGAGGTCGAATGTCCGTTGCGGAGGAAGCGATCCGGTATGCGCTCCCGCCGCAAGCCGAATGCGCAGCGACGGCTTCAGCAGGAAGTCGCCCCCGATTGTCGGAATCTGCAGCGATCCTACGATCGCATACCGCCCGTAGCTGAGGTCGCCGCCACCCCACTCCATATCCACGTCGACGCGGTCGGTCCACACGAGATCGAACGGAACCGGCTT
Organism: uncultured Ignavibacteria bacterium; assembly: GCA_963701735.1. Classification (GTDB taxonomy): domain Bacteria; phylum Bacteroidota; class Ignavibacteria; order UBA10030; family UBA6906; genus CAWABB01. Next base: position 119,184 of record CAVPBI010000032.1, on the reverse strand, counting down.
CGGTCCGAAGGAGAGACTGAGTGTCCCGGCCTGAAGCCTGCCTTCGGCCACTGGCGGATTATCGCGGAACGCCGACCCGTCAACGAAGATGGCAAAATCTTCGGTCTGCGGCAGCGAACGCTGAAGCTCATTCACGTATCCCGCTTCGGCCCGAAGCCACTCAACCGGCTTCACGGCAACAAACACCTTACCGCCGTCCGCGCTGTAGTAATCCCTGTAGTCGTTCGCAACGAGCACGCTTGTCAGACTATTGTAGAGTGGGCCGTAGTAGTCCTGGTCGGGTCTGTGAGCCACGCTTCGAGTAGACATCCGCCCCGAATCCGAGCGTCCGCTCGCCCGACGTGTAGACCGTGGCACCGACCCCCCATGTCGCCCGCTTGCGCGAGAACCCGTAAGCCGCGTTGCCCCGGAGCTCCATCCATGGAATCGCCGACCCCGATCCATACTGCACGCCCGCGTGGAACCCTTCCACTCTATCATAGGAGAGATCCAGGTACTGGAGCAGCGACGTGGATTCCCCGCCGGCGGACAACGTCATGGCAAGACCACCGGGCCTGAACTGCACGTCCAGCGTCTTTGTGCTGTCCAGCGTGGCATAGGCCTGCTCTTCAACCGGCGTCAGCGGCAGCACCTTCGTTTCCGCCCAGAGCGTCGAGTCGAAAACGGCCACGGATGAATCCACGCTCAATCGCGGCTTCGCACGCACGCTGTCGGGAACAGGAGCATTGAGCTCATACGAATAGACCACCGACGTCTGAGTGAACCCGAACCGGGGGAACGTAACGGCCGGGACGTTGATATCGAACGATCCGTCGATCCTGATGTCGACGGGCATCCAGAATCCCCCTTCATACTGGCTGAACTCCTGCCTGTACCGGAGGCTGCGCCGTTTGACAAACGGGATCAGGAAGGCGTCGTTCGGCTCCACGTTGACGCCCATGAGCGCGTAGGTACCGCCCGCGATCATGATCGTGCCACCGAACAGCGGCGACGTGCGCGTCAGGGGAATCACCTTGATCTCGAAGAATTCCCTCCCCGAGGTCGTGCGGGTCCCCAGCAGCTTGTACGCGTAGTAGTCGAACGCGTCCTCGGCCGTGGGGCCGACGAACGTGTACCCGAGGAACCTGAGACGGTCCTCGTTGAAATTCAGCAGCCGACCGACCGATGCGAAATTGAACTGCGACGGGATGTTTTCCGTCTGCCGGCGCTGGTGAATGATTTCACGCAGCGTGTCCCCTTTCTCCCAGTAGCCGGTCGTATAGGATTCGGTAATACTGGCAATGCTCGTGTCCCGGCTCAGGATCTGGCGGGTGAACGCATCCAGCCTGTAGCTGTTCAGTCTCTCGATCCACTTCCGTTTCTCCGCGATGACGCGCCGCATGATGGCCATCGCGGGGTCTTCCGAAGTAACGACGATTTCCGGGAGGACGATATCCGCGGGCTCGAGTGAAACGGAAAGGTCCTGGTTGGAATCCAGCGCAACCGCCAGCGTGTCGGGCTGATATCCCAACGCGGAGATCACCAGGCTATACCGGCCCGGCGGCAGTGAGAGGATGAACCGGCCGCGTTCGTTAAGCACCGTGCCAATGGGACTCCCTGCAACCCGGATGGTTCCGGCTGCGAGCGTATCGCCGGTGGCGGCGTCCCGAACGAAGCCGGAAACGGTACACCGGTCAGCCGCGGCGGAGGCGTGCGTGACCGCACCCCCGAAGGAGGCGCGCACCAGGAGGAATACACCAGACAGGACGAGCAGGCGCATGAAGGGAAGCTCTCGGTTCTGACGAGAGAGAATGTACGGCCTGAGGCCGTCAGCGTCAAGAAGAAGTATCGGAAAGAATAGGAAGCGTGGCCGGGCGGCTCAGCCGAAGAGCTTGCCCTGCTTCAGCTTGGAGAAGAAGGCGCTCAACTGCGGGGTGTTCTGCTGCTGTGCGGAAGAAGTGAGCTTGTCGGGAGAAATCTGCCTGCCGACCTTTTGGACCCGTTTGCCGGCGTGCTGGCCCGGAGGCCCCGAGGCCTGCCGCCACTGCAGGATCTCGCGCTTCTTGCGCTCGAGGTCCTGTCGCGCACGCAACGCTTCGAGCCGGCGCGATTCGCCTGCAACGTTGTACGGCGTGACCCCAGCAGCGATGCGTGCCGACGCGTCGTGCGCAACCGTCTGCACATTCCTCTGGAGGAACGCACTCAGGTTCTCGCGACCCGGATCGTCCTCTTCGGGCGATGCCTTGCGCACCGGATGCGCAGGTGCCGGACCCTTTCGCATCGTCTCGAGCGCGGGCTGCAAGAGACGCTCGCACGCTTCGACGTGCGGACTCCCCGGGTCGAGCATGTGCGCCTTCATCAGCGACTGGACAGCTTCCTCGAACGATCCGCGCTCATACAGGTTGATTGCGACCATAGTCAGAAGCCTGACGCGCCCTTCGACTCCGCGGTCGGGAGACCCCGGCGAGAGCAGTCCGATTCCATCTCCAAACTCGCCGCGCAGCGCCAGCGAGGCAAGCCGTGCCCGCCGCTCCGACGCCGTCCCGTCGTTCTCCGGTTCAGCCGGCGCGGCGCAGACATGCTCGATTCCCTTGTCGGCTTTCATGACAAGCGCACCGATGTACAGGTTTGCGGGCTCACGGCGCGCGGCCTCGGCCAGCAGACCCAGCGCGAGCAGATGCTTCCCTGCTGCGATATCCTCTTCCGCACGCCGAATGAGATCTGCTGTTGAGTATGAAACCATGGGATCGGTTGACCCGTTTCTTGTCTTTGAAGTGCACCGGCGCAGGCGTGACGAACTTCACGACCTGCCATCACGGCGTGTGACTCGTAGATGGTACCATGAGAAGAATGCAGAAACGCAGAATGGCGATGTGTGATGGGGAATACACGCCACCAGAGAGGGAAGGATGTGTGTGCGACGCGCGGGAGCGGCTTAGGCCTTGCCTCTGATGGTTCTGAGAACCTTGAGCGCGACTTTCTGGCTTGCCGACTGCCAGGGATCCGGCTCATCCTGGTCCCCGGGATCGGACGCCAGCCGCCACGTCTGCCGTTCCTTTTTCGTCCGCTGCAGCTCTTTCTGCTGGACAAGGCCGCTCAGTCTCTCCATTTCGCTCCTGGAAGCGCCGTTGGCGCCGGCCGGCGATGCGTCTCCATGAGCATGTCGGACGCGCTCCCAGGCCGGGAGAACGCGAGCCTCGCAGGCGATGACATCCGGATTCATCGGGTCCAGGAGGTAAGCCTTCATCAGCGAATCGAACGCGCTCTCGTTCAGCCCACGGCTCAACAGCACCGACGCCGTGTCTGTAAGCTGGCGTATTTGCAGGCGAATTTGCTCCGGACTCCCCGCCTCCTCCGGCCTGATTCCGCCCCGGAACTCCTTGCCGATAGTCACAGAGAGGTATCGCGACCCTTCAAGAGCGGGATCCCGTCCCTGCGCAGGGTTGATCTGCGTGGCCCGAAGGTTCTGCGCCCGGACGATGATGGCATCAATGTACTGGTTTGCGGGGTCCAGACCCCGCGCCTGATTCAGCTGTTCCAGCGCAACGTCGTATCGGCCCTCGGAGAGGAACTTCTCCGCCGAGCGGATAATGTCGGAAACGCTGCTCTGCCACGTATGCAGGACGGGCTGGACGGGAGATGGAGCACGCTTCTTCTGCTGTCGCTTCATGCCAGTCCTCCTCTCTCGTTTATGGGCGAATCGCCGGGATGCTTTTTATGGGAGCCTGCCATCCCTGCTACAAGAACTGAACCAGAATTGCATGTGCCATTTGGGACCTGTTTGGTTGGACTTGCGGAGCGCTTTCAGTATTTTCTACGATCCCCGATGGAACCCATCATTGTCATCGGTGCTGGCGGCGCAGGGCTTCTGGCCGCGGCCCGGGCGGCCGAATCCGGTGCGCGCGTTGTGCTCCTGGAGCGCAATGCCCGGACCGGGCATGAAGCTCCTTATCTCCGGCGGAGGAAAATGCAATATCACCCATGACGGTACGATGGAGCATGTCCGCTCAGCCTTCCTCCCGCGCGAGGCGAGATTCCTCAAGCCGTCATTCCATACGTGTACCAACCGGGAGATCCGCGAGCGACTCGAGCGACAGGGCGTCACCACGATGGTGCGCGACGATGAACGGGTCTTCCCCGCCAGTGGGCGCGCGAAGGATGTTGTCGACGCTCTTGTGCGACCGTTGCATGCGCTCGGCGTCGAGATCCGGCTTGGCACGAAGGTCGAGGACATCACCGCCGACGCAGAGGGCGTGAGCGGTGCGCGCACCTCCGCGGGCACCATCTCCGGCCGCCGGATCATCCTGGCAACGGGCGGCGCGTCATACCAGAAGACGGGAACGACCGGCGACGGATTCCGATGGGCCGCGGCGCTCGGCCACACGATCGTCCCGATCCGACCGGCACTCGCACCGATACGGATCGCTCCGCCGCTTCCCTCCGAGTGGCGCGGCATCGCCGTTCGCAACGGCCGGCTCACCGTCATCGTGCGCGGAAAGCACCACGCGTCGTGGGCGGGAGATCATCCTGATCACGCACGAAGGGATTTCAGGACCCGCAGCGCTCGGCGTCAGCAGAGATGCCGCCCTGGCCCTCGAGTCCGGCCCCGTGGATGTGTCATTCGATTTCTTCCCGGACCGGGATCATGCAGCGCTCGACGCGGACCTTCTCGAGCTGAGCCGCTCACGCGGCGCACGGACACTCGAGACGGTCCTTGACGAATGGCTCCCGAACAGAATGGTCCCGTGGCTGCTGGAGCGCACGGGCGTCCCGTCCGACATCAGGGGTTTCGCCCTCACCCGGGAACACCGGCGGGCGATAGTCGGAATTCTCAAGCAGTGGCGGATAGGTTCCGTGGCGTCGATCTCTCTCGACCGCGGGGAGGTGTCAGCCGGCGGCATTTCGCTTGACGAGGTAGATCCCCGGACGATGCACTCCCGGAAGGTCCGGGGACTCTATCTGTGCGGGGAAGTCCTGGATATTGCCGGGCCGGTCGGAGGGTACAATCTCCAGGCGGCGTTTTCCACGGGGTATGTGGCAGGAGAATCCGCGGCGAAGGCCCGGCCCGAGGAATCTTCCGGGCCCCGCGAGCGTTCTTACTATTATAGCGGTGTTCCAGATCCGGCAACTCCTACGAATCCACTTCGTATGATGAACAGACGGCAATTCATCGGAACGGTCGGTACAGGCCTTCTCGGCGCGGCAACGCTCCCCGCGCAGGAGACGACCCACCGGCGTTCCCGATGGGAGATGGTCGCCAACGACGATCCCGTGATGGCCCCAGCCGCCCGGCCTGAACCCGCCACCTGGAGCGACAGCACCGTCACGGCCGCCTGGATAGGCCACGCCACGGTGCTCGTCAACTTTTTCGGCGTGAAGTTCATCACCGACCCCGTCTTCTCTTCGCGCATCGGCCTGAACGTCGGGGGCCTCTTCACGATCGGCCCGCGGAGGCTCGTCAACCCGGCGCTCGAGATCGAGGACCTCCCGGAGCTCGACTTCATCCTGCTCTCGCATGCCCACATGGATCACTGCGACCTCCCATCGCTGGATCACTTCAAGCGCACGACTCCGCTCATCATCGCCCAGAACACGTACGACGTGATCGAGACGCTTGAGTTCGAGAAAGTTTACATGCTCGACTGGGGGAAATGGGCCGACGTTGCCGGCGTGCACATCGAAGCGCTCGAAGTGAAGCACTTTGGATGGCGCTACCCCTGGGAGCAGGATCGCTCGCGCGGCATCTGGAACGGGCGAAGCTACAACGCGTACGTCCTCACGCGCAACGACCGGAGCATCGTCTTCGGGGGCGACACGGCGTACCATGAAAAGTTCAAGGCATTGAGGCGGCGGTCGAACCCGATCGACCTGGCCATTCTGCCGATCGGTGCGTACGACCCCTGGATCAGCAACCACGCCAACCCCGAGCAGGCGCTGGCCATGGCCGATCATATGGGTGCATACCACGTTATGCCCATTCACTGGCGCACGTTTATCCAGAGCGAGGAGCCGACCATGGAGCCGATCGCACGGTTCCGCGCAGGAGCCGCCGACAAGCCCGATCGTGTCGCGCTCGACGACATTGGTCAGACCTGGACGCTCGGAAGCGCGCCGCCTGCAGCGCTCGTCGCGCCCGAGATAGCTCCCGCCACCCGGTCTGGCGCCACTGTCCCTTCGGCTGATTGAACCTTCTCCTGACACCAACGGAGTTTCCATGAACAGAGTCACCGTTATCACCGGTGCGTCCTCGGGTATCGGGGCTGCCCTTGCGCAGGAGCTTGCCCGTGAGGGGCACCACCTGGTACTTGCCGCCCGCAGGGAGGATCGTCTCACAGCGCTGGAGCGGGAGCTGCGCGCAGCTGGAGCCACCGTGCTCGCCGTCAGGTGTGACGTCACGAAACGCGATGAGGCTGAAGTGCTGATCCATCGTGCGGCGCGGGAATTCGGACGGATCGACGTCCTGGTCAACAACGCGGGGCGCGGGCACTTTTCAAGCGTCGAGGATACCACCGACGAGATGATCGAGAGCATGTTTGCAGTGAACGTCTACGCGCTCTGGCACACCACGCGGCCGGCGTTGAAGTACATGCGAGCCCAGGGCGCAGGCCACATCATCAATGTCGCATCGATCGCAGGCAAGATCGCCTTCCCGTACAACAGCGCGTACGTCGCGGCCAAGCACGCCTGCGTGGGGTTCACCCATGCGCTCCGTCTGGAGCTTGTCGAAACGGGCATCCATGCAAGCGTCATCTGCCCGGCCGGCGTCATGACCGAATGGGCATCGGCCACCGAAGGGGGTTCGATCCTTGAGCTGTTCTCACAGGCCGGTCCGGCAGTGAAGAGTATCGCAGCGGATCGCGGGGCAACGCTGCCGCCCATCGAAGGAGTGATGCCGGCTGAGGCGGTCGCGGTCGCGATCGTCCGCTGCATTCGTGAGCCCACAGCGGAAGTCTACACCCACAAGGGCTCCCACGAGTTCGTCGTCATGTCCGCCCGGTCCCGGGAAGAGGCCGAGCGGTATCAGATCCCGGTTGTGCTCGGTGAGCGCGCCGTCTACGAGCGCCTGAAGAGCAGACAGTAACTCGTCCCGATGCCTGCGCCTCCCAGAATCACCATCCAGGACGTCACCGCGGCGCGCCCATGAGCCCGTGCGGCTCTAGCGGGCCATCACGGGCATCGGAGGGAGGCCGCTCCGCAAGATCCCCATTGCCACAAGCTCTGCACGAAGCGTCTGGAGGATCTTCATCGTCAACGCGATATTCCGAGGGTTGACGTGCTTTGATTCGAGCCAGATGATCTTCTTCGGTTGTCCCGCGGACTCGTACAGCATCTCCGCGTTCGCCCGGGGAACCTGCTCATCATCCGCGCCGTTGATCATCAGAACCGGCCGCGGCGAGATCTTTCCGACATGCCGGAGCGGCTCCAGCGGTCGCAGCAGCATGCCGGAGAGTTTTCCGACCAGGTCCGCAACGAACGGTCCTTCGTACCTCCTGACGTTGTGCCTGATCAGCGATTCCATGTCGCCGCCGCCGTATACCATCACCGCCACCGCGGGCCTGGCGTCGTTTGCCATGATGACGGGAACGAACGGGGCCCCGAAGCTGTACCCCATCATCACCACCTTCGACATATCCACATCGCCGCGCCGCTCCAGATAGTCGAGCGCCAGCATCACCGACGGGACCATGTCCAGGATAGCGCCGTGAATCTCGGGGAGATCGCCAAGGAACGCCGTCACCGAATAGGTGTGCCGGGGCTCGTACGCATAGTCGGGCGAGACAATGACGACGTCGTCGGTATTGAACGCATAGCGCACCGCGTTCTTCCCCGTCGCCTTCCCTCCCAGCACGATGATGGCGGGATATTTCCGGGTCGGGGTTTCTGCGGGCTGATTCGGCACGACGACCCCGCACCCCACCTGCAGCCCGGACGTGCTCGTGAGCGTGACCCAGGAACGGGTCACAAGGGTGTCGGCCTCGGTGGAATCCGTCTGCACGCTCTGGAATGTCCCGTGCCGCTCGCGGTAGTCATCGCCGTAGTCGCGGGTCGCGAAATAGGCGACCACGAGAAGGACGATGGCAACAAGGACCAGGGCCACCTGGAATATGCCACGAAGGAAGCGTCGCACAGGTGCGTCCGAATGCTGTGGGCGAACTGAACACCACAAGATAGAGGGGAACCGGCAACGAGTCAACATGGCCTTCCGGAAGCTCGAGCGGGGGCCTTCTGCCTCGCAGCAAGGCGCGGCCGTCCCCTCACAACACGTTTGGCTCCCTTGAAGCTTTTGCGCCCTTTTCGTACTTTTGATGAACACTCATCGACAGTTCGTCCCGGAACCCTCACAAACCTCCCGCACCCATGATCATCGGCGTCCTCAAAGAAACCGCCTCCGGCGAAACACGCGTCGCCATCGTCCCCCAGGTCGTCGGTCCACTGAAAAAGGAGGGCCATGAAGTCGTCGTTCAGGCGGGTGCGGGGCAGGCAGCCGGGTTCCCGGATGATGCCTACACGCAGGCGGGAGCCCGCATCGTCCCGGATGCTGCGGCAGTGGCAGCGGAAGCCGCGATGGTCGTGAAGGTGCAGCCGCCGGCTGTCCGGGGATCTCTCAATGAGGCCGCTCTCCTGAAGCCCGGCTCGACGTATATCGGGTTTCTCGCGCCGGTCGCGAATCCTCAGGTCATCGGCGAGTTCACCCGGCGCAAGGTCACGAGCTTCGCGATGGAGTACATCCCCCGCATCACGCGCGCGCAGAGCATGGATGCCCTCAGCTCCATGGCAACGATCGCAGGGTACAAAGCCGTGCTCGCCGCCGCCGATCGACTTGGACAGATGTTCCCGCTGCTGATGACCGCCGCGGGGACCATCCCTCCTGCAAACGTGCTGATCCTCGGTGCAGGCGTCGCCGGCTTGCAGGCAATCGCGACAGCCCGCCGACTCGGCGCACGCGTCGAAGCGTTCGATCCGCGTCCCGCGGTCAAAGAGCAGGTGAAAAGCCTCGGCGCGGGATTTCTCGAGATGGAAGTCTCGGAAAACGCCGAAGCCACCGGCGGCTACGCGAAACAGATGTCAGACGAGTTTCTGAGGAAGGAGCAGGAGGTCATCGCGACCCGCCTTCCGAAGGTGGACGTGGTGATCTCTACGGCCCAGGTGTTCGGCAAGCGCGCGCCCGTGTTGATCACAGCCGACATGGTGAAGATCATGAAGCCCGGCAGCGTCATCGTGGATCTCGCCGCCGAACAGGGCGGCAACTGCGAAGCGACGCGGGCAGGCGAGACGGTTGTCCTCAACGGTGTCGCGATCATTGGAGCCGTCAATCTTCCGGCTCTTGTCCCGCACGACGCAAGCATGATGTACGCCCGGAATCTCCTCAGCCTGATCCAGACGCTGTATCCAAAGGGGGCCGCCGTGGCGAACTTCGATGACGAGATCGCAACGGGAGCCTGCATCACGCACGACGGTGCAATCGCGAACGCCTCCGTGCGCGACGCGCTGGGCCAGAAGTCAGCCTGAAGACGCGTCATACGGCGCAGCGTGTAGACCCGCTGTGCCACCATCCGACATACCGGCCAACGCCCGTCCTGCGACGGGCGTGCTGTCCTCCGCGCCGGGAGCAGATGCAACCCCGGTCCCCGTGCATCCGTATACAGAAAGACTATGTCCTTGTTCCTCTCTCCTCTCCCATTATTCTGAAGGAGTACCAATGACCGCACGAGGATGCATCGGTACGGCATTGATGACCCTGCTGACGGCGATGTCGTTCGCGGAAGACACCCGCCTGCTCAGATTCCCGGCGATTCACGGGAACCAGATTGTGTTCAGCTACGCCGGCGATCTCTTCACGGTCCCCGCAACCGGCGGCGTCGCCAGGCGCCTGACATCCGACGACGGATACGAGATGTTCGCCCGGTTCTCCCCCGACGGGAAGTCCATTGCCTTCACCGGGCAGTACGACGGCAACACGGAGGTCTACCTGATGCCAGCCGAGGGCGGGACACCGAAGCGGCTCACGTATACGGCGACGCTGGGACGCGACGACGTCTCCGACCGCATGGGACCGAACAACATTGTGATGGCCTGGCGCGACGCAAACACGATCGTGTACCGGTCGCGCATGCACGAGGCGAACGACTTCAAGGGGCAGCTTTACGCGGTCCCGAGCGCGGGCGGACCGTCCACCCAGCTTCCCCTCCCCCGCGGGGGCTTCTGCGCCTTCTCGTCCGACGGAAAGCAGATGGTGTACAACCGCGTGTTCCGCGAGTTCCGTACCTGGAAGCGATACCGCGGCGGACAGGCGGACGACATCTGGCTGTACGATTTCGACACAAAGGCCACGACGAACGTGGCCTCCAGTCCGGGCCAGGACATCATCCCGATGTGGAAAGGGAGCACCGTCTACTTCGCGTCCGACCGGGACGAGATCGGACGGATGAACCTCTACGCGGTCGACCTGACCACGAAGCAGACACGCAAGCTCACCTCCTTCACCGAGTATGACGTCAAGTTCCCGTCCATCGGCGACAACGCCATCGTCTTCGAAAACGGCGGATACATCTACCGCATGGACCTGGCCACGGAAAAGGCCGAGCGCGTCCCGATTGCGGTCCTGGAGGACTTCGCCGTGGGTCGCGGCGGGATCCGGGAGGTCAGCAAGGAAATTACGAACTACGAGATCTCCCCCGACGGAAACCGGGCGCTCTTCGGCGCCCGGGGCGACGTCTTCACGGTCCCGGCGAAGAACGGCAATGTCCGCAACATCACATCCACGCCGGGCGTGCACGAACGCAATTCGAAATGGTCGCCCGACGGACAATGGATCGCGTACATATCGGATGAGTCGGGCGAGGATGAGATCTACATCCGTCCGCAGGACGGCCTGGGAACGCCGACCCAGCTCACAAAGGGCGGCGACACGTACAAGTACCAGCCACTCTGGTCGCCCGACAGCAAGAAGCTCCTCTGGGCCGACAAGAAGCTGCGCCTGCAGTACGTGGACCTGTCGGGCACATCCGTGACACGGGTCGCGCAGGCAACGGCATATGAGTACGCCGCGTACACCTGGTCTCCCGACAGCCGCTGGATCGCGTTCGCCCAGCCGGAAGACCTCCGGATGACGACCATACAGCTCTACTCGCTCGATTCGAAGAAGACCACCGAAGTCACCGACGGCTGGTTCGATTCGTATGAGCCTGCGTTCAGCTCCGACGGGAAATACCTCTTCTTCGTCTCCGACCGGAGCTTCAGCCCGATGTACGGCCGCACCGAGTGGAACCACATCTATGTCGATATGTCCCGCGTCTATCTTGTGACGCTGGCCGCCGGCACGCACTCCCCGTTCGCGCCGAAGAGCGACGAGGTGAAGGCCCCGACAGACGCCAAGGACACAGACAAGGAAAAGGGGAAAGACGCATCCGACGACAAGAAGCCCGAGAAGCCGGATGCGGTCAAGCCGATCGCGGTGACGCTCGAGGGCATCCAGGACCGCATCGCCGTCCTCCCGGTGGCGCCGTCGGGATATCGGAATCTCCAGTCCGTTGGTGACAAGGTGTACTACATCCGCCAGGGCACGAAGGACCAGAAGGCGTCGCTCGTCATGTACGACCTCGACAAACAGAAAGAGACCGAGCTGGGCGAGGCCAACGGTTACGAAATCTCGGCCGACGGGAAAAAGATGATCCTGGGGAGCGGCGGAGCCCACTACATCATCGACCTCCCGACGGGCAAGCTCGACCTGAAGGACCGCCTGAACCTGGCGGACATGTCGGTGACGCTGGACCGAAAGGCCGAATGGAACCAGATATTCAACGAAAGCTGGCGCCAGATGAGGGACTTCGTGTATGACCCGCACCTCCATGGCGTCAACTGGCCATTGATGAGGCAGCGATACTCGGCCCTCCTCCCCTATGTGAACCACCGTGCGGACCTCACCTACATCATCGGCGAGATGATCGGAGAGCTGAACGTGGGCCACTCGTACGTCGGGGGCGGCGACTATCCGCAGGCGCCGCGTGTTCAGATGGGACTCCTCGGCGCACGGCTTGAGCGCGACCCCGAAACGCAATACTTCCGGATCAGGGAGATCCTGAAGGGACAGAACTGGGAGCCCGACCTGCGCTCGCCCCTCACGGAGATCGGCGTGAACGCCAGGGAAGGCGACTACATCCTGGCGGTCGACGGAAAACCCACAAACGAGATGCATGACATTTCCGAGGCGCTCGTGAACAAGCCCGGAAAGCAGGTCACCCTGACGCTGAACGGCTCACCGAAGATGTCCGGGAGCAGGACTACCGTGGTCATCCCGACCGACGACGAGCGCGAGCTCTACTATCACACGTGGGTCCAGGGGAACATCGAGAAGGTGTCACAGGCCACCGGCGGGAAGGTCGGGTATGTGCACATCCCGGACATGGGCGTCGGCGGACTCAACCAGTTTGTGAAGTACTACTACCCGCAGGTCCGCAAGGACGGGCTGGTCGTTGACGTACGCGGCAACGGCGGCGGCAACGTCTCGCCGCAGATCATCGAGCGGTTGCGCCGCGAGATTGCCATGATCACGATTTCGCGGAACACATCGTACGGACCGAATCCGGACGGCGCGATCATCGGGCCGAAGGTGATGCTCCTTGACGAGTTCTCTGCGTCCGACGGCGACATCGTCGCGTACCGATTCAAGAAGCACAAGATCGGGCCGGTGATCGGCAAGCGGTCGTGGGGCGGCGTCGTGGGGATCCGCGGGACGCTCCCGCTGCTGGACGGCGGATTTCTCAACCGGCCTGAATTTTCACGGTACGACGTCGAGGGGAAGGAGTGGATCATGGAGGGGAAGGGTGTTGAGCCTGACATCTACGTCGACAACGATCCGGCAAAGGAGTTCGCCGGCGAGGACGAGCAGCTCAACAAGGCGATCGAGGTGATCAAGGATCTGATGGCGAAGAATCCGCCACAACTCGCTCCGCCGCCGCCGTATCCCGACAAGAGCAAATAGAACCGCTCGCTCAACGCAGTCCGGGTCCGTTCGTGCCCGGCGCTTTCTCAGGAAGGCGCCGGGCACGTTCGTGTCGGGCGCGGGGCAGCAGGGACAGGGTCTGCATCATGGCCCGGCCCAGGACGACTTCGCAGCCCATTCATGACGCGCAGGGCAACGTGAACAGCCGCTCAAATCCCGAATACGGCACGAGCGGAATCACATCGAATGCGATGAGGTTCTCCCGTACGAGCGGCAGCGTCGCGAGGATCTTCCTCGCATTATCAGCATCGGTAGTCTCCATCAGGAGGACTGCCTCCCTCCGGTCCGCGCGGAAGTAGATCTCTCGGATCGCTCCCTCCTTGCAGAGGCTCCACACGCGGGCAGCTTCCTCGCGAAGGAACGGCTCGCATGCGCCCGCCGACGCATGCGACAACGGCTTCTCAAGGACCAGGATCTTCATCGGATTCTCCCTTCCAGATGCGGGAACCACGGCCATCCCACTCTCAAAAATGGCAAAAAGAGTTCCAAGACTCCACAATTCGGCCACATTTACACTCGTTCCCCTTGGCACAATATCTGCCATTCAAAACTATAGATTCCCCGCACAGCATTGGCCCAGCAATCCGCATACGTTTCGCCCCCGTCTGTAGAGCGATGGTACTCCATTGGGACTGCCGCCCGTATCCTCGGCATTTCGGTCCCGACCATCCGCCTGTACGAGCACGAAGGGCTCATCCTCCCGTACCGGAAGCCTTCGGGGCACCGCCTCTTTTCGGACAGTGACCTCGAGCGCATCCGCTGCCTCCGCCGGACAATCAACGAGAAGAAGATCGGCATCGCCGGCATCCGCACCCTGCTGTCGATGGTGCCGTGCTGGTCCCTCATGGGATGCCCGCCGGAGGCCCGCTCCACCTGCACAGCGGTCACGACGATCGGCTCGCCGTGCTGGACCATCAAATCAAAACCGTGGCAGTGCGGCACCGCCGAGTGCCGGGACTGTATCGTCTATCAGTACATGAGCGATTGTGATTCATTGAAGCAGACAATCGCCGCACTGACTCTCGCCCATAGCTCACCATTGCCCGACCAGACTCTATGAATCACCTTTCACGGCGCAAGTTTCTGAAGATCACCGGCGCGGCGGCAAGCGCCGTAGCGGCCATGTCCGCCGTTGGCTGCAACAGCACGACCGCATCGAAAGCCAGCGCGGAAAAGGGGATCCGCACTGTCCCCACGTTCTGCGACGTCTGCTTCTGGAAATGCGGCGCCATCGCATACGTGAAGGACGGCACGCTCTGGAAAGTGGAAGGGAACCCGCTCGACCCGCTCAGCAACGGACGGCTGTGCCCGCGCGGCACCGGCGGCGTGGGCGCACATTTCGACCCGGACAGGCTGCGCTCGCCCCTCGTCCGCGCGAAGCTCCGGGGCGAGGAGCAATGGGTCGCGGTCACGTGGGACGAAGCCCTCGGGCAGGTCGCCGAGAAGATGCAGCGCATCAAGGCCGAGTACGGACCCGAAGCGATGGCGTTCTTCAGCCACGGCATCGGCGGCAACTTTCTGAAGCATACGCTGAAGGCGTACGGGTCGCCGAACATCGCAGCCCCGTCGTTTGCGCAGTGCCGCGGGCCGCGCGACGTCGGCTTCCGGCTCACGTTCGGCGAGGACGTGAGCTCGCCCGAGCGCACTGACATCAAGAACGCGCAGTGCCTTGTGCTCATCGGCAGTCACCTCGGCGAGAACATGCACAACACGCAGGTGCAGGAGTTCGCCGAAGCGGTCGAGCGCGGCGCGACCATCATCGTGGTTGACCCGCGCTTCTCGATCGCGGCGGGCAAGGCGAAGCACTACCTCGCGATCAAGCCCGGCACGGACCTCGCGTTGCTGCTCGCCTGGATGCATGTGCTTGTCACAGAGAGCCTGTACGACCGCGAGTACGTCACAGCGCACGGGTTCGGGTTCGAGCAACTCGCCGCCCACGTGAGCGCCTATACGCCCGAGTGGGCATATCCCGAAACCGGCATCGAGCCGGAGGTGATCCGAGCCACGGCGCGGGAGATGGCACGCTACAGGCCGGCGACGCTGGTGCACCCGGGCCGGCACGCGACATGGTACGGCGATGACGCGCAGCGAAGCCGCGCGATCGCGCTCCTGAACGCTCTCCTCGGGAGCTGGGGTCGCAAGGGCGGCTTCTACACCCCGGTGAGCATGGACGTGCCCGGCTACCCGTATCCCCCCTACCCCACGCCATCGAAGCCGAAGGTGGACAACCCCGACCACCGCTACCCGTTTGCCCACGAGACCATCACGACGGGCATCCGGGAAGCGACGCTCACCGGAAAGCCGTATCCCATAAAGGGTTGGTGGGTGTACGCCACGAACCTCCTGCACGCCCTCCCGAACGAGCAGGAGACAATCAAGGCCATCCAGAACCTCGATCTGATGGTGGTCATCGACGTCATCCCGAGCGAGATCGCGGGCTGGGCCGACGTGGTCCTGCCCGAGTCGGTCTACCTTGAACGGCACGACGACCTGAACGTGGAGTGGTTCCGCGAGCCGTTCATTGCGCTGCGTCAACCGGTCGTTGAGGCGCCGCACGACCAGAAGCCGAACTGGTGGATCGCCCGTGAGCTCGCGAAGAAGCTGGGCCTCGCACAGTATTTTCCGTGGGAGCATATCGAACAGTATTTCCGCCACCGGCTGGATGCCGCCGGTTACAGCTACGATGAGCTGAAGACAAACGGCATCATCCGCGGCACGCATCAGCCGACAACGTTCGAAGAAGGTGTCCCTGCCGTGTTTCCGACACCCACGGGAAAGATCGAATTCGCATCACCCCAGCTGGCGGCTGCGGGGTTCGATCCCGTCCCCGTGTACCGACGGCCCCAGGAAGGTCCTCCCGGATACTACCGCCTGCTCTACGGCCGGGCGCCCGTGCACTCGTTCAGCAGAACGCACACGAACCGCCTCCTCTCGGAGATGATGCCGGAGAATGAGGTGTGGGTGCATCCCGGCACGGGGCAACGCCACGGACTCGAGAGCGGCGCGTACGTCAGGCTCCGCAACCAGGACGGCGTCGTGAGTAACCGCGTTAAGGTCCTGCTCACCGAGCGCATCCGGCCCGACTGCGTCTACATGGTCCACGGCTTTGGACACACTGCGCGCGGACTCACAGCATGCATTCCAGAAAGGCGCAAGCGACGCGCAGCTCATCACGCGCTACACGACCGATCCCCTCATGGGCGGCACGGGGATGAATGTCAACTTCGTCACGTTTGCGGCGGAGGAGGCGTAACCATGGCGCGCTACGGAATGGTGATCGACACGAGGAAATGCGTCGGCTGCATGGACTGCGTCGTCGCGTGCAAGACCGAGAACAACGTCCCCGAAGGGTACAACCGCGACTGGATCGTGTACGAGACCACGGGGACCTCTCCGTCGCTCCACATGGAGATCCGGAGCGAGCGCTGCAACCACTGCGACGACCCGCCGTGCGTCCCGTGCTGTCCGTGCGGCGCAAGCCATATCCACGAGCGGGGCGGCGTGGTGCTGGTGCATCACGACAAGTGCAGCGGCTGCAAGGCGTGCATCGCAGCCTGTCCGTACGACGCGCGCTTCATCAATCCGGAAGGGTACGCGGACAAGTGCACGTTCTGCATCCACCGGGTGGAGCAAGGCCGCGACCCGGCCTGCGTGTCTGTATGTCCGACGCGCTGCATGTACTTCGGCGACTTCGAGGACCCGAACAGCATCGTGAACCGCCTGCTGAACTCCCGGCGGCACCACGCATTGATCCCCGAAGCCGGCACTGAACCAAGAATCTACTATCTGACATGACCATGAAAGAACTTGTCTCTACCCGCGCCAACCCGATGATCGACCCGGCGTTTCATATCTGGGGGTGGGAGGTGCCCGTGTATCTCTTCCTCGGCGGGATGGTTGCGGGCATGATGATCATCTCGGGATACTTCCTGTACCGGGGCCGGCATCGGGAAGCCTCATGCTCGTGCCTCCAGCTTCCGCTCATCAGCATCCTTTTCCTGTCGCTGGGCATGCTGGCGCTCTTCCTCGACCTCGAGCACAAGAAGTACGTCTGGCGGATGTATACCACCTTCCAGCCCGGGTCCCCGATGTCGTGGGGTACCTGGATTCTGCTGCTGGTCTATCCCGCCCTGATTGCCAACATGCTCCTGGCCCCTCCGGCCTGGCTTGCGCGTTTCGTCCCCGTCCTCACGCGGTGGCAGGCAGCCCTGCGTCCCAGGCCGCCGCTGATCAGGACCATCGCGGTCGCAAACATGGCGCTGGGCGTCGCGCTCGGAACCTATACGGGGATACTGCTCAGCGCCTTCGGGGCGCGGCCGCTCTGGAACAGTGCCGCTCTCGGCATCCTGTTCCTGGTCTCGGGGCTTTCGAGCGCCGCCGCATTCGTGCACATGGTGGCGAAAAACCCCTGGGAGCGGGAGACGCTGGCGAAAGCGGACAACGGTTTCCTGTCGCTTGAGCTGCTGATTCTCGGGCTCTTCATCATCGGACTGGTGACGTCGACGCGGGTGCACGTCGAATCGGCCCGCGCTCCTGCTGAGCGGGCCCTACGCCCCGGCGTTCTGGGTGTTCGTCGTGGGGATGGGCATCGCGTTGCCACTGTTCATACAATCGCTCGCCGTGACGCACCGGATCCGTCACACGGTCGTTGCACCGATATTCGTCATCGCCGGAGGGCTTCTCCTCCGGTTTGTCATCGTCTTTGCGGGACAGGCCAGTCACTGGACCCGTCTCGTCCGGTAACATTCAGACATCACACCACGGAGATAGTTCCTTGCATACCGTATCACAATCAGTCGGACCCGACCGGGCCGACCTGGCCGGCGGCGGACGCCCCCCCCAGCCGTTCGCAAACCCGTATCTCGCCGGCATCGGTCTCGGACTGGTGCTGCTTGCGGCCTTCGTCATCATGGGGCGCGGCCTCGGCGCCTCAAGCGCCTTCACCGCAATCGTCACCGCCGGCGTCAATGCCGTCGCACCGGCGCATGCCCAGGCCAATCCCTACTACGCCGAGTACCTCGGGGACGGCACCACGAGCCCCCTCGTGGACTGGACCGTGTTTGAAGTGCTCGGAGTGGTTGTGGGAGGATTTCTCTCCGGCACGCTCGCGGGCCGGGTGAGGACCGGCGTTGAGCGCGGCCCCCGCATCAGCACCGCAGGCAGGCTCCTGTACGCATTTGTCGGCGGCGGATTGATGGGCATCGGCGCCCGGCTTGCGCGCGGATGCACGAGCGGACAGGCACTCACAGGCGGCGCACTGCTGAATGTCGGCAGCTGGGCCTTCATGATGTGCGTCTTCGCCGGCGGATATGCGTTTGCATGGTTCATGAGGAGGCAATGGCAATGATCGCACCCTTCTATAAGTACGGCCTCTTCGGCGACAACATCAGTCTTGTCGTCGCGTTTGTGCTCGGCATCGGATTCGGTTTTGCCCTCGAGCGGGCCGGATTCGGGAGCGCGCGCAAGCTTGCCGCGCAGTTCTACTTCACCGACATGACCGTGTTCAAGGTGATGTTTACCGCCATCGTGACCGCAATGGTCGGCCTGTTCTTCCTCGCCGCGCTTGGGATCGTCGACCTCTCGCTGGTCTATCTTACGCCGACCTACCTCCTGCCGCAGGTTGTCGGCGGACTGATCCTCGGCGTCGGCTTCGTGATCGGCGGCTATTGCCCGGGAACCTCCTGCGTGGCGGCCGCCACCGGCAAATACGATGGCATGGTATATCTCGGCGGCGTCCTGGCGGGAAGCTTTCTGTTCGCTGAAGCCTACCCGCTCGTGGGCGACTTCTACTATGCGACCGCGATGGGCAGCGTCACGCTCCCCCAGCAGTTTCACATGTCGTACGGCCTCCTGGTCTTCGCCGTCATCCTGATGGCGGTCGGAGGGTTTGCCGGAGCAACACGGGTTGAGAAGTGGATGGCCTCGAAGAAAGAGGCGCGCGCATGAGGCTCTCGATCGCGACACTCTCGACGAACGCGAGACTCGGCCTGCTGCTGGTGATCCTGGGTATCGTCGGACTCTTCATCGGGAACCCGTACGACCGGGCCACGGCAACCATCGATACTGCCGAGCTGGCCGAGATCGTCCAGCGGGAGGTCGACCACGTCTCGCCCGAGCAGCTCGCAGACTGGATCATCCAGGGGCGGGCGGATTACAGGCTCATCGATCTGCGGACTCCGGCGGACTTCGCGCAATACCACATCCCCGGAGCGGAAAACGTCCCGATCACCGGACTCGCCGACCACGGACTCCTGCGGAACGAGAAGATCGTACTCTATTCTGAAGGCGGGATCCACTCGGCCCAGGCGTGGTTTCTGCTGCGCGCGAAGGAGTACGCCGGCGTGTACATCCTCCGGGGCGGACTGCAGGAGTGGAAGGATTCGGTGCTCTTCCCCTCCCTCCCCGCCGACGCCACGCCGGCCCAGCGTGTGACGTTTGCAAAGATGGCGGAAGTCAGTAGATTCTTCGGTGGCCAGCCGCAGGGCGTAGCCAGCGCAACACAGCCTGCGGTGGCGCCCGCGCTCCCCATGGCGAAGATGCCGACATCCGCTGCGCCACCTGCTGCAGCGGCCCCAAAGAAGAAGAAAAAGGAAGGATGCTGACCGCGGCAATTCTGGCCGGCGGCAAGAGCTCACGCATGGGCGAGAACAAAGCTCTGCTCTCGTTCCGCGGACATCCCATGATCAGCGCGGTCGCAGATGCCGCGCGCCCTGTGGCTGCTGAGCTCTTCGTGGTGGCCGACGAGGGCCCGCCGTACCTCGCGCTGGGACTGAAGACTGTCGCCGACGTTCACAAAGGCCGCGGCCCGCTCGGCGGACTTCACGCAGCCTTGACCGCAAGCAGGACGGAGGCAACGCTGCTGCTCGCCTGCGACATCCCGCTTGTATCGACCTCCCTGCTCAGGTATCTCGCCGCATTCTCTTCGGACGCTCCTGCCCGCGTGGCGGAGATCGACGGGCGCATCCACCCGTTGTGCGCTGTGTACGACAAGCGCTGCCTTCCCGTGATCGAGCAACTCATCGCCGACGATCGCCTCGCGATGGCGGCATTGCTCGACGCGGTCAGCGCGCAGCGCGTCCCGATCACGCCAGACCTTTCCTTCTATCGCCCCAATCTGCTGACAAACATCAACACTCCTGCGACCTTGCGGGCAGCGGAAGCCGCCTGATGACCTCCGCCTGGAAGAGGGCCGCGGTCTTCGGAAGCCTGTGGGCGGCGAGCGAGATCGTGCTCGGGAATTTGCTGCACAGCCTGCGCGTGCCGCTCGCCGGTACGTTGCTCGCGGCCATTGGTGTTTCGATCCTCGTGGCGGGACTCCGGCTCAGGGGTGAACCGGGAGTCGCCCTGCGCGCCGGTGTCATCTGTGCGCTCATGAAGTCGGTCTCTCCCGGCGCGGTCATCATCGGCCCGATGGTCGGGATCATGCTCGAAGCCTCGATCGTGGAGGGCGTCACCCGGCTGACGCGCCGCACCGTCCCGGGGCTGTTGCTGGCGGGAGGGCTGGCAACGGCGACCCCCATCCTCCAGAAGATCGGGGGATTGCTCTTCACCTATGGCGCCGACGCCGCAAACATCTACATCGGGCTGTACGAATTCGCGGCCTCCGCGCTTGGCATCAGGGGAGTCGGTCCCGTCAACCTGTTCCTGGTGTTTGTTGCAGCCGCGGCCTTTTTCGGCCTGATCGCCGCCGCCGCCGGATTGCGCATGGCTTCGCTTGCGAGGCGGACCGCAGCCGATCCGCTTCCCCTCGACGCCACGCAGTCTGCATTCACATTCGATGCCCCGTCGGATGGGCAGACCTACTCACTCCCGCTCCTGGCATTTCACTTCGTTGCCCTGGTTCTCGGCCTGACCCTTCTGGCGACGATCCCGCTCTGGGCGGCGGCAACCCCGGCAGCGGCGTACGCTGCATTCTCATTCCTTCACTACCGCCGGGTCGCGCAGAAATTCACCAGGCCGCGCCTCTGGCTGGAGTTCGCGATCATCGCCGTCCTTGCAGCCGTGGCCCTCGGGATGCTCGCTCCCGGCAAGAGCCCGGTTGACGGCCTCTACGCCGGCGGTCAAATGCTGGTGAGAGGGATCCTGGTGATCGTCGCTTTCTCCAGCATCAGCGTCGAGCTCCGCAACCCTGCTGTTCTGGGGTGGGTTCTCGCAAAAGACCTTGGAGGAGCGGCCGACGCATTGAGCATTGCCGCGGGCGCGCTCCCCGGCATCCTGCGCCTGTTCGGAAACGAGCGCCAGGTCCTCCTTCACCCGGTCCGGGCCTTGTCGCGCTCGCTGGCCGCCACGGTCGCGTGGATCGACGAAGCCGAGAAGCTGGAAGCCTCGCCCGCACCCGTGTTCATCCTCTCCGGAGCCCGGGGCATCGGCAAGACGACGAAGCTCGAGGAGGTTGTGCGACTCCTTCGATCGGATGGGATCGAGCCGCGCGGATTCCTCTCGCCAGCCGTGTGGGACAAGGATGATCGGCTGGGATACGACCTGCATATGCTGAGCGACGGCACGCGGATCCCGCTCGCGCGAAGGGGCAGCACTGAAGGCGTCCCGACGGCAGGCACCACGCGTACCGGACCGTTCACGTTCTTCGCTGACGCCATTCACGCGGGCCGCGCCGAACTCGACGGGGCCCGCGCTCGCACCACGGCGCTGGTCATCGTCGACGAGGTGGGTCCGCTGGAACTGCAGGGCCAGGGGTGGACGCCGGTCCTCCTGCCGCTCATCGTCGCGCGCGCACATCCGCTGATCCTCGTCGTGCGGCCGTCGCTTGTCAATGAGGTCTGCTCTCGCTGGAACCTCGAGCCGCTGGAGATCTGGGACGCCTCCGTCCTCGACGCAAGAGCCATCTGGACCGATCTGCGCCTGGCATTCACCGACCGCGCACTTTACTCTCAAGGCCGCAATGGCTACCTTGCGGGTGTAGCCCGTTGACCCGGGGCCCCTGCGTCCCGTTGCACCACCTTCCCTCCCAGCAGCGCACTACAGCGAACGAACGCCATGGATGACGCCCTGTTGATACACCGGCTGCACTTCGGCTTCACTGCGGCCTTCCACTACATCTTCCCCCAGCTCACGATGGGGCTCGCCCTGCTGATCGTGATCCTCAAGGGGCTCGCGATCAAGCGGCGCGACGAGTTCCTGAACCGGAGCGCGAAGTTCTGGGCGAAACTCTTCGCCATCAATTTCGCGATGGGGGTCGTCACTGGCATCCCGATGGAGTTTCAATTCGGAACGAACTGGGCCAGGTTCTCCACATTCGCGGGCGGCGTGATCGGCCAGACCCTCGCGATGGAAGGAACGTTCGCCTTCTTCCTCGAGTCAAGCTTTCTCGGACTCTTCATTTTCGGGGAGAAGAAGCTGGGACAGGCCGGTCATTTCTTCGCCGCGATGATGGTGTTCATCGGCTCGTGGCTCTCGGCATACTTCATCGTCGCGACCAACGCGTGGATGCAGCACCCCGTGGCGTACACGATGGGTGCTGACGGGAGCGTGCATCTCACCAGCTTCTGGGGATTGCTGCTCAACCCCTGGATCCTCTGGCAGTACGCGCACACGATGGCCGGCTCGGTTGTCACCGCCTCCTTCGTGATGGCAGCTGTCGGCGCCTACTACCTCCTTGCGAAGCGCAACACCGAGGCGGGCGCGCTGTACGCTCGGACGGGAGTGATCGCGGGCCTCATCGCGTCGGTGCTGGTGGCCATGCCGACCGGCGACATGAGCGGAAAGAACGTTGCCCTGCATCAGCCCGTTACACTCGCGGCGATGGAAGGGCTGTTCCGGACAGAGGAGGGCGCCCCGCTGGTGATCATCGGCCAGCCGGACATGGAGCGCATGCGACTCGACAACCCCATCCACATCCCCAACATGCTCAGCTTCCTGACCTACAACCGCTGGAAGGCGGAGGTGAAAGGGCTGGACGCGTTTCCGCGGGAGGACTGGCCTGACAACATCCCGCTTCTCTATTACAGCTATCATATCATGGTCGGCCTCGGGACCATGTTCATCGCGGTCACCGCACTGAGCGTCTTTCTGCTCTGGCGAAGGAAGCTCTTCAGCACCCGCCCGCTGCTCTGGATCCTGATGCTGGCGTTCCCCTTCCCGTTTATCGCGAACACGGCTGGCTGGATGACTGCCGAGCTCGGACGACAGCCCTGGCTCGTGTACAGCCTCCTGCGTACCGCAGACGGCACCTCCACCATGGTCTCGGCCGGCAACGGGCTGTTCACGCTGCTCGGATTTCTGGGGATCTACTTCCTCATCGGCGTCCTCTTCCTGTTTCTCGTCGTCCGCCTTGTCGGCAAGGGCCCGGACGACGCCGGCACGTCAACGGTCCACGCATAGGAGACGGCCATGGAGATCCTCTGGTTCAGCATCGTCGCATTCATGATCACGATGTACGTGATTCTCGATGGATTCGATCTCGGCGCGGGCATCATTCACCTGTTCGCCGCGAAGACCGACACGGAGCGCAGGGCCATCTTGAACGCGATCGGTCCGGTCTGGGACGGCAACGAAGTCTGGCTGCTCGCAGCGGGAGGAACGCTCTATTTCGCGTTCCCGCTCCTGTATGCCTCGAGCTTCAGCGGGTTCTATCTCCCGCTCATGATCGTGCTGTGGCTGCTTATCATGCGCGCACTTGGAATCGAGTTCCGTCATCAGCTCCATCACCCGCTCTGGAAATCCTTCTGGGATGTCGTCTTCAGCGTGGGGAGCGTCCTTCTCTCGATCTTCTTCGGGGCCGCGCTGGGGAACGTGATCAGGGGCGTGCCGTTGCAGGAGGACGGATACTTCTTCGCGCCGCTCTGGACAACGTTCACGGTGCAGGCGGAGGCGGGCATCCTCGACTGGTTCACCGTGATCATGGGGCTGGTCGGCCTCTCGACGCTCACCGTGCACGGGTCGAACTTCATCGCGGTGAAGACGGGGGGCAATCTGCAGACACGCGCCCGCGCCGCAGCGCGCGCCGCCTGGTGGGGCATGCTCCTGACATCGATCGCCGCGCTGATTTCGGTGAACGCAATCCGGCCGCAGATCTGGGCCAACTACGCAACGCACCGCTGGGGATGGATCTTCCCCGTGCTTGGACTCGCGGGCCTTGCCGGATCGCTCCTGTTCAACCTGAAGGGAAATGACGTGCGCGCCTTCCTGAGCTCCGCGCTCTTCATCGCAGGCATGCTTGGAGCGACAGCCTTCGGACTCTTTCCGAACGTCCTTCCGTCGTCCGGGGAGCCAGCGCGCAACCTCACCGTCTATACTACGATCACGCAGGAGTACGGCCTGTCGGTGGGCCTCGTGTGGTGGACGATCGGGATTCTTATGGCGTCCGGGTATTTCATTTTCCTGTTCCGCTCGTTCCGCGGGAAGGTCGTCGTGCCCGCAGAGGGCGAAGGGTACTGACCGAATCCGAACACATCGGAGCCGCAGGTCACCCCGAGGGCAGGTTGACTTCCACGATCGGGAGTACGCGGTATGAGATTTCGCATTCGATCCTTTTCCGCCCTTCTCATCGCGGTCGTTTCCCTTCAGGGGACCACCGCGGCACAATCGCAGCTGCCTGATACTGCAGGATCGGCCCTGGCATTGCAGCAGAGCCGGGGGGCAACAACGGACTTGCTGCTCTCGCTCCGTCGCACACTGGAAAGCCATCTGGCCGCAGGCGGGCCAGCCCATGCCATCGCGGTGTGCGCCGATACGGCCCGGGTTATGACAGAGGCCATCGGAAAGAAGAACGCACTCAATATACACCGCGTGAGCGACCGGTGGAGGAACCCCCTTGACAAGCCCGATGGGTTCGAGAGCTCCGTCCTGAAGCGGTTCAGCGCCGCACTGCGGGAGACGACCCTCACCGATGCATCGGAGCACAGCGAGGTGGTGCTGGAGGACGGCAGGCGCGTCCTCAGATACATGAAGCCCATCCGTATCCTGGGCATGTGCACAGCCTGCCACGGGGAGCCATCCCGCATGGACCCCGCAGTCAGGGAGGCCATCAAGGACCGCTATCCGGACGACCGGGCCACCGGCTATGCCATCGGAGACCTCCGGGGTGCCGTGAGCACCCGGGTACCCCTTCCTGACCCCGAGAGCCGCTAATCCCGCACGTCCGTTGACCTCCCGCGGCCCCGATTCTGGCGGATCGATGCCCCGGAGGCCTCCTGACCCCGCAGGGCCACTGACTGCATCCTATTGTCAGGTAATATATTCCAGACGGTCCCGTTCGCGCGCGGACACTCATCCAGGAGAAACCATGGCATTGCGCAAAGCAGTCGTACGACAAGTTCAGGGCATCACGCTCGCCGGCAAAGCGGACTCCAGCCACTGGGTCATGATGGACGGCGGCGACAAGTTTGGAGGGAGTAACGCGGGCTCAAGTCCCAAAGAGCTTCTTCTCATGGCACTTGGCGGTTGCACCGCAATGGACGTGATCCCGATTCTCGCCAAAAAGCGCGTCCCGTTTTCGCATCTGGAAGTCCACCTTGAGGCGAACACCGCCGAGACGCATCCCATGGTCTATACTGACATCAACATCGAATACGTGGTGTACGGCGAGGGCATTGATCCCGCGGACATCGAGCGGGCGATCGAACTCTCCACGACCAAGTACTGTTCCGTCTCGGCCATGCTCCGTCCGACGGTGAAGTTGACGCACACGTACCGTATCGTACCAGTTGAGGCCGGGGTGGCGAAAGCGTGAACGCCGGCCGTCGGATCGTCACGGCCCTGAACGATTCCGCGTTCCGCGTTGTTCTGAAGTGATCACACGCTCAAAAGGTACTCCATGCTCTTCCGACAAATACGTTCGCAGGATGGCACCGGCACGCTGTCGTACATCCTCGGCGACCCGGCGACGGGCGAAGCCGTCGTCATCGACCCGAACATCAATGACACGCGGCGCATCCTGCTTGCCGCCGAAGACATGGGCGCGCGGATCAGCACTGTCATCGACACACACACGCATGCGGACCACGTCTCCGCAGCGGGTGAGCTGAAGCGGCTCGTCGGTGCCCGGCTCGTCATGCACGAAGAGACGAAGAATAAGTGGAAGGTGGTCGATCAGGGCGACGCGTTCGGCATCGGCGACATTCTCCGCGCAAACGCGGCACACGAGGTGGACCGCTATGTCCAGCACGGCGAGACTGTGAAGGTCGGCTCGATGGAGCTGCACATACTGCTGACGCCGGGGCACACGGACAACCATATCAGCGTCCGCGCGGGCGACATGCTCTTTACCGGCGACCTCCTGCTGATCGGGCAGGCGGGGCGCAGCGATCTCCCTGGCGGAAATCCCGAGCAACAGTACAACAGCCTCTTCGCCACGGTCCTGAGCCTGCCGGACTCGACGAAGATCTATCCCGGACACGACTACGAAGAGCGCGAGTACGCGGTCCTGGGCGATGAGCGCCGCAACAATCCGTTCCTGCAGCCGCGCACGAAGGAAGCGTACGTGGAGTTCGTGAAGGACTTCTTCCCCCCGTTCGCCGAAGCGACGGAGGGCGGAGCGATGACCCTGCAGTGCGGCACGAAGCGTGTGTCCACCGCCACCGAAGGGTATCAGCGCGTCTCGGCCGCGGAGCTCGTATCGCTGATACAGCGCGAGCCCGGGCTGCACCTGCTTGATGTTCGTGAGCCGTTCGAGCTGGTCGCGTTCGGCATGCTCCCGGGCGTTCAGAACATCCCTGTGGGCGAGCTGGCGTTCCGCATGGACGAGCTGCCCGCCGATCAGACCGGGCCGATCGCCGTCATCTGCGCAAGCGGCAACCGCTCCTCGGAGGCTGCCCACTACCTCGTCACCCGCGGCTATGCGCGGGTGTTCGATCTGGATGGTGGAATGTACGCCTGGACGAAAGACGGCCGGAAGCTGGTTCGCGGCCCCGTGAAAGTGTAGACGGGCAGCCCGTGGCCCACATCTTCGATCCATCCAACGCGCTCCGGCTTGAGCGCGATGAGCGCCGCGAGTTGCTCCGGCCGTCGCGCACGCTTGCCCGATTCGGGGTGGCGCGCGGGATGACGGTGGTGGACGTCGGAGCGGGGACGGGATTCTTCACTCGGGCCGCCAGCGAGCTCGTCGGCCCCGAAGGCCGCGTGCACGCGGTCGACGTGTCCGAGACCATGCTGGGCCACCTGCGGGATCTCGGTGTACCGCCAAACGTGAGCCTTTCGACCTCCGAACCTCTTCGCGTGCCGCTTCCCGCCGGTACGGCCGACATCGTGCTTGCCGCGTTTGTCGTCCATGAGGCCCCGGACCGGCACGCATTCCTCGACGAACTTGTCCGGCTCCTGAAACCGGGCGGCCGCATTCTGGTGTTTGACTGGAAGCGGCAGGAGGAAGAGCACGGCCCTCCGATGGCTGAACGCCTCGAGGAATCGGACCTCGACAGGATGCTCGACGGACGCTGGATCCTCGACAGCGGCGATTTGAATTCGTCCCACTACTATCGCATATTTCAGCCCCGATCATGAACAGGAAGATTGTCCTTATGATGATGTCTGTCTTCGCCCTGGCGGTCGCCGGATGGTTTTTTTCGCGGCAATCCGACAAGAATATGATGTCACCCGCGGAAGTCCAGGAGAGAATCGCTGTCGACTCCGCGATTGTGCTGCTCGACGTTCGCACGCCGTCGGAGTGGGAAAGCGCCACCGGCCACCTGCGCGGCGCGATCCTGATTCCCGTGCAGGAACTGGCCGGCCGTGTCGGAGAGCTGGATCCCTACAAGCACAGGCCCATGGTTGTCTATTGCCGTACCCAGAACCGGAGCGCACACGCCGCCTCGTTTCTGAATGAGCACGGCTTCAACGTCACCGTTCTGGCGGGCGGCATTACCCGGTGGAACTCCGAAGAGCGCCCCGTGGTGCACGAGTCACAGAAAGGACCATGATATGCAGTACGGAATGTCGAAGACTGTCGGACCTCACCTACGAGCAGGCTGTGGAAAAAGTCACCGCCGAACTGAAGAAGGAGGGCTTCGGCGTGCTGACCACCATCGACGTGAAGGAGACGCTGAAGGCGAAACTCAACGTGGAGTTCCCCCGCTACGTCATCCTGGGAGCGTGCAACCCTCCCTTCGCCCACAAGGCGCTGCAGGCGGAAGAGCACATCGGCCTTCTGCTGCCCTGCAACGTCATCGTCTACGAGAAGGCGGGCAAGACGGTGGTCGCGGCGTTCGATCCGATGGTCATGACCACGGTGATGGACAACCCGGGCATGCATCCGATCGCGAAGGAGGTCAAGGAGCGACTTGACCGCGTGATGGCGGCCATGTAGGGTAGACCCGGCAAACCCCATGGCAGAGTTGAAGACGAAACAGACCGATGCGAGCGTCGACAAGTTTCTCGCGTCGATCAAGGATGAGGAAGGCGGAAGGATTGCCGGGCGCTCGTGCGCCGGATGAAAAGGCCACGAAGTCCGGGCCCAGATGTGGGGAAGAGCATCGTCGGGTTCGGCACGTACCACTACGTCTATGCCTCCGGACGCGAGGGCGACTGGATGATGATGGGCTTTTCCCCCCGCAAGCAGAACCTGACCCTCTATATCCTGCCGGGTCTGGACCCGTTCGCTCCGCTGCTCAAGAAGCTCGGGCCGCACAGCAGGGGCGGATCGTGCCTGTACATACAACGCCTCGAGGACCTTGACCTGAAGGTCCTCGAGACAATCCTCACGGAGGCAGTCGCTCTCCTGAAGAGGAAGTTCGGCTGACGTCCGTGATGACAGCCACACCCCGCGCCGCCTCGCCCCCTCCGGTCCGACTCAGAACGCGCTCACGAATCCGACCGTGATGCGGTTCGCCTCATACTCAAAGTCGTACGTGTACTCGCCTGTCAGCCGGAGATTCCGCGCAAGCATGTAGCTCACACTCCCGGTGAGGGTGTGGTACTTCCCGCCCGCCGATTCCAGCCAGTTATACAATCCCGTGAGATAGAACCGGCTCTGGTCGGCATCGGGGACGTAGATCAGCTCTCCAAACCCGCCCCGGGTCTCCACCCTCTCGCCGGGCGATGCCACGAACTCGGGGTTCTCATCCCGTCGCTCCACATACTGCGCGTTCAGCTCAAATCTGTCCAGGCGCACCGTGAGGTCCGGGCCCGCCATCCACATCTCGTTCCGTTCGGCGAACTGCTCTTCGTTGCCGTAGTACCCGAACGCGCCGATGCGCAGGTGTTCACCGATGTCCTGCGAGATCCTGAGCATCGGGTTCTTATAGTTGTCGATATCGAAGAGGCGGCTCGCATCGGCCGGCCCGATGCCGCATCCGTTGACGATTTCAAAGGTCAGGTCGGTCCCGCTCGGAAACCCGTACGTGAACATGAACCCCCGGTCGTAGGTCAGGTTGATCCTTGATTCACCCGGGCGTAGCCGGTAGATCTGGTAGTCTTCGAACGTCAGCCTGAGTTCGCGCTTGAACAGCGGGTCAGAGATCTGGAACTGCCCCGCGTACACATCCAGCGGTGTCGAGAAGACATCGTTGAACATGATGAACGCGTCTTCGAGGCCTGCCACATCACCGCGCTCATCGAAGAAGAAATAGAAATAGTAGGAAACGTTCCTGGCAATCTGCCCGCCGGAGAGGATCTTCAGAAGATAGGGCGTTTGGAACTCGGTCCGGCCATCATTGTTGGGAAGCCAGCGGAGGAATCCCTCAAACCGGAGCGCCAGGGGCAGCTCGCGCATGAGCAGCAGCCAGTCGTCGCCCGTGTTCCGGAACGCACGCGGGGGCTCCTTGCCCGGAAGCTGGAACCCGTTCCCCGCGAACTCCTCTCCGTAGGCCTTCAACTTTGGGGCTGGCTGATGGCACGTCAGACATGACATGTCGTACTTTCGTGCAAAGGCTGGAATTCCGGAGGCCTCCGTCGCGGCAAACGAGGCGAGCAGGATCAACGCGCAGAGCCCGGTCCACGCATGCATGGTTTTCATGGCAGCACCGTCAGGGATGTTGTGTGCCTGTTGACTTCGATGACCTCACCCTCTTCGGCGGGGACGCCGAGGAACTCCACCACGGGAACGGGGAGCTTCTGATAGTTCAGGACGGCGGTGACGGTGAGCGTGCCTGGGGGCATGTCCCCGGGCAGCGTCCACGTGTACGTTTCGATCTTGGTTTCCCGCGGGCCGAGCCGGTAGTCGACTGCCTGTGACGCGGTGTTCCACTGCATGATGGTCATCCGCCCTGTGGGGTCGAGGTACGGAAGTCGGAAGATGCGGTCTCCTGCGGGGACGCCGTCACGCTCAATCCCCTTGAAGTCCGGAAGGTTGAGAGGAATTCCCATGTCCTGGTACGCGAGCGTCTTCGCCGCGATCGTGAATTCCTCCCCCGCAAAGCCCTTTGTGTCGACCGGCAGGTGATACGTCGTGCCGGCCGCATCCTTCGCTTCTACATGGAGCCAGACCAGCCGCTCTTCCGCTGAGCCTGTCGGGAACTTGTGTCCGGTCTTCTGGTTGAAGAGGACGACGGTGACCTTCAGCGGCTCGCCCGGCTCCAGCTCTCGCACGTCGGGGTGCACGCGCACCTCGATGGTCCCTCGGACCTTGCCCGGATCGTGTGCACCGTGGAAGAGATGCTGCCATGCGTCCGGGATCGCGGGCGCGAGCATGGCGACCTGTCCGGGCCCCTTCGTCATGTGGCAGTCCTGGCACCGCACGCCTTCCTTCGCGTACGGGCCCTCCTTCCACTCGAGCTGCGTGGCCTTCACCCAGACGCCGTACGGGCTCTTTTCGTTGTGGCAGGTCCCGCAGAATTCTGTCGTGCGGATGAACTCCGATTTCTGTATCGAATGCGCGGGCGACGTCCCTCCGGCGCGGCCGCCATACTTCACGTCGCCCGGCGTGGAGACATAATTGAAGTTGTGCGGCGTGTCGCCCTTGAACCCGTTGATGCTGTGGCAGACCTCGCACGAGACCGATTCGTTCGCGCGGCTGTTCGCCGAGGGCAGCGGCGGGGGAACATCTCCGGCGAGAAAGGCGATCGGCGAGTGGCAGCCGTTGCACCCGGCCTTGACGCCCGCAACCTTCGGGTCCTTCTCCGCGTGAGGCACTGCGAGCTTGAAGTACTCGATCTCGTCCCAGTGGTGAGTGTATGCCTGTGACATCATCGCCTGCTGCCACTGACGGTAGAAGTCCACGTGGCAGGATGTGCCGCAGAGGTCCGGCTGCATGAAGTCGTCGTACTTGAGCGTTCCGAGGGCTTCGTCGCCCGCCTTCTGAGCCAGGGACGGCATCGGGATCGCCAGCACGCACAGGACCGCACACGCCAGCAGAAAGGTGGGATAGATCTTTCATGGCACTGTTCCCGTTGAGGATACGAGAATCGTGGGTGGTGCTCAGGCGGTAGTCAAACGGGGTGCCACCGGCAAATCCGCGAATTCACGCTGCAGAGGGAATTCTGCGCGTTCGTTCGGGGCAGGTTCTCAGAGCTGGAAAGGTGGTGCGTCAGAACTGGGAGGACAGACAGTTGACAGGTGGCAAACAAAAGAGAGCGCGGGCTCAGCCGGGAGGCGAGCCAGCGCCCTCAGAGCACATCCCGCCGATAGACGCGCGGTGGCTACTTCGTATCCAGAATCACCGGGAGGCCGTCTTTCCCCGCCCCGACGATGATCACTTTTGTGTTCGGTGACTGCGCGAGCTTCTCCGTCGCCTCGACGCCTTTCCAGCGCAGCAGCTGATCGCTGATCCCCTGGGACACGATCGTCTGGAAATCCGAGATGCCCTTCGCCTCGATCCGTTTCCGCTCCGCCTCCTGCTTTTCTTTGGTCAGAATGAATTCCATCCGCTGACTCTCCTGCTCGGCACGCTGCTTCTGCTCGATGGCTTCGGTCAGCTGCGTGGGCAGGGCCACATTGCGGAGCGGCGTCGATTCCACAATAACCCCGCGGGGCGCTACCGCCGACGCCAGCTCGGTCTGGATCCCCACGCCGAGCCTCTCGCGATCAGAGGAGTACAGAGCACTGGCCTGGAAGCTTGCCGTCACAGAACGGCTGATGGAGCGAAACTGCGGAATGAGCACGATGGTCTCGTAGTCGCCGTTCAGGACCGTCTGGTACATCCGGGCGGCGGAATCCGGATTCAGCCGGTAGAGTGCGCTGATCTCCAGTCCGATCGTGAGGCCTTCGCGCGAGAGAACCTGCATCGTCTCCTTCATCTCCTGCGTCTGGATGGAGAACTTCTTCACCTTGGCGAGGGGGTTGACGATATTGATGCCGGCGGGAAGCGCCCGCTCCGACACGATGCCGAAGAAGTCCACGACGCCGACATAGCCGGCCGGGACAACGACGAACAGCTGTGCAAGTGCCAGCAGGGCAAAGAGGACTGACCCGATCCCCGCGAGCCCGCCCAGCTGCCGCGCCCCCTGGGGCCCGCCCACTGCGCGCTTCGACGCCGTCCGCCACGTCACGAACGCGCCGATCGCCAGCAGGACACTCAGGATAAAGAGCATACGATTCTCTCCTTCAATGGTTGTTGCCCGCAACGGGCGGGCTGCCGCGCGTATGATACTGGTGCTGCAACGGAAATGCAAGGCGCCCCGGTTCCCCATGTGCACGGACATGGCCTGCATTTGATATTTTCATGACCTTGTCGGATATTTGGCGGTATGAAACCTCTCAAGCCTTCCCGCCTTCGCGCCGGTGATCTCATCGGCCTCGTTTCTCCCGCAAGTCCCATCGCAGACCCTTCGCGCATCGACAAGGGGGTCCGGTATCTCGAGTCGCTCGGGTACCGCGTCGAGATCGCGCCGAGCGTCCTCAAGAACCACGGGTATCTCGCTGGAACGGACGAGGAGCGCGCGGGCGATCTGCACGCGTTCTTCGCACGCAAGGATGTTCGTGCAATCATGTGCATCCGGGGAGGATATGGAACGCCCCGCCTTCTCCGGCTCATCAACTACCGGTTGATCGCGTCCAACCCGAAGATCTTCGTTGGCTACAGCGACCTGACGTCGCTCCAGCTCGCGATCTGGAAGAGGACCGGTCTCGTTCAATTCCACGGCCCGATGGTCGGCGTGGATATGGCCGACGGGATGGACGCGTTCACGGAGGGCCTCTTCTGGCAGACCGTGACGGCGACCTCCCGCGTGGGCACGATCGCGCTCCCCGATCCGCAGCCGACGGCGCTGACGGGTGGAAAGGCGCGCGGACGGCTCCTCGGCGGCAACCTTGCGCTCCTGGTCTCCAGCATGGGAACGCGCTACTTCCCCGACCTCCGGGACACGCTCTTGTACCTCGAGGACATCGGCGAGGAGCCGTACAGGGTCGACCGGATGCTCTTCCAGCTCCTGAACGCCGGAATACTCCACGGCGTGTCGGGCATCCTGACGGGGCAGTTCACGGATTGCGGCCCGAAGGACACCACCAAACCCTCCTTCTCCGTGGACGAGGTCTTCCGGCAGATCGCCGGTCTGACCGACCGGCCGTTCCTCGCCGGGCTCCCCTTCGGGCACGAATCCCGGAAGATGACGATCCCTCTGGGGATCACTGCGCGGATGGACCCCACCCGGGGCACGATCGAATATCTCGAGTCGGCCGTGGTCAGGTAGTCAAGTCCCGATATCCGGTCCCGACCAGCTGCCGGCCCTGTCGGGCACCCCTCGAATTCCCGCGGTTTTGTTGAATGTGTCGCCAAATTGTGCTATTATTGTGACTTACAGCACGCTGGCAGAGCGCATTCATGCTTCAACTGGCCGTTCTGGGTTCCGGACGCGGCTCGAATTTTCAGGCGATCCTGCGCGCGATCGACGAGGGGCGACTCCCGTCGACGCGTGTCTGTCTCGTCATCAGCAACAACTCTGACGCCGGCATTCTTGCACTCGCACGCTCCGCCGGCATTCCCGCGCTGCATGTGAGCCAGAAGCAGTTCCCGACGGAGGAGGAGTTCACGGACGCCTTGCTCGCGGGGTTGGAGCGGCACGGCGCGGACCTCATCGTGCTCGCGGGATACATGAAACGCGTGCCGCCCCGTGTCGTGCGGAAATATCGGGGGCGGATCCTGAACATCCACCCCGCCCTGTTGCCGAAGTTCGGCGGGCAGGGGATGTACGGCCACCATGTGCACGAGGCCGTCATCGCCGCGCGCGAGCGCGAGTCGGGCGCGACCGTGCACGTGGTCGACGAAGAGTACGACCGCGGGCCGATCGTCCTCCAGCGAGCCGTCGCAGTTGCACCGGGTGAGACGCCGGAGACGCTTGCCGCAAAAGTGCTCGAGGTCGAGCACGCGCTGTACCCTGACGCGATCAGGGAGTACGCCGATCGCGTGTTGCAGCACCACCAGACATAGGAAGACGCCTGTGCCGACCATCCGGCGCGCATTGCTCAGCGTTTCAGACAAACGGGGGCTCGTAGAGTTCGCGCGGGCGCTCCGCAGCATGAACATTGAACTCATCTCCACCGGCGGGACGTACACGACGCTCCACAACCACGGCATCGACGCCACTCCGGTCTCGGAGGTAACGGGCTTCCCGGAGATTCTCGACGGCCGCGTCAAGACGCTCCATCCGAACGTGCACGCGGCGCTCCTGGCGGTCGGCGACAACCCCGACCACATGCGCCAGCTGAAGCACCACACCATCGAACCGATCGACATGGTGGTCGTGAACCTCTACCCCTTCGAGCAGACGGTGGCGCGCGAGGGCGTCAGCTTCGAGGAAGCGATCGAGAACATCGATATCGGCGGACCGGCGATGCTGCGCTCGGCATCGAAGAACTTCCGCCATAAGGCCGTCGTGGTCAACCCCGACCGGTACAATGCGATCATCGGCGAGCTGCGGATGAACGGAGGGGCCATTTCCGAGGAGACCTGCTTCGCGCTCGCCCGCGAGGTGTTCCGCCACACATCGTCGTACGATGCAGCCATCGCGCGCTACCTGGCGACGACGGCAGGCGGCGACAGCGGACTCCCGGAAACGCTCATGATCCTTGCCGGCAGGGAGCAGGCGCTTCGCTACGGCGAGAACCCCCACCAGCGCGCAGCCCTGTACGGCTCGTTCGGATCCCTCTTTCAGCACCTGCACGGGAAAGAGCTCTCCTTCAACAATATCGTGGACATCGCTGCCGCGGCCACGCTGGTGGCGGAGTTTGACGAGCCCACGGTGGCCATCATCAAGCACACGAACCCGTGCGGCGTCGGGTCCGCCCCAACCCTCGCAGAGGCGTACGCAAAGGCGTTCGCCACCGACACGAAGTCGCCCTTCGGCGGCATCATCGCGGTCAACAGGCCCCTCGACATGGAGGCCGCGACCGCCATCAACCAGATCTTCACCGAAGTTCTGATCGCGCCGGACTATCCTGCCGACGTGCTGCAGTTGCTGGAGAAGAAGAAGGACCGGCGACTGGTGCGCCTGACGGGCGACCTGAGGACGGCAATCGGCAGCGACATTCGCAGCATCCCCGGCGGCTACCTGGTGCAGGACGCGGACCCGATCGGTGGAGCAGGCGAGGAGTTCCGCACGGTCACCAGGCGCACGGCGACGGCCGCGGAAGAGCGGGCGCTCCGGTTCGCATGGAAAGTGGCGACGCATGTGAAGTCGAACGCGATCGTGTATGCGCGCGAGGATCGCACGGTGGGCGTGGGCGCGGGGCAGATGTCGCGCGTGGATTCCGCCAGGATCGCCGTCGCGAAGGCGGCCGAGGAGAATCTGTCGCTGGAGGGGAGCGTTGTCGCGTCCGACGCGTTCTTCCCGTTCGCCGACGGCCTGCTGGAAGCCGTCCGCGCAGGGGCCACGGCGGTCATCCAGCCCGGGGGATCGATCCGCGACGAAGAGGTGATTCGCGCCGCGGACGAGCACAACATCGCAATGGTCTTCACCGGCATCCGGCACTTCCGACACTAATTCACACCGATTCTCACCATATCTGACCCTCTCCCCATGGGCGTGCTCTCACTCTTCTCGTCTGACCTTGCGATCGACCTCGGGACGGCTAACACCCTCATTCATATGAAGGGTAAAGGGATCGTCCTGAACGAACCGTCCATCGTGGCGTTCGATCGGAACACCAAGAAGATCGTGGCTATCGGTCGCGAGGCCCAGGAGATGCTCGGCCGCACGCACCGCGACATCCGGACAATCCGTCCGATGAAGGACGGCGTGATCGCGGATTTCGAGATCGCGGAAGGGATGCTTCGGGAATTCATCAAGAAGATCCATGCGAACTGGCTGCCAAGCCGGCGCATCGTCGTCTGCGTCCCGAGCGGCGTGACCGAAGTCGAAAAGCGTGCCGTGCGCGACTCCGCCGAACATGCAGGCGCCAAGGAGGTGCATCTCATTGCGGAGCCCATGGCTGCCGCGATCGGCGTCGGGCTGGATGTCGAGGCGCCCGTAGGCAACATGATCGTCGACATCGGTGGGGGCACGACCGAGATCGCCGTCATCGCCCTCTCCGGCATCGTGAACGAAGAATCGATCCGCGTCGCCGGCGACGAGATGAACAACGCCATCATCCAATTCTTCAAGAAGAACCACAATATCCTGATCGGCGAGCGGACCGCGGAAGCCATCAAGTGCGAGGTCGGATCCGCGATGCCGCTGAAGGAAGAAATCACCATCAGAGTGAAGGGCCGCGATCTCGTCAACGGCATCCCGAAGACCACCGAGGCGAGCTCGGTCGAGATCCGCGAGGCCCTCAACGAGCCGGTCTCCCAGATCGTCGAGGCCGTGAAACTGACGCTCGAGCGCACTCCTCCCGAGCTGTCCGCGGACATCCTGGACCGTGGTGTCATGCTGAGCGGCGGCGGCGCGCTCCTGAAGGGACTCGACGAGCGCCTGCGGCTGGAGACGAGCCTCCCGGTGCATGTGGCCGAGGATCCTCTCACGGCCGTCGTCCGGGGAACCGGGAAAGTCCTGGAGAATCTCTCGCGCTACTCGAAGGTGTTGATCAAGAGCAGACGGTACTGAGCACCGGCGGAATCGGGGCATGCTCAAGCGCATCTACGATATCCTCTTCGCGTTCAAAGAGTACGTCCTCCTTGTCATCCTGCTCACGGTGTCCGTCGGGCTGATCGCGTCGAACGACCGCCCTCAGATCCGCGCCATCCGCTCCGTCACCGTCGGCGTTCTGGGCAGCGCCCAGAACCTCATCGGCATCGTCCCCAACTACTTCAACCTCCGGTCAGAAAACCGCATCCTGCGCGAGCAGAACCTCTCGCTCTCCGAAGAAGTGAACCGCCTCCGCGAAGCGCGCCTGGAAAACATCCGGCTCCGGCGCATGCTCGAGCTGCGGGACACGAGCAGCACACGGTACATTGCGGCAAGGGTGATCGGAAAATCCCTGCAGCTCCTCCGCAATACGATCACGATCAACGTCGGAGAGCGGGACGGCCTCCGCCCGCTCATGCCGGTCGTCACCGAGCGGGGCCTCGTTGGCAAGGTGGTCGCGACCAGCCGGGGCTATGCGGTCGCGCAGCTGCTGTATCATCGCGATATGCGGGTCAGCGGGAAAGTCCAGCGCAGCCGCGCCGACGGCATCGTCGCCTGGGAGGGCGGATCGACGCTCGTTCTCCGGAACATCGCCAAGACGCTGGACGTGCAGCCGGGGGACCTCGTGATCACCTCCGAGTACAGCAGCCTGTACCCGCCCGGCATCCGGATCGGGACCGTCTCGCTTGCGCGCCAGGTGCCGGGCTCGCTGTTCCAGACCGTCGAGCTCGTGCCGGCCGTCGACTTCGCCACGCTCGAGGAGGTGTTCGTGATACCGGTTCTTCCCGATTCCACCCGCCTTGCGCTCGAGGCGTCATTCCAGCGATAGCCCTATGCGCTCGCTCCTCGTCGATATCGCCCTCACGATCGCGGTGCTGCTGGTGCACACCACCATCGTCCCCTTCATCGCGATCGGCGACGTCGTCCCGGACCTCCCCCTCCTGCTCGTGATCAGCATCGCAATCCGCAGGGGCCAGATCCCCGGAACGCTCGCCGGCTTCTTCATCGGGCTCACCCTTGATCTGCTCAGCGGCGGCGACGGCGTGATGGGGCTCTCGGCGCTGACCAAGACCGTCGCCGGCTTCCTTGCGGGGTACTTCTACAACGAGAACAAGACCTTCCAGACGCTGGGTGGCTCGCAGTTCCCGGTGATCGTGCTGCTCGCCGGCGCGATGCACAATGTCCTCTATTTCGTTATCTTCCTCCAGGGAAGCGGGTTCAGCTGGCTGTGGATTCTGCTCCGATACGGCCTCCCGGCACTGCTCTATACTGCGGCCGCGGGGCTCGTACCGATGTTCTGGATCGGTCGCAAGTACGCCTGAGAGCGCATGGGTCTTCACGACGAACTGCACGTCTACAGAAAGCGGCGGGTGCTGTACGCCCTCATCGGCGTGGTGTTCCTCGTCCTGATGGGCCGGCTCTACCAGCTCCAGCTCATCTACCGCGAGGAATACGGCAAGAAGTCCGAAGAGAACAGCATCCGAATCATCCCGCGCGAGCCGGTCCGCGGGATGATGTTCGACCGCCACGGCGTTCTGGTCGTCGACAACCGCCCCGCTTTCACCGTGACGATCATGCCGTTCGAATTCGACCGGCGCGCGATCCCGTCCCTGGCGCATATGCTCGGCCTCGACGGGGCAGACCTCGCCGGGCGCCTTGCGCGCGGAGAAGCGTATTCGCGCTTCGCGCCCGTCAAGATTCAACGCGACATCGACTTCAAGACGCTCTCGGCCCTCGAAGAGATGCGCGACGCGCTCCCGGGCGTCACGTACCAGATCGAATCGAAGCGTTTCTACCCGACCGCCGCGAGGGCCTCGCACCTGTTCGGCTACACGAAGGAAATCTCCGAGGGGCAGCTCGCCCAGTTCGGCGAAGGGTATGAGCAGGGAGATGTGGTCGGATCCACCGGGCTCGAGGCACAGTACGAGCGATCGCTGCGCGGAGCCAAAGGCGCGGAGTTCAGCACCGTCAACGTCCACGGTCAGGTGGTCGGCAGCTTCGACAACGGACGGCAGGACCTCCCGGCCGTAGACGGACAGGATCTTCTCCTGACACTCGACGCCGATCTGCAGGCCTTCGCGGAATCCCTGTTGACAGACCGTGCGGGCGCGGTGGTGGCCATCGATCCGACGGACGGCGGCATCCTCGCGATGGTCAGCAAGCCCGACTACGACCTGGGCATCTTCAGCGGCGTGACCTCGCCCGATCTCTGGCGATCCCTCAACGCTAACCCGACACACCCCCTGTTCAACCGCGCCACGCTCACGCGCTATCCTCCGGGCTCGACGTTCAAGATGATCCTGGCCCTGGCCGCACTCGAGAACAACGTCGTGCAGCCCGGCTGGCGCGTCAGTTGCGGCGGGTCGTTCAGGATCGGCAACAAAGTCTTCAAGGATCTCCATGTACACGGATCGACCGATATGATCGAGTCGATCCAGAGATCGTGCAATGTCTACTATTACCAGCTCATGATGAAGGTCGGACTTGACTCCTGGTCGGAAATGGGCTCACGGTTCGGGTTCGGCAAGCTGACCGGCATGGACATTCTTGAAGAGAGCCCGGGGCTCATGCCCTCGACGGCCTTCATGAACCGGCGGTATGGCGTCAACGGCTGGACGCGCGGTTTCCTGCCGAGCCTCGGCATCGGGCAGGGAGAACTCGGCGTCACCCCGCTCCAGATGGCCGTGTACGCGATGGTCCTCGCAAACAGGGGAGCGTACCATCAGCCCCACACCGTTCGCGCGGTCGTCGACCGTCAGCACAACAGCATCGACACTGTCCTGTTCCAGACCCGCATGTTGAAGATTTCACCGCGGTCATGGGATATCGTGCGCGAGGGGATGCGACGCGTGGTGCAGGAACCGGGCGGTACCGGTGGAATGGCGCGCATCCAGGGAATGGAAGCAGCCGGGAAGACCGGCACGGCGCAGAACCCCCACGGCAAGGACCACGCGTGGTATGTCGGGTTCGCCCCGTTCGATAACCCGCGCATCGCGATGGCAGTGCTGGTCGAGAATGCGGGATTCGGAGGATCGTTTGCGGCCCCGGTAGCGGGGAAATGTATGGAGCGGTATCTCCGCCGCATTCTCCCGCCGACAGAGACCCAGCCGGGTGGCACGCCGCCGGCCTCCAGGCCGTCGCGTCCGATCGCGGCAGCAGAAGAGGGACGATGAGCAAGATCGTCGGCGAATTCTTCGACCTCAAGACGTTTGCGATCGCGATTGCGCTCGTCGCCATCGGGCTGGTGTCGATCTACAGCGCCACCTACGATGCGCGCGCGTCGGCGATCTTCTATAAGCAGCTTACCTGGGCTGGGGTCGGGGTGCTCGTTCTGCTCTTCGCCGTCCTTCTTCCCTTCCGCGTTCTTCAGGCCGTCTCCTTCCCGGCGTACGGTCTCACGATCGCCCTGCTGATCGCGGTGCTCGTGATCGGCCGGACCGTGTCCGGGTCCACGAGCTGGTTCAACTTCGGAGCGTTTCGCCTGCAGCCGGCCGAGTTCGCCAAGATCACCACAGTCCTCGCGCTGGCGTCGTACCTCAGCCGGCCGAACGTCTCGCTCGGGAACATCAAGGACTTCGGCGTCGCCGCCGCGATCGTGATGACTCCCGTCGTGCTGATCATGCTGCAGCCCGACACGGGAACAGCCATCATCTTTCTCGGCCTGCTCTTCCCGATCCTGTTCTGGGGCGGCGCCACGCGGTTCGTGCTTCTCGCGTTGACGGCACCGGGGCTCGTTGCCATCGCCGCGCTGATCGGAACCACGCCGTTTCTGATTGCGATCGTCGTCATCGGCACCCTCCTGTTCTTCTCGAAGGAAAACCGCCTCGCTGCCGCGATCGTCTTCGCCGTGACGACACTCGTCGGCCTCTCGGTGCAGGTCATCTACGACCGCCTGAAACCGTACCAGCAGAAGCGCATTTCGACGTTCCTCGACCCGAATGCCGACCCGCTCGGCGCCGGCTACAACATCCTGCAATCCAAGGTGGCGATCGGATCGGGCGGGCTGTTCGGGAAAGGATACCTGCAGGGCTCGCAAACCCAGCTGAACTTCATCCCCGAACAGTGGACCGACTTCATCTTCTGCGTCCCCGGCGAGGAGTTCGGGTTCCTCGGCGCGACCGTCGTGCTCGCGCTCTTCGCGCTGCTCCTCGCACGCTGCGTCTCGATCGCGTCCACGGTCAACAGCCGGTTCGCAAGCTTCACGGCCATCGGGTTCTTCGGCATCATCGGTATTCACGCGATCATCAACATCGGGATGGCGGTCGGCCTGCTTCCGGTGATCGGCGTGCCGTTGCCGTTCCTCAGCTACGGCGGTTCCGCCCTGTTGGCCTCCATGGCGATGGTCGGCATCCTGATGAACCTGTACGCAAACAGAAAAGCCCATTGATCAGCGGATCCCTCGTATGAAACAGACCCGTCGCACGCCTGCCAGAACAGCCAGCCGGTCCCGCCGGCCACGTGGCGGCCCAGCCAGATTTGCGGTCCCCACGAAGGCGTTGCGCTGGGTGTGCACCCCCGCCGCGCTGGGGATCTCGAGCATGGGAGACGTCAGGCCCCTCCGCGAAATCATCGGGCAGGACCGGGCCCTCCGCGCGCTGCAGGTCGGCATGGAGATGCGCCACTACGGCTACAACATCTTCGTGACGGGCCTCCCGGGGACGGGAAAGACGGCCACAATCAAACGCATGCTGCTCGAGGCGGCCCGGCGGCACGTCGATCTGACGGACAAATGCTACCTCCACAACTTCCGCGATCCCGACGCACCGGTGGCCGTGATGCTTCCCGCCGGCCAGGGCGCTCAGTTGAAGCAGGACATGGCGTCGCTGCTCGCGGAACTCCAGAAAAGCATTCCGGCTGTCTTTGAGAGCCGGCGCTATATCGAGCAGCGAAAGGCGACGCTGGATCATTTCCAGGAGCGGCAGCGCAGTGTCCTGAAGGACTTCGAGAAGAAGGTGAAATCGAAGGGCTTCGAAGTGGTACAGGTGCAGGGAGCCGCCAGTACGCGCCCGGAGATCGCACCCGTCGTCGACAGTAACCCGGTCGGGCTTGACCAGATGCACGCCCGGGCCGAGAGCGGAGAGATCACGAGGGACGAACTGCAGGCCGTCCTGGCCCAGCACGCCGACCTCGAGGCACAGATGGACCGCGTCATGCGCGAAATGCGGAACATCGAACGGCGCGCGAAGAAATCGATCGAGGACCTCAATCACAAGATCGTTGTCCCTGTGGTCGAAGAGCTGCTGCAGGACATCCGGACGCGTTACCCGAACGACCGGCTCCAGGAGTTCCTCGTCGAGCTCGAGAAGAACATTGTCGACAACCTGAGCCGCTTCCAGCAGCGCGAGGAACAGCCGTCCTCCATGCTCGGCATCCAGCTCCCGAAGGAAGAGGACGCCTTCATCGAGTTCGAGGTCAACGTCATCGTCGACAACAGCACCGAGCAGGGCGTCCCCGTCATCATGGAGCGCAACCCCCGCTACAAGAACATCTTCGGGACAATCGAGCGCGTCGTGGACCGCAACGGCGCCTGGCGCACCGACTTTACGCGCATCAAGGCCGGCTCGCTCCTGAAG
Organism: uncultured Ignavibacteria bacterium; assembly: GCA_963701735.1. Lineage (GTDB taxonomy): Bacteria > Bacteroidota > Ignavibacteria > UBA10030 > UBA6906 > CAWABB01. Next base: position 76,744 of record CAVPBI010000032.1, on the reverse strand, counting down.
GCTGACGGAGGGTATCTGGTCCTGGACGCGCTGGATGCGCTGACCGAGCCGGGGGTCTGGACGATGCTCAAGCGCGTCCTGCGGAACCACGAAATCGAGATCCAGCCGATCGAGATCGGCCTCCTCGGCGGCACCTCCGCGCTGAAACCCGAGCCGATCAAGCTGAACGTGAAGGTCATCATGATCGGCGACCCGTACATCTATCACCTGCTGTACGGGCTGGACGAGGACTTTCGCGAAATCTTCAAGATCCGCGCGGATTTCGACAGCGAAATGCCGAACAACCCGACCTCGATCCAGAGCTACCTGTCATTCATCAAGGCCCTCTGCGACCAGGAGCACCTCCTCTCGTTCGATATGGCGGCTGTGGCCGAAGTGATCGAGTATGGCGTCCGCCTCTCCGGCAGGCAGAACAAGCTCTCCACTCGATTCTCTATCCTCGCCGACGTGCTGCGTGAGGCGAGCTACTGGACGGCCCGCGATGGCGCCGCCAGCGTGACGCGCAGCCATGTGCGGAAGGCCATCGACGAGCGGATCGAACGCGTGCGCCTGGTCGAAGAGAAGATCCAGGAGATGATCGACGACGGTTCGATCATGATTGATACGCAGGGATCGGTGATCGGCCAGGTCAACGGCCTGTCGGTCTACAATATGGGCGAGTACGAGTTCGGCAAGCCTTCGCGCATCACCGCGAAGACGTCCATGGGCAAGGCCGGCATCATCAACATCGAACGCGAGTCCGCGATGAGCGGCCCCTCGCATAACAAGGGGGTGCTGATCCTCAGCGGGTTCCTCCGGAGCATCTTCGCACAGCACCACCCGCTTGACCTCAGCGCGAGCATCGCGTTCGAGCAGTCGTACTCCGGCGTCGACGGCGACAGCGCTTCCTCCACGGAAGTGTACGCGGTGCTCTCGAGCCTCTCCGACCTCCCGCTGCGGCAGGACCTCGCCGTCACGGGCTCGGTGAACCAGCATGGAGAGATCCAGCCGATTGGCGGAGTCAATCTGAAGATCGAAGGGTTCTTCGACGTCTGCCGCGCCCGGGGTCTTACGGGCACGCAGGGGGTCCTCATTCCGAAGCAGAACATCCAGGACCTGATGCTCCGTCACGACGTGGTGGACGCCGTGCGGGCGGGGACGTTCCACATCTACGCCGTGGGCACGATCGCCGAGGGGATCGAACTCCTGACGGGCCGGCCCGCCGGACAGCACACGCGCACCGGGTTCACCACGAAGAGCGTGTACGCGCTGGTCGACGAACGGCTCAAGCGTTTTGCGCGGGCGGGGAAGAAGCAGGACAACAAGTAGCGGCAAGGCCATGACGCCGGACGAGTTTCGCACGCACGCGCATGATCTCGTAGACTGGATGGCCGACTACATGGAGTCCGTGCGCTCCTACCCGGTGCGCTCCCATGTCCGGCCGAAGGAGATCCTCGACAAGCTCCCGGCAGAGCCTCCCGAGCAACCCGAACCTTTCACCGACATCTTCGAGGATTTCAAGCGCGTCATTCTCCCCGGGATGACACACTGGCAACACCCTTCCTTCTTCGCGTACTTTCCTGCAAACGCCAGCCCTCCTTCGGTCCTCGCCGAGATGCTCACGGCGACGCTGGGTGCGCAATGTATGAGCTGGGTGACCTCTCCGGCCGCGACCGAGCTCGAGGAGCGCATGATGGGGTGGCTGGGACAGATGCTCGGCCTGCCCTCCTCGTGGCGGGGCGTCATCCAGGACACAGCATCCACCGCGACGCTCTGCTCCATTCTGAGCGCACGCGAGGCCCGGTCGGACTTCCGTATCAACGAGCGGGGGTTTGCCGGCGCGCCGCACTTCACGGCCTACTGCTCCACGGAGACCCACTCCTCAATCGAGAAAGGGATCAAGATCGCGGGGATCGGGAAGGAGAACCTCCGGAAGGTTGCCGTGGACGACGCGTTCGCCCTCAGGCCGGACCTGCTCGAGGAAGCGATCACCGCGGATATTCGCGCGGGATTGACCCCGCTGTGCGTCGTCGCCGCCCTGGGGACCACGGGTTCCACTGCGATTGACCCACTCCGTCCGATCGGTGAGATCTGCAGGCGCCACAACGTCTGGTTGCATGTCGACGCCGCGTTCGCGGGCACCGCGCTGGTGCTCCCCGAGATGCGCTGGATGAGCGACGGGTTGGAGTACGCCGACACATTCGTCATCAACCCGCACAAGTGGATGATGACCAATTTCGACTGCTCGGCCTATTTCGTCCGCGACCCGACCCCGCTGGTTCGGACCTTTGAGATCCTCCCCGAATATCTCAAGACCGTCGGTACGGGGGCCGTCGACAACTATCGCGACTGGGGGATCCAGCTCGGTCGCAGGTTCCGGGCCCTCAAGCTCTGGTTCGTGCTCCGCTCCTTCGGCGTCTCCGGCATCCAGGAGAAGGTCAGGCGGGACATCCGGATGGCGCAGCAACTCGCCGGGGAGATCCGGCGGCAGTCCGGGTTCGAACTGCTGGCGCCCGCGCCGCTCAACACCATCTGCTTCCGATACGTCCCCCCCGGCATGACCGATCATGCCGCAATCGATGCATTCAACGCCGAGCTTCTCGAGCGGCTCAATGCCACGGGGTCGCTCTATATGACGCACACGCGACTGCACGGCGCCTTCACGATCCGCATGGTGATCGGCCAGACGAACGTTCAGCAGCGCCACGTGGATCGCGCCTGGTCGCTGATCCGCGAAACGGCGGTCACTCTCGCAGGCGCGGAGGCATAGGGCGCGTCGCCGCGGTGTCTCCGGCCGGCACCCCCGGCAGGACGGACATACACGCTCACGTTCAGGTAGCCGCCATGAAACCTCTGTATGTCAAGGTCAAGCTGTTCGACACTGTCACCGATGACCCCGCCCGGGGCGACGGGACTCACGTATTCGAGGGCATCGACGTCGATATCGCCGAGATCGAGGAGTACCATCCCGAGGAGGCCGAGCATGTCCTGCGGCTGACGCCCGATCCGGCGACGCGGCTCTTCGTCGCGAACGCGCGATTGTATCAGGTGTCGCGGTCGCATTACTTCCGGGTCGGCTTCAAGCGGGGGAATTTCTCGAAGGTGACAGGCACCCTCCTGGCTCCCGAAGAGGTGACGCCGGCGGTGCTCCCCGTGTACGCCCCGTCCCGCATTCCCTGCTGGGATTCCGGCTGGGACGACGGGTACGAGACCAACGAGTTCTTTGACGACAGTGACGTGCGGGTCGACTCCTCCCCCCAGAACCCGCTCACGCTCTACATCCCGGTCCGCCGGATCTTCAACATCGGCCATCGTGGCGCGCCGTACTTCTTCCCGGAAAATACGATCGCTTCGTTCCGGCAAGCGCTCGATGTCGGCGCAAACGCGCTGGAGTTCGACATCTGCCTCACCAGGGATAAGCGGCTCGTGATCTTCCATGATCCGCGGCCGGATTCGCTCCGGGTCCGGTATGAGGATTTCCCGTACGAGCTCGCGTCCCCTGAGTTTGACGGAGATATCGCACTCATCAAGGAACCCAAAGGCGGCGAGTTCAGGGTTGTCCGCCGGAGGACCGTCCGGACGAAAGACACGTTTGATATTCTGAAGCTGACGATGCGGCAGGTGCGGGACCTCTACCGGTACCGTCTCGTGGACGGTGCCGAGCATTCTATCCCGACGCTGGAAGAGTTCCTGACGTTCTGCTCCGGGGAGACAGCCCGGCTCGAACTGCTGTTCTTCGACATGAAGAACCCACCGCTCTGGAACGAGGACGACCTCCCCAAATTCACGGCCTACGGGAAGGCGCTCGGAAGCACGCTCAAGAAGTTCCCGAACCTGCCGGAGCACCTCGTCATTGCCAACGTGAGCGAACCCATTCTCAACGCGCTCCGCAGCGGCATCCGCTCTGTCGGTGAGACGCGCTGCCACTTTGCCTATCGACGCGTCAGGAAGTTTCGGTGCAATGCTGGGATTCAAGGAGAACCCCCTCTCCGTGGCGCGCACGATGAACAACGAGGTCGTGTCGATCGGTGCGCGATTCAGAACGGGCGACCTGGAAGAGATTACGGATGCGACGCGTGACAGGGACTACAACGGTAAGAGTCGCATCGTGACGGTTCTGCACTGGACGATCAACGATCCTGCGCAGATGTTCCATTCGCTCGCGGCCGGGGTCAACGGCATCGTCACCGACAAGCCCGACGTGTTCGCCGACCTTCTCCGGAAGAACGGCCTGTACGTGCACCCCCCGAAAGGGAGGATAACCGTAGCCGGTTGTCGTTGCAATCCCACCCCCCCTTTCGTATCTTCTGAGACTTCCCCGTGGATCCCGTGGCTTCTCAGATTCCCATAACCGCAATCCTGTTCGATTTCGGGCAGGTCATCGCTTCGTTCGACCTCGAGCGGATGGTCCGGAACCTTGCCGACGCATCCGGTTCAGCGCCGGCCGCGATACGAGGCCATATGATGGAGGTGCGGGATCTGGCCATCCGGTACGAATCGGGCTCGCTGACCTCCGATGCGTTCTTTGAGCAGGTGCGGACAAAGACCGGCATGCGGCTCGACCGCGACGGATTCAGGAAGGCCTATTGCGACATCTTCACGCCCATCACAGGGACGCACGACATCATCCGTGTGCTGAAACCGCGCTACCGTCTCGCCCTCGTGTCAAACACGAGCGAGTGGCATTTCGAGTACGGCATCCGGACGGTTGACGTTTTCCCACTGTTCGATACCGTCACGCTCTCCTACGAGGTCGGCGCCATGAAGCCTGACCCCGCCGTGTATCACGATGCGCTCCGCAAGCTCGGGCTGCCCCCCGCAGCCTGCGTCTATATCGACGATATCCAGATCAACGTTGACGCGGCGGAGCAGCTCGGCATGCGGGCGTTCTGCTACGTCGACAACGCTACGCTGTTACGCGATCTCGCCTCGGCGGGCGTCGCGGTGACACGCACCGATTCCGGGAGACCAGCATGATCCTGACCGACAAGAAGATCCTCGAGGAAATGGAGCGGGGGACCATTGTCATCACCCCCTTCGACGAGAAGTTTCTCGGGACAAACTCGTATGACGTCCATCTCGGGCGGTGGCTGGCGGTATACAAGAACGATATCCTGGACGCCGCCATCCACAACCAGATTGAAGGTCTGGAGATCCCGGACAACGGCCTCATCCTCCTCCCGCACCGCCTGTACCTCGGCGTCACGGAGGAATACACCGAGACCCACCGCCATGTCCCGTTCCTCGAGGGAAAGAGCAGCATCGGGAGGTTGGGGATCGACATTCACGCCACCGCAGGCAAGGGAGATGTGGGATTCTGCAACACGTGGACGCTCGAGATTTCGGTCAAGCAGCCCGTACGCGTCTATCACAGCATGCCGATCGGCCAGCTGATCTACTTTGAGATTTCCGGAGAGATCGGGACGACGTACGGCACGAAAGCGTCTGCGAAGTACACCGCACGGACCGACAGGCCCGTGGAATCGATGATGTGGAAGAACTTTCTGAAGTGACGATGACCGCATCCAGAGTCTCCGACGCCGTTCACGGGACCGCCAGGGCTCACAAGGACACATCGACCGCCTTGATTCTTGTCTTGCTCTTCCTTGCGGCGCCTCACATCGCCGAGGCGCAGGCGAAGCGCCCGATACAGATCGAGGACCTCTACCGCGCACGGAGGATCTCCGATGTGGCGCTCTCGCCCGACGGCCGCCATGTCGCCTACACACTCACGATCTCCGATGTGGAGGCGAACCGCAACAGCAGCGATGTCTGGGTGATCTCCGTCGACGGCAGACAGGACCGGCAGCTCACCGACCATCCCTCGAATGACCGGCATCCAGTCTGGTCTCCTGATAGCAGGACGATTGCCTTTGAATCGTCGCGCCTGGGCACAGGACAGATCTGGCTCGTGAGCGCAGACGGAGGCTCGGCACGACAGTTCACGACGCTTTCCACCGGTGCCTCGCAGCCCGTTTGGTCGCCGGACGGGAGCCTCCTCGCCTTCGTCTCCGAAGTTTTTCCGGAGTTCTCCGGCCTCCCCTTTGCCGCGAGCGACTCGCTGAACAGGCACAAACTGGACCAAAGAGCGAAGGGCCCGGTCAAGGCCGCGGTCTTCACGCGCCTTCTCTACCGTCACTGGGATCACTGGGTGGAGGGGAAACGTCAGCACATCTTCATTCAGCCCCTCTCGGGGGATGAGCCGCGGGATCTCACGCCAGGCGATCGCGACGCGGTGCCGTCCTCAAGCACGTTTTCCGATGCGCCCGACTTCGCGTTTACCCCCGACGGCCGGGAGATCGTATACACCGCAACGCCTGTCCCCGTCGACGAAGAAGCGTGGCGGACGAACCACGACCTGTACGCCGTCGCCATCACAGGGGCCCCCCCGCGCCAGCTGACCACCAATCCCGCAGCAGATGGAGCCCCCCGGTTCTCCCCGGACGGCAAGTCCCTGGTCTATCGCGCTCAGACCCGACCCGGGTTTGAGGCTGACCGCTGGCAGCTGATGCTGATGGACCGCGACACGAAGACCCCGCGGTCACTGACCGGTTCGTTCGACGCGTCTGTGGGCTCTCCCGTCTGGTCGCCCGACAGCAAGCGGATCTATTTCCTGAGCGATGACAGGGCGGAAACCTCGATCTTTGCCGTGGGCCTGGACGGAAGCCCCGCGAGAAAGATCTTCGGGACAGGGAGCAACGCTTCGATCGGCGTGATGCCGGACGGACGCGGCCTGGTCTTCTCTCATTCCACTGCCGTCCGCCCGGCGGAAATCTGTCGCCTGCCAATCGGAGGAACGCCCGAGCAGATCACACGCCTCAACGACAGCCTGTTCGCCGCGCTCGACATCCCGGTCCCCCGGAGCATCACGTACAGCGGGGAAGGGGAGACGCCCGTGCAGGGATGGCTGTTTATACCTCCGGGGTTCAATGCTGCGAAGAAGTACCCCATGGTCATGTTGGTTCACGGCGGGCCCCAGGGCGCCTGGGAGAACGGCTGGTCCTACCGATGGAATCCCGCTCTCTGGGCCGCACAGGGGTATGTTGTCTTCGCGCCGAATCCGCGAGGCAGCACAGGGTTCGGGCAGGACTTCGTCGACGGTGTGAGCAAGGACTGGGGCGGGAAGGCCTACGTCGATCTGGTGAAGGGTCTCGACACGGTGTCCACGTTCCCGTATGTGGATCCCGGACGCGTTGGTGCCGCGGGCGCTTCATTCGGAGGCTACATGGTGAATTGGTTCCAGGCACGGATCCCGGAACGTTTCACGGTCCTCGTCACCCACAACGGGGAATACGACCTCATGAGCGCATACGGAACGACGGACGAGATCTGGTTCGACGAGTGGGAGCGCGGAGGGACGCCATGGACGGCGCGCGAGGCCTATACGGTCCATTCCCCGTCAACGTATGCGGGCAACTTCAAGACCCCTCATCTTGTTGTTCATAGCGCCTATGACTTCAGGCTCGACGACAGTCAGGCCATGCAGCTGTTCACCGCGCTGCAACGGCAGGGCGTTCCTTCGAAGTATCTCTATTTTCCCGACGAGAACCACTGGGTACTAAAGCCGGCGAACGGCAGGGTCTGGCATCAGACCGTGTTCGGGTGGCTTGCAGACCACTTACATCCTTAGGAGAGACCGCTATGAAAGAGAAGTATCGCAAGCAGATCATCTCGATGCTCACGCAGGCATACTGGATGGAGATCGAGACCGTGACCAACTACCTCGCCAACTCGGTCGATCTGGACGGCGTGCGCGCCGAAGAGATCAAGAAGGCGCTCGCCGCTGACATCACAGAGGAGCTTACACACGCGCAGACCCTGGCGAAGCGCGTGAAGGAGCTTGGCGGCCGGGTACCGGGCTCGATGGCATTCAAGCCTTCGCAGAAATCGCTGCAGCCGCCCGCCGACACGACAGATGTGGTTGCCGTCATCGGCGGCGTGATTGACGCCGAGGATGGAGCGATCGCGCACTATGGCGAACTGATCGAGCTGTGCGGGGAGGCGCACGACTACGTGACGCAGGACCTGTGCATCACGCAGCTGGGAGACGAGGAAGGGCACCGGTCGACGTTCGTCGGCTACCTGAAGGAATACAATAAGAAATAGCACCCCCCCACGAGCAGCACAGCGGAGGCGATATGCAGCAACATGGCGGGCATGCAACGGTCCTGGCGGGACTCGGTCTCAAGAACCTGGGGAATATCTACTGGAACCTCTCGACGGCGAGCCTGTACGAAGAAACCGTGCGGCGGCGGGAGGGGTGGATCTCGCATCTGGGGCCGCTGGTAGTCCACACCGGCCACCACACGGGTCGGTCACCGAACGACAAGTTTATCGTGCGCGAACCGGCCACCCAGGAGCACATCAACTGGGGAAAGGTCAACCAGCCGCTGGACGAAGGGAAATTCGACGCCCTGTACGCCAAGATGTGCGCGTTTTTTCAGGGGCGCGACCTCTTCGTGCAGAATCTCTACGGCGGGGCCGATCCTCAGTACCGGATCCCCGTCCGCGTGATCACGGACTACGTCTGGCACAACCTGTTCGCGCGCAACCTGCTGCTGCGTCCCGCGGAGCCGGTCATCCACACGTCGCCCGACACGTGGACGATCATCGACTCGCCACGATTCCATGCCAACCCCGAGGTGGACGGCACCAACTCCGAAGTGTTCATCGCGCTGCATCTCACGCGGAAGCTGGTCATCATCGGCGGGACGAGCTACGGCGGCGAGATCAAGAAATCAGTCTTCACGATTTTGAACTACCTCCTCCCGCAGCAGTCGGTGTTCCCCATGCACTGCTCGGCGAACGTCGGCCCGGACGGCGACAGCGCGCTCTTCTTCGGCCTCTCGGGGACCGGCAAGACCACGCTCTCCGCTGATCCGGATCGATCGTTGATCGGGGACGACGAACATGGATGGAGCGAGCGCGGGATCTTCAACTTTGAGGGGGGCTGCTACGCGAAGGTGATCAAGCTCTCGGCCGAAGCGGAGCCGGCGATCTACGAAACGACGCGGATGTTCGGAACCGTGCTGGAGAATGTTCTGATGGATTCCGACAGCAGGCGCATCGACCTGAATGACGGCTCGCTCACCGAGAACACGCGCGCGGCGTATCCTCTGACCCATCTGAAGAATGTTGTCGGGTCCGGCATTGGGCCGCACCCCACCAACCTCATCATGCTGACCGCGGACGCGTTCGGCGTCATGCCTCCGATCGCGCGGCTCTCGCTCGAGCAGGCGATGTATCATTTTCTGTCCGGGTATACGGCTAAAGTTGCTGGAACGGAGAAGGGGGTCACGGAGCCGAAGGCGACCTTCAGTACCTGCTTCGGCGCGCCGTTCATGCCAATGCAGCCCACGGTGTATGCCCGCCTCCTGGGCGAGCGGCTTGCGAAGCACAAGGTGAACGCCTGGCTTGTGAACACCGGGTGGACCGGGGGCCCGTACGGCGTCGGCTCGAGGATGAAGATCGCGCACACGAGGGCGATGGTGCATGCCGCACTCGACGGTTCCCTGGCCGATGTCGCGGCGCGGGAGGATCCTGTGTTCGGATTCCACGTCCCGACTTCGTGCCCGGGCGTCCCCGCGGAGGTTCTCGACCCGAGGAGTACCTGGAAGGACCCATCAGCCTACGATGCGAAGTCGAGGGACCTTGCGGAGTTGTTCAAGAAGAACTTCGAGCAGTTTGCCACGTCCGTGTCCCCGGACGTGCGAGCCGCAGGGCCTCGATGATCCAGGCCCTTCACCACATCGCGCTCACGCCGGATGTGGACACGCCGGGCCCGCATCCGGCCATGATCATGGTACACGGACGCGGAGCCGACGAGGAAGATCTTCCGGGTCTTGCCGAGCGGCTGGACTCCCGCCTGCTCATCCTGAGCGTGCGCGCTCCCTACCCCTTTGCCTACGGCGGGGGGTACACCTGGTATGATGTCGGCACCGTCGGCGCTCCCGAGCCTGCAATGTTCCGGGAGAGCTATGCGCGGCTGTCTCAGTTCCTGGACGATGCCCTCCGGGAGTATCCAATCGATCCGACCCGGCTGTTCCTGCTGGGGTTCAGCATGGGGACGGTCATGTCGCTGGCCCTGAGCCTTCTCGCGGCCGGGCCTGGTGAGGGGAGTGTCCGCGAACAGCGGGTACGTCGCCGAGGGAACGCATCTGACCTACCGTTGGAACGAACTCGCCGGAACCTCGTTCTTCATCATCCACGGAACGCTCGACCCCGTCATCCCTATCATCATGGCGCGCCGCGCGAAGGAGCTGTTTGCCGCGTCCAGCGCGCCGCACCTGTACCGGGAATACCCGATGGCGCATCAAATCACCGACGAGAGCCTCAGCGATATCGCGGCCTGGCTGCAGCCGCTGCTGGATGCGTCGGGATCATAGCACCATGGAATTCAACACCATCCTCCTGTACGGTACCTTTACCGTCTTCATCCTGGCGATGCTTGCCATCGATCTCGGGGTCTTCAACCGCAAGGCCCACGTAGTCTCGCTCCGCGAGGCGGTCATCTGGAGCATCGTCTGGACGCTGCTTGCGCTGCTGTTCAACGCCGGGGTCTGGCTGTACGAGGGGTCAACGAAAGCACTGGAATTTCTGACAGGCTATCTCATCGAGCGCGCCCTCTCGTTCGACAACATCTTTGTCTTCGTCATCATCTTCTCGTACTTCGCCGTCCCTCAGCACCTGCATCACCGGGCGCTGTTCTGGGGAGTGATCGGGGCGCTGATCACGCGCGCGATCTTCATCGCGGCCGGCACGGCGCTGATCTCCCGTTTCGACTGGATTCTCTATCTGTTCGGGGGTATCCTCGTCGTGAGCGGCTGGAAAATGTTCAGCCAGAAAGACGTCGAGGTGCATCCTGACCGCAACCTCTTCATCCGCCTCGCACGCACGCTTTTTCCCGTGACGTCAGGGTACGGCTCGGGCAGATTCTTCTCGCGTCTCGACGGGCGGCTTGCCATCACCCCGCTCTTTCTCGTCCTCCTCACCATCGAGACCACCGACGTTGTTTTCGCGGTAGATTCGATCCCGGCGGTGTTCGGCGTGACGCAGGACCCGTTCATTGTCTACACCTCCAACATCTTCGCGATCCTGGGGCTGCGCGCGACATACTTCCTGCTGGCCGGCATCATGGACACGTTCCATTATCTGAGCCACGGCCTGTCGGCCATCCTGATTTTCATCGGGCTGAAGATGCTTCTTGTGGATGTCGTGCACGTGCCGATCGTGCTGTCCCTCCTTGTCGTCGCCGCGGTCCTCGCCGTGTCGGTCGTCGCCTCCCTGCTGCATCGCCGGCACCATGCCGGCGGCCCTGGCGGCCCAACCCCCTGAAACGCGCGAACCGCCGGCACCAGGTGACGGCGGTTCGCGAGAGGTACCGGTGCAGCGAGAGGCTCAGCGCACGACGCTCGCCTCCTGGGCTTTCTTCGTTCCCGCCACCCCCTGGCTATCCGTCTGCTCCTGGGCATCCCTGACCGCCATCGCCGTGACGTTGACGATGTCTGCGACCTCGTTCCCGGGGATCAGCAGGTACACCGGCTTCCGGATGCCGAGCAGGATCGGCCCGACCATCTCGGCGCCGCCGAGCTTCGCCAGCAGCTTGTATGAGATGTTCGCCGATTCCAGGTTCGGGCAGACGAGCACGTTTGCCCCTCCCTTCAGCGTGCTGAAGGGATAGAGGCTTTCCAGGATATCCGGCGATACCGCCGTGTCGGCCATCATTTCGCCGTCCACCATCAGCGAAGGCATGCGGCGCTTCACGAGATCCGTGGCTTTGGCCACCTTCTCGGCGTGCGGGTGCCGCGTGCTTCCGAAGTTGCTGAACGACAGCATGGCCACGCGTGGCTCGATGTCGAAGCTCTTCACCTTTTCGGCCGCCATGATCGCGATATCCGCAAGCTGCTCGGCGGTGGGATCCACGTTGACCGTGGCATCGGTGATGAACCTGACGTCGTTCTTGAAGATCAGCATGTAGAGCCCGGCCACCGTACCGCTGCCGGGCACCGACTTGATGATCTGCAACGCGGGTTTGATCGTCTGCGGATAGGGCTTGGTGAGGCCTGCCACGAGCCCGTCGGCGTCCCCGGTCTGAACCATCATCATACCGTAATTGATGGGGTCCCGGACCACAGCGCGCGCATCGGTCTTGGTGATCCCCTTTCGCGTCCGCATGTCGTAGTACTTGCTGACGTATTCGTCGAACATCTGGCTGTCGTTCGGGTCGATGATCTCCACGCCCGGAAGATCCAGATCGAGCATCTTGATCTTTTCTTGGATCACGCTCCGATCGCCGAGGAGAATGGGTTTCGCGATCTCCTCGTCCACGATGATCTGGCTGGCGCGCAGGATCTTCTCTTCCGTCCCTTCCGGGAAGACGATTCGCTTCGGGGCCTTCTGGGCCCAGTGGACGAAGGTGCGCATGATCTGCTTCGAGCGCCCGAACCGGCTTTCGAGCTGATCGCGATACGCTCTCAGATCAGTGATCGGCTCGAGCGCAACACCGGTCTCGCGGGCAGCCTGCGCGACCGCGGGGGCCTCCCAGAGCAGGACGCGCGGGTCGAGCGGCTTCGGGATGATGTAATCCCGGCCGAAGCGGAGTCGCTGCCCGCCGTACGCCTTGATCACGGAATCGGGAACGTCTTCCTTCGTGAGCGTCGCAAGCGCCTTGGCAGCAGCAAGCTTCATCTCGTCGTTGATCGCGGTCGCCCGGCAATCGAGCGCTCCGCGGAAGATAAACGGAAACCCGAGGACATTGTTGACCTGGTTCGGATAATCCGACCGTCCCGTGGCCACGATGACATCTTTCCGGGCATCGAAGCGCGTCTTCCGGTGTGATCTCCGGATCGGGATTCGCCATGGCGAAGATGATGGCATCCTTCGCCATCGTCTTCACCATCTCCTTCGTGAGGACCCCCTTGACGGAGACGCCCGCAAAGACATCCGCCCCGCGTATGGCATCAGCAAGCGTCCGCGCATCGGTGTCGATCGCGAAGAACTCCTTGTACGGGTTCATCCCTTCCTTCCGCCCCTTGTAGACGACGCCTTTCGTGTCCACCAGGATGAGATTTTCGCGCTTGACGCCGAGCTTCACGTAGAACTTTGCGCAGGCAATCCCGGCGGCGCCGGCGCCGCTGAAGACAACCTTCACGTCCCCGATCTTCTTTCCGACGATCTCCAGCGCGTTCACCAGGCCCGCCCCGGAGATGATGGCCGTCCCGTGCTGATCGTCGTGGAACACCGGGATCTTCATCGTCTTCTTCAGCTCTTCCTCGATGTGGAAACACTCCGGCGCTTTGATGTCCTCGAGGTTGATGCCGCCGAACGTCGGCTCCAGCGCCCGGACGATCCGGATGATCTCTTCGGGGTCGTGGGTATCCAGTTCGATATCAAAGACATCGACGTCGGCGAATCTCTTGAAGAGAACGCCTTTTCCTTCCATCACCGGCTTCCCGGCGAGGGCTCCGATGTCGCCGAGGCCCAGCACCGCCGTACCGTTGCTGACGACGGCGACCAGGTTCCCCTTGGCGGTATACTTGTAAGCATCACCCGGGTTCGCGTGAATCTCGCGACATGGCTCCGCCACCCCGGGGGTGTAGGCCATCGAGAGGTCACGCTGGGTTGCGCACGGTTTGGTCGAAACGACTTCGATCTTTCCGCGCCGTCCCTGGCTGTGATAATCAAGAGCGTCTTGCTTGCGAATGAGGGCCATGGCTGGCCTCCTTGTGGTGAGTTCCGGCCTCCTGAGGAGTGCGGTACGAGGATGCGAACTGAAGCTTTCAAACGGCGTGCCACCGGCAAAAGTACTGGAATTTCAAGTTCAGGGGCAACGGATGCGGGATTCGACACCGGCGTACGGCCAGCATCAACAATGCGGCACATCCTTCCCAGGAATGAAAACTGGGCCAGGCCTTCCTTCCTAAAATCACGAATGCTTGCGTATCGGACTGTTTTTGGGTATTATCATATATTGTGCTCTCACACAGGCATAGCGTAGTGCGGTGACGTTCGAAGGAAATCCGGCAGAGGCGAAGACATACGCCAGGCTCAAACTCGCAACCGGTGTCGCCGCATCGGTTGTTCTGTTTTTGTTCCTCCTGGCGGTGACGGCCTCGGGATGGTCCTCGGACCTGGAGCGGTGGGCCCGAGCAGCGCACCCGAACCACTATCTCGCGCTCCTGATCTTTGCCGCGTCCCTCTGGGCAGTCCAGACGCTCGTGACGTCGCCGTTTACATTCTACTCGGGCTTCGTACTTGAACACCGGTTCCATCTGTCCAACCGTTCGTTTGCCGGGTGGCTATGGGACCACATGAAGGGCATGCTCGTGACGCTGCCGATCGCCGGCGCGCTCGGAATCGCGGCGTATGCGTGCCTCGAAGCGTTCGGACATGAGTGGTGGCTTCCTGTCGGCGCCCTTCTGACGCTCGCATCGGTGCTCATCGCGGGAGTTGCCCCGGTGGTGATCTTTCCCCTCTTCTACAGGTTCTCCCCCCTCGCCGAGGGCGCCCTTCGTCAACGCATTGCGGATCTCTGCTCGCGCGCCCGTCTCCGTTTCGACGGGGTCTTCACATTCGATCTGAGCAAGACCACGCGCAAGGCCAACGCGGGCTTCGCAGGACTCGGGAGGACCCGAAGGATCATCCTCGGAGACACACTCGTGGGGCAGTTCAACGACGACGAAATCGAAACCGTGGTCGCGCACGAGCTGGGGCATTACGTCCACCGGCACATCCTGGTCGGTCTCGTCGGTCGGCGCGGCCTCTTCGTTCCTCGGGCTCTTCATTGCCTCCCGCGCGTACGCATGGTCGCTCTCCTGGTTCGGCCTTTCCTCGATCACGGAATTTGCCGCGCTCCCCGTGCTGGCGCTCTGGCTCGCGGCGTTCGGCCTCGTGACAACACCGCTCGGAAACATGCTCTCGAGGCATCACGAGCGCCAGGCCGACGCGTACGCCGTGAGCATGACGGGCCGGCCGGATGCCTTCGCATCGGCGCTGCGGAAACTGGGGACGACCAATCTTGCGGACCCCTCGCCCCACCCGCTCATCGAATTCCTGTTCTACAGCCACCCGTCGCTGGCCCGCCGCCTGCGCACCGTGGAGGGAGCATGACCGCCGTGCTGGGTGTGCTGCGGTTCCTCGCAGGCATTGCCGTCTGCCTGATCTTCGCGGTGCTGGCAATCCTCTCGATCCCGTTCGACCGGGGGACAGGGCGGCTCTTTCACAAGGTCTCGCGCGCGTGGGCGATCGTCGTGCTCTTCGTGACCGGCGTGCGTGTTGCGGTCACAGGGCTAGATCGCCTCGGTCACGATCGGGCGTACATTTACGTCTCGAACCACGCGAGTCTGTTCGATATCCCGGTGGTGTTCGCCGGCATCCCGGACGACATCCGGGTTGTCTACAAGAAGGAGCTCGAGAAGATTCCGCTGTTCGGGTGGGGGCTCAAGATGGGCGCCTATATTTCGATCGAACGGGGGCGCGGGCCGAGAGCGGCGCGGAGCCTGGAAGAAGCGGTCCGGAAGATGCGGGAAGGCGCATCGCTCTTGCTGTATGCGGAGGGGACAAGGACGATGGACGGCCGGCTGCAGCCGTTCAAGCGCGGCGCGTTCAACCTCGCGCTGCGGGCGAGCGTCCCGGTGGTTCCGCTCACGATCAACGGCACGTATTCGATCCTCCGAAAACATTCGGTCATGATCCGCCCCGGGACCGCCCGGCTGATCCTCGGGGAGCCCATCGAGCCCAGCAATGCCTCCGGCCGCGACGCAGAGCTCGCGCTCATGGACACGGTGCATCGCGAAATCGTCAAGACCTACGTCGACCAGACCTAAGGACCATCGCACATGTCTGTCACGATTAAGGATGTCGAACACGTCGCCGCGCTGGCCCGGTTGAGCTTCACGGACGAAGAGAAGCAGAAGCTGACCGGCGAGCTGAACGCGATCCTGGCCTACATGGAACAGCTGAATTCGCTCGACACCTCGTCGGTGGATCCGTTATCCCACGTGATTGAGCTGAAGAACGTGTTCCGCGAGGACGTTCACGTGGAGAGCCTGCCTCGCGGGGAGGCGCTCAAGAACGCCCCCGCCGCCACGGAGAAATTCTTCCGCGTTCCAAAGGTCATCGGCGACCGATGAGCGCCGGGGATAGAATCATCGCGATCATCCCGGCCCGCTACGGGTCGGAGCGTCTTCCGGGAAAGCCGCTTGCGGACATCGCCGGGAAGCCGATGATCCAGCACGTCGTCGAGCGGGTCCGGACGGCCTCGCTGGTCAATGAGGTGATTGTCGCCACCGACGACGAGCGGATCGCGGCGGCGGTCCGGCGGTTCGGCGGCCATCCTGTGATGACGGACCCTGCGCTGCGCAGCGGCACCGACAGGATTGCCGCGGTGGCCCGGAAGATCCAGGACGCGGCCATCGTGGTAAACGTTCAGGGCGACGAGCCGTTGATACACCCCGCAATGGTGGACGAAGCGATACGGCCCATGCTTGAAGATCCCCGTCTGAACGTCGCCACGCTCGTCCACCGCATTACGGATCCGGCAGACCTCGAGAACCCTGGCGTCGTCAAGGTCGTCCTTGACCACCATCTGAATTGTCTGTATTTTTCACGGTCTTTGATTCCATTCGCGCGGGACATCCCCCCTGGCGAGCGGCTTGCGCACACGCCCTACTGGAAGCACGTCGGGCTCTACGTGTTCCGGCGGGCGTTCCTGCTCACGTTTGCGTCGCTTGAGCAGACGCCCCTCGAGCGCGCGGAGAAGCTGGAACAACTCCGCATCCTTGAACACGGAGAGCGCATTCGCGCTTCGATCACAGAGCATGAGTCAATGCCCGTCGACACGCCCGCAGACCTCGAGCGCGTGAGGGCGCGCACGGTACAGTCGCATGGATAACTTCCGCAAATCCTTTGTCTCCCATCTGCGCACCGCCTTCCTGCGCGGCGTGGTCGTCATTATTCCGCTGGTGCTCACCTACTGGGTCTTCAGCGGACTCCTGAACGCAATCGACGGCGTCTTCTCGCCGGTACTCGAGACGTACCTGGGACGCGAGGTCCCGGGGCTGGGGTTCCTGACGATGGTCGTCCTGATTCTTCTGGTTGGGGTTCTCACGAGGAACCTGATCGGCAGGCTGCTGTTCGCGGGATTCGAAAACGTCCTGAGCTCGATCCCCTTTGTGCGCTCGGTGTACAGCGCCGTGCGGGACCTGGTCAGCGCGTTTGTCTTCGGCGACAAGTCGAAAACCTTCCGCGAGGTCGTGATGGTCGAATACCCGAGACCGGGCCTCTACTGTATCGGGTTCGTCACCAACAAAGTGCCGTACAGACGGAACGCGGAAGGTCTCACCGAATTTGTCAGCGTCTATTTTCCCAATCCGCCCAACCCCACCTCCGGGTTCCTGATCTTCGTGCCCAGGGCTCAGGCGGTGACGCTGGCCATCACCGTGGAAGAGGGATTGAAACTGGTTCTCTCCGGCGGCATCGTGCTGCCGGAGAATTTCACCGAGCTTCGCGCCCAAACGTAAAAGGATGTTCCTGTGACACGAAAGCGACAGGTCAAGTACATCTTCATCACCGGCGGCGTGGTCTCGTCGCTCGGCAAGGGCATCGCAGCGGCTTCTATCGGCCTCCTGCTCAAATCGCGCGGCCTCCGTGTCACGATCCAGAAGTTCGACCCCTATCTGAACGTGGACCCGGGGACGATGAACCCGTTCCAGCACGGCGAAGTGTATGTCACCGACGACGGCGCGGAGACCGATCTGGACCTCGGGCACTACGAGCGCTTCCTGGACATCACCACCACGAAGCAGAACAACACCACCACCGGCCAGGTGTATCACGAGGTGATCTCGAAGGAGCGCCGCGGCGACTACCTCGGCGCGACCGTCCAGGTCATCCCCCACATCACCGACGAGATCAAGCGGCGCTTTGCTGCGATCGGCGAAACCGGCGAGTATGACGTGGTGATCACCGAGGTCGGGGGGACGGTCGGCGACATCGAGAGCCTCCCGTTTCTCGAGGCGATGCGCCAGTTCATGAACCGCGCCGGGCACAAGAACGCCCTCGCCATTCACGTCACCCTCGTGCCGTATATCGGCTCGGCGGGCGAAACCAAAACCAAGCCGACCCAGCACAGCGTCAAATCGCTCCTGGAGCTGGGGATTCAGCCCGACATGCTGATCTGCCGGTCCGACCGACCGCTGTCGCGCGACGTCCGCGAGAAGATCGCCCTGTTCACCAATGTCGACCCCGATTCGGTGGTGGACGGCCGGGACGTCTCAACGATCTACGAAGTCCCGCTCGTCTATGCGGACCAGGAGGTGGACGAGATCATTCTCGAGCGGCTGGATCTGACGTGTCCCCGTCCCAACCTCAGGGAGTGGAAGCGGTTTGTGGATCGCGTCAAGAACCCCGCCGGCCGCATTTCGATCGCGGTCTGCGGGAAATACACGGACCACAAGGACGCATACAAGAGCATCGCGGAGGCGTTTATCCATGCCGGCGCCGCCAACAACGTCGGCGTCGACCTCACCTGGGTCCGTGCTGAAGACATCGAGCGCGACGGCGCCGAGGCACACCTGAAGGGCATCTCCGGCCTTCTGGTCGCACCCGGGTTCGGCGAACGCGGGATCGAGGGGAAGATCATGGCGATCCAGCACGTGCGCACCCGCGGCATTCCCTTCTTCGGCATCTGCCTCGGTCTGCAGTGCGCGGTCATCGAGTTCGCCCGCCACGTCTGCGCCATGGATCGCGCCAACAGCACCGAGTTCAAACAGACCGACCAGAATGTCATCGATATGATGCTCGAGCAGAAGAAGGTGAAACAGTACGGCGGGACGATGCGGCTGGGAGCCTACGCCTGCAAGCTGGAAAAGGGCACGAAGGCCCAGAAGGCCTACAAGGCTGAACTGATTCACGAGCGCCATCGCCACCGCTACGAAGTCAACAATGCCTTCCTCGAGCGCCTCAAGTCGCACGGAATGGTCTTCAGCGGATTCTGCCCGGACAACGGCCTGGTCGAAATGATCGAACTTCCGGATCATCCATGGTTTGTCGCGGGACAGTTCCATCCGGAATTGAAGTCGCGCGCCACGACAGCGCATCCGCTGTTCCGCGATTTCGTCCGCGCCGCGATGGAGTACCACGAGGGACAGTCCCACAGGGACTGACCGTTCCCGTTCACGCCGGCCGCACACATGCCCAGAGCCCTGCTCCACGACCCCTGGCGGGGACGCTGGCTTGCATTCGACGCGCCACGGGCTGAGTATCGAGTCACCGACCTCGCTTCCCTCCCGAACATCCTTCAGATCGTCTGCGACGCGGCCGCAACCCACGAGTCCTGGGCCGTCTGCATGCTGTCGTACGAATCCGCTCCTGCGTTCGATCCGTCATCCAGCGCCCGCGCGTCAGACGAATTCCCGCTGGCCTGGTTCGCTCTCTTTGACCCGCCGAACATTCTGACGTCGCTTCCTCCGGCTGACATCGAACCCCTTCCCGCCGGAGGCGCTCTGCCGACCGGAGCCGCCGTTCTTCATGCCGCCAACGGCCTCCAGCCGGAAGCACCATGGCGTCCGTCCATCGACATCGAGTCCTACACGCGCGCCATCCATCGGATCCGGGAGCGCATCGCGCGCGGCGACACCTATCAGGTGAACTTCACGTTCAGGCTCCGGAAGGAATTCCCGCACGATCCCTATTCCCTCTTTCATGCGCTTGCCTCGCGGGAGACTCCGCCATTCGGCGCCTATCTGGATCTTGGCTCGCACGCGATCTGCAGTTTCTCCCCCGAGCTGTTCTTCCGGCTCGACGGCGACCTGCTTGTCTCGCGTCCGATGAAAGGGACAAGTCCGCGGGGATTGAGCGCGGACGACGACCTTCTCGCGGCTGACAGGCTCAGGCGATCTCCGAAAAACCGCGCCGAGAACATCATGATCGTCGACATGGTGCGTAACGACCTGGGGAGGGTCGCCCGTGCCGGGAGCGTGGCCGTCTCCAGCATGTACGATATCGAGCAGTACCCGACCGTCTGGCAGATGACCTCGACCGTCGAGGCGTGCACCGACGCGCCCGTGCCTGAGATTATCGCGGCGCTCTTTCCTCCGGCATCCATTACGGGCGCCCCCAAAATCCGGACGATGGAGCTCATCCGCGAGCTGGAGGACTCACCGCGCCATGTGTACACAGGAGCGATCGGATGGGTTGCCCCGGGTCGGACCGCACAGTTCAGCGTCGCAATCAGAACGCTCGTGGCAGACAGGAGAACGAACGAGGCGGAATACGGTGTCGGGGGAGGAATCGTCTGGGATTCCGATCCGCGGGAGGAGTATCAGGAATGCATTACGAAAGCGGCCGTTCTGGAGCGGCGGCACGTGGAGTTTTCCCTGCTCGAAACAATGCTCTGGACCCCCGCCAAAGGGATTGGCCTCCTGGAGGATCACCTGGCCCGGCTTCGATCGTCCGCACGCTTCTTCGGGATGCCGTTTGATGAAACGCTCATCCGTGAGCAGATCGCGGAGGCCATCGGGATCCGTGAAGGAACCGTCACGTCCGGCCGGAGAGTCCGGCTCCTGCTGGCGCGCAATGGAGCTGTAGCGATCGAGTCCGCTCCCATTCAACCGTTCCGCGCCGATGGCCCTCCCCGCGTGAAGCTTGCCGCTGATCCCATTGACCCGCGCGACCCGTTTCTCTATCATAAGACTACGCACCGGGCGATCTACGATCTCGCTCGCACGGCAGCGGGTGAATGCGACGACGTGATTCTCTGGAATACGCGCACCGAAGTGACCGAATCGTGCATCGCCACTGTTGTTGTGGACATTGGAGGATCCCTCTTCACGCCCCCTGTCGCCTGCGGATTGCTCCCCGGAGTGTCCAGGGCCCGATTGCTGCGGACCGGAACCGTGCGGGAGCGCATCGTCACGGTCGACGATCTGCGGAAAGCAGATCGCCTCTATCTGAGCAACGCGGTGCGGGGAATGTTCGAGGTGCGACTTCAGCGCTAGCGTCCGCAACCCGATTCCCCTCCCACCGGGCCCTGCCGCGTAGGCCCTCCCTCGCACTCCCCCTTGTTTCTCTGCGGCACCCTCTCTACATTTCGACGACTCGCCTCCCATCGGGATGGCCGCCGTTCGCCTTCTGCGCGATCCTGTATCCTCTGTCCCGAGACCCGTTCAGCACAACGAGCACTTCGCGGAGTTCGCTATGGCATACCAGGCATCGGCAACCCGTTATGATAGCATGACATACAGGCGCTGCGGAAGGAGCGGCGTCCGCCTGCCGGCAATCGCCCTGGGACTCTGGCACAATTTCGGAGGCGTGGACGACCACGCAACCGCGCGTTCGATTGTGTGCCGCGCCTTCGATCTCGGCGTGACCCACTTCGATCTCGCCAACAACTACGGCCCCCCGCCCGGCTCCGCAGAGGAAACATTCGGACGCATCCTCCGGGAAGACATGCGTGCGTACCGGGACGAGATGATCATCTCGTCGAAAGCCGGATACTTCATGTGGCCCGGCCCGTATGGCGAATGGGGATCGCGCAAGTATCTGATCTCGAGCCTCGATCAGACCCTGAAGCGCATGGGGATCGAGTATGTCGACATCTTCTACAGCCATCGTCCTGATCCCGACACTCCGCTCGAGGAGACAATGGGCGCACTGGACCAGATCGTCCGCTCGGGCAAAGCGCTGTACGCCGGCATTTCGAACTACTCGGCCCAGATGACCCGCGAGGCCGCGCGCATCCTTCGCGGGATGGGAACACCCTGTCTGATCCACCAGCCCGTGTACCACATGTTCAACCGGTGGGTCGAACCCGAATTACTCCAGGTCTTGAAGGAGGAGGGCATCGGGTGCATCCCGTTCTCGCCGCTGGCGCAGGGCCTCCTTACAAACCGGTATCTGGGCGGCATCCCGGAGGGCTCCCGCGCCTCGAAGCCGCACGGGTTCCTGAAGCCGTCGGCCATCACCGAGGAGACGCTGGCGAAGGTCCGGAGGCTGGACACGATCGC
The DNA here is from genome assembly GCA_963701735.1 of uncultured Ignavibacteria bacterium. Taxonomy (GTDB): domain Bacteria; phylum Bacteroidota; class Ignavibacteria; order UBA10030; family UBA6906; genus CAWABB01. The sequence continues at coordinate 54,761 of CAVPBI010000032.1, read as the reverse complement.
GCGCACACGCGGGCAGTCACTGGCCCAAATGGCGTTGGCCTGGGTGCTCCGGAATCCCGTCATAACCTCCGCGTTGATCGGCGCATCCAGCGTACGGCAGCTCGAAGACAACCTCGGCACGCTGCAACGGCTGGAGTTCTCCGAAGAGGACCTCGTTGCCATCGAGCAGGCACTGAAAGGATAAGGGGTGTTGCGGGAGAACACCACACGCCATGACGACGCGAGCCCGCCCTCCGCTTCGCTGTTTCGGGAGCAGTTCCTGTGAGGGCGATGCTCCTGAAAGCCCTCGGGCCCATGAGCCCCGTGGCGACTCCGCTTGTCCTGGCCGACGTGCCACAGCCGGCCCCGTCTCCAGAGGACGTGCTGATCCGCGTCAGCGTCTGCGGCGTCTGCCATACCGAGCTGGATGAGATCGAAGGGCGTACTCCTCCGCTGTCCCTGCCCGTCATTCTCGGGCACCAGGTTGTTGGAGTGGTCGAACGGGCCGGCGCGCGCGTGCACACGGCCAGGATCGGCGACCGGGTGGGCGTGGCATGGATCGGGGGCGCGTGCGGCACGTGTCCGCGCTGCCGGGAAGGACGCGAAAACCTGTGTGAGCGGTTCTGCGCGACAGGACGCGACCGGGACGGAGGATACGCGGAGTATGTGACCGCTGACGCAGCGTTCGTTCACCCTCTCCCGGAGGCACTTGCGGACACGGAGGCAGCACCGCTCCTGTGCGCAGGTGCGATCGGGTTCCGGTCGCTCAGGCTCTCTGGCCTGCGGGATGGCGAGCCGCTCGGCCTTGCGGGCTTCGGCGCGTCGGGGCACATCGTGCTGAAGATGGTCCGGCACACCCATCCTTCCAGCGAGGTCTACGTGTGGTCGCGGAGCGAAGAGGAGCAGGTGTTCGCGCGCGAACTCGGCGCAGTGTGGGCAGGAGGTTTCGGGCAAAGGCCGCCGGAACTGATGCGCAGCATCATCGACACAACGCCTGCGTGGTCTCCGGTCCCGCGTGCGCTGGAGGCGCTCGCACCGGGAGGACGTCTCGTGATCAATGCGATCCGCAAGGAGGACCATGACCGGGACGCCCTGATGAAGCTCGACTACAGCCGGCACCTCTGGAAGGAAAAGCAGATCACGAGCGTTGCGAATCTTACCCGTCAGGACGTCAGGGATTTCCTCCGGCTCGCTGCCGCGATCCAGCTCCGCCCCGAGGTGCAGGAGTTTCCGCTCGAAGAGGCCAACAGGGCGCTGCAGGAGCTTGTCGCGCGGAAGATCCGTGGCGCGAAGGTCTTGCGCGTTGCGTCGTCCCGGCAGCTGACGTAATTGTCCGGCGCCCGGGAGCGGGATGCACGAGGCATTCCCGCATCTTACTTCGGGCCTGTCTCCACCCTCGTCCACGTCTCTGTCCGCCCGAAAAGGGGCAACAGGACATACCCCCGCAGGTCGAGCGTCTTTGCATCCTTCAGCGACATCTTTCCCTGATATTCATCCCCGCTTTCAGGATCGTAGACCTTTCCGCCTGACCATGTCCCATCTCCGTCGTAGCTGAAGTCGCGCACGAGGATGAGGCCGATAATCGGACGATCCCTGAGAGCTTCATCGGGGTTCTCCTTGTCGCGCTTCGGCTGGCCGTTCTCAAGCGGCTCGGACAACCAGACGATCTTGCCGCAGTAGAGATCTCCGCACTGGTAGATCTCAATGTGCGCCTTCCCATCGGTGGTCAGCCAGGTTCCGAGGATATCTCTGGCCTCGAGGGCGGGTCCGCTGCCCGCGCCGCCGGCAGCAACAACAGCAGGGCAATAATGGCGACTGATCGCATGTCTATGCTCCCTGGCTTCCGGATTCGGGGGGACCGCCCGTGAACCCCTTGAGCATCCACGGACGCGCCAGCAGAAGCCCGATCGGCGTCACCAAGGCGACAACTCCATAGATGAACCACATGGTCTCCGTCTGGAGCGCTTCCGGGGGCACGCCCGCGGGGCAGTACTGGCTCAGGAACCACCCCGAGTAGAGGCTCGTGACGACCTTGGTCAGGAACCACGGAAACTGGCCGATTCCCATATATATTCCGGTCATTCCCGGGGGCGCCACCTCGGCGATCCATTGCAGGAAACGCGGCGACCAGATCGCCTCACCGATCGTCATGATGATCAGGTAGGCGAACAGCGTCCCCACGCTCGGGCCGGTGGCAAGGAGGAATGTGGGAATCGCCATGATCGCCGTCCCGACGATCATCATGGTGTACGTGCTCTTCGAGGATGTCAGCGCGGCCGCAAACGGCGTCATGATGAAGATAAGCAGTGGACTGAAGTTCACGAAGAACTCGTAGTTTTCGCTGACGATGCCGGTGAAGGCGCGATTGCAGTACTGCGGCAACGTCAGCCAGTTGTGCGCGAAGAGGGTCTGAACCGGAATGAGGACGAAAATGAAGAACAGGAAACGCCAGTCGCGGACGGGAAAGTTCTTCGCGTAGTAGCGGATGTGTTCTTTCAGGGGTTTGCGCTCTTTGGCCGGCCCGGACAATGACGGGGCCGCGGATCCTCCGGCGGCCACCCGGGCCTCGGCGTCAGTCCGGGCGGTGATGAACGCGGCGATCACGATCATCCCGGCGGCGGTCAGCGCGACGTAGACCCAGAAGACGCCTGTGATGCCGAACGCGTGCCGGATCGGAGGCGAGATAAGCCCGGGAAGAAATCCCCCCAGGTTCATCAGCGCATAGAGCATCGCGTACCCCATGGCTGCGGACTTCCCGGTGCTGAAGAACTTCACGGCCGCGTAGCAGGCCGGCTGGTAGATTCCATACCCGAGAATGATTCCGACCAGCCCGAGCATCGACACCAGGTGGGCGGGCGACCACAGCCCGCTTCCTCCGACATCCGGGCTCAGCGTCAGGATGGTCCGCCCAACCAGCATGATGAGCAGCGAAATCAGTATCGCGCGGCGAACTCCGATGATGTCGACAGTGGCGCCCAGGAAGAGCATCGCCAGCGTGATGCCCGCGGTCTGGAAGCCGACCATCCGGCCGGCGCTGATGTCGTCGAGGTGGATGTACTCATTGAAGAAGATTGCCAGGAGGCCGACCACGCCGAAGTACGTGAGCCCTTCGATCGTGTACGAGAGGTGGACACCCCACAGAGCCCGCGGGGCAGCGCGCAGATCACGGAACGGGCTGATGATGTCGGCCGCGACCCGCTTGATGACGGAGCCGCCCGAGGACGGTCCGGAGTTCACGTCGGTCATGGGTCGTGATTGGTCAGGAGAGGGAACGGGGATGGTGTAGCGTGCAGAGTAACAAAAGGGCACGGCAAATGCAACGACCGGTGGAACGCGCCCGGACAATTGCGTATGTTTCTCTGGCATGGGACTTCTCTCCGGCCAGATCGACGACCTCTTCCCCCGTGACGCGGGGCCGGGAAATCTTTCCGACCTCGAGCCGCGCCCGCAGCAGCGCGCAATGGCACTCGACGTCATGCAGGCGCTCGAGGATGCGGAGCATCTCATCATTGAAGCCCCCACCGGCGTCGGAAAGAGCATCGCGTATCTTCTCCCCGCGGCGGTCTTCGCACGGGCAACCGGACGACCGGTGGTCATCAGCACGAACACCCGGACGCTGCAGGAACAGCTCCGCACACACGATCTCCCGCTCGTCGGACGGATTCTCGGGAAGGCTGTTCACGCCGCCATCCTGAAGGGACGACGGAACTACCTCTGCACCACGCGACTCCGATCCGCACTCGCCGCAGGAGGGCATCTGTTCGGCACCGGAGTCACCGACGATCTCGATCGACTCACCGATTGGGTCCGTCACACAGCCGAGGGGGACCGCGACCATCTCCCGTTCGGGCTCCGGCCTGGAACATGGGACGTTGTCTGCTCTGAACCCGGAATCTGCTCACCGGCGTGCGGGCCGCGCTGCTTCTTTCAGCGTGCGCGGGAGCGGGCGCGCGCTGCGGAGATCGTGATTCTGAATCACGCGCTCTTTTTCAGCCTTGCTATGGTGCGAGGAGAGTCCGCCGAGGAGGAGGACGCATCACCCGTCATCTTCGATGAAGCGCACACCCTCCCCGCCGTGGCCGCGTCCGGCGGCGCCCGCGTCAGCCGGCAACAGATCCTCGGTCTGATCAGGCGCCTGTATGACCCGACGACCAAAACGGGCCTGCTCGCCGCGGAACGGAGATCGTTCAAAACGGAATGCGGAAGGATCGCACGGGAGACCGATCTCTTCTTCGATGGGGTCGCGGACGCGCTCCGGCGACAGCGGCTTGCCGGCGGCGAATCGGCTCAGACCCTGTTCCGTGTTCGCCACCCGGGCCTCGTGGCTGATACGCTCACGCCCCGGATCATCGACCTCGAACAGCGCGCGCGCGATGCCGCCAGCCACACCGAGCACCCCGGATTCAAGCAGGAGTTCACGGCGATCGCACTCGCAGCCTCCGAGGCTGCGAGTGCGCTGAGCGACTTCCTCGCATTCACTCGACCTGACCGGGCGTACTGGGTCGAGGCCGCGGACCTGCAGCGGTCCAATATCGCCCTTGTCAGCGCGCCCGTCGACATTGCCGGGATCATCGGGCCGATCGTGTTCAGGCCCGGCATCCCCACCGTGGTGACGAGCGGTACGCTGGCGGTGCACGGGACGCTCGACTACATTGCGCGGCGGCTCGGGGCCGCCGACCATCGCTCCCGCATGCTGGACTCCCCGTTCGACTATCAGCGGCAGATGCGGGTCCGCTGCGCCTCGGGGATCGACGAGCCGGACGGCGCCGGCTACCGCCGGGACCTGCCAGCCTGGATCCTGAGAAGCATCGACGAGAGCGGAGGGAAGGCTCTCGTCCTGTTTACCAGCGCGGCGCTCATGCGGGCGGTGGCGGACGTGGTCCGGACCGGGATCGAGGCCAGGGGCTACCGCCTCCTCGTCCAGGGCGCAGACGGGGAACGGCATGTGATCCTTGAGGAGTTCCGGAGGGACGTCACCTCGGTACTCTTCGGCCTTGACAGCTTCTGGATGGGGGTGGATGCCCCCGGGGAAACCCTTTCGCATGTCATCATGACCCGCCTCCCCTTCGCCGCTCCCGGTCATCCTCTGATAGAAGCCCAGCTCGAGTCGATCACAGCCGCCGGCGGGCGTCCGTTTCAGGAGTTCACCCTCCCGGAGGCCGTCCTGAAATTCCGTCAGGGAGCCGGCCGGCTCATCCGGTCCATGGAGGACAGGGGGCTGCTGACAATTCTCGATTCGCGAATTCTCCAGAAATCCTACGGACGGTTCTTCCTGGATGCGCTGCCCAGATGTCCGGTCGAGGTCGTGTTCGCAACCGGCGAGGTTCAGACGCTCGATCGAGGCGAGTGGTAGGGGGGCCACAGCTCTTTTTTGTTTGAATATTTCAGCGAATATGCTATCTTCTGTCGTTGTCTCTCGCACCCACCAGGCGCAACTGTTCGTCAACCAACCATAGGAGGATCAATGGGTAAGTCAATGTCAAAGTCCGCCGTCGTCGCGCACTTTGCAAACAAGTTCGGCCTCAAGAAGAAGATGATCGCGACGATGTTCGAAGAACTCGCGACGCTCGCATACAAAGAGGCGAAGAACTCGTTTTCGATTCCTGGGATCGGCAAGCTCGTGCTGGTCAACAGGAAGCCGCGCGTTGGACGGAACCCCCGGACGGGAGAGCCCATTCAGATTCCTGCGAAGACCGTCGTGAAGTTCCGGATCGCGAAGGCCTGCAAGGAAGCCGTCCTTCCGAAGAAAGCGTAACCGCATCACCGATCCGAAGCGTCCGTCGAAGTACTTCACGTCCCGCCCAACGGCGGGACGTTCTGTTTTTCGGCCTCTCGTCACCGCGTTGACTGTTCGTGACCTGATTCGTACATTGGGTGCCATGAAGAGTCCGATTGCAGCGCTGCGAGCGTTTCTCGGCAATCTCGGCCCCGTCGAGCAGGCCCAGATCGTGGCATCCACCGCCGTCGTAGTCTCCATGGCGACGATCATCAGCGCCATGGCCGTGACCGGGCAGTCGCCGCGACTGATGGACTTCATCAGCGTCCTGACGGTCGGCCTGATCGGGTTTGTCAGCGTCTTTTTCTCCCTCCAGTACAGCCGCCAGCTGGACGAGCAGCGCCGCCAGCTGATGGCCCTCTATAATATCTCTGAGGCCGTCAGCAAGGTCGCGGAACTGAACGATGTTCTGAAAACTGCCCTCTCCCGGATCAGCGGATTGCTTGATGTTTCGTACGGCTGGGTCTACCTTCTCGACGGCGACAGGCTCGTGTGCGCGCAATCACGCGGCACGAGTGAGGATTTCTTCGCAATTGCCGCACCTTCCCGTACGTCCGTCTTCTCCTGGCTCCACCAGCCTCGTGTCGAGCGAGAGCGGATCGCCGATGTCCCCGAACGGATCAGCCCCGCCGGCAAGGCGCTCGGCATCCAGTGTTGGACATCGGTGCCTTTGAAGGCCAAAGACGCGCCCACCGGCATCTTCGTGCTGGCCAGCGGCAACTATGAGATGTTCACGCCGAAAGAGGCCGAGTTGATCGAAGCCTTCAGCAACCAGATCAGCGTGGCCATCAGCAATGTCGCGCTCTTCGAGCGGCTCCGGGAGTCTGAGCGACAGTACATGGATCTATTCGAAAACGCCCCCGACATGTACATCACGATCGGCCCGGACCACGGCATCCTGAGCTGCAACAAAACAGGGGCGGCAATGCTCGGGGTGAAGGTCGCCGACGTCATCGGCAAGCCGTTCGAGTCGCTCTTCTCAGACCCCCAGCAGGACGGCGTCCGGGAAGCCGTGGCCCGCATGTTCGCCGAAGGGCGCCCGTTGCGTGATGTGGAAGCGCAGCTCGTGACGACCAACAGCACAGGACTTGTGGTCAACCTGAATGCCTCGCTCGACCGCGACGAGTCCGGACGCACGGCGAACGCCAGGATCGTCGCCCGCGACATCGTCGAGCGCAAGCAGATGGAAGCCGCACTCCTCCATGCGCAGAAGATCGACAGCATCGGCAACCTGGCGGGCGGCATCGCGCACGACTTCAACAACATCCTCTCTGCCGTCCTGGGCTCGGCGTCCATCATGCGCCGCAAACTCCACGAGCGGGCTCCCCTCGCGAAGTACGTCGAGATCATCGAGAACTCCGCCCGCCGGGGCTCGTCCCTCACGCGGCAGCTCCTCACGTTCGCACGGAAGACCGAGACGATCACGCGCACCGTGGACATCAACGCCCTCATCCTCGAGACCCTGCAACTGTACGAGCGGAGCGTCAGCAAGGAGATCGTCATCAAGACAGCGTTTGCTGATGCGGCGCCGGCCGTTGTGGGAGACGAGGGGCAGATCCAGCAGGCGCTGCTGAATCTCTTCCTCAACGCTCGCGATGCCATGCCCGAGGGTGGAACACTCACCGTCTCGACCGCGATCACGGTCGCCGACGCAAGAACAACGAGCCTGTTCACGACGATCAAGCCCGGTCCGTTTGTCCAGATTCAGGTGAGCGATACCGGACACGGCATCGCACGCGAACTCCAGAACAGGGTCTTTGAGCCGTTTTTCACCACAAAGGACCATGGCACGGGGCTCGGACTGTCGGTGGTCTATGGCGTCGTGCAGAACCACGGCGGGTTTGTCAATTTCGAGAGCACGGTCGGGCACGGGACAAGCTTCTCCGTTTATCTTCCACATGCAGGGGCGGTCTCCCGGCGCGAAAGCCGCCAGAAACGGACGAGGGTACCGCGCGGTACCGAGCACATCCTCATCATCGAGGATGAGCTGAGCGTGTGCGAGATCGCGCGCGACATGTTGACGGGACTTGGCTACACGGTCATCGCGGCGCATGATGGCAAGCAGGGAGTCGACACCTACCGGTCGCGCCAGGGCTCGCTCGACCTCGTACTTCTCGATATCAATATGCCCGTCATGGGAGGCAAAGAAGCCTTTGTGTTGCTCCGGGGGATCAATCAAAACGTGCGGATCATTATCGTCACAGGATACGGCCATGAGGCGGTGGACATTTCGGCATTTCCCAGCGAGGTCAACGGGTTCGTCCAGAAGCCATTCCAGGTGGAAACACTCGCCACCACCGTCCGCGCCGTTCTTGACAGTCCCGTTTCACAACGCGCGCAGGCGTCATAATGGAGACACTTGGAGAACAGCTGCGCCGGGCCCGCGAGGCACACGGCCTCTCGATCGACCAGATCGAAGAGATCACGCTCATCAACGCCCGGCATCTTGAGGCCATCGAGCAGGGAGCGCTGAACACCCTCCCGAGGCCCTACATCCGCGCCTTCGTGCGCGAGTACGCTGCGATCGTCGGGCTGGATCCCGCCGACGTGCTGAAGGGATTCGACGAACGGGAGGCAGAACGAACCCGGCAGGCGGCCCCCGCCACTGACGCGCGCCCGGCAGAGCCCGAGGAACCACATGCCGAGCCGGTCGCGAAACGGATGCTGAGCTCCAGCACCGTGCGCACCGCCGGCGTCGCTGCCGTCCTGGTCATCGGTGCGATTGCGCTCGTTGTTTTGAACGAACGGTCTCCGTCTCCGGATGTCCGGGAAATCCCGTTTGGCACCGTGATTCGTGAGAACGAGCAGCGATCCGCTCCGGCCCAACAGCCCACGCAGGCGTCGCCTGAACCGGTGCCGACCGCTGCCGACAGCCTGACGCTGGCAGCCGTCGTCACGGACACCCTCTGGATGCAGATCGCCGTCGACAACGCCCCGCCCCGCGAATATCTTGCCCGGCCGGGCTTCCGCGCATCCTGGAAAGCGCGCGAACGATTTCTCGTCACCGTGGGAAACTCCAGAGCGGCCACGTGGACGCTCAACGGCACGCAGCTCGCCCCCTTCGGCAAATCACGCGGTGTTGTTCGCAATGTTGAATTGAATCGGAAGTCTCTCTCCGGCCGCTGACGCGTCCATGCCTTCTCCCACACGCGCAATCATGCAGGAAGTCGAGCGCCTGCGCCGAGAGCTGCAGGAGCACGACTATCGCTACTACGTCCTTGCCGAGCCGAGCATCGCGGACGAGGAGTACGATCGGCTCATGCGCCGCCTGCAGGACCTTGAGGCTTCCTATCCCGGGCTCCGGACGCCCGATTCACCGACTCAGCGGGTTGGCGGGCAGCCCACGAAGGAATTCCCGGCCGTCACCCATCGTCCCCCGATGCTCAGCCTCGCGAATTCTTATTCCGAGGAGGAGATACGGGACTTCGACCGTCGCGTGTGCGGCGGCCTCGAGAATGCGGCTCCGGTGTACGTGGCCGAGCTGAAGTTCGACGGCGTGGCCATTGCGCTGCGGTATCGCGACGGGATCTTTGTGCAGGGCGCAACGCGCGGCGATGGTACCCAGGGGGACGATATCACCGCGAATCTTCGCACCATCCGTTCGCTGCCGCTCCGGCTTCGCACGCGCTCCGCCTCTCTGCAATCGATCGACGTGCGCGGCGAGGCGTTCATGCGGCGCGCGGATTTTGAATCCATGAACAGGCAACGCACGGCGGCCGGAGAGAGGCCGTTCATCAACCCGCGGAATGCTACGGCCGGCACACTCAAGCTTCAGGATCCGAAGGTCGTCGCCGCGAGACCGATCAGCATGTTCGCCTATCACCTTGTCGCAGCGGACGCTCGCCCGGGCTCGCACTGGGACAGCCTGGAGACGCTCGCCTCGCTCGGGCTTCCCGTGAGCCAGCATCGGCGCCGGTGCAAGACCGTGGAGGAGGTCATAGCATTCTGGAAGGAATGGGAAACCCGGCGCGACACCCTCCCTTACGACATCGACGGCATCGTGGTCAAGGTCGACTCGTTGGGCCAGCAGAATGCCCTCGGGACGATTGCCAAGAGCCCCCGGTGGGCGATCGCCTTCAAATTCAGCGCCCGCAAGGCGGAAACCACACTTACAGGCATCGCGCTGCAGGTCGGGCGGACCGGGGCCATCACGCCTGTGGCCGAGCTTGAGCCGGTGTTCGTCGGGGGAACGACAGTCTCGCGTGCCACCCTGCACAACCGCGACTATATCGAATCGCTCGACCTGCGGATTGGCGATACGGTGGTGGTCGAAAAAGGGGGCGACGTCATCCCGAAAGTGTCGGCCGTCGTTGCCGCCCGGCGGCCGAAATCAGCACAGCGCTACACGATGCCGGACCGATGCCCCGAGTGCGGAACGCAGCTCCACCAGCCCGAAGGCGAGGTGAACGTCTACTGTGACAACGCAGCGTGTCCCGCGCAGATCAAGGGCCGGATTGAGCACTTCGCGCACAGGGGCGCCATGGACATCGAAGGCCTCGGAGAGGCCATCGTCGACCAGCTGGTGCGCATGCAGCTGGTATCGACCGTGGCCGACCTGTACGACCTCAAGCGTCATCGTGACACGCTCGTCGCGCTCGATCGCTGGGGAGAGAAGAGCACCGATAACCTGCTGGCCGCCATTGCAGCCAGCGCCACACAGCCGTTCCACCGTGTCCTCTATGCGCTTGGCATCCGCCATGTCGGGGCCGAGGTGGCCCGCGTCATCGCGGAGCGCTTCCACTCCATGGATGCGCTCATGGCGGCGTCCGCGGAAGAGCTACAGTCCGTTCCTTCGATCGGCCCTCACATCGCCGAGAGCGTCACCTCCTTTCTTGCCGACCGGCACAACCGCGGGATCGTCCGGCGACTCACCCGGGCCGGGCTCACCATGGCCGCCGAACGGCGCGAAGGCACGCTGGCCGGGAAGACTTTCGTCCTGACGGGCACGCTGGATGCCTTCACGCGCGACGAGGCCCGGCAGCGTATCGAGGAGCACGGGGGGGCCGTCACCGCGGGCGTCAGCAAAAGGGTGGATTACGTGATTGTCGGCGCCGACGCCGGGTCAAAACTGGACAAGGCTCGCACGCTTGGAATACCCACGCTTACCGAAGAGCAGTTTCTCGCCATGATCCGCTGAGGCGCCATGCTTGACTCCTTCAGACGCTGGCTCGGGACGCACGCAGCACGGTATCATTTCCGCGCCGTGCGCGATCCCGTTCTCTCCTTCCGCGGTGCCTTCACCGCCGCGCGCTCGGCACTCATCGTCCTGCCCTTCGACAGGGAACCGGGGCCCCGGCTGCAGGACCTTGCGGACGCGCTGAAGACGCGCTTTGCCCAGGACCGCATCACCGTCATCGCCGCGGAGCACCAGTACGATATTGGACGATTGCTGCCCCGCAGTCAGGTTATTCGTGTGCCGGCCCGCGACCTGACATCTCTCTTTCTGCCCCGCAAGGATATAGTCGCTGCGGTTACGGCGCGACAGTACGATCTTGCGATCGATCTCAACCTTGACTTCGTGATGCCCTCGGGCTATATTTGCAGGGTGAGCGGAGCACGGATGCGGGTGGGTTACGACCGCGCGGGCGCCGAGCACTTCTACAACTTCATCATCAAGCGCAAGCCCGGCATCGGACGCGAGCGAGCCTATCACAGACTCGCAGAGTTCCTGCGCACGTTCTGAGGAGGATTCAGGGAATGAAGTTCGACGTGCACAAAAACGGCAACGGCGTCACGCTGATCCTGCACGAGCGAAAGCTCGATTCAACGATCGCCGCCGAACTGAAGGGTGAGTTCCTTCTGCTGTGCAAGCCGAAGGTCGAGACGCTGACGATCGACCTGGCGGAAGTGGAGTTCTGCGACAGCAGCGGACTCAGCGCGCTGCTCATCGCGGACCGCAAGATGAAGGAGCACGGAGGATCGGTCCGTCTCCTCCACGTGCACAAGAAGGTCCTGAGCCTTCTGAAGATCTCGATGCTCGACCGGGTGTTCGAGATCGATGAGGTACCCCCGGAGCCAACGCGGCACTGAGGCTCCCCCTCCGGCTCCGGGTTACGCCAGCCGCTCAATGCGGATGGAATTCGTTGATCCCCCGCTGAACAAGGGCACGCCGCCCAGAATGACCACGGGCGCGCCGGCGCGCAGGATGCCCTTCTGCACGAAGTTTTTCCCGTATTGCCCTGACGATCAGGTCCACGGTTCTTTCCCCGGGCCCCATGACAATTCCCCTCACACCCCATACAAAGCTCAGCCGCCTGAGCGTCTCTTCCATGTCCGTCACCGCAATCACGGGCGTCTCAGGCCTGTAGCGCGCCACGATCCTGGCCGTGCTGCCGGTGTGCGTCACCGCGATGATGGCTGCAGCCCGCGTCTGCTCCGCGATCACGCACGCGGCACGGCCGAGCGCGTCCTGCCACCGGTCCGCCTTCGCCGGCATCCTCTCCCAGAGCTTCCCAGCCGCCAGCCCACGGTTTTCCACCTGAAGGATGATCCGGTTCATCATCGCGACCGACTCCACGGGGTACTTGCCAACCGAGGTCTCCCCGCTCAACATCACCGCATCAGCCCCATCCATGACCGCGTTCGCGACATCGCTCGTCTCCGCCCTGGTCGGGACCGGATTCCCGATCATCGACTCCAGCATCTGCGTCGCTACGATGACAGGCCGGCCGGCGGCGAGGCATTTCCGGATGATCATCTTCTGGTGGGCCGGAACCTCCTCGGGCGGGAGCTCCACGCCCAGGTCTCCGCGCGCGACCATGATGCCGTCGGCCTCTTCGATGATAGCATCGATGTCCGCGATCGCCTGCGGCTTCTCGATCTTCGCCACCACCGGAAGCCGCCGCTCCTCCGGCACCAGCCGCCCCATGGCCGCCCGGAGCACCCGGACGTCTTCCGCGCTCCTGACAAACGACAGCGCCAGCGCGTCCACGCCTTCCTTGATCCCGAAGGCAAGATCCTCCAGGTCTTTCTCTGTCAGACTCGGGACACTGACCGATGACCCCGGGATATTGATTCCTTTCCGGGCGCTCAGCGGTCCGCCGACGACGACCCGGCAGATGACGTCTCTTCCCGTCACACGCTGCACTTCCAGGCGGATCTTCCCGTCATCGAGCAGGAGCGGATCCCCGACCTTCACGTCGCCGGGCAGGCCCGCGTAGGTGGTGGATACCGTCTCAGCGGTACCCGGGACGACCTCGGTCGTCACCGTAAACGTCGCCCCTGCTTTCAGGTCGACGCTCGGCGTCGCGAACGTGCCGATCCGGATCTTCGGCCCCTGCAGATCCATCAGGATCGCAATGGGGCGTCCCACATCCTGTGCGGCCGCGCGCACATGCGAGATGCTCAGGCGATGGTCGTCGTGCGTTCCGTGCGACAGGTTGAGTCGGGCCACATCCAGCCCCGCCCCTGCGAGTCGCGCGAGCAGCTCCCGCGAGTTGCTGGCCGGACCGATGGTCGCGAGAATCCGCGCTCGTGCCTCCATGAGCTCAATCTCCTTCCCCTGGTGCTGCGATGTCCGGGCGGGAGCGAAGCTTCTCGAGTTGCTGCACGAGAACCGGCAACACTGCCCCCGCCAATCCTTTGATGAACACATCGGCCGCCTCCGAGAGCGGCCCTGGCTCCGGGTTCACGTCGGCGTGGAGTGCCCCCGCCTTCCGCGCGATCGCCGGGATCGACGCAGCCGGATAGACGACGCCCGAGGTCCCCACCGAGATGCACACATCCGCTCCGCTTGCCGCACGCACCGCGGCATCCCATTCCTCCTCAGGCAACATCTCGCCAAACCAGACCACGTCGGGGCGAACCAGGCCGCCGCATACCGCGCATCGGGGGACCTCTGGTGACGCCGTCCCTGAGCCCATGTCGTGCGGCGTACCGCACTTCACGCAGTAGTTCCTCTCAATGTTGCCATGCAGTTCGTGCACGACGGTGCTCCCCGCACGGCGATGCAGGTTGTCGATGTTCTGCGTGACGACCGCCACGCGCGGGACCAGCTTTTCAAGATCGACCACCGCCCGATGCCCCGCATTGGGCTGTACCGTCGCGATGATGGTCCGGCGGTGTGTGTACCAGTCCCACACCAGCTGCGGGTTTCGCAGGAAGGCGCTCATCGTCGCCAGTTCTTCGGGCTTGAACCTGGACCAGATGCCCTCCGCACCCCTGAAGGTCGGGACCCCGCTCTCCGCCGACATCCCTGCGCCTGTGAACACCACCACCGATTCCGCCGCTCCAAGCCGCTCCAGCAGCCGCCGGGGAATATCAAGGGAGCTCACCGCGCCGGTTCCAGCGTCATGCGGTTCCACCGACCAGCCCGCGGATCGGACATCGCGGTGCGATAGCCGCCGTTCAGCCAGAGCTGGGCCTGATCGTCATACTGGGGATGGAATGCGTGGCCCGACTGCCCGGGAGGCAAGACTACGCGCGCGCTCGAGGGATCGCCGAGATTGAAGATCTGCCGGTACGAAGGACCAACCGACACCGTGTACGGCGTGTTGAAACTGTACTCTCCGCTCATGAGCGCCGTCGAGCCACCGCCGAACGGGAATGGGCCGACATTGAAGATGGCGTTCAGCGGCGGGCGGATGCCGAACGGGTGCCTGAGCTCCACCGTATGCAGCGAACCCCACCGCCAGAGACGGGGATCGTCGCCCAACCGCTCGCGCACCTCCGCGACGGCCTCACGCAGGCTCTTCCGGATGATATCGTCGCGCGACTCCACAGCGTCCGTGGTCACGTCATCGAACCAGGGGGAATTCCCGTCGCTCACCAGACGGGCGATCACGCGCAGCGGGATGTTCACCAGGAGTACGTAGTCGTGATACAGGCTGTCCCCCATCTCGTCGCGGAATGTGTCCCGCATGAAGCGGACGAGCCACGGATGGAAGATCGTGCTGGGAATATCGTCGCGATCGAACGAGAAGTTCCAGCTGCGCAGGTACTCGACAATCCTTTCCCTCTCCGGCAGGCTGAACGAGGAGTCGGCGCACACCTGCAGGACATACGGCACGAGCTGCATTGCAAAGGGCGAGACCCGGTCATTCTGCCAGCGCTCGCAGTCGGCCACGGTGACGGCTTCGGGGCGTTCGGCCAGAAGCTCCCGTAGCCGCTGGATGCGGGCGGGAGGCTCCCAGAGATCGCCCATCGGATACGGGTACGAGTTGCCAACCACCTTGTTGTTCGCCGACGCCACGAACCCTTCCTCAGGATTCAGCATCCGCGGAAGCCGCGCTGCCGGGACGAACCCTTTCCACTCCGAGGCGGGATCCCAGCCGGGGAGCGGAAGCAGGCCGCCGGCGTTGCTCCTGATCGGGAGCTTCGCCGCGGATCTGTAGCCGACAAAACCTTCAACATCGGCGTAGACCATGTTCTGCCCCGGGACCGTGAAGCCGTCGAGCGCCGCGTTAAACTCTTCCCAGGTCCGCGCCCGGTTGAGCGCAAGTATCGTGCCGATGGGATCGTTCAGCTCGTAGCCGGTCCACCGCATGCTGATCGTAAACGGGGTTCTCGTCTGCTGGAGGCTGGTCTGGACGTCGGACACGATCGGCCCGTGATGGGTCGCGCGCACCACGATGCTCACGGTCGTGTCCCCACGGACACGGATCTCTTCCTCCCACGATACCAGCGGCCGCCACTGCCCGTCGTATGCATACGTTGTCCCTGACGCCGAATCGAGGCGTTCGACGTAGAAGTCCGCCTCATCCGCCATCAGGTTTGTCAGGCCCCACGCAATCCGTCCGTTTCTGCCGGCGACGATGCCCGGGGCCCCCGGGATGGACATCCCCCGGACGTCGTAGCCCCCGCCGCTGAGGATCATTTCGTACCACATCGAGGGGACGGATAGCTGCAAATGGGCATCGTTGGCGAGCAGCGCAGAGCCTGTCGCCGAGCGCCGCGATGAGACCGCCCACGCATTGCTGCCCCCGCCGATGGAGACACGGCCGAACGCCTGAGCATATGCGTTTCCTACCCGCACGAAGCCTGACGCCAGCGGTATCTGTTTTCTCCAGGCGGCCTCTGGCATGGTGGGCGCGATGTCGGGGGGATACGAAGGGACGATATCTACCGCTTTCAGAAGACCGACGCGCTCCGCGATCGCGCCGAGCGTGATGTCGGTCCACCAGGAGAGATTCAGCTCCCATGCAATCAGTCGGGCTACCAGCAGGCTGTGCACGGGCTCCCACGGCTCCGGGTCGTGCCCGAGGAGGTCAAACTCGACCGGAAACCGGCCGCGGTTGGATTCGATGAATGCGTTGACTCCCTCGGCATACCAGCCCAGTTGCTCCATCGTCGGCCCGTCGAGGTGCGCACACATGCTGTCGGCGGTCCGCCGAAGACCGACGACGCGGAAGAGGCGATCGAAGGGAACCGTCTCCGTGCCGAACAGTTCCGACAGCCGGCCTTCGCCCGCATGCCGCGCGAGATCCATCTGCCAGAGCCGGTCCTGCGCGTGCACGTATCCGATCGCGAACATCAGGTCGTGCTCCGTGCCGGCAGCGACAAGAGGGACGCCGTACTCGTCCCGATACACGTCCACCGGAGCCGTCAGCCCGCTGACCTGCACCGTTCCTTCAGTAAGCGGGAACGATTTGCGTACCTGGTGGCGGAAGAAGAAGAAGGCGACGACGGCGAGCACCAGCAGAACGCCCGTCACGCCGATCACTGTGCGCGTTCGCGGCTTCACGGGGTTATGCTCCAGGGGCTAGAAACACGTGGGGTCCATCATGCTCTGATGGACCCTAATATAGCCAAACACCGGCGGTGATTCAACCGCGGGATCAGAACCGGTACGAGAGTCCGAGCATGGCGGTCTGGGAGGTCACGTGTTCGTAGACGCTGCTCGCGACATCGTTCGCGCGAATGGAGTCCCACCAGCCGTAGGCGTACGCGGCTTCGAGCATGACGTTTCCTCCGAAGAGGATGCCGATGCCGCCGGTGATATACTTCCTGTCGTAGTAGTCGGGATCATCCTTGTACGGCGAGGGGAGCAGCATCGCGCCGGCGCGCAGACGAATGGTCGTCAGTGGGATCATCAACTCTGCGCCGGCCCGGAGGTTGACCGTCGTACGGAAGGTCGTCCGAATATCATTCGTTGAGCCCCTCCACCTCCGGTGTCGCGTTGCTGAACTTCATCGTCGAGTAATCGCGCATGTCCGCACTCCCCGACAGGACCAGCAGGTCGCCGAAGGACAATGCGAGGCCGCCGCTGAACACCCAGGGTGTCGTGACGTCGTATTCGGTGTAGTACCGGGTGGCGAACCGCGAGTTCGCCGGCTCCGATGAGCCGTCGTCGAACGTCGTGCTGGCATTGGAGACGCCGAACGTTTCTTTGACCGAATACCACGTGGGCGTCGTCGCCACCAGCCCGAAACGGAGGAAATCGCCCCGGTAGTGCACCCCGAAGCGCGCCGAGAACCCGGAAATATCGTCCTCGATGAACTCGTCGACCATCAGCATCCCGAAATCGTACGGGTAGTCCTCGTAGATCCGATCCCTATCCTCCTCGGTGTACCGCCGGTCGTACGTGTATGAGCCGGTATGGTAGGTCAGGGTGACCCCGAAAGCGAAATTGTAGGCCAGATCCATCGCCCCCGCGATCGACCACGCGTCGATGCCCCCGGACTCCGACACCTGCGCGAGCTGCGTCACCCTGTCGCGGATCGGGCTGATGAACACCCCGTTCACCGTATCCAGGTCGGCCAGGTACAGTTGATACGCCAGATTGTCGGTGAGATCATACCCGTACGGCTGCCCGTCGGGCGCAGAGTTCTGGATGTAGCTGTACGAGGGGTTGAATCCCTCATACCCGAGGCCGTTCACGAATGAGTTGTCCCGGTGGAAGCCAAGCGCCACAACGAAGCTTCCGCGCTTTACCGGAAACGGCGCGGCAAACCCGAGCGCGCCGAGATGTGCTCCGCTGGCCGTGGTGGACGTCGTGGTGCCGAAGAACGTGCCTTCGTCGGTCACGCTCGGGAACGTGAACGCGCCCATGAACTCACCGTACTTCAGCTGGGCCAGACCGGCGGGATTCCAGTAGATCGCGCTGTAGTCGCTTGCCACGCCCGTGTATGCGGTCCCCATGCCGAGAGCTCGCGTACCGACGCCAATCCCCGGCATCGAGAGCCGGAGGGCATCTTCAGGAAACTGCGAGAGTGCAGCGCCACTGAACAGGAGCGTGGCGATTCCCAACGGCATCAACAAACGCAGAGTATATGCGCGCATTGTCTTCTCGGATGATGTCAACAGATTCAGGTCAGCCGTCAGTGGCGTCCGCCGGACCGCGGGGCACTTGATCCTCCACTCGACGAGCCGCTGCCGGGCGATGGCGCCGAAGGTCGATACGCCGGAGCCGACGATGGTGGCGGAGAGTATGAACGCGAACCGCCCGAGTCATTGGAACGCGGTCTCACGGAACTATCTCCCGACTTCCGTCTCGGGCGCACGCTGCGGGGTGGCCGATTGGCGCGTCCCGGAACTCTCCCTCTTCCCTTGCTCGGGCGTGGGCCGAACCTGGGGCGATGGGCTCCGTTTCCCGGTGTTGCCTTGCCGCACTGCGGGCGATGACGACGCTGGCCGATCCGCGCTTCCCTGCCTCGTGGTCTTCCGCCCATCCACCGCCGGCTGCGCCGTTGTGCGACCGGGCCTCGTGGCCGCAGGACGAAGTCCCACGGTGGACCCGGATCTCACGCCCACGCTGGAAGACGAGGTGCGATATGCGCCGGCGCCTGTCCGCATCGAACCGTACCCGCGCGTCGCTCCGAATGTCCTGTTCGTGTACCCGGCATACCCACCAGGATACGCTGTCGCCGGCGGTCCGTACCAGTATCCCGGGGGATAGTACGCCGCCGGGGGATAGTACCAGCCAGGAGAATAGTAGGCGCCGTACGGATACCAGTATGCCGGCGGACCATAGTACCAGGGGTCAAACGGGTATGGATCCCAGAACCCGATGCTGAAGCCGGTCGACCAGTAAGGATATCCTGCGTTCACGTAAAACCGGTAGCGGGCGTCGTCATACCCCTCTGTCAAGGCAGTGCCGCCCTCCAGCGAGTCGGATTCGGAGTAGGTGATGTCGTCAGGAGGCTGATCCTCCTGGGTGCTCTCGAACTGCGTGTAGCACCCGGCGATGACCAGCGACATAGCAATCGCTGCGATCAGGCCAAATGTCGGTGACGTCTTCATGATCAGCCCTCCTTATTCCTCCAGAGCGATAGCTTTCTCAGTCAGGAACGTTCAAATCTGGTGCCACCGGAGCCCGGGGGAACGAATGCCAAATGCTTGAAAATGGGGCCACAAATGCGGTTTCTTCCCTGAAATCCGGTAATGACGGGGACGGGGATAACCGGGTGCTGTGCAGCAGAATAGACGGATAGCGGCAGGACCGTGTAGAAATAGAGGACAGTCAGAGTTGGGTGACGTATTCCAGGCGGAGGGACCGCAGGGCGAAGACGTTGTTCCCTCCATTCTGGAGGAGGTCCTGGAGAACAACGCTGAGCGTGAGCCCGCTTCCGATCGACCACCGGAGTGCCGCGTTGAGATACCCGCGGCCCTTTCCCTCTTGCGTCGTGGTCGTTGTCGTTAAATGCGAAATCGTACTCCGCCGTCAACGACAGCGCTCCGCCGATCGTCTTCTCGGCACCAACGTATGCGTTCAGATCGTCGTCGCCATCCCCCTTTTCAAGACTGTAGTTGCCGCCGGCATGCAGGGTGAGGTATCCGAGGAAATCCGAGTTCTTGCTGACAACGGCGTACACGCCGGGCGACTTGAACGTGTATCGATCCTGTGAGGGGTCGTACTCGCCGCGTCCCTGGGAATCGAATCCAAGAGCAACCGCGGGGACCGTCCTCGATTCGTCAAGCACGCGCACCTTGAGCTGCATCCCCGGCACGTCGTTCATTGTCGGCGAGTCACCGCCAACCAGGCCCGACCCTCCGTACGACACTCCGATCAGCACGCGATCCAGAAATCCGATTGACAGCCCGCCGAGGAGACCACCATGCTCGAAGAGGTCGACGTCGAGCGCGAGGGCCCCTGAGCGGAGGATGCCTGCCGTAGGCTTGTCGACAATGGTCCGCGGTTCCACGCCGCCTCCGGTTCCGGCGGACCCCTGGGCACGCAGATGAGGGGAGACGGCCAGTGCGGCCACGAGGATGGCCGTGATCCTACGCTTCATCGTCCTCACCGAAGACACGACGAACATCTTTGGGGAGCTCGGGATGGATGGCGGGACGCTTCGGACTGACCCGGCGTTTTGGTGCGCTGAGATTTGCTGTACGTTCCTGTGGCTGCCCGGAAGATGTCTGCGATGGCGGGGGCACGGCCTCATGCGGAGGATCCGGCTCGCGTGGCACCAGCTGGAGCACCTTGGAACGTGCGAGCACAGAGGCCCGTGGCTCATCTGACCCCGAGGCAGGCACTGGAGCTGCGGCATGTATCCCCCACCGCTCCCGGAGCCGATGGAGATCCGACAGCAATGCCTGTTCATCCTGGCGCACCAGCACACTGCTATGCACTTCGAACACCCCCTGCACCAGCACATCGGACACCGCGGGCGGCTGTGGCGAACGCATCAGCAGCGCTGCAAGGCACTCTGCCGAGACGGGTGAGGGCACGGCGGGGACCCGGATGTCGTCGAGCTTCATCAGTACAAGATCTGCGCGCTTACCTGGTTCGATCGACCCCGTCTCGCTTCCGATCCCGAGCGTCTCAGCACCGTTGATGGTGGCCATGCGGAGCAGCTCGACCGCGGTGAATTCCGGGATCCCGGGGATCCACGCTGGAAGCTGCGCAAGAAGGCGGGCCTCGGCAAGGACATCAAACGCCCCCCAATCAGTCCCGACTGCAAGGCGCACGTCGTGCGCCATGAGGTTGCGAAGGAACGGGTAGCCGGTCTGCTTCGCCATCGCAGAGCCGATGCAGATGGTCAGCGTGCATCCTGCGTCGCGCGCAGCCTGGGCGTCGGGTTCCGTGCAGTGATTCATGTGCGCGCACAGGGTGTCGGTATGAAGCGCACCGAAGTCGCGCAAGACATGGAACAGCGGCTTCTGGAAGTTCCGCCGCACCATCTCGACATGCTCACGCATTTCGCCCACGTGCGCAACCAGCGGCATGCCGGCGTCCCGCGCCGCATGGATCCGGCTCTCCAGACTGTACACCGTGAAATCCTCTTCGGCTCCGAGATCCATCGCAAACACATACCCTTCGGCGGCGAGTTCGCGGGCAGCCGCCATCTGGTCCCAGGTGCGCACCACGGACAGCGAACGCACACCGGACTCCCCCATCGCGTTGATGACGCGCCGGTATACGTCCGCGTCGAGCTCCGCGGTCATTTCCGCAACGGCGGTCGTTCCGGATTTCACATGCGCGGCCGCCGCTGCCCTGACAATCGTCATAACGTCAGTCGACATCGCGGGGGATTCCAGGCGGCCCATGGCATCGCGCAGCTGAGCGTTCGCCTTCCACCCGCTCAGCGGGACTCCGGCCGTGATTTCCCGGAGCACGTGGCTTGCCGAGTGCACGTGCGCGTTCACGAAACCCGGAATGACGAGCATCCCGGAGGCATTCATCACCGCGGCGCCCGGGTATCGAGCCCGAATCTCCGCGGAATCCTCCCCGATCTCGATGATCTTGCCAGACCGTACGACAAGCGTCAGCGACCCGGCGCGATTGTCCGGGTCGCAGGTCAGAACAAGGCCGTCGGCAATGATCAGGACATTTTCTTCCACGTCGTCCCGTCCTTCCCATCCTCGAGCGTCATGCCGAGTTCGGCAAGTCCATCCCGGATCCGATCGGCAAGAGGCCACAGTTTCTGCTGCCGGATCTCCTGACGCAACCCGATCAGGAGGTCCATCAGCCGCGGGAGGGTCTCCTCTGTCGCAGCGGTTGTGGCCTTCGCTCCGGGATCGAGCCCCAGAACCGCGCCCGCATGGGTGGAGATCCACGTATCCATCTCGCGCAGATCCGCCGCCGAAAACCGCGATGCGCCAAGCATCGTATTCATCTCCCGCAAGAAATCGAACACCACGGCGACCGCCCGCGGCGTATTGAAGTCGTCATCCATCGCCTCCATGAACGCAGACCGGTATGCCGCGATGTCCATCGTTGATGGGTCGCTCCCCGATGCCCCGTCGCGAACTATCGCGCGCAGACGCAGGATGGCGGCATCCACCTTCTCGAGCCCCTTTCCGGCCCCGTCCACCGCGGCCTTGCTGAAATCGAGCGGACTCCGGTAGTGACTCTGAAGGATGAACAGCCTGACGACCCGCGGATGCCACGTGGCGAAGGCGTCCTTGAGCGTCACGAAATTGCCCAGGGACTTTCCCATCTTCTTCCCGTCGACCGTCACCATATTGTTGTGCAGCCAGTACCTGATGAACGGTTTGTGTGTTGCCGCCTCGCTCTGAGCGATTTCCGACTCGTGGTGCGGGAACTGATTCTCGAGCCCACCGCCGTGAATGTCGATGCTCTCCCCCAGGTACTTCATCGACATCGCCGAGCATTCGATGTGCCACCCGGGGAATCCCTCACCCCACGGGCTCGGCCAGCGCATGATGTGCCCGGCCTCGGCACGCTTCCAGAGTGCGAAATCCGCCGGATGTCGCTTCTCCGGCCGAACCTCGATCCGCACCCCCGAGGACATCTCCTCGACCGTCCGACCCGACAACTTGCCATACGCGGCAAACGACCCGATGTCGAAATAGACCGACCCGTTGGATTCGTAGGCATGCCCCTCCTCCATCAGCCGCGGACAAGCTCGATTTGCTCTGTGATATGCCCGGTCGCACGCGGGGAGATGTCGGGCCGCAGAACGCCGAGCGCATCCATGTCCTCGAAGTAACTCCGCGTGTACGTCTCCGCGAGCTGCATCGGGTGAACCCGGTCCATGCGGGACTGCTTTTCAACCTTGTCCTCGCCCATGTCTGCATCGTCCGACAGGTGGCCGACATCCGTGATATTCTGGACGTACAGCACCCTGTATCCTGAATGGCGGAGGTACCGTACGATCACGTCGAACGACACGTAGCTTTTGGCGTGCCCGAGGTGGGAGTGCCCGTACACGGTCGGCCCGCAGACGTACATTCCGACATGCGGTGGATTGAGAGGGACGAACTCCTCTTTCGTGCGCGTCAGTGTATTATAGACACGGAGACCCATAGGATTACGATGCCCGTTGAGAACGTTTGAGGCCCATCAACTCGCGCGCGCCTTCCCGTGCAGTCTCGGTGACGCTCGCCCCGCTCATAAGCTTTGCGACTTCAGTGACTTGCTCGTCCAGCGTGAGCCGCCGCAACTGCGTGGTCGCGCGCCCCTTCCGTTCCAGCTTCGATACCACGAAGTGCGCATCCGCGAGCCCCGCGATCTGCGGCAGATGGGTAATTGCAACCACCTGATGGAACGACGAAAGCGATTTCAGGCTCTTCCCCACGGCCTGTGCGATGCGACCGCTGACGCCGACATCGATTTCATCGAAGATCAGGACCGGCAGGCGGTCGGATTTGGCCAGGATCGACTTGAGGCCAAGCATGATGCGGGAAATTTCGCCGCCGGACGCCACCCTGACCAATGGCCGCTCCTCCTCGCCCACGTTCGTGGAGATATAGAACTCCACCTGATCCACCCCTCTGGCATTCAGCGCCACCCTCCGCCCGCCGGCGGGGATCCACATGTCGCCCGAAACGTCATCATCGACGTCGTTTCTGGTCATCCGCGTGGTGAACTTCGCATCGGGGATGCCGAGCTTCGCCAACTCGACGAGAATTCCTTTGTCGATGCGGCGCGCACACTCATGGCGCTTGGCCGAAAGGCGCTCGGCCAACAGAGCGCAGTCGCCGCGGGCACCCTCCGCGTCGCCCGCCAGCCGCTGGATGACCGCCGTGAAATTCTCGGCCAGCGAGAGCTCGGAAGCCAGCTCCTCGCGCCGGGCAAGGACGGATTCCAGCGAACCGCCGAACTTCTTCTTGAGGAGAGAGAGCCGCCCGAGCCTGTCGCGCAACTCCTCAAGGCGATCCGGAGCGAACTCGATCCCCGCATTGTAGCTCTGGATGAACCGGGCCAACTCGGCCACCACTGCCACCGCCCCTGCGCATTCGCGGGCAGCGTCCGCGAACTGACGGTCGATCGCCGCAAGGTCTTGCAGCTGGTTGCGCGCAAGAACGAGCACGTCGTGAACGGAACGTTCCGCCCCGTACATCGCTTCGTACAATTCACCCGTCGTGCTGAACAATCGCTCCGAATTCTCAAGGATGGTCAGCGCTTCCTGGAGCTCGCCCTCCTCGCCCTCGCGAGGGGCAACCGCGTCGATCTCGGAGAGCTGGAAGGCTGTAAACTCCCGTTTCTCCATGAGTTGCTGCTCCCGCTTGCGCAGATCGCCAAGCTCCGCAGAGGCAGATCGCAGCCGACCCAGCGCCTCCTGGTACTCCCTCACCATGTCTTCCAGCCCGCCGAACTCATCCAGCATCGTGACGTGCGTCTCCGGACGCAGGAGCGACTGGTGCTCGTGCTGTCCGTGGAGGTCGACCAGGAACTCGCCAATCTGTTTGAGGACGGTGAGCGTGACGGGGGAATCGTTGACGAAGCACCGGCTCTGCCCGCGACGGGAGATCTCGCGGCGGACGATGAGCTCGTCGGCGGGATCCATGTCGTTGGACCGGAGGAACGCGTTGAGCTTCGCGTTTCCGATGGTATCGAACACCGCCTCGACAACCGCGCGCTCGGCGCCCGCACGGACTCCTTCCACACTCGCCCGTTCCCCGATCACCAGCCCGAGGGCATCAATGATGATGGATTTCCCGGCACCGGTCTCCCCGGTCAGGATCACGAGGCCGTTGGGGAAGGAGGCCGTCAGGTCCTCGATCAGGGCGTAATTCTGAATGTGCAGGGATGTGAGCATGGAACAGGTGGAAAAAATCTACCCATTCCTCAGGCGAGATGCAATCAGTTCACCGATGGGTCCGGACCGGAGTCGTCCTCCTCATCTTCATCGGCCGCGTCCCGCGCGTTGACATCGGGGACGTCGGGGAGGACTCCATGGTAGTACGCGTAGTGCAGGAATGTTCTGAGGCTTTCGTCGGTCTCTTCGGTCGGAAGATACTGGAAGGGAGTGGCACTGTCACCCGCACGGGCTTGCGCCTCCTGGTGAGCGGTGCGGAGGGCATCCATGTCCTCCTGTGTCAAGGCCCCGCGGCTTCTGCACCAGAGGCCGTAGCAGAACGGGAGGCCTGTCATTTCACCCCACGCCTCGATGAGGTCGAGCTGCTCGCCCGGCAGAGTATCGTGCGCACCGTCCACGCTCAACGCAGCATCCGCTTTTGCGAGCATGGCTGCCGCGGATCCCTGCGCGGGCACGATCGAGGGGAACAGGCCGAACTCTTCGGCAAGGATGATGCGGGCAAGGATGATTTCATTGACCGACGAGGGGTCGACGGCAACGGTCGAGAGAGACCGCAGCCCGTGTCTGAACCGAAGTGTGACGGGGCCCGTCGGACCGTGGGACGCAACCACTGCGCCGGGGACGACGAGGTATGCGGAGCCGTCCCGGGCGTAATCGATCGGCGTCAGCAGGGCGCCCCGGAGGGAGCGCTCCCGCAATCCGATGGCGAGTCGGGCCGGAACATCCAGGTGCGTGTGAACGCCGGGGATGCGTGCCAGCGCGTCAACCAGCGGTCGCGCGTAGCCGGCCGTCGGCAGACCCAGTGGTGACGGAGTGCTCATGGCGCCGGGAGGCGGAGTGGTTGTTCAGAGGCAGTCCCACCCGGAAGCGGGACAGGCAGGCCCCGCCCGCGAGCCGTCAGGGCCGTGGGCGGGGGACGTGCAACTCAGGCGTTCGTCTTCTGACGAATGGCTTTGCTGGCGAGCGTGCGGAGATAGTACAGCTTCGCGCGCCTCACGGCTCCCTCCTTCACGCGCTCGATCTTCGCGATGCGCGGGGAATGCAGGGGGAAAATGCGCTCAACGCCGACGCCGTCCGACACCTTCCGCACGGTGAACGTGGCGTTCATCCCGCTGCCGTGGCGTCCGAGCACGACGCCCTGGAACTGCTGGATGCGCTCCTTGTCTCCCTCGATGACCCGCACGTGCACGTTGATCGTGTCTCCCGGGCGGAATTCCGGAATGCCGGTTTTCATATACGCCGCTTCGACCAGCTTGATCTTTTCCATGGTATCCTCTCTATCAACCGTCTCAGTGATGTTCCAACAAATCGTCGCGTCGCTCGGCGGTGCGCCGATGTTGCTGCGCCTCCCGCCACGCGCGAATCTGGTCATGGTTACCGGACAGCAGCACATCCGGCACGCGCATTCCACGAAACTCCGCCGGCCGCGTGTAGCACGGCGCTCCCAGGAGGTTATCCTGGAAGGAATCTGTCAGCAGCGACTCCCCGTCGTGCAGCACGCCGGGGAGCAGGCGCACAACCGTATCGATCACCACCATCGCGGGCAGCTCCCCGCCCGTCAGCACGTAGTCTCCAATGGACAGCTCGCGGGTAACGAGCCCCTCCCGGATGCGCTCGTCGATGCCTTTATAGTGTCCGCACAGCAGAATCACCGCTGAACGGAGCGAGAGGCTCGTCGCGATGGCCTGCGTGAAGCGCTCGCCGTCGGGTGTCAGGTAAATGACTTCGTCGTACTGGCGCTCCTTCTTCAGTGCCTCGATGCACGCAAACACCGGCTCGGGTTTCATCACCATCCCGGCGCCGCCGCCATACGGCATGTCGTCGATGGACCTGTGTTTGTCGACCGCATGGTCGCGCAGATCGTGCACGACGATCTCCGCGACCCTGAGGTCCTGCGCCCGGCGCACCATGCTCTCCGTCAGGGGCCCGGTGAACAACCGCGGGAATCCGGTGACAACGTCGATCCTCATGATTCCAGAATCCCGTCGATGAGATGCACCCGGAGGAGGCCGGCCTCGAGATCGATCTCGCGGATAAATTCCCGGACGGCCGGGAGCATGAATTCCCTCCCGCCATCGACGATCACATACACATCCTGCGCGGGAAGCTTCAATACGTCTTTCACCACCCCCCGGCGTACCCCGTGTTCGTCTTCCACCGCCAGACCGACGATCTCATGCACGTAGTGGCGTCCCGTCGCAAGTGTCGCCCGGTGCCGACGATCCACGAACAGATACTGCCCGCGGAGCGCCTCCGCCGCCGTGCGGTCGTCGATCCCATGCAGGTGGATACGAACGCCCCTGCCTTCGACGGCCACCGCGTCCACTGTTGCCGGGCGGGACGTTTCGGCGCTTCGGCCGACGCGGACCGCGCGCAGTCGTTCAAACCGATCGGCGGAGTCTGTCAGCGGCTTGACCACGACGTCGCCCCGGATGCCGAACGGCTTGTCCACCTGCCCGACTGCAAGGAGTGCGTCGTCAACGGTTCCGGTCATGAACCCGCAATCTCCACCATCGCGCGCCGGCCCTGCCTGGCGGCAACCGCCGCGAGCAGGATCCTGATCGACTGAGCGGTCCGGCCGCCCCTGCCGATCACCCGGCCGACTTCGCCGGGGCCTACACGAAGCGTGAATGTCACGGTCGTATCCGCTTCGACCTGGTCGATCACCACGAGCTCCGGGTGGTCTACAAGTTGCCTGACAATGAACTCGAGGAACTCCCTCATGACGTACCCCCCTTCTGCGGCTTTCGCCGCTCCTCAACACACGTCGCTTCCACCGCCCCACCGCAGGCGGGACGCGGGAAGACGCGGAGCCCTACGCCTCGGCCGGTGCCGCGGCGGGAGCAGCCTCGGCTGCCGGAGCCTTTGCCGCTTTCTTGCGGGCGACCCGGCGAGCCTTGCGCTCTTTTTCGTGCTGGAGCTTCGGCCCCTGCGCCATGGTCCACTTTTCCATCTCCTCAGTCACGCGCGCCTCGGAGAGGCCGCGCTTCTTGAGGGTCCACCGGAGCCACAGGCCGGAGCGCCGCAGAAGACCGCGAACGGTCTCCGTCGGCAACGCGCCATGCTTCAGCCAGTAGAGCACCCGCTCGTCCTTCGTGCCGATCACCGGCGGATTCACGAGCGGCTCGTACCGGCCCACAACCTCGAGGAACTTCCCGGTGCGTGCCGAACGCGAATCGGCAGCCACGATATGATAGATCGGCGTTTTCTTCTTGCCGACCCTGCGCAAACGTATACGTACCGCCACTGGAACTCTCCTATATGAACGAATGACTGAACATCGGACCGCTTGCCCGGGCCGAAGGCTTAGAACCCGGCGGGCAACCGCATGCCCCGTCGGAACTTCCCGGCCTTCCCGAGCGCCTTCATCATCTTCTGCATCTGCTCGAACTGCTTGAGCAGACGGTTGACATCCTGCACTGTCGTCCCGCTCCCCGCCGCGATCCGCTTCCGGCGGCTGCCGTTGATCACCTGCGGACGCTGCCGCTCTTCTTGCGTCATCGAGCGGATGATCGCCTCGATGCGCGTCAGCGCGCTCTCGTCGACTGCGACATTGTGCGGTAGCCGCTGCATCCCGGGGATCATCCCGACCAGCTGGTCGAGCGGCCCCATGGAGCGCACCTCCTGCATCTGCGCAAGAAAGTCCTCGAACGTAAACTGCGACTGCCGGAGTTTCCGCTCGAGCTGCACCGCCCGCTCTCCGTCGATCCGGTCCTGCGCCTTCTCGACGAGCGTGACGATGTCTCCCATGCCGAGAATCCGCGAGGCCATGCGGTCCGGGTGGAACCGCTCCAGCGCCTCGGGCTTCTCGCCGACACCGATAAACTTGATGGGCTTCCCGACCGTCGCCCGCAGCGAAAGCGCCGCGCCTCCGCGCGCATCGCCGTCCATCTTCGTGAGGACCGCTCCGTCGAACCCGAGGCGGTCGTGAAACGCCTGCGCGGTGTTGACGGCATCCTGGCCCGTCATCGCGTCGACGACGAACAGGATCTCGTGCGGGCGGATGGCGGCCTTGATTGCCTCCACCTCACGCATCATGTCTTCATCGACATGAAGGCGTCCGGCCGTATCAACAATGACAACGTCGCGCGCGTTCAGCCGACCGTGCTCGACACCCTCCTGCGCAATTGCGACCGCCCCGGCACCCTGCACCGTGAAGACCGGGATGGAAATGGTGCCGCCGAGGGCGACCAGCTGGTCCACGGCCGCGGGTCGATGGATGTCCGCCGCCACGAGCAGAGGGTGCCGCCCCTGCTTTCGCAGATGGACGGCCAGCTTCGCGCAGAACGTCGTCTTGCCGGACCCCTGCAGACCCGCGACAAGCACCACCGTGGGCGGCATGGGCGCAACGGCAATGTCCGCGCTCGAGGTGCCGAGCAGCGTTACCAGCTCGTCGTGAATGATCTTCACGATCTGCTGCCCCGGCGTAATGCTCTCGAGAACCTCGCGCCCCGAGGCGCGCTTGAGCACACCCTCCACAAAATCGCGCGCAACCTTGTAGTTGACGTCCGCGTCCAGCAGCACGCGGCGGACCTCCCGGAGCGTCTCGGCGACGTTCTCGCCGGAGATCTTCCCCTGGCCGCGCAGGCGCTTCAGGGCCGCGTCAAGCTTGCGACTCAGATCGTCAAACATCACATTCCTTCCTCAGCGCGCAGCGCTCAGCGCCTCAGCACCGCTGACAATCTCCAACAATTCCCTTGTAATCGAGGCTTGCCGCGCTTTGTTGTACTGCAGCTGCAGCGAGTCGATCAGCTCGTTCGCGTTCTCGGTCGCATTCTCCATCGCGGCCATGCGCGCGGCCTGCTCCGAGGCATTCGACTCGAGCAACACCTTCCAGATCTGAAATTGCAGGTGCTGTGGCAGGAGTGTCGCGAGAATCGCCTGTCGGTCGGGCTCGTAGATATAGTCCACCCGCTCCGGCGCCGCCCCGCCCTCACCGGACACCGGGAGGAATTGCTCGACGACGATCCGCTGCTGGGAGATCGACTTGAATTCGTTGTAGATGATCTCGACCCGGTCGAACTCGCCTGCACGGTAGCGCTGCATCAGCATCCGTGCAATCCGCTGGGCGTCCGAATACTCCAGGGCGTTGAACAGCCCGACGAACTTCTCGCCGACCTGGTATGCGCGCTTCCCGAAGTACTCCGCACCCTTCTTCCCGATGCAGAACACGGTGACGCGCTTGTCCTCGTTCCAGCCCTTGTACTCCGACTCCATCCGCTGTACGGCGGCCTTGATCAGGTTCGAGTTAAACGACCCGCAGAGACCCCGGTCGGCCGTCACGACCACCAGCGCGACGCGGCGAACCTCGCGCGGGACGATGAACGCCCCGGCCTCGCCGTCGGCCACCCCGCGCAGGTGACGCAGGATGCGTCCGATTGCGCCCGCGTACGGCCGCGCAGCCACCGCTCCCAGCTGGGCGCGGCGCAGCTTCGCCACGGCAACCATCTTCATTGCCTTCGTGATCTTCTGCGTCATCTTGACGCCGGCGATCCGCCGGCGCACTTCGCGTAACGTCGGCATGGTTAGGCTGTCGCCACCGCCTTGAACGAGGCGGAGAAGTCCTTCAGGATCGTGTTGAGGCGTTCCGTGGTCTGCGCCGACAGGTCTTTGCTATCCGCGATCTCCTTCAGCACGCCGGCGTACTTCAGGTCCATCAAGGAAAGCAGCTCGCGCTCGAAGCGCTTCACATGTTCAACGGGAATCGGATCGAGGTAGCCGTTCGTGCCGGCGAAGATGGACACCACCTGCTTCTCGACCGCCATCGGCTCGTACTGGTCCTGCTTGAGCAGCTCGACCAGGCGCGCGCCGCGCCGCAGCTGCTGCAGCGTGGCTTTGTCGAGGTCCGAGCCGAACTTGGCGAACGCCTCCAGCTCGCGGTACTGAGCCAGCTCCAGGCGAAGCCGTCCAGCGACTTTCTTCATCGCCTTGATCTGCGCGTTGCCGCCCACGCGGGACACCGAGATGCCAACGTTGATGGCCGGGCGAATGCCTGCGTTGAACATGCTGGACTCGAGGTAGATCTGCCCGTCCGTGATCGAAATGACGTTCGTGGGGATGTACGCTGACACGTCGCCGGCCTGCGTCTCGATCACCGGGAGCGCCGTCAGGCTGCCCCCGCCCAGTTCCGCGCTCAGCTTGGAGGCGCGCTCCAGGAGGCGGGAGTGAAGATAGAAGACGTCCCCGGGATACGCCTCACGCCCGGGCGGCCGCCGGAGCAGCAACGAGACCTGCCGGTACGACTGTGCCTGCTTCGTCAGGTCGTCATAGATGACCAGTGCGTGCCGTCCGCTGTCGCGGAAGTACTCGCCGATCGACGCCCCCGCGTACGGGGCGATGAACTGCATCGGCGCAGGATCGCTGGCTGTGGCGGCGACGATGGTCGTGTACTCCATGGCCCCTTCCTGGTGCAGCCGGTCCACGACCTGTGCGAGCGTCGAGCTCTTCTGGCCGATCGCGACATAGATGCAATACATGGGAGCGATGCCGCGCCGCTTGGCCTCTTCCGTGTGCGTGTACTTCTGGTTGATGATCGCGTCAATCGCGATTGCGGTCTTCCCCGTCTGCCGGTCGCCGATGATGAGTTCGCGCTGACCGCGTCCGATCGGAATCATGCCGTCGACAGACTTGAGACCGGTCTGGAGCGGTTCCTTGACCGGCTGTCGCTGGATAACGCCGAGCGCCTTGCGCTCGATCGGGAGATACGCGTCAGTCGGAATCGGCCCCCGGCCGTCGATAGGCTGCCCGAGGGGATTCACCACGCGCCCGAGCATCTTGTCCCCGACGGGAACCGAAGCCACGCGCCCCGTCCGCTTGACGGTATCGCCTTCCTTGATCTCGCTGCTCTCGCCGAAGAGGATGCACCCGACGTTGTCCTCTTCAAGGTTCAGGACCATGCCGAAGACGCCATGGGGGAATTCGATGAGCTCGCTCATGACGGCCTTGCTCAGGCCGTAGACGCGTGCGACGCCGTCGCCCACCTGGAGCACCGTGCCGACGTCATAGAGATCGACCTCTTTTTCGAAGCCAGCGAGCTGCCTGCGCAGGATCGCGGAGACTTCGTCCGGTTTCACTTCAGCCATGAACCTGTCCTTTGTAATATCTCATTCAATGTCACATCGGGGCTGCCGGTGACCAGGCGTTCCCGGAGACGCTCGAGCTGACGCCGCATGCTGCCGTCATGGACGGTGTCGCCGATGCGAAAGATCAGCCCCGCCTTGATGGCCGCATCCGTGGTGGCGCGGACCCGTATGGTCTTGCCCGTCGTCCGTTCCAGTGCGGCCGTGATCTCGCGTGTCTGATCCGCTGACAGTTCCACGGCCGTCGTGACGTCCACCGTCACGACGCCCAGACGTTCGTCCCGCATCGCGAACCACCGCTCGATCGTCGCGGAAAGCGCGATTTCGCGGCTCTTTTCCACCAGCAGCGACAGGAACTCCATCGTGAGCGGGCTGAATCTGGAGCCGAAGATCTCCGTCAGGATCGCCCGCTTCTTGGCGGGAGACACGATCGGGCTCTCCAGCAACCGCTGGAGTTCCCGCGATGACGCCATGGTCGCGCGCAGCGCCTCCAGATCGCGGGCGACCGCGTCAACCGCCTTCGACTCCTCGGCGGCGCCCATCAATGCGGCGGCGTAGCGTGATGCGACTCGTGCGTGCTTCATGACGTCTTGCCCATCTGGCGGATTGCGTCATCGACGAGCGCCCGGTGCTTCGGGGCGTCGAGGTTCGCGTCCAGCAGCTTCCCCGCTGCGCCGATCGCCAGGTCGGCCACCTCGGAGCGGAGCTCCTGCAGCGCACTGTCTTTCTCGCGCCGGATTTCCTCTTTCGCCTGGTCGACCATCTGGCGCGACGACTGCTGCGCCTTCTCCAGGATTTCCGCTTTCAGCCGTTCGCCCATATCCCTGCTCTCGCGGAGCATCCGCTGCGACTGCTCATCGGCACGGGCGAGCTGCGCCTTGTTCTCTTCCAGCAGGCGTTCCGCTTCGCGGCGCGCGTTTTCAGCCTGAGCGATCTGCGTCCTGATCTTCTCCTCGCGCGCCGTGAGCGCCGCCAGCAAGGGCTTCCAGGCGTACGCGCGCAGGATCACCAGCGCGGCGATGAAGGTGATGATCGTCCAGACGATGAGGCCAGGATTGATTTCGAACATGGTGTACCGGATTAGCCTTTGGTCGCGAGAATGATGCAGATCGCGAGGGCGAAGAATGTCGCGCCTTCGATCAGAGCGGCTGCGATCAGCATGGAGGTACGAACCTGTCCGGCCACCTCGGGCTGCCGGCCGCTTGCTTCCATCGCCGCGGCGGCGAGTTTGCCGATCCCAAGACCGGCGCCGATGACGGTCAACGCTGCGCCGAGACCGGCTGCGAGATACCCGAGTGCGTTTGCTTCCATGAGTGCTTCTCCTTCCAGAAGTATGCGTGTGTACGAGTGAAAAACCGGTTACGCGGACGCGCCGTGCTCCTCGTGGGAGCCGTGCCCCTCCTGCTGCATCCCCAGACCCATGAACAGGGCGGTGAGCATGGTGAAAATGTACGCTTGCAGAAACGCGACAAAGAGTTCGAGAAACATGATCCCCACCACGAACCCTGCGGGGAGGATGGCGATGATATAGCTCTTGAACAGAAAGATGAGGCCGATCAGCGACACGATGACAATGTGCCCGCCGGTCATGTTGGCAAAGAGACGGATACAGAGAGCGAAGGCCTTCGTGAAGAGCCCGAGGATCTCGATTGGAACCATGATCGGCCAGAGAGACCAGTGGACGCCCCCGGTCAGGTGCGCCAGGAAGTGGCCGAGGCCCTGCGACCTGATGGCCGCCCCCTGGATCATGAAGAACGCGATGATCGCGAGCCCTGCTGTCACATTCAGGTTCCCTGTAGCCGACGCCCCGTACGGGATGAGCCCCATCAGGTTCATCAGCAGGATGAAGAAGAACGTGGTCAGGAGATACGGCATATACCGCAGGCCGCCGGGCCCCATGTTCGCCACCGCGATTTCGTCGCGCACGAACACGATCACCGCCTCGACCATGTTGCTGAAGCCGGACGGCACCTCGCGGCGCCGGACGCTCCGGGACACCAGCGTCGCCACCACGATGAGGAGCACCGCCGCCAGCCAGAGGAAGACCACGTGCTTCGTGATGGACAGATTCAGCGTCAGTCCGCCGATCTGCACCGGGGGAAACTGCGGGAGCGGGATGTACCCGAACGGCGTCTCGAGCTTCGGCGCATCGTTGAGATGGTGGAGGAGCTCGGCGAACAGGTTGCCCCCGCCGTGTTCTCCGTGCCCTCCGGCGGCAGCTCCGTGCACCCCCGCGTGGAGCGTATCCGCAACCGCCTGCGCGGCGTGTGTCGTGTCAGCCATCAACGTCATCTCAATCCCGACCCTTGACCAGCACCTTGGTTTGGATGAAAAGGACTTCCAGCACCAGATAGACCATATAGAACCCGAGCATCGACAGCGTCAGCGGAAGCGACTGCACATGAAACGTGAGGATCAACATCAGCATGATCCCGAGCATGCCCAGCATCCTGACGCCCATGCCGCCGATGACCACTTTCAGGAACGTGGTGTACGACTTCCCGAACGCGTACTCGATCGAGCAGTAGCCCAGGAGCGCATTCAGCGTGCTTATGACCGCGCCCGCCACAACCGCAACCACGACGGCCGGAGACGCGTACCGGACCAACGGATAGGCAAGCACGGCAGCCGCAATCAGCACGACCGCGGCAACCCTTCTCGGGAACCGAAGGTCAATTCCGATCGTGCTCATGCGCCCGTTCCTTCTCCGCGTCCCTGTTTGCTTCCTTCCCCAGCGCAACAGCAGCGTGCAAGAACTTGATCATCCCCCCGGCGATTCCCACCAGCAGCCCCGCCAGCATCAGCCACGGAGCCGTTCCCAGTTTCCCGTCCAGCCATCGTCCGACGAAAAAGAAGACAACCACCGCGAGGGCAAGCTGAATGCCCATGGTAAGGTACGGGCCAAAGGACTGCGCCCACGTCCTGCCGGACTCCTGCGTCATGCGTCTGCCAGCGCGCTCAGCCGGCCTTCGGAGGAGCGCTCTGTCCCGTCATCGCGCATTGCCCGTCAAACATCGCCCCTTCGTCCACCACAAGGCGCGCGGTGCGGATGTCGCCGTGGAGGATCGCCTTCTCCTCGAGCACGAGCTTCTCCAGCGCCGTGACGCTCCCCTTCACTTTCCCCGAAAGGGAGATGTTCCGGGCGGTCACCGTCCCTTCCACGATTCCCCGCTCGCCCACAGCTGCATTCGCCTTGGCGTGAAGGTCGCCGATCACCTTGCCGTCGACACGGATGCTGCCATCCGTCTTGATCGTCCCTTCGATCACCGTGGTGTGACCGATGAAACTGAGCTCACCGTTTGCCGCTTGTTTGTCCGCCATTGGATCCCTCCGCATACTGAGCTGCCGTCTGGGCGATCAAATACAACCTGGGGTCGCGCGGGTCGCCATCGCGCCACACCTCGAAATGGAGATGCGGCCCCTGGCTTGTCCGTCCCGACGTGCCGAGCAATGCAATGGCCTCGCCCCGCCTGACGAACTCCTGCGCGCTGCGCAGCACCGACTGGTTATGCTTGTACACGGTCATGTAGCCGCGGCCGTGCGCCAGGATTATCATGTTGCCGTCTTCGTACGTCCACCCCGCGAAGACAACGTGACCGTCCGCGGGCGCGATCACCGGCGTTCCCCGCCGCGCTGCGATGTCCATACCAAAGTGGCCGCGTCCCGGATCGAACAGCTGCGACACGAACCCCTCGGCGGGCATGATCAGGGGAAGCCGGCCCTCAACAGACGTCTCCTCGCCGACGGCGACAACCCCCTGACCGGTCGCCACCATGATATCGTACTGTTCACTTGCCGCCGGGGCGGACGATGTGTCCGGCCGCATGGCAGCGAACGCCTGTGGGACGCTGCCCGTGTCGGCAAGGACCGACGGAGAATCCGCGAACATCATCGAATCTCCCGTTGATCCTTCGCCAAGCGCCTTCCGCAGCTGGCTGTTGTAGTCGCTGAGCAGGAGCACCTGCTCGGCCAGGTCGTTGAGACGGACCTGCGTTTCCCGTATCTGTTCCCCGTAGCGCTGCTCGAGGATCGGATTCGGAAGCGGAACGTACATCGCCGCCGGCGTGAACATCAGCACCGCGAGCGTGAGGCCGACGATCGCAAGGACCGCAAGCACGCCCATCAGTACGAGCCACACCCTGCTTACGCGGAACGCCCTTGCACTGCGCCCCTCCCCGAGCGACGTGACAAGCACCTCGTAGCGCCGGGGATCCCGCAGACGTCGTCTGCCTTCATGCGCCATGCGAAACCTAAAACAAATGGACTTTTAATATAGAAAAATTGGGGTGGAAAGTCAACGCGGAAAGCGCGCTAACTGCTTTTCGGGCAAGGGCTTGCCGGAGAGGGGCCTGCGGACTGGCGTGCCTCGACATACTCACGGAACCGGGCCTTGAACACCTCGCGCCCGAACGAAAGGGCGTGGCTGCGAAGGAATGAGGGGTCGAATCTGGTCGACCGCAGCCGCTTCACCGCACCCAGCAGGGAATCCACGGTCTGTTCCGGGAAATGGACACCGGTCCCGCCATCCGGCCGGTCCAGAACCGTCTCGCACGCCCCTCCCCGCGCATAGGCCAGAACCGGCTTCCCGCACGCCATCACCTCCACCGGCACAATCCCGAAATCCTCTTCCCCTGGAAACACGAGCGCCGTGCACCGTTCGTACAGGCTCCGCAACTCCTCGTCAGACACCCACCCCGTAAACGTCACGTTCGGGGCGGCAAGCTTCCGCAACCGGTCCAGCTCTGGCCCGTCACCGGCGACTATCAGCCGGTCGCCGGACCGCGAGAACGCCTGAACGGCAAGGTCGACCCTTTTGTACGGGACCAGCGCCCCCGCCACCAGGAAGAACCCTTCGTCCTGCGTCGACAGCCGAAAGCGGTCCGTATCCACCGGCGGGTAGATCACGTCCGACGGCTTTCCGTAGATCGATCGGATGCGCTGCCGGATGTGCTCGGAGATGGCGACGAAATAGTGGGGACGCGACGCGCTCGCCACATCCCACCGGCGCAACGGCTGCAGCGCGAGCCGCATCCCCAGCCGCGTCAACAGCCCTGCCCGTTCGGGGCTGAAGTAGTCGTCGTAGAGATCCCAGATGTACCTCATCGGCGTATAACAGTAGCACATGTGCAGCGCTCCAGGAGGCGTTCGCACTCCCTTCGCCACACAGTGGCTCGAGCTGATGATGAGATCGAATTCCGAGGTATCAAACGTGCTGACGGCCGCGGGGAACAATGGGAGATAATGCCGGTAGCGGGTAGCGGCAAACGGAAGGTGCTGGACGAATGAGGTCCGGATCTGCCGGCGCTCGAGGGCGGGCGACACGCTGCCACGGTTGTGCAACAGCGCGAACAGGACGGCGTCGGGATACAGCTCGCACAGCGCCTCGACACACTTCTCGCCCCCGCGCATCGCGGTGAACCATTCATGGACAATGGCAACCTTTGCGGGGCGAGAGGGCGCGCTCATGACGAGCATATAATACGAAGCGGGCAGTGGAGTGTCAACCTCGTCTCCGGTCTTGCCTTCGGGCGGAGGTCCGGTTATATTGCAGTATGAGTATTGCGCTCCTGGTGCTTTGTTCGCGCTTCTCTTCCTCGTGTTCGTGTCGCTCATCCTGTTCGTCGTCGGCCCGTCGCTGCTGCTCCAACCGTACCGTCGGACGATCGACTACTACCGCCGCCACACGTCGCTCCTGTATCCGTCCCAGCTTCCCTACAGGCACGAGGAGTTTACGCTCGCGTCGGCCGAGGGCATCCCGCTCAGCTGCTGGCTTCTGCACCCCGCCGGCGAGCCACGCGGCACGGTTGTGTATCTGCATGGCGTCAGCGAGTCGAAGATTTCGGGCCTTCCGATGGCGGACCTGCTGTGCGGGGCAGGATTCCTGGTCATGCTGTACGACGCCCGCCGCCACGGCGACAGCGGGGGACGCTTCTGCACCTACGGATTCTACGAAAAGCGCGACGCCAGCACGGTTATCTCGTATCTGCAGTCGAGACCGGACCTGCGGCTTGGCCGGATCGGCCTCTTCGGCACCTCGATGGGCGCGGCCGTCGCCCTGCAGGTGGCGGCAAACGATTCGCGGGTCACGGCCGTCGTCGCCGAAAGCGGGTTCGCTCGCCTCCGGAGCGTATTCGACGACTACCAGAAACGCATGATCAAGCTCCCGTTCCATTACCTCCGCAACATCGTCATCATGCGCTCCGAGCAGCTCGCGCATTTCAAGGCCTCCGCTGTGTCACCGGTCGACTCCGTCAGCCGCATCCGCATCCCACTCCTGCTGATGCACGGGACCGCCGATCCCCTCATCCGCCCGTCGTATTCGCAGCAGGTGTTCGAGCGTGCGAACGAGCCGAAAGAACTCTGGATGATTCCGGGAGCAACGCACAGCAATACGTTCGAGGTTGGGGGTGACGAGTACCGGCGGGTGGTGGCCGGCTTCTTCGAGCGGACGCTCGGCTGATCAGAGCGAGAACCAGTAGGACACCTTCATGAGGAACACATCGTCGTGCGGCGTCGTCGAAATGTCACCCAGTCGCTCGCCCAGGCCCGGCGCCGTATCGCTGATGAAGTCGTAGCGCGATTGCGTCCACACGAGATAGACCGTGCTCCCCGGCAGGTACTCCCACCGCAGCAGGAGGTTCGCGTTAAAGTAGACGGAGTTGAAGTCGTACGTCCCCATCGCCACAGATGCAGGCACAAACTCCTCGGGCCCGACCAGTGCGCGGTAGTCTGCGTACCCTGCGCGGGCGACGAGGGCCTGGATGTACATCTGCAGCGACAACGTCCGGGTGAACGTCACGATCCCGCGAAGATCGAGGTTCAGCAGGTCCAGGTCGCGATCGCCGAACAGGCTGTAGGTGCCGGTGCTGTTCGTCACTGTCGCGATGCCCCCGGAGACAAACGCCCCGGTCTCTTCCGTACGGATGCGCTGGTACATCACGCCCGGGCTCAGCTCGAGCCACGACGCTGGCCGCACGCTCATCTGGAGCAGGCTCGCGAACTCCTGCTTGTTCAAAGCGTCACCGTTGTACATCAGCGCCAGCGATCCCGAGACCGACTCTCGCTGGTCGCTGGCCACCGACAGCGTTGCGCTCGCGCCTGCCGGCCTTCGGTAGAGCCCCAGAACGCCCCGTTCCGCATCGTCATAGGCCGGGAGCCTTCCGATGGCGCTCACGCCAATCCGCCAGAAACTCTGCAACTCCACGGTGGGCGCGAACTCGATCTGGGCAAGCGTGCGGACACCATCCCAGTTCCAGCGCGCTTCCGGAACCACCGAGATCGCATAGCGCCTGGCGATCCCCGTGGCGTAGTTCTCACGATACACGAGCTGAGCGTAACCACCCTGGTCGTGAGGCTCTGCAAAGAACCCGATGTCGTTGGGATTGAAGCCCCGCGTAGCGAAGCTGTACGAGCCTGCATACAGCCAGTGTTCCGCTGAGATGCGGGAAAACAGCAGCCTGCCTGCGGATCCTGCCTGCGAACCGTCGCTCGGCCGCACACCCGCCAGGTAGCCGTCCAGCGCATGGAGGTTGTCCCCGAACCGGTAACCCCAGTCCACTCCACCCGAGAATGCCGGCTGCAGCCCCTCCTTTCCGCTCAACGTCGCGATGCCTCCGAACCATGTTCCATCGGCATAGTCCTGACGCAGCCTGACCGCGTTGTATGACGCCCGTGGTTCCACCTGCGTGCGGGTCTCGGCTCCGCCGGTGTCGCGCACCGTGGCAAACTCCCGGTCCGTAAGCGCCGCGAGCGCCCCTACCGCAAGGCCGCCCGCCGAGCGACCCGACAGTTTCGCCGCGCCGAGGATCGTTGTGACCGATGGACTCTCGACGATTGAGCCGCCGGGCGGCACGGTGAACCCGCCCGTCGGCTGCCGGCCGATCCTGCGGGAGAAGAAGAGCGACATCGGCGTGTTGTCGAAGCTCGAACCGAACGTGAAAAACTGTGCGCCCTCGACGAAGAACGGCCGCTTCTCCGGATACAATGTCTCGAACACGGTGAGATTGAGGACGGCCTGGTCGACTTCCACCTGGCCAAAGTCGGGATTGATGGTCGCATCGAGCGTATAGTTCCGTGAGAGCCCGTACTTCACATCGACGCCGGCAAGCCCCTCGGTTTCCGAACTGGAAGCGT
Source organism: uncultured Ignavibacteria bacterium (assembly GCA_963701735.1). Classification (GTDB taxonomy): domain Bacteria; phylum Bacteroidota; class Ignavibacteria; order UBA10030; family UBA6906; genus CAWABB01. Next base: position 14,907 of record CAVPBI010000032.1, on the reverse strand, counting down.
GACCGGATGCCGGCGCCCACTGCCGGAGCGTTCCGGATGCGTACGGAACGATATCCAGATGCATTGATGGATCGATCTCCGCCAGCCCGGTGAGCGTCCCCCAGAAGGGGACCTGCAGCTGTTCGGAGCGCGGGACCATCACCCACTCGACGGTCTCGTGCTTGCGCGCAATCACCCGGCGGAAGTTGACCCCCCAGCTCATCGCCTCGGGGGTATCGTCCGCGAACCGGAGCGCGTTGAACGGGATGCGGAACTCGGCAGACCACCCATCAAGATAGACCTGCGTCTCCACCTGCCACACTTCGTCCCACGTGTTGTCGTAGTTGATGCCCGCCTGCGTCATGACCCCGTCGCTCTGAACGCCGGAGACGTTGACGCTGAAGAAAAATGCCGACTGTCGGTCGGCGTAGGAATCGATCATGAGGGCGAAGCGGTCGGCTTCTGTCGACCGGTCGCGCCTGCTCAGCTGGCGGACGATGAGCTCGGGGTGAGCGTCGTAGCAGATCGCGCCGACATACAGCGCGTGATCATCATAGAGAATGCGGACGGAGGTCAGTTCGGTTGGACGCGCCCCTTCGTTGGGATCGAACTGCGTGAAATCCAGAACAGGGTGTGCGGTCTGCCATTCGGGTTCCAGTAGCGACCCATCGATCTCCGGCGGTCGCTGTACACGAGCAGCCTGGATCGTCTTCGCCGCTTCCCCGGCCAAAGCGAAAGTGGCCGGCAAGAGAACCAGCGGGACCAGACGGAATATGATTCCTGAGCGCATCTCGTTGCGGTTTTCTTCTTCCCGTTTCGCGACTTAACCCGAAAGTATCGGGAAATTAGAAGAAAATCAACGATAGACAGTAAAAATCTGCGAATCTGTGATTGGACTCACGAAGGGAGGAGGCGCAAAGGCAGGATATTCTCTACGTGCCCGGTCTGCGGGAACATGTCCACCGGCTGCGCAGGCCCAGGAACATACGGAGCGATGGAGCAGAGTATCTGGGCATCGCGGGCCTGTGTGGCGGGATTACAGCTGACGTAGACGATTCTTTCGGGCCGCAGGCGCGCCACAGCCTTGAGCACGTCCTCATGGCAGCCCGCTCGCGGCGGGTCCAGGATGACGGCCGAGGGGAGCGGGTGCTCTTGCATCCAGCCGGTGTCGCGCGTGAGCCGCTCCTTCAGGTCGCCGACGACAAACTCGCAGTTGCCCACCCCGTTGAACGCCGCGTTACGGCGCGCGTCAGCGACGGCCGACTCCACCGTCTCCACACCCACCACGCGCTCTACCGCGTCAGCGAGATGGAGGGCGATGGTTCCGGTCCCCGAGTACAGATCGTACACGATGTCCTCCCGACGCAGCTCCGCCGCGTCGCGCGCGGCATCGTACAATCGCTCCGCCTGCGCCGTGTTTGTCTGAAAGAACGAGTTCGCGGACACGCGGTACCGCCGCGCGCCGAGCACCTCGGTGATGTACCCCGGGCCGTAGTAGACGCTCTCCGTCTCCCCCACCGCAACCTGCGCCTTTCTGGTGGTGATGTTGTTCACGACCGTCGTGATCGACGGCACCGCTGCGCGCAGGCGCTCCGTCAGCGCCTGCAGTACCGCCGGGCGCTCCTCGCTCGTCACCAGGTTGACCATGAGATCCCCCGTCCGCTCGCTGTGCCGGATCACGAGATGCCGGAGGTATCCCGTATGCGTGCGCGTGGAGTGGATCGGCAGCGATCGCTCGCGGCAAAAAAGCCGCGCCTCATTCACGATCCTCACGCTTGCTTCGGACTGCAGCCAGCACTCTTCGATATCCAGCACCTTGTCGAATCGCACCGGGATATGCAGCCCCACCGCGAACCGATCGGCCTGAACGTCAGCCCGCTCCAGCTCCTCCCGCGACAGCCAGCGTTCGCCAAACGAAAACTCCATCTTGTTTCGATACAGGTACGGCGAGGCCGCCGCCAATGCCGGCCGCACCTCAATCCCCCGGAAGCCTCCGATACGTTCCAGCGCGTCGACGACGTGCCGCCGCTTGAACTCCGCCTGCGCGGCGTAGTCCACATGTTGCAGCCGGCAACCACCGCATTCGCCGAAGTAGCGGCACCGCGGGGTCACGCGTGACGCGGACGGCCGCATCACCTCCAGAATGGACGCCTCCGCGAAATTCTTCCGCACCCGCGTCACCTGCACGCGCAGGCGGTCTCCGTGCACACCTTCGCGCACAAACACCACCAGGCCCTCAACACGCGCAATGCCTGCCCCCTCGGGCGTGAGGCTTTCGATCTCCACCGTCAGTTCGTCGCCGCGCTTCATGCCTGCCCGCCCTGATCTTCCCCGTGGCCCGACAGCCGTTCCAGCTCCCGCGTCAGGTCGTTCCACCGGTGATAGTCGTTTTCCAGGTCTCTCTTCAGCGTCTGGTATTCCGCCGTAGTCTCCCGCGCCCGCTCGCCGTCCTTGTACAGCTCGGGATCTTCCAGGAGGTGCTCGCATTGGCGGAGGCGCTGTTCCTTCCGATCGATCGCCTGTTCGATCTTCTCGACCGAATCCCGGACCGGTTTCACGAGGCGGTACCGCTGCTGCCGTTCTTCGGCCTCCTGCCGCTTCCGCTCCTTCCCTGCGCTGCGTGCGCCACGTTCCGCCCGCCCGCCCGGCGCAGACGATGCCGCCTTCTTCTGCGCATCCAGGAACTCGCTCATGGTTCCCGGGTAGACCAGCGGGGGCCCCGGACGCAGGGCGATCACCTTCGTCACGATCGGGTCAAGGAAATCCCGGTCGTGCGACACAATGACCGCCGTCCCGTCGAACCGCTCGAGCGCCTCCTGGAGGACGCCTTTGGATACCATGTCGAGATGGTTCGTGGGCTCGTCCATGATCAGCAGATTGGCCGGTTCCAGCAGCATCTTCGCCAGTGCCAGCCTGCTCTTCTCGCCACCGGACAGAACGCCAACCCGCTTGTACACATCGTCACCGCTGAAGAGGAAGCATCCCAGCAGGGTCCTGAGCCGCTGCCGCATGTCGCCGGTCGCGACTGCGTCCAGTGTCTGCAGCACGTCCGCGCGGGGATCCAGCTCCTCCGCCTGATGCTGCGCGAAGTACGACACCACCACGTTGTGACCTGGCATCCGACGTCCGCTGTTCACATCCTCGACGCCCGCGATGATGCGTGCAAGGGTTGATTTCCCCGACCCGTTGACGCCAACCAGCGCGATCTTGTCGCCCCGGTCGATTTCCAGATCCAGCCCGTCGAACACCTCGATCGCGCCATACCGCTTCTGGATGTCCTGCAGCCGCATCACGACTGCGCCTGCGGGCGGCGCCGGAGGGAAGTCGAAATCGAGACTGCGTTCGGTGTCCTCCAGCTCGATGCGCTCGAGCTTGTCGAGCGCCTTGATTCTGCTCTGCACCTGCCTGGCCTTCGTTGCCTTGTACCGGAAACGCTCAATGAACCGCTCGGTCTGCTTGATCTGACTCTGCTGGTTCCGGTACGCCGAGCGCTGCTGCTCCAGCCGCTCGGCTTTTTGCTCCACATAGAACGAGAAGTTCCCCTTGTATTCCGTAAGGCGGCCCATGCTGAGCTCGAACGTTCGCTCGGTAAGCGTATCGAGGAACCGGCGGTCATGGGAGACGAGGATCAGCGCGCCGCGGTATCCTCTGATGTACTCCTCAAGCCACTGGAGCGAATCGAGGTCGAGGTGGTTGGTGGGTTCGTCCAGCAGCAGGAGTGACGGCTCCTGCAGGAGGAGCCGCGCCAGCGCGATGCGCATCTGCCAGCCGCCGCTGAACTCCTCGACGGCGCGCGTCAGGTCGCGCTGCGAAAACCCGAGGCCGGCCAGCACCGCTTCCGCCTCCGCCCGCATCGTGAAGGCGTTCGAGATCTCCAGGTGGTGCTGCAGTTCGCCGTACAGCTCCAGCAGTTCCCCGGCCTCCTCGCTCCCGGCATCCACCTCCCCCATGCGCCGCTGGATCTCTTCGAGACGCGTCTGGGCTTCCACCACGTCGGCGAACACCGATTCGGCCTCCTCGATGAGCGTGCGGCCGGACGCGGTGACGCCTTCCTGCGGGAGGTACCCTACGGTAACGTACCGGGCTTTCGTGAGCGTGCCGCTGTCCGGTTGAACCGTTCCGGTCAGGATGCGCAGGAGGGTCGATTTGCCGGTGCCGTTGGAGCCGACAAGTCCGATGCAGTCCCGCGCGCCGATCCGGAACGAGATCTCGTTCAGGAGCGTGCGGTCGGCAAAACGGAGGGTGATGTCGTTTGCGGAAACCATGCGGTGAGTGTGGCGCGCCGGCGTCGGAGATGGACCGGGCGGGTGCGGCTGACGGAGGCGCTATTTCAGATAGTACTTCAGCGGATTGGGATCCACGCGACACTCCTCGGCGATGCGGAGCCAGGCGATCTTCCGCTCTTCGCGGAGCTTGTAGAGGCGCGGCACGATCCGGTCCCGCAGCTCAATCGGCGTCATCGGAATAATGAAGATGCTCGTCCCGCCTTCGAACCCTGCAGGCGTGTTGATCCTCCACTTGATCAGCACGTGCCACGGCATCTTGTACACCGCGTCGACCGGTGTGTAGTACCACTCCTCGTTCGCGGAGATATCGCTTCCGGTGGCGGCGTGGACGGCGTGCACGAGGTCGCTGATCCCCCGGATTTCCTCTTCCGCATGCTCGTGCGGCCGGCCCGCGTTCGACCGGGAGTAGATTTCCAGGGTCGGATAGCGGTGGCCGATCCCGACCATGGCGATCGCGTGGTCGTTCTCGGCGAAAATCAGATTGTGGTGGGCCGCGAAATTCGCCGCCAGATCGTTGAAGGCGTTCGGGTCGTCGCGGAGCATCCTGATCTGGTTCTGGATCGACGCCCCCCACTCGTCCAGGGCCACAAGCTGCTTGTGGAGATGATCGAACGATGCGCCCGCCGCCTTCAGCCAGTTCTGGTACACGCTCACGTACCGGACGTACCTGTTGGCGACTCCGATGTCGCGCAGCGCGTCGATCGTCATCCGGAAGTACCAGTAGTGCTCTTCCCCCGTGAGATCACCCGAAGCGCGGAGGTCCGCCTCGGTCTGCGCATCCTCCCGGTAGTGCCGCCGGGCGATAATCTGCTCGTGGCTTCCGCCGAAGAACGCGTCCGCCAGGGCCAGCTTCTCCGCGACCGGCATCTTCTCAATCTGCGCGTCCGTCCGCCCTTCCCGCCGGAGCCTGAACTCTACGATGGCTATGATGTGTTTTAGCCCGGCAGGGCTCGCGATGTAGTCTTCCTTCCACTTCTGGCGCCCCGCCGTCATCTTGTAGGCGTAGTTCTTCCGCCAGTAGTCCAGCGTCACGATCTCGAACATATTCCCGACGCGCCGGAACTCGGCGGTGGTGTCGAAGTACCTGTCGGGCGGCACGAAGTCGAGCCGTTCCCACCGTTCTCCGCGCCGCACCAGCCTCGACTTTTCCGGCGGCACTTCAAAATACCGTGGCGCGCAGAAGCTGCAGTAGTCTTCCGGCGTGTGCAATGCCAGCCGCTTCGCCTCTCCGGTATCGGTGTTCGCCAGCGGCTTGTTCCTCCGGCCTGCAACCGCCCACACCTCGGTCCCGGTGAAGGGATTCACCTGCTTCACCGTACCGTCCGGCATGATCGTATAGAAGACTTTCGTCTGCATGGCAGCACTCCGGCGTCAGCGCGCCCCCGTCAAAGCCCCCAGCATGGCATCAACCGCCGCATCGCTCTCCGCCTCCGCATAGAAGCGCACGAGCGGTTCGGTTCCGGAGGCCCGAACAAGCACCCAGCCGTGGTCGACAAAATACTTGACGCCGTCCGTGTCTTTGCGCCCGGTGACCGGACGGCCGGCGATCTCCTTCAGCCCCTTCGTGACACGGCGCATGATCGCCTGCTTCTCCTTCTCCGTGATATGGAGATCGACGCGCTTGAACACGCGGCGCCCGAACTCGGCGAACAACTCCTCGACGAGCTCCGCAAGCGACTTCCCGCGCACCGCCATCATCTCGCACAGCAGGAGGCCGAGCAGAACCCCGTCGCGTTCCGGGAGATGGCCTTTCACTCCAAGCCCGCCACTCTCCTCTCCTGCGATCAGGATGTCCCGCTCCGTCATCAGCCGCGCAAGGTGCTTGAACCCCACCGCCGTCTCATGCATGGGAATGCCGTACCGGCGGCACTGCTCATCCACCATGGTTGTGACCGAGAACGATTTCGCGACTTCGCCCGTCATGCCCTTCTGCTCGACAAAATACTTCAGCAGCAGGGAGAAGATCCGGTGCGAATCCACGAATGCTCCCGTGCCGTCGACCGCGCCAACGCGGTCCGCGTCGCCATCGGTCGCGATGCCGATGCCAAACCCCTCGGCCGGCACGCGCCTGCTCAGCTCCACGAGATTGTGTGCCAGGGGCTCCGGGTTCGATCCCTCGAACGACGGGTTGAAGTCGCCCCGCATCTCCACCACGTCCGGAATGAACTGCCCCATGATGCCCATGCCAGACCCGTGCATGGCGTCGAAGAGCATCCGCACGCCGGAAGAACGGATCCGGGCCACGTCCACCTTCGTCCGGAGATCCTCGACGTACCGGTCCCGCATGTTCACCAGCCTGATCTTCCCCTTGCCCACAAGCTTCCCGAAGGGGGTGCCGCTCTCCGGCAGGCGCTTCAGCGCCATGACCTTCGCGAGCTCGCGCTCCACCCTGGCGACCATCTCGGGATGCGCCGGTCCGCCGAATTCCCCCTTGATCTTGAAGCCGTTCCATTTCGCGGGGTTATGGCTGGCTGTGATGACGATGCCGGCGGCAGCGTTATCCTGCTTCGTCATGAGCGACACCATCGGCGTCGAGACGATGCTGTCTGCCAGGAGCACGCGGATCCCCTGGTTCGCGATCGCCTCCGCGGTCACCTCAGCGAACTCGCGGGACATAAACCGCGCATCGTACCCGACGACAATGCCGTTGCGGATCTTCTTGTGGCGCTTGAAATGCCGCGCCGTCGCCAGTGCCACGCGGCGGACGTTGTCGAACGTGAAGTCGTCAGCGATGACCGCGCGCCAGCCATCCGTGCCGAACTTGATCACCTGTGCCATGATCGCTCCGGTTCTATTTCTTTCTGGCGAACGCGGAGAGGCCGGGATAGAACGCGTTCGATCCCAGATCCTCTTCGATCCGCAGCAGTTGGTTGTACTTCGCGATGCGGTCTGTCCTGCTCGCCGAGCCCGTCTTGATCTGCCCGGCGTTCGTCGCGACGGCGATGTCGGCGATCGTCGAGTCCTCGGTCTCGCCGGAGCGGTGGCTGATGACTGTCGTGTACCCCGCCTTCACCGCCATAGCCATGGCGTTCAGGGTTTCGGTGAGCGATCCAATCTGGTTCACCTTCACGAGAATCGAGTTGGCGACGCCGCTTTCGATGCCGCGGCGGAGGAATTCGGTGTTCGTCACGAACACGTCGTCCCCCACAAGCTGAATCTTTCTCCCGAGGGCGTCGGTCAACATCTTCCACCCGTCCCAGTCGTTCTCCGCCATTCCGTCTTCGATGGAGATGATCGGGTACTTGCTGACCCAGTTCTCGTAGTACTTCACCATCTCGGCCGCCGTCTTCGTCGACTTGTCGGACTTGTAGAAGAGGTACTTCCCTTTGTCCATCATCTCGCTCGCGGCCGTATCGATTGCCAGATAGATATCGCTTCCGGGCTGGTAGCCGGCGCCCTGGATGGCCTCGAGAATCACTTCGATGGCTTCCTCGTTTGATTTCAGGCTTGGGGCGAATCCGCCCTCGTCCCCGACTGCCGTGTTGTACCCCTTCTTCTTCAGCACGCCCTTCAGCGCGTGAAAGACCTCCGCCCCCATGCGCAGTGCCTCTGCAAATGAAGCGGCCTTCACGGGAACGATCATGAATTCCTGCACGTCCACGTTGTTGTCGGCATGTCGTCCGCCGTTCAGGATGTTCATCATCGGCACCGGGAGAGTCTTTGCGTTCACGCCGCCGATGTAGCGGTAGAGCGGCATCCCGACCGCCTGCGCCGCGGCCTTCGCCACGGCCAGCGAGACCCCGAGGATTGCGTTCGCGCCCAGCCGCGATTTGGTGGGGGTGCCGTCCAGCTGGATCATCATCATGTCGAGCCCGACCTGGTCGAGCGCGTCGAAGCCGGTCAGCTCACCGGCGAGTGTGTTGTTGACGTGTTCGACGGCGTTCAAGACGCCCTTCCCGCCGTAGCGGTTGGGGTCGCCGTCGCGAAGCTCAACGGCTTCGTGCTCTCCGGTGGACGCGCCGCTCGGAATGGCGGCCCGTCCGATGATACCGCTCTCGAGCTCGACGTCGACTTCAATGGTGGGATTGCCGCGGGAATCCAGGATCTCCCGCCCGACGATATCGGCGATCAGTGTGTTTCTCGAATTCATGGGGACTCCGATGGTGTCGATCTGGTTGTCTTGGGAAGGTAGAGAAATGCCTATCCGTAGAATTACCTGAAAAAACAGCACACAATCAATTGTCCGGGCGCGAAGGAGTGTGGTCCAGGGCCCTCAGAACGGCGTCCAGCACGCGTTCCGGAGTCAGTTTTTTCATGCATTCCATGGAAGATTCCCCAGGACGGTTGCAGACGTTGAGGTGACAGGGATGGCAGGGGACGTCCTCCCGCAGTGCGCGGTGCCCGAACGATTCGGGATAGGGAAACCAGATCTGCTCTTCGCCCGGGCCGAAGATACCCACGGTGGGTGTCCCCACGGCTGCCGAGATGTGCATCGGTCCGCCGTCATTCCCGACGAACGCGTCGGCAAGCGACAGGAGGGCTGCCAGCTCGCGGAGCGTGAGCGCTCCGGCACGCCGCGCGGTGCGCAGTGACTTCTCTTCCACTTCCATGAGCGTCGCCTCATCGCCCGGACCGCCGGTAAGCAGAACACGTACCCCCGCGCTTCGCACGAGCAGCGAGGCAAGCTTCGCGTATTGTTCCGCACCCCACTGCTTCGCGGGCCATGTCGCACCGACATGCAGAACCACGAGCCGTTGTTCGGTGGCGGCTTTCGCCTGGCTCCGACCGCCGCCCGAACTGCCGCCACGAGCCGGATCCTCTGCTCCATTGCCGGTTCCTCCGCCTGCTGCACCCATCCCTCCCAACCTTCCCCGCATTGCCTCCTTTTCCCCGGGAGTGACGACCAGGATCGGTTGTGTTCCCGTCGGCGTCACGCCGATGGCGCTCAGAAACTGATTGTGAAACTGGATCGCCGTCTTCGGGGTGCCGTCGTCGTGAACCTGATGTGTGAACAGGCGGCCGCGTCCGGCCCGGGCAAGTCCGACGCGCACGCGAGCGCCGGAGAGGTACATCAGCAGAGCGCTGCGCGGATTGCTGAAGAGATCGAGCGCGATGTCGAACCGTGAGCGCCGCAGCGCGAGCGCAACGCGGGTCTGCTCGAGCAGCGACGGCCGCGTGAAATCATAACCGATCAGCTCGTCGACGGCGGGGTGATGCTGCAGCAACGAGCTGGCCTGGGCCTCGGCCATGTAGGCGATGTATGCAGAAGGGTACGCGGCACGCAGCGAGTGCAACAGCGGCGTCGTCAGGACGACATCGCCGATGAACTTCATGCGCGTCACGAGGATGCGTTTCGCCGGCAGAGGTCCGTCGGTGAAACCGGGCACTGGTCGCTCGTTGGACGCCGTTGTCGTTCGACCAGCACATGCTGGTCGTGTGTGGTCAGCGGGCATGGCGTTGCATCCACTCGGATCTGTCAATCCAACCTGCGATGCGATCGATCGCGGCGGCGGATGTATGGTCGATGCAATTCAGTGAGGTCCAGAATGCCGCCCTGGCCTTCCCCGGCTGGTGTGTGAGCAGGAGCAGTCTTCCTTGCAGCTGGAGGCGCATGCCTTCAAGCGGGTCGCGCGGGGGGAACGAGATCGATGACACCGCGTCCAGCGCGGCAGGATATCGTCCCGCCCGATGCAATGCCCTGCTCTTCAGGAACACGACCATGGGATGCTCGCGTGCCGGGGCGGTCAGAGAGTCCAGGATCGTAAGGCGCACGGAGTCGGGGGCATCGGAGAGCACGAACCTCTTCAGCGCCGCCTGCGGGGCTCCGGAGTCGGTCAGGATCGCCCGGCGAATCCGGGCGGCTTCGGTATGAGACTCGGCCCAGTCAGCCGCGAGACTCTTCTCCAGCAAGGCCAGCGCGGAATCCTCGTGTCCCAGCGCCCAGTGTGCGTCCGCCGCCATCAGCGCGAGCGGCAGGTACATGCCAGGGTGGCCCGTCGACTCCATCAGCGAGTCCACGGTGCTTGCCACGATGCCATGCTGCCCCAGCCGGGAGCGAACGGCCAGCGCGCCCCCGAGGGAGGCGGAGCTTCCGGAGCGCCTCAGCGCCTGTTCAAACAGGACCAGCGAACGACTGTAGTCCCGCGCAAGATACGCCTCGCGGGCCTCCTGATTCCAGCGGCCCACAAGGCGCGGGCAGACCCGGGCAAAGATCGGCGGCCGGCGGAACAACGCGTCGACATTCTCCTGAGGCTGCGGACCCGGGTCCACACCGTCCAGGAAGCGTTGCCAGTCCACCACCAGCTCGTCCAGCGTCCTGCCGTACTCGCGCTCGTAGTCGTTATGGCGGTACACCTGCACCAGCTTCCGAATGCCGAAGCGATCCATCAGGTAGCGTGTCAGCGACCCGGCGAGCACGTAGCTCACGGAGGATGATTGCGACGCGAAGCCCCAGATGGTCATCAGCTTTGTGATGTCGGGAGCCATCCCCGCCGCGCGGAGCGCAGCCGCATACTGGTGCGGCGTACGGTTTCCCCACTCCCAGTCGATGGCCATGGCGAGTCCTTCCACCAATCCTGTGCTGAGGCTCGCGCGAATCACGGGGATGCCAAAATCGCCCGCCACGACGTGCACGATCTCGTGCTTCAACACCGCATCGATCGACTGCACCGACACGTGAACCTCCCGGTTCCACGGCTTTGCGATCTCGGTGGCCCCTGCGCCCATCAGCCGTCGTTTGGTCTCTTCATTCGGATACAGGTACGTCACGATCGGCGCCGTATGCGGCAGCGCGAACGCCTGGCACACAGACGCGAGTGCAAACTCATGCTCATCTACGATGCGCGCAATTTCGGCGGCGCCGACCGACGCTTCCGGGTAATAGATCGTGAAATTCTCGGTTCGGTACTCACCCCCGAGCTGCGCACGCATGAACGAGGCCGTGCTTTCCAGGCCGATCTCGCACCGAAATGCGTACGTCAGGACGATGCCGAGCACGATCCCCGCCGTGATCCACCGGTAGGCGGGCCTCACCATGACCTCGAGCAATCGCACTCCCGTCTTCCAGCCGGGCTCCCCCGCAGGAAGGTGAAGCAGCATCAGCGCGGTGAGCCAGACCAGGCTGCCGGCGAGCGCGAGCGTCAGGAGGCGGGAGACAATGAGCGTTCCCGTGAGCGCGATGGTCTCGTCATACGTGACGCCGGGGAAGAATCCGTAGAAGGGGTTGTATGAAAAAATGGCGGGCGTGAAGTAGCCGAGCGCGACTGCATATACAACGGACGCTGCGATCAGAAGCGCCGCCATTGACCGGGGATGCCTGTAGTGGATCGCACAGAACACCCCAAGCGCGGCAGAGACCAGCACCGTAACGCCGGGGATCAGGAGATAGAATCCCAGCCCCTCCAGCCAGTCGCACGGCGGGATCACCAGCATGTACAGCGCGGCAACGGTGAGGGGGATCAGCAGCAGCGCGAGATTTGTCAGAACCGAGCGGCCAAACACGCGGAGCACAGCTTCCATGCGATCTTCGGCAGGTCCTGTGCCGGCGGGGTCGGCATCTCGCACTGACGCGATCGTGGTCAGTGTGGCAACAACAGTCGCCACCAGAGCGATCACGAAGGCAAATTCGTATCCGAGGGTATGGAGGAGGGGTATCTGCGTGCAGGCAGCAGCAACGAGCAGGTACGCGGCCCCGCCGATCGCCGGCAGCACCCAACGAGTATCCCGTCTGCCACCGCGCGTCACGGAGTCTCCGTCAGAACTCTTCGCCCGCCACCCGCTCGATGTCGGCCCCGAGCGCGCGCAGCTTCGATTCGATGCGCTCGTACCCGCGGTCGAGATGGTACACGCGCAGCACCTCCGTGGTGTTGTCCGCGATCAGGCCGGCAAGGATCAATGACGCGGATGCGCGGAGGTCAGTCGACATCACCTTTGCGCCGGTCAGATGGTTGACACCGCGGATAATGGCTGAATTTTCCTTGAGCTCGATGTCTGCGCCGAGCCGGGTCAGCTCCGGGATATGCTTGAACCGGTCGGCATAGATGGTGTCGGTGACGACGGCCGTGCCAGAGGCCACCGCCATGAACGCTGTCCACTGCGCCTGCATGTCCGTCGGGAAGCCCGGATACACCGCAGCAGTCACGTCCACGGGTGTAACCTTTGCGGGCGCCGCGATGGTAATCGTATTGTCTGTCGACGTCAGCCGGCAGCCGGTGTCTTCCAGCTTCCGGATCACTGCCGAGAGATGTCCGGGGTTTACCCCTGTGAGGGTGACAGTCCCTCCCGTCATGGCGGCGGCGACAAGGAAGGTTCCCGCCTCGATGCGGTCCGGGATTGTATCGATGTCCGCAGGATGGAGCGTATCGACACCCTGGATTTCCAGGGTCGTCGTGCCGATTCCATTGATCGGCGCACCCATGGAGACAAGGAACTCGGCGAGGAATGTGATCTCCGGTTCGAGCGCGGCATTCTCGATCACCGTCGTGCCCTGGGCGAGCACCGCTGCCATCATGACATTTCCGGTCGCGCCCACGCTCGACACATCAAAATGAATCTTCGCGCCTCTCAGGCGTTTCGCCTTCGCGACGATGTAGCCGCCCTTGAGGTCGATCTCCGCCCCAAGCTTCCGCATCCCTTCGATATGCAGGTTCACGGGCCGCGGCCCCCATGCGCACCCACCGGGCAGCGACACCGTTGCCTTCCCGAACCGTCCGAGCAGCGGCCCGAGCACGTAGATCGACGCGCGCATCTTCTTCACATGCTCGTACGGCGCCTCGAACTTGTTGACCCTGGTCGTGTCCAGCGTCAGGACGTTGCCGTTCATCTCGATGGACAACCCCATCGACCGCAGGAGGGCCGACATAGTGGTGACATCGCGCAAGAGCGGTGTGTTTCTCAGGTGGAACACGCCTCCCGCCAGGAGAGTTGCGGGTATCAGGGCGAGCGTGGCGTTCTTTGCTCCGCTGATGGCGACAGTGCCGTTCAGCGGCTTCCCTCCATGAATGACGAATTTATCCACGTGCGCTCAGTTGTTGAGGTGACAGAATCCGGTCGTCAGCACCGCACTTCCTTCATTCAGCCCAGCCGCACTATCGTCGGGCACACGACCGCTTCCCTTCAGCACGAATGTCTCGAAATCGGTCAGGAAATGCAACCTGCGTTTGATTCTCGGGCTGGTCTCTCCTATCTTCCCGTCATACCGCTGATTCATCGCGCCGTTGGGATTGTTCACACCCGTGGAGCTTCCCAGGATGGCCTTCTTCCGCACCGGCTGTTGGCCCCGCGCATTTCGTCACAGCGACGCATCTGCATTGTTGCGGGCAACTCTCTCCGTCCTGCTGATCATCGCCTCCTCTCAACCCCTCGCTGCGCAGGACAAGCTCCTCCCCGTCATTCACTTCAATCGTCTGAGCACCGCCGACGGCCTCCCGTCGAACCAGCTGCGGTCGAACGTCGTGCGCGATCAATGGGGATTCATCTGGTTCGGCACGGTGAACGGTCTTGTGCGATACGACGGCTACTCGTGCAAGGTGTACCGCGAATTCAGCGTGCCGGACAACGTGCTGATGCTCTACATCGACTCACGGGGACGTCTCTGGGCCGGAAAATACGCGTCCAGCCTCAGCCTGTATGACCCCGCAAAGGACCGATTCGTTCACTTCGAGGGACGGCATGACGACAGTCTCTCGTTTCACCCATCTTACACGCAGACGATCTATGAAGACCCGTCCGGGATTCTCTGGATCGGGACGGAAGATGCTATCGTCTCGCTCGACCTTGGGAGCGCTCGCGACGACACCGATGCGGAGAGCGTGGCTCGTCATGCACGTTTTCGAACGATACACTGCGACGGCTTCAAAGGAGGGAGCCTGAAGCTGGAGCGATGGGGGCAGATCAGGAACAGAACTACCCCAACCCCTTCAACCCGAGCACGATCATCGCGTATGAGTTGCCGCGCGCATCATGGGTGAGCCTGAAGGTGTTCAACACGCTCGGGCAGGAGGTTGCCGCGCTGCTGCATGAAGACGAACCCGCAGGCGTGCATACGGTGCACTTCGATGCCGCCGGGCTTCCAAGCGGCGTCTACTTGTACCGGCTGACGCCGGGATCTTTCGTGCAAACGAGGAAGATGATCATCGTCAAATAGCAGCCGGTGCGCAGTTTGCGTGACGAGGCGGGCATCCGATCCTCACGGGTGCCCGCCTTTCTTGCATCTCGCCGCGACCCCATCTATATTGACCGAGCCCCGCGTGATTGACCGGGTTCTGCACGGTCGGTCACGCCCTGCATGATCAATCCCTGTGCGATTCACCCGGCCCGGTAGGTTCATGCGCCTCCGTCATCCCTTCATCCTGGCTCTCGCTGTCTCCACGGCCTTCCGTGCGCCGGCGGAGATCACCGTCGTCGACGACCTGGGCCGGACCGTGCGCCTGGCCCGGCCGGCGCGGCGCATCGTGAGCCTCGCGCCAAGTCTCACCGAAACGCTCTTCGCGATCGGGGCAGGCGACGCGGTGGCAGGCGTGACGTCGTACTGCACCTACCCGAAGGAGGCGACACAGAAGCCGCAGGTGGGCGGCATGATCAACCCGAGCCTCGAGGCGATCGTCGCGCTCAAGCCGGACCTCATCGTGCTGAGCATGGAGGGGAACGTCCGCGAGGACTTCGACCGGCTCACCACCCTCGGTGCTGCGGTGTTCGTCAGCAA
>CAVPBI010000031.1:0-75154 GCA_963701735.1 uncultured Ignavibacteria bacterium | reverse complement strand
GATGGAACAGTGGAGCTCTGGAACGATGCTCCACTACCTGAGTTCTACAATGAACGGCGAAGGCGAGGGGCCTGTGCACGGGTCGTTCACAATGACCCTGGCAGGCGGTGGAATATGGGAAGGCACTTACCGGGGGTATAGGTCTATCGCACCTTCCGCCCCGACCATTGCCGCCCGGCCCCACTCTCCCGCCATATCTTCCACCTTATCCTGCATATAAATTCAAGTTGCCCCTGAAGGTGGTGGCGCACGGGAGAGGTGGGAACGTGGACGGCATGAGGCTCTCTGCGACCGACGTCATCCGTGCACACGGCACGCCTCCGCGGCCTGGTATGGTATCTGTGAAGGTTCCTTCAAATAGAGAGGACCGGTTGAATGAAGGTGGTTCATTCCCTTTAGGATGGGGTGCTGCACTCATCCCAAGGAAGCCCGGGCAGCGATTACCCGGGCATCTCTCTGTAATACCGGGACCGCCCTCCCTCCAGACCCTGCGCCCATTCTGTGAGGGCGAAAAGCGTATCAGTTGACGGTTGCTGGTGTCGCTGCAAGTTGTCGATGGAAGGGCACTTCCAGCGGTTGTACTCCGTCACAAAGGTTCTTGACATTTGCAGAGGACTTCAATAAGATTCGCCCAGGCGAACATAGGTCGAATGCGGAGGCCGCGCTTCCGCGCCCGACCTGGTAGCGCACCTGCGTTTTGCCTCCATCTGCACTCCCTCCTCGAACGCGGCAGCGGTCCTCCTCCCATCGGAGCAACGCCCCTCATGTCATGAAGAGCAGGAGGGCCGAGCCGTGACCGGTCAGGTCTCTTCGTCGAAGCGCGCACTTCTGCTGTGTCTGGTGTGTCCTCTCCTGTCAGCGGGTGCTCACTCCCAGGAGGATGATCTCGCTTTCGAAACGCTCCCACTGGACCAGGGGGCCTCAACACACGTAAGCTCCATCATCCAGGACCGGACCGGCTTCATCTGGATCGCCACCTGGAGCGGCCTGCACAGGTACGATGGGTACACCTTCGTGTCGTACAAACACAACCCCGACGACACGTCCAGTATTGCGGAGAACGGACTCTCGACCGTCTATGAAGACAGGGCAGGAACTCTGTGGGTTGGGAGCTGGGTTGGCCTCGAAAGATTCGACCGCACCACCGGTACGTTCAAACACTTCACGCCTAACCCGTCTGCTCCTGGTGGTGACCCCAGCAACACCGTGTGTGCGCTGTGCGAAGACAGGAACGGTACGCTCTGGGTTGGCACGTGGGGCGGCTTGTATACATTTGACAGAGGGACGGAGAGGTTCTCGCCAATCCGACATGACAACGCGGACCCCGGGAGCGTTGCTCGCAACTCCGTGCAGGTGATCGATGAGGATACACACGGGGCACTCTGGTTCGGCACAGCCGCGGGGCTCGACAGATACGATGTCGCCTCGGGACGCTTCATGCATTGCACAAGTGTCCCGCCGGAGTTGTGGACGTACTCGGTGAACAAATTCGCACAGTACTCCATCGTCGCTATCCCAGGAAGACCGCTCGGGCAGCGTCTGGCTGGGGACCAGCCGGGACTGATGAAGTACAATCCAATCGATGGGACCTCTACGGCGTATCCCTTTGTGTCCCCGCGACCGGGAGGTTCTTGCATACGTACGGACTGGGATCAGTGCCGTCTGCTGGGACCCCGCGTCGACCGCTCTCCTTGTGGCGACTTCGGATGGTGTCTTCACGTTTCACGAGGAATCGGGACTGTATGAAGCCAGGTCGGAGGAGGTCATCACATCCCTCTGCGTTGACCGATCCGGATCGCTCTTCGCGGGGACGAACACAGGCCTGCAGAAGATCAACATGCCGAGGCAGCCCTTCAGAAAGTACCCGATGGGAGACATCGGTTGCGGCCCGACGTTCGGCAGGGTGGGGACGCTCTGGGTCATGGGATATAAACAGGGATACCACAGGTTCGATACCCGGGCGAAGCCATTTGTTCCGTACTCCTTTGGCACTGACATCCTCGCTTTCTGTCCATTTGCCGGAGAAGGGGGGGAGTCTGGCATTCCTAGAGCGGGATGGCAGCTTCTATCCGCAGCGACAGTCTGGGGCAGGAGGGTCTTCATGCTGCACCGTATCCGCCTCAATCGATCCCCCTCTCCTCGAAGGAATTTTCGACGGTCTGGTCCTTCGCCGCTCAAGCGAGAAGGGGATACTACATCGGGAGTCACGCGGGGGGGCTCTATCTCTTTGAGCCCGGGACAAACGCGGTGTCACTGATTCTCAACCTGAAGCAGTCGATCTGTTGGATTCAGGAGGACCGCGCGATGGGGACATCTGGGTCGGTACGCTTGGGGGGAAGCTCGTCCGCGATCATCCCCAGCGCTGTAGCAACGGCAGCGGAGCATAGCACCGACCCCGGCGGACCCGTCGAGCTGGAACGGAAAGCCCGTCAACTGGTTTCACGAGGGCAGATCGAAGGACATCTGGTTCGCCACAAGTTCCGGTCTCCTGAGATACGACCGCACGACGGACAGCTTTGTTCGCTACACCACCGGACATGGGCTGACGGACGACGACGTGCGGGGGATCGAGGAGGACAACCTAACGGTACCTACTGGGTAAGCACCACCAACGGGATTTCAGAAGTTTTACCTTAAGACAGGGCGCTTCAAGCACTATGATGCCTCCTATGGTCTGGATCCGGCAGCCGACATCTTCCCGGGGGACAGACAGAGGCGAAACGGCGAGATGTATTTTGGGTCGGCCAACGGGCTCACGGTATTTCACCCCGACAGCATACGGGACAATGAGTTTGTTCCGCCGGTCGTCATCACCTCCTTCAGGAAGTTCGACAAATCTTCTCCACTTTCAGAGGAGATCCGTCTGCCGTACGACGAAAACTTCCTCTCCTTTGAATTCGCCGCGCTGAGCTACATCAACCCGGAGAGAAACCAGTATGCGTACATGATGCGAGGGAGTCGACAAGGACTGGGTCAACAGCGGGACGCGCCGTTATGCCTCCTATCCCAATCTGCCCCCGGGCGAATATGTGTTCAGAGTCAAAGGGTCCAACAACGAGGGGGTCTGGAATGAGACCGGCACCTCGGTTGCCATTGTCATATCCCCCCGTGGTGGAGGTCAGGCTGGGCATACGGTTTCTATATCCTCGTGTTATTGAGCGCGGGTTACGGTTCCTGGAGAATGCAGATGCGCCGCGTCAGGATCCGCCACGAATATGAGATGGGCAGGTTCGAGGCCGCGAAACTGCACGAGGTGGATCAGCTCAAGTCACGCTTCTTTGCGAACATCTCCCATGAGTTCCGCACTCCCCTGACCTTGATCCTGGGGCCTGTCAAACGGATGCGCGATGTCTCAGAAGACCACCAGACACGCGATGAACTGGGGCTCGTACACAGGAATGCGACCAGACTGCTGGAACTGGTCAACCAGCTGCTCGACCTGTCCAGGCTTGAATCCGGCGCCATGAAGCTTCGGGCTGCCCCCGAAAATATCGTCCCCTGCTCAAGGGACTCCTGCAGTCCTTCTGCTCGTATGCCGAACGGAAGAAGATCTCGATGGCGTTCACGTCATCGAGAAGAAGGCATTGTTGTGTACGTAGACCGGGAGAAGCTTCAGAAGATCATCACCAACATCCTTTCCAATGCCTTCAAATTCACACCGGAAGGAGGCCGGGTTGAGATCGCCGTGGCACAGGACTCCGCAGTATGTGACTGTGCGCATAAGCGATACGGGGATTGGCATTCCTTCGCAGAAGATACCACGGATCTTTGACCGCTTCTATCAGGTTGATGGAAGCCATACCAGGGAGCAGGAAGGGACGGGGATAGGGCTGTCCCTGACGCGGGAATTGGTGGAGCTGCACAAGGGAACGATCTCGGTGGAGAGCGAGGAAGGGCGGGGCACAACATTCACCCTTCGTCTCCCGCTGGGGAAGGCTCATCTGACGGCGGAAGAGATTTGCGAGCAGGGAGATACAGAAGGAAGGAGGATGGGAAGACCGAGCCAATGCAATCCGGCCACCCTCGCAGGCGACCAGGAGGGAGTCCTGCCCGCTGAAGCCCCAGGGACGCACCTCAAGGAACCAGCGAAACCGGTCCTTCTCATCGTGGAAGACAACGCTGATGTCAGACAATACATCCGCCATGACCTGGACGAGGGAGTACAATATTCTTGAAGCCTCGACGGCGCCGACGGATGGAACAGAACTCTTGACGACATGCCCGATATCATTGTCAGCGATGTGATGATGCCGAAGCTGGACGGGTTCGCGCTGTGCGCGAAGCTCAAAGGCGGATGAGCGGACGAGCCACATCCCCGTCATCCTCCTGACGGCCAAGGCCTCGAGCCAGGACAAGATTGAAGGGTTCGAGACAGGCGCCGACGACTACATCATGAAGCCGTTTGAGCCGGAGGAACTGAAGGCGAGGATTCGAAATCTCATCGAGCAGAGGACGAGGATCCATGAGCACTTCAAAAAACACGGACTCTTTGAAATCGACGAGAACAAGATTACGCCAGTCGACCAGAAATTCCTTCAGAATGCCGTGGCAACGATTGCCGAGCATATCTCAGATCCGGCATTCGGGGTGGAGTCGCTGGCGGCGGACTGGCTGTGAGCAGATCGTTGCTCCTGAAGAAGACTGAATCTTTGATCGGGGAGCACCCGAGCGAGCTGATCAAGAGGACCAGGTTGAACAAGGCCGCAAAGCTGATCGACAACGAGGTTCGGAAATGTCACGGAAATTGCGCTGGAAGTAGGATTCAGCAATCCCTCATATTTCGCCGAATGCTTCAGAAAACAATTCGGCTACCCTCCCTCGCACTACCGACACACGCCCGCGCATCAGTAGAACACCCCCGCTGGCCCGCTGGAAAAGCGAGATCGATGGTTTTTTCCGCGTGGCTGGTGGCAGAGCCACCCCTGCGTGCAGTATCATAGCGGCACGATCCATTCCGCCTGCATTCACGGAGTTCGAGCAGGAATGCATCCTCCATCAGAGCGGGGATCCGGCCTGAGGGGCTGGCATCGGCCAGACGGGCGGGCTTCTCGCTTCGCATAGTCCACCAATCACCAGAAAGGGCATAGCCATGAAGACTTTGTCGTTCGTTCTCTTGTTGACGGCGAGCGTGGCGTTTGTGTTGGGGGGGTGTTCGGACAACTCTGCCGTGCCGGTGTCGCCGACTGACCAATCAGTACAAGCGTCGGCAACCCTGGCAAAACAAGTTGTCTACAATTTCGAAGCGGTCCAGGGCCCAGACCTGGATCCCCCAGGGGACTACTACATCGACCCGGGCAACATGATATATCCAGCAAAGTATGGAAAGGGTTCAGGGCTGAAGTCTATGACGAGGGGCCTTGTGGTCAGAAGCCTGTGGAATGTGACCGCCTGGGATCCCGCCCCCGACGTTGATCGTCTGAGCGGCAACGGCGTTCTCGAAATGAACTTCAACGCCGACTACGTGACCGGCAAAGGCCACACGTGGGGAAAACTCACACTAGACCCCTTCAACGATGACGGGGTATGGGAATGTAGCTGGGTGGCTGAGACCACATTTGACCCGGCACGAGGGTGGGTGTGCCCAATCAAGTCGGTAGGCCAGGGAAGGGGTGGTGGAGTGGATGGGATGCACCTCTTCTATGAAGGCACAATCATCTTGTGGGCGATTGACGGCTGGACGCTTACTGGGTCGGGTTCCATCCGTTAGCTTTGGAGGTGGCATTGCCGACAGAGGCGAGTTGGAGCACAGGCCTCCACGCTGTGACGCATCCAAGACGGTCTCGTCTGTCGGATAGCGGCGATCGCACACTGTATGTATCCAGGCCCGGGCAGCAATGTCCGGGCTTCTTGCTGGAACGCCATGAAGGAGATGATACCATCGGAATTCCGACTGAGCCAGAACTATCCCAACCCATTCAGCGAGAGAACAACGATCAAGTACTGTGTACCCTGTACATCGAGAGTACGCGTGGACATTGTCCAGGCTGAGAGCGGGTTTAGCAGACGGTTGAGGGACGAGGAGAAGGAGGCCGGCGTGTTCGAGATCGAGCTGGACGCCTCCGGGATGGCCGAAGGCGCCTATCTCTGCGTATTCCAGGCGGGGGAATTCGTGGCAACGAAGAGAATGACGCTGAAGCGATGATGCTAGCGGGACAGCACCACTGCACAGAACAGGAGGGCGTATGTTGAGCATGGCGAGATTTCACATCCAGGGGAGGGGACAGGTCTTCGGGTCATGCTGGATGATATGTCTCTTCTCGATCCTGATCCTTCCTGATGCGCAGGCACAAAGCGGGGCGTGGACACGGAAGACCGACATGCGAACACCCAAATTGGGTGTTTCCGCAGGTGTCGTCAATGGCAGGATCTATGTCTTTGGAGCCGGGGGCTGTTACGCCAGCTGTCATAACGATTTGGCGACCAATGAAGTCTACGTACCCTTGACAGATACCTGGGAATCGGGAGCGCCGCTGCCGACGCCAAGAGGGTTTCTTTCCACTGCTGTTGTGAATGATACCGTCTACGCAATGGGGGGCGGATACCCGACGCTGGCGGATCTCAAGACCACGGTGGAAGCGTACGATCCTTCGACGAATACCTGGACAACAAGAAAGGATATGCTGAATCCAAGGTTCGCTGCACAGGCCGCCGTTGTTGATGGAATACTCTATAACATAGGCGGGAACTACGATGAACGGAATTGTGAAGCGTACGATCCCAACGACAAATACCTGGACAAGAAAGAGAGACAGGCCTGAGTCCGGAGGTGCGCTCGCTGTGACAGCATGCAACGGACTCGTCTATACAATTGGCGGATCAACACATTCTTTGCAGCCTTTGTCGACCGTGTATGCGTATGATCCGCAGACAGATACATGGACCGAGAAAGCTGATATGCCCACGGCGAGGTTTGGATTGCAGGCCTATCTCGTCGATGGGAAGATCTATGCCATTGGAGGGACCCAGTCAGCTAACGGAGCTCTGGCAACCGTGGAAGTATATGATCCCGTCACCGACACGTGGGAGTCAAAGCCAGACATGCCAGACCGGCTTGCGTGGTTGGGGGGCGCCGTTGTAGGCAAGAAGATCTATGTCATTGGCGGATCGTCAGATGGGATATCCGCGGTGTCAACCTTGTGGGAGTATGATCCGGCATTTCATACGGACATTGCTGCCGGCAACGTAAGTGGACTCTGGACATCAGCAGACTCACCCTACCATATCAATGGGGAAATAACCATCCCGAACGACTCAACACTGACCATACAGCCGGGAGTGGACGTTGTGTTCCTGGGTCACTACAAATTCAATGTCCAGGGGAGGCTCCTGGCGGTTGGGACACAAGAGGATTCCATACGATTCAGGGCGGCGGATACACACACTGGCTGGCATGGAATACGGTTCGACAGCACTGGATCCACGAATGATACTTCGAAGATTGTCTATTGTGTACTGCGAAACGGCAAAGCGAACACGGGGTACGGTTTCGATAAGTGTGGTGGTGCAATCATGATCAGGGAGTTCGACAAGGTCTTGATTTCTGGATGTCTCTTTCAGTTCAACCTGCAATTCGGCGAGGAAATGGCACCCGTTCCCACAGCTGGGCCGGCGATCTATGTCTATAAGGCATCACCTGTAATTGCGAACAGCACATTCACACACAACAGTGGTTCAAAGGGGAGCGCAATAGCATGTGTCTATAGTCCCAAAGCCGTCATATCAAACAATGTCTTGTCGGGGAACTCGGGAGGGTGGGTCGGGTCTATCGTGACGTACGGGAGTGGCAGCCCGACTATCTCCGGGAATGTCGTTCACGATAATTCCGCTGGCGAAGCTGGAGCGGGGATTTCCGTCGAAGTGGGCGCGAGTCCGCGGATTGAAAACAATATCGTCTTTAGTAATCGAGCTCCATGGGCCGGTGGCATCTTTTGCTGGACGAATGCGAACCCAATCCTCCTGAACAATACCATTGCCTACAACATTGCCAGTGGGGGAGGAGGCGGCATTTCATGTGACGTGAATTCCGATCCAATCCTTGTCAATAATATCATATGTGGAAATACGGGCGCACAACAAGTCAGTCTTTTCGACAGCTATTCCGATCCGCATTTTCTGTACTGCGACATTCAGGGAGGAAAGGAAGGATTTGGAGGAGCCGGTGCCGGAGCCAACTATACAGGGCTCTATGAAGACAACATCGATCGCGATCCTTCCTTCGTGGACGTTGTTGGCAACAACTACAGCCTTTCGACCGTTTCGCCGTGCATCGGCGCGGGTATTGACAGCGTAGAGGTATCAGGGGTCTGGTATCGTGCCCCTCGGACGTGTTTTGCAGGGCGGGAGCGCCCGAGCCCGACCGGCTCGAATCCTGATCTCGGCGCCTGCGAAAGCATCTTGGCGGCGCCGCTGGCGGGAATTGTTGACGGGGACCGGCCAATCCCGGCTGAGCATGCACTGTATCAGAACTACCCCAACCCCTTCAACCCAACCACAGTGATCAGGTACCAGTTGCCGGTCGCGGGTGATGTAAAGTTGACGGTGTACGACGTCCTGGGCCGGGAGTTGAGAGTGCTGGTGGACGAAAGGAGAGATGCAGGGGTGCACGAGGTCGCGTTCGATGCCGTCGGACTGGCTGGCGGCGCGTACTTCTACCGGATGCAGGTCCGCCCTGTGGACTTCCCGCGCTTGGAATCTGCCTCCGGGAGGGACTCCAGGAGCGGAGCGGGGACGTTTATCCAGACGCGCACATTCCTGCTGTTAAGATAGAGACATCTGTACCCCCCCGTTGGGGGTTGGGAAGTCTTGACGGACGAGGGAGGCTCGGGCACTATCCCGGGCCTCTTCCGTTTGCCGGGAACGACCAGATTCGGACTCGAGACCCCGATGAGCCCGGACATGGCTCTGCGTGAGATGGCTCTGCGTCCGTAGTCCTTGCGTTCACCGGGGGAGCGTGGGCCGTATCGGGCGAGGACATGATTGCCTTTCTCAGGGCCGTCCACCGCAGGGCGCTCCCCTCGGACCGGGCCGGTTTCAACTGGAGGGTGAGAGCCCCGTACTCTGATCACCCCTTCCGATACTACGGCGGACGCTTCTTCAGCACCTATCACGGGAAACGCATCACCTCTCACAACGGAGGCACGCCGGGATTCTCTTCATCGTGGATACATGTGGAAGATGACACCACCAGCATCATCGTCCTGATGAATCGCCAGGACTATGCCCCGGTCGACCGCCTGGCGTGGGACCTGCTGGCGATCCACGCTCCGGACCTCCGGTATCCTTCTCGGAGACATGAGTCCCCGGACGGAGAGAAGTGGGGAGCTGTTGTGAGGAGCGTCATCGACTCAGTGAAGAGTGGCAACCCGCTGCCCCCGGTTTGCTCGAAGCCCTTGCGCATGTACATGGAGAGCGAAAACGGGAGGGGTTTGTGGCACTGGTACTTTGCCCGGGGTTTCCCCACAGCCATCGAATGCGTCGATGTTGACACTGCCGGTGGGCTCAGACAATTCCGCTTCCGGCTTGCCGGTCCGGGCGGGCTCGAATACCGGCTGACTGCAGTGGTGAGTCCCGGTGGCACACTTGTGCGATTGTACTGGTAATGGAGTGGTTCAGGAGACCCTCGCGGGGATGGCGTGCGCTCCGCCGGAATCCCCCCGGTCGCTCAGGAGGTTCACCCCTTCTTCGACATCCTCTCCCACGCCGCGACTTCCTCGCTGGCCGCACGGCCGGTTCCGAGGAGTGTTCCGATCCAGTGTGTGTCCGGGTTGCTGTCCATAGCCACCTTCAGCGTCACCGTCAGCGGAATCGACAGGACCATGCCGACCGGTCCGAGGATCCAGCCCCAGATGACGAGGGAGAGAAAGACGACCAGGGGGGAGAGGCCGAGGCCTTTTCCGAGAAGCCTCGGCTCCAGCACGTTTCCGGATATCGTATTGATGATCAGCCATGCCGATGACGACCGCGACCGCCCTCGAAGGACCGGTGTCCACCAGCGCGAGGAATGCGGGCGGAAGGAGGGCGATGAGTGGACCGATCGTCGGCACGAAGTTCAGCAGGAACGCCAGCAACCCCCAGAGGATGGGATAACCGACGCCGAGGATCCAGAGGAAGACACCAACCGCCACTCCTGCTGGCGAGCGATATGCCGGTCTTCATGATGAAGTAGTTCTTGACGGTCTTCAGGAACTTCTGCCGGGATTCGGACGCGGTGATGTTGTCGCCGAACATCGCTGCGTACTTTGCAGAGAACGTCGAAGCCTCGAGCAGGATGAAGAGGACCGTGAAGAGAATCAGGAGCCCGTCGCCGAGCATGCTCGCAATCGACGAGAGCAGTCCGCCGACAAGCTCAAAGATCTTCCCGGCGTCGATCATTGCCGACACGCCTCCCTCCGGCACGCGGACGCCCTGGACCCGGAGCCAGTCGATGAGCGAGTTCGATTGGGTCGTGAGCAGGTACTCGTACCGCGGGATGTCTTGGGAAAAGTCGGCAATCGAGGTCCCAATCACCATCCCCACACCCGCCAGGGCGGTGATGACCAGGAGGATCACGAGAATCACTGCGATCGTGTCCGGGAACCCTGCGCCTCATCAGAAAGCCCACGGCGGGGGCCGCGATGATCGCAATGAACACAGACAGGAGCAGGGGATCGATGAGGGGTGCGGCGGCTTTCAGGCCGGCGAGGACGACGACGAGCGCCGCCGCGAGGATGATCGCACGGCCCTTCGGTCTGTCAGGGTGCTCGGTGGTCATGGAGATGCCCGGAAGATGTCAATGCAGGGTGAAGAGCCGCCCAGGGACGGCCTTGCGCGTCCCAAGGTAGGGAGGGCAACAGATTATTGCAACGCACAGAACCGATGGACGGAGGACACGATAGACGGAGGACGTGAGAGTTAGCCAACTCTCCGCGTGTTTGGCCCGCCTGAGTACGGTGGGAGGGTAGCGCGTCGAAACGTGATAGAACCGATTCTGATACATGAATCGGGGGTGTGCTTGCAACTCAAGGGAGGGTTGGCTATAGTTCGAAAATTCATTACACGATTCATCGGAGCCACCCCCTGGCCAGGCAATCCCGAAAACGCCGGTTCTTTCTTCTCGCACTCCCCTACCTCGCGGTATTCGGCGTGCTCTGGCTTGCGAATCTATTGCTCCCTCGGTTCGACCCCTCGCTGGATATCCCGTTCACCCGGGAGCTTCAGGAAGAGGGGATCGCCTTCCGGCAAATCAACCGCAGCTACCTGGCGCCGTTTTTCCCCGCGGGGTCGCCTCTCATCCCCGAGCTGAAGTCCACGTATGTCCGGAAAGCGAAGGGCCAGAATGCTCTCCGCGTTCTCTGCCTCGGCGAATCGTCGATGTTTGGTGTGCCGTTTCAGTACGCGGCGACCATCCCGGCGCTCGTCCGGAAGCAGCTCCGGCATCTCTATCCCGCACTGGACATCGAAGTCGTCAACCTCGGCGCGTCCGCAATCAATACCAACGTCATCCGGGTGATGGTCCCGCAGTTCCTCGAGCTGGAGCCGGATGTCGTCCTCATCTATACCGGGCACAACGAGTTCTATGGCCCAGAAGGGATCGGCGCCTCGTGGCTGGATCGGCAGTTCCCGGGGCTGACGCCGTGGAAGTACAGCGCGCGGCGTCTGCCGCTCGTCCTCCAGGTGCAGCGGTGGGTCGGCGGTCTTGGCGGAAGGAAGAGCGGGGAAGAGCGGAACCTCATGCGTCAGGTGTCGGAAGGAGCGGAGGTAGCCCTCGCCAGCCCGGAGGCCGAGCGTATCTTCGGTCAGTTTGAGGAGAATCTTCGCGACATCGTGCACACGTTCCGGGAGCGCGGGGTTCCGGTCATTCTCGGGGATATCAGTTCGAATCTGATGTTCCCCCCGTTCGCTCCCCGGTCCGACGCGCGTCCCGACGCTCTCGAAGCGGCGATTGCCTCGGGCCGGTTTGCCGTGGCCGACTCGCTCGTCGCGCGAGGTCTCGCCGCCGACTCTGCAAACGCCTACTATCTCTACTGGCGCGGGCGCCTCAGCCTTGCTGCCGGAGACAGCGCGAGTGCCGTGCGATTCCTCGAGCGCGCACGGGACAACGATCTGCTGAAGTTCCGGGCTCCCGGCCGTGTCAACGACATCATTCGCCGGGTCGGCAGCGGGGAATCGGTCCCGGTGCTCCCGATCGATTCGCTCATGCGGGCGCGGCTCTCCCCGCGGGATCACGGACACCACGCTGTTCTGCGAACATCTGCATCCGACGTTCGCGGGCTACGACCTGATTGCCCGGACGTTCGTGCAGGCGATCGTGCGCGAGCGCATTCCGGCGCTGCCCGGCCGGCAGGCAGCCCCGCTGCTCCCGTTCAACGCCGACAGCCTGAGCGTCCCGTGGATTGACCTTGGGTACGGGGCGTTCAGTGTGCGCGCCCTGACATCGCGATGGCCCTTCGAGGACATGCCGCGCCGGCGAGACGTGCTCGACGGGTGCGAGGATTGGGAGCTGCAGCTCGTGAAGGATGTGTATGCGGGGAAGGTAGGGTGGAGCGACGCCTGCCTTCAGTACGCGGACAAGGCGCGCCGCCACAAGAAAGAGAGCGCCGCGGTGACGGCGCTCGCAGCGCTCGTGGAGGAATACCCCTGGGTCTACCTCTTTCGCTACGGCCTTGCAACGGCGCTCGAGAATGTCGGGAGGACATCCGAGGCGATCGATCAGTACCGTCGCGCGCTCGCCCTCAAGCCGGGATTCGTCGAGGCCAGCGTCGACTTTGCGTTCCTGCTGATTCAGGAAGGGCAGTACGACGAGGCGCAGCGCCGCCTCGCGCCGATTGTCGCAGCCGGTGACGCCGGCACGGCGTCTGCCACGCTTCGGGCAAAGTCGCTGTATGGCCTCGCATTCATCGAGGTCAGGCGGAACAGCGCCGCTTCCGCCCTCAGGCTGCTCGATGAATCGCTGCGCCTGGCTCCCGGATATCAGGCCGCCCTCGACCTCCGGTCACAGATCGGGCAGCACGCCCGGTAATACCCTCGTTCGCGCCGCGATTCCCGCCGCTCAGAACAGAATCCGGATTCCCAGATCGGCCGACATCCCGTAGCGCTGCTCGTTCGCCGGGTAGTTGGTCTTCTGGTTCACGTCCAGCTCGTCCTCGCCGGTGACGTTGGCGATGTTGAAGAAGATCTGCATCCCGAACCACGGCAGGTTCTGCTTGACCGACAGGTCCCACCGCATGTACTGCTCGGAAAAGACCCGGTTCTGCATCCAGAAGTCGGGCTGTTTGAATATGTTGTCCTGATAGAGCATCGAGATCCGGGCGGAGAACCCTTCGTAGTCAAACCCCAGGTTGACGTTGACGATATCGTTGGGCTGGTTCAGCAGCCTCGTCGTATACGATGCGTCCTTCGCCGTTTGCGTCAGGTTGCCCTCTTCATCGTACACGTTCTCGAGCTGGATCCTGGGATAGGTCGCTTTCGAATACACGTGCGTGTAGTTGACGTTCAGAACGAGTCCGCTGAACGGCTGCGGGAGGTACCAGAAGTGCGTCTGCCACTCCGTCTCGATGCCATAGACATCGACGGGGTTGGGATTGTTGACGTAGGTGTTGAATTCGAACAGCTGCGTCCCGCCCTGCGGCAGATCGGGATAGGCGCTCAGGTCGGTGAGGTACTGCTTGGAGAAGAACACCAGATCCTCGATGCGCTTCTTGAACCCGTTGAGCGTGAAGAGGCCGATCTCGTTGGAATGGAACGCGACGACGAGGTCGATGTTCTCCGAGCGGGCAGGACTGATCCGGAAGTTGTTGTAGGAAATGTACCCCGTGCCGATCAGATAGCGCGGCGTGATCGTGCTGTAGTCCGGATAGTTCAGGGTGTTTGTGTACGCGAAGTGGAGCTGCAGCCACTCGAGCGGCTTGTACCTGACGTGCACCATCGGCAGCCAGTACCCGTGCGTCTGGGTTACCGTTGTGTCGCCTCCCTGGATGCCCCCGGGGACCATCATGCCCCTCACGGCCGTGTAGTCTGTCGTGAGGTTCTGATACCGCACGCCGGGCAGGACGGAGATCTGGTCGCCGATATTGAATGTCACCATCGCGTAGCCGGCGCTCTTGTCCTCCGTGCCGTTGTAGTCGTTGATCGTCGTGCCCAGCTCGTTCAGCTGATAGCCGCCCCGGTCTCCGAGCTGGCTCGTCCTCTTCACAACCGGCAGATAGTCCCACATCACGTCGATGTTGATCGGGTACGTCAGGCTGTACTCGCCGTTCAGGAACTCGCCATAGTCGTAGCCGTCATACACGAAGTTCTGAAATCCGACGTCGCCCAGCGTGAGGATCAGGTCGGGGTACACGGCCGTGAGGTTGGTGACCAGGCCGTCGTCGTGCCACCCGGTCCCTGAATAGACGTCGTAGTTGTAGTCGCGCGTGCGGTGCTGCCACATCCCGCCGAACTTGATCTTGGCAGACAGTCCCTGCGTCAGCGACATGTCGGTCTGCAGGTCGAGACTGCCGGTGAGTGTCCGCTCCTTGGACCAGGTCTCGGAGGTCGACATTTCGGCCAGGGATGACTGGGCGGAGTTCGGCCTGAGGTACCCGAAGATGTTCTTCGGCGGCTGTTTTGTGATGTTTGGCAGGTTGGCGTACCCGGCGCCGTACTGCGTGAACTGGAACGCGAGGTCCTCCGGGTTGTGGGTTTGCGAGTAGCTGTGGGAGAGCCTGAGGTCCACGTGGAAGATCGGGAGGTCCTGCTTCACGCTCAGCAGATTGCTGATGACCTGCAGCTCGTTGTTCGATTCGCCCGCAGTATAATAGAGGAGATCCCGCACGGGGTAGATCACCTGACCTCTGTTCAACGCTTCTGTCTTGCTCGAACTGAGGAAGTTCATCAGCCCGATCTCGCCGTGGTCGTGCTGGTAGTCCAGCACGACCGTTCCGCCGACCCGGTTCCGCGTTCGATAGACATCCGTGAGGTTGATCGAATTCAGGTCGGGGATGCCCGCATCACCGTGGTCCTTGTCGTTCAGGACATATCCCACGCCCAGGTTATTCGAGCTGAGGTTGCGCTGCTCCCCGCTCGCCTGGATGAACACGCCGAACGCCTGCTCGAAGAACCGCTGTTCGAGGGACCCGGAGAGCTTGTAGTCGTTGTACGAGTCCTTCAGGTTGTTGTACCCGGCGGAGCCGCGGATCTCCGTCCTCGGCCACAGCGATGCGTCCCCGCTGACGATCGCCCCCTCCGCGCCTGCCGGCGCCATCGCCGCTTTCCGGAGACCGAAATTCACCACGCCGCCGATGGCCGTGGCATCCATGTCCGGCGTGATGGCCTTGATCACTTCGATGCCGCCGAGCATGTTGGACGAGATCATGCTCAGGTCCGCACCGCGATCGCCGAGGACATTCGACTGACCCTCCTGCGCGCCCTTGTCGGCCGACGTCAGGTTGTTCGCGGATGCCACGTCGCTCGGCATCTCCACGCCGTCGATGGTGACCTGGTTGTACTGCGGCGACAGTCCGCGCACGACCACCTGCGAGCCTTCGCCGCCGGTGCGCACGAGGGAGACGCCGGGCAGCCTGCCGACGGATTCTGCGGCGTTCGCGTCGGGCAGTTCCTGGATGCGAGCCGCCGACACCGCATTCATGACCGGCATGGAGGAGAGCTGCCGGTTGATTGCCTCGTCCTGCCCTGCGGCCTGCGCCGTCACGACGATCGTCTCGCCTTCGATCGCGACAGCGTTCAGCTTGAAGTCCTTGCGCATGTCGGTCCCGGCCTGAACGGTGATCGACGTGCTGATGGGCTCGTAGCCGAGGTACGTGACGCGAAGAGTGTAGGCGCCTGCCGGGATGTTTCGGACAACGAACCTGCCCTGGACATCCGACGTCGCTCCCATTCCGCTCCCGACCAGGAGCACGTTCGCTCCCGGCAGGCCGTCACCGGTCTGGGCGTCCTTGACTGATCCTGACAGGTTGGAAGTCTTCTGCGCGAATGCAGATGTCGCAGCAATCACAGCCACCAGCGTTACCATGGCGAGGATCGGTAGCATCTTCTTCACCGCTGGTTCCTCCTACATTAGTGTTCGTTGTCCCTGTCCGGGCACCCTCATGAGAGAGTGCCTCAGCGCAAAGTACGGAGGGGAATCGGTATGGGCAAGTGCCGTCTGCTTCTGAGCGAACGGGTGGTGGGGGAAGGGCAATGCGCTTCACGGTCGATGGCGGAGCGGGCGATCCCGTGCCTGGCGGTCGGAGCGCTTTCGGAAATTCCAACCGAAAGCGGGGGAGACATGCCCGGGAGACCGGAGGGTGGAGGATAGTGAAAAGACCGCGAAGTTCAAGGCCGGAAGCAGGCGATGGGCCGCCGGGGACCGGAGGCAGAGGGGGGGCATGCGGGTGCGGGAAGGACGCCCGTGAGTACCGGGGTTGGGTGGGCCGGAGGCCCGCGGGGTGGGGGAGGTGCACGGAGGGTGACAGAGGGGGGTGACGGAGGGCGGCAATGACGCCATTTTTCGTGGAGGTATTGACATATTCAATGAGTTGTGGTACTATAGGACCGAGTTTGTTGCGATGACAAACTAACCCTTCCGGTTAGCCCTCGATCTTGCGTCAATCGTACTTGAAGCCCCGCGAGACCAGTTTCACTTGCCGAGCTTCTCACACGGATATCTAGGCGCGGCCGAATGACGACTATCAGTCGGTTGTTTCAGCAGCGCCGTGCGACGATGAATTCTCGCGTTGTGCGGAGCCTTAACCGCGCCCTCGTTCTGGACCTGGTCCGAGAGCGGGGACCGATCTCCCGCGCCTCCCTTGCCAGGGTCAGCAGCCTGAACAAGAGCACTGTGTCGAGCATCGTCAACGGTCTCCTGGAAGAAGATCTCCTTGCGGAGGAGCTCGTCAAGAACACCGTCGTCGGACGCAAGCCTCTCAACCTGCACCTCAAAACAGGAAAGCATCTGGTCGGGGCGTTGTCGTTCGACTCCAAAGTCACCAGGCTGGCCATTGTCGACATCGATGGAACGATCCGGCACACGCTTGACGTCCCCACGAACGGGAGTCCGGTGCGGGATTTCGTGTCCGCCTGCATCACTCACCTGGAGACCGCGCGCAAGCAGCATCGTTTTCCCCGACTGCAGAGCATCGGCATCACCGTTGCCGGCGTCGTGGACGCCAGCCAGTCTATTGTAGAGTACGCTCCCTTCCTCGGGTGGAAGGATCTCGATCTCGGGGCGCTGGTTCGCGAGATCTTCCCTGAGGTGAGCATCGTCGCCATCGAAAACGATGCGAAGGCGTCGGCGGTGGCGGAGCTCTTTTTCGGACGTCACAAGTCACCCCTCGGGAGTTTCGTGTTTCTCTCCGTCAGCGAAGGCGTGGGTGCGGGCATCGTCATTGACTCCGTCGTCCTGAAGGGGCAGGCTCATCTTGCGGGCGAGTTCGGTCATGTGACGCTGGTGGAGGGCGGCGAGCCGTGCGAGTGCGGAAATCGCGGATGCTGGCAGGCGTACGCATCGGAGCGGGCAACCGTGTCGCGGTACGCGCGCGCCCGGAAGCTGAGCCATCAGGAAGCGGAGAAGGTCACGATGCGGCAGATCATCCACGCAGCCGCCATGGGGGACGCTGTGGCCCGGGAGGAGCTCGTGCGAATGGGTGATTACCTTGGCCTGGGCATTTCCAACATCATCAAAGCTGTAGATCCGGATACCATCGTCATCGGCGGTCAGATCACCGGAGCCTGGGATCTCGTGTATCCTGCGATCGTCGAGGGTGTGAGGAAGGGCGGATTCTACGGGAAGCTCGACCATGCAACGATTCTGCCGACGTCTCTTGGCGAGCTGCCGTCCGTTCTCGGCGCGGCCGCCATATCGTACAAGAAAGTCTTTGGGACCACCACCTCGTAGCTGCAGTGCATCGAACCACTTATTGCCCGAGGAGAACAGTATGACTACATTGGTACGCGGCATTCTCCGTTGTTCCCTCGTATGTGTCCTCATGTCAGCACTCCTGGCTTCCCCCGCGCTCGCGGCGAGCGGCAACATCGAAGGGAGTGTCAAGGACTCCCAGACAAAAGACGGGCTGCCCGGGGCGAACCTGCTGCTTGTCAAGACCAGCCTTGGCGCGTCGTCCGATGTCAACGGAAAGTATGCCATCCGGAACGTGCCGCCGGGCTCGTATACGCTCCGCGCCACGTACGTCGGATACCAGCAGAAAGAGATTGCCGTCACGGTGAAGGACGGGGAGACCGTCAAGCTGGAAATCAGGCTTGTCGCGATAGGAATCGAAGGCCAGGAGGTCGTTGTCACGGCCCAGGCAGCCGGCCAGAATGAGGCGATCAACCAGCAGCTGTCGGCGATCCCGATCACCAACGTCGTTTCGCGCGCCCGAATTCAGGAGCTTCCCGACGCGAACGCCGCCGAGTCCGTCGGCAGGTTGCCCGGCGTCTCCCTGGTAAGGACAGGCGGCGAAGGCTCGCAGGTCGTTATCCGCGGCCTCTCGCCCCAGTACAACCAGATCACCATTGACGGCGTCGAGATGCCCAGCAACGTCGCCTCGAACAACAATATTACCTCAGGCGACAAAGGTGCCCAGGAAGGGACCATCGCCACGCTGGGCGACAGAGGCGGTGACCTGAGCATGATCTCGTCCTCGATGCTCGGGGGCATTGAGGTCACCAAGGCCATCACGCCCGACATGGATGCCACGGCCATCGGCGGCGTCGTGAATTTCGGAATGCGCAAGGCGGTGAAGACCGAACTGAGCTCGGACGAGGTGGCGGCGTCGTCATGGGTCCCGCTCGGCGAGTTGTGGGTGCAGGGCGGCTACGCCAATCTGAAACAGAACTACGACAACTACAAGTTTGTCGGCTCCCTGGAGAAGCGGTTCTTCGACCAGCAGGACTTCGGCGTGTTCGTGCAGGGGTCCATGGAGAGACGCAACCTGAGCTCCAATGTTCTGGGTGTGGGGTACACCCTGAGGGACAAGACCCACGGTGATGCGGGCATCCCGGACCTGACATCGATGAATCTGAGGGACGTGTACAGGCAGCGCGACCGGCTTGGCGCGTCGCTGGTGCTGGACTATGTGCATTCCACCGGCGACATCGGGTTCGCGAACTTCTTCAGCTCGAGCGACACGAAGGAGCTCAACCGGGGCCAGGCGATCAACCCGGCCGGCAATTCTCTCTACTTCGAGGCAGGCGAGAACAACAACGAGCTGAACGTCATCACCAATATCCTCTCCGTCAAGCAGGATATCCCGATCTTCCATGTCGATCTGAAGCTGTCCCACAGCTATACCGAGAGCATCAATCCGGAAAACCTGTATTTCAACTTCTACCAGGACAATATCGGTCTGGCCAACATGGGCGATCTGACGAAGATGCGCCCGGACGTCCTCGATTCGTACGTCAAGTCGGATGCCTCACGGGCAGGCCTGATGGATATTTCGACATCGTCGGTGTTCTCGAAGGAGCGTACGCTGACCGGGGCGATGGACCTGCAGACGGACTTCACGCTTGCCGACTGGCTGGCAGCAAAGCTCAAGTTCGGCGGCATGTATCAGCACCGTACCCGTAATTATGACTACAACTCCGGCTCGGGGAACCAGGGGTACTCGGGCGGCGGCGCGGTGGTCACGGCGATCCAGCAGGCCTTTCCCGGCCTGATCATGTATGGCGGGCGGATCAGCTACCTCAACTTCATCGACGAGGGGTATGACTACGGGGAGTTTCTGAACGGCGACTACCATCTGGAGTATCCCACCGACATCAACCTGATGTGGGATATGCTGCCGATCGCCAAGCGCACGAGCTCCCTGGAAGGGTACCAGGTCAACAAGACTCGGGTCCGCCATCAACGACTATTCGGGATTCGAGGACAAGAGCGCCGGCTACGCGATGATTTCGTTCAAGATCTTCGATTACCTCTCCATCGTTCCGGGCGTCAGGTATCAGAATCTCACGACGGAATACACGGCGATGAGGGGAATGCTCGTCCCCGGCGGCCTCCAGGGAGGCGACACGACGATCGCCCATTCGCACGGCTTCTGGCTGCCGATGGTGCACGTCCGGTACAATCCGCTCGAGTGGATGCAGATCCATTTCGCGTACACGAACACCCTGAACTACCCCGACTACAGCTCGATCACCCCCAGGTATCTCATCGGAACGGGCTTCATCGACTACAACAATCATAACCTTAAGCCCGCCACGTCGGAGAACCTGGACCTCGTCTTTTCGGTCCATTCGAATGAAATCGGCCTGCTGGCCGTCGACGGGTTCAGGAAGCGGATCAAGGACCTGGTGTTCTTCTCCCACACCTACGAGACCGATCTGAGCAAGTATCCGGATCTGCCGCAGGGAGGGACGCAGCTGTACGAGTTCAACACGTACATCAACAACCCGATTGTCATCGATCTGTGGGGCATCGAGGGCGAATGGCAGACGCATTTCTGGTATCTGCCGGAACCGTTCTCGGGGATCGTGTTCAACATCAACTACACGCACATCTTCTCGGAGGCCGGCTACCCGAAGAGCGAGCTGACCAACACCTACGACGAGGAGGGCAATCTCGTGCAGGTGGTCAACGACACCTCGTACACGACCCGCTTGCTCAACCAGCCCAACGACATTCTCAACGTCGCGCTCGGGTATGACTACATGGGATTCTCGGTCCGGCTGTCGGTGCTGTATCAGGACAACATCTTCAAGCGTCCCGATTTCTGGATGCAGCAGCGGGTCAATTCCGCTCCGTTCACCCGCTGGGATCTTTCGTTCAAGCAGGAGCTTCCCTGGCTGGGTATGCAGCTCTATCTCAACCTGATGAATATCACCAGCGAGAATGACGTCGATATCAACCAGAAGACCGGTTTTACCGCAAACGAGCAGCTGTACGGTATGGCCGGAGACTTAGGCGTACGCTTCAGGTTCTAATTCCACTCACCATACACAAGAGGAGGTCGCAGGGCGATATTCTTTGTGACGTACCCCGCTTCAACTAATAAACGCTTCATTCACCACTTCTGCAGGAGCTTTACGATGAAAGGAATGGTCTTCATCTTGGCATTGATTGGCCTGGTGGCCTTTGCAATGCCCCCGGAGGTTGCAGCCGCACCCGACACGCTTGATGTCGCGGCGGTTCCCCCCGGGAATATCAACACCGTGATCAACAGCGACACGCTGGCAGGGGGCGTTCGCGCCAATCCTGACCGTGTCTACCGGCTGAACCGCGGATCAGTGTACCAGGTCACCGAGCCCATCAAGGTCAACGGTAACCTGTACATGACGTCCACGGCAGGCACGAACCGGCCGCCGGTCCTTGCGCCCGCGATCCTCACCGACAACTCGTCGATCGATCACTTCTTCGAGTTCATCGGCAAGGGCGCCAACGTGTCACTGACCAACCTGTATGTCCTCTCGCAGCGTGCCGACAACAACTGGCTCGGCTGGAGCGACGGTATCCGCATGCATGCCGACAGCGTGAAACTGACCATGCGCGGCGTGATCCTTGACGGGTTCAGCTGCGCGGGCATCAGGATCGGCTCGGCCCAGTGGACGAAGCTGGACATCCAGGACTGCATTTTCCGGAACCACCAGCACTCCGGTGCGTGGTTCGGCGGGCAGCCCTTCATGACCGGCTCCCCGATTGCTCTGGACACCGTGAAGTTCATCAACAACACGTTCTTCGCCAACAACTCGTATTCCTGGTCGATCCGCGGCTACTGCCCCGTGGGCACAGTTCGACCACAATACGATGGTGTTCGGCACGGTGAACCCGTTCCTGATCCGGCAGACGTATGACAACCGGATGCGGAACAACATCTTCTACGCGATGCATGCCATGGGCGGAAACCCCGACCACGTCATCGGCGGGTGGTTCCTGAACTATCCGGATACCGCGTCCAGCCCCCTCATCCAGTTCAGAGGGAACGACAGCGTCAGCTACTGGTCCGACCTCTGGAACAATGCGACGTTCACCGGCCCCGAAGCGTATGTCGATCCGGGATCAATGGCGTGACGCTCGACATGCTGAACCCGGCGAACCGCGTTCTGGATGTCCGGAACAACGCGTACTTCTGGCCGGAGAAGCTGACGAACTTCTACAAAGCCTACAACGACACGACCGTGAAGTATGACAGCATCGATGTCCCGGTGATGAACGCGCCGGTCCAGAAGATGTGGGTGAAGAGAACCCTCGTACCGCCCACCTGGGTCAGCGCGTATGCGCAGTGGACGATCGACAACCTGGCCGGCGTGCTCTCCCCGAACATCAAGGTCGAGAACAACTTCGAAGCCGATCCTGGCTTCCCTGCCAGCTATCACGAACCATCTCGATTCCCTGATCCTGTATGTCCACAAGATCAGCGTCGGCACGATCGACACCCGCTGGACGTATCCGAGCCCCACGCTCTATCCGGCGGTGTGGCCGCTTCCTGAAGCTGCCGGCCTTGCGTACACCAACACGGCTCTCCAGAGCGCCGGCACGGACGGTTTCGCGCTCGGCGATCTGAACTGGTTCCCCACGCAGAAAGCCGCGTGGCTCCTGACCGACGTGAAGCGGGTGAATGAGCTGCCCGAAGGCTACAGCCTCTCGCAGAACTATCCCAACCCGTTCAACCCGTCGACCGAGATCGCGTTCTCGATCCCGGCGCAGTCCAACGTCGAGCTGAAGGTCTTCAACCTGCTGGGCCAGGAAGTGGCCACGCTGGTCAACCAGACCATGGCTCCCGGAAGCTACACGGTGGACTTCAATGCCGCGAATCTTGCCAGCGGCATGTACGTCTATCGCCTCAAGGCGGACAACTTTGTCAGCACGTACAAGATGGTGTTGATGAAGTAAGTGCACGATCCGCCGTGTGATCGGTGGTGAAGTCTCAGGGCGCCTCGGAGCTGAATCTGGGGCGCCCTTTTTGCTGGTACAGGAAGCTGGTCCACGCATAACCTGAAAGGCACTCAAGACGTGGCGGACTATCTCTCCCGGCGTCCTCCCCCGGCCCGGCGGAAGTTCGTGAGCGACGCCGTCGAGGCTACCATCGCGCGGCTCACGAACGCGATCGCCGATCCTGAACTTGCCTGGCTCTTCGAAAACTGCTTCCCCAACACGCTTGATACCACGGTCCGCTACCGCGTCGTCGACGGCAAACCCGACACGTTCGTCATTACCGGCGACATCGAGGCGATGTGGCTGCGCGACTCGGCCGCGCAAGTCTGGCCGTTTCTCCCGCTGACGCGGGACGACAGGCGGCTGCGCGACCTGATCGCAGGGGTCATCCGCCGACAGGCGAAGTGCATCCTGATCGATCCGTACGCGAACGCGTTCAACGACGGGCCCGGAACAAGCGAGTGGGTGAAGGATCTCACCGACATGAAGCCGGAGCTGCACGAGCGGAAGTACGAAATCGACTCGCTCTGCTATCCGGTCCGCCTCGCGCACGGCTACTGGAAAACCACGGGCGATGCGTCGGTCTTCGACAAGACGTGGCAGAAGGCTATGATGCTGGCGGTCAGGACGCTCCGGGAGCAGCAGCGGAAGCACGGCATCGGTCCGTACAAGTTCCAGCGGTGGACGGCGGTCTGGTACGATACGGTGCCCATGGGAGGCTACGGCAACCCGTCGCGGCGGTGCGGGCTGATCCATTCGGCGTTCCGGCCCTCCGACGATTCCTGCATCTATCCGTTCCTCGTGCCGGCCAACATGTTCGCCGTCGTGGCCCTCCGCGCCCTGGGCGAGATCTGGTCGACGGAGGTCCGCGACAGGTCGTTCGCCGCGGAGTGCACCGGCTTCGCCGACGAGCTCCAGGAGGCCATCGCGGCGAATGCGGTCGTGCGGCATCCGAAGCACGGGCCCGTGTACGCGTATGAGGTGGACGGGTTCGGGAACGCGCTCTTCATGGACGATGCGAACGTGCCGAGCCTGCTGTCGCTGCCGTATCTCGGATGGTGCGCGCCGGACGACCCCACGTACCGCGCCACGCGGGCGCTCCTCCTGAGCGAGGACAATCCGTACTTCTTCCGCGGGACCGCCGGCGAAGGGATCGGCGGCCCGCATGTGGGGCTGGACATGGTCTGGCCGATGTCGATTATCGTCCGGGCGCTGACCAGCACCGACGAAGCGGAGATTCTCGGCTGCCTCCGCATGTTGAAGGGGTCCCACGCAGGGACAGGGTTCATGCACGAGTCGTATCACAAGGACGACCCGACACGCTTCACGCGGTCGTGGTTCGCCTGGGCCAACACGCTGTTCGGAGAGCTCATCATGCGCCTGCATGCCGAGCGGCCGGACATCCTCGCACGGCCCCTGGGGTGAGATGCTGGACGCATTCCACGAGTGCGCTGCGCACATTCATTGCACGG
The DNA here is from genome assembly GCA_963701735.1 of uncultured Ignavibacteria bacterium. Lineage (GTDB taxonomy): Bacteria > Bacteroidota > Ignavibacteria > UBA10030 > UBA6906 > CAWABB01. The sequence continues at coordinate 50,854 of CAVPBI010000031.1, read as the reverse complement.
GGAGCTTGAATTATGGGTCTGACCTTTCTTGACTGGGCGATCGTCGTGGTGTCGATGGCGTTCCTCATCGTTGTTGTCGGCATGAGCAAGCGCTACATGCGAAGCGTCGCTGACTTCCTGTCGGCGGGCCGCACCGGCGGCCGCTACATGATCAGCATGTCGCAGGGGATGTCAGCGCTGGGCTCCATCACGATCGTGGGGATGTGGGAGATGAACTACGTTGCGGGGTTCTCCCTCCGCTGGTGGGAGTTCACGATGGGCATTGTGCTGCTCGCCATCACGGTGTCCGGATGGGTGCTCTACCGGTTCCGGCAGACCCGCGCGCTGACCATGGCCCAGTTCTTCGAGATCCGCTACAGCCGGCGGTTCCGCATGTTTGCCGGCGTGCTTGCCTTCCTCTCGGGCATCATCAACTTCGGGATTTTCCCGGCCGTGGGGGGGAGGTTTTTCATCTACTTCTGCGGTCTTCCGCTGTCATTCGAGGTCCTGGGGATGGAGATCGCCACGTTCCCGGTCGTGATGATCCTCTTTCTCGGCCTCGCTCTGTACTTCGTCTTTGCCGGCGGGCAGATTGCGGTGCTCATCACGGAGTTCCTCCAGGGGGTCTTCGCCAATACGGTGTTTCTCGTCCTGATCGTCATCCTGCTCTTCATGGTCGACTGGACGCACATCTATGAAGCGCTGTCGTCGGCTCCCAAAGACGCCTCCCTCCTGAATCCCTACAAGACCAGCAACGTCGAGGATTTCAACCTCTGGTATTTCTTGATCGGGATGGCGGGGGTGATCTACGGGAAGATGTCCTGGCAGGGGACGCAGGGCTACAATTCGTCGGCCAAGAGCGCGCACGAGGCGAAGATGGGCGACGTGCTGGGGAACTACCGCGACATCCCCAAATGGCTGATGCTGGTGTTCGTCCCGATCATCGCGTACACGGTGATGCACCACGCCGATTTCGCGGACAAGGCCGCCGGCGTCAACGCGGTGCTCGACGGCCTGGATTCGAATGCCATCAGGAGCCAGCTCACGGTACCACTTGTGCTCAAAGAGCTTCTCTTCCCGGGTATGATGGGCGCGATGACGGCCGTGATGCTCATGGCGACGATTGGGACACACGATACGTACCTGCACTCGTGGGGGGCCATCTTCATCCAGGACGTCGTGATGCCGTTCCGCAACAAGCCGTTCACGCCGGAACAGCACCTCCGTGCGCTCCGCCTGTCGATCCTCGGCGTCTGCATTTTCATCTTCTTCTTCAGCCTGATCTTCCAGCAGAGCGAGTACATTTTCCTCTTCTTTGCCATTACCGGCGCAATCTTCACCGGGGGATCCGGAGCCGTGATCATCGGCGGCCTCTACTGGAAGCGCGGGACCACAGCCGCCGCCTGGAGCGCCCTCCTGACGGGATCCATCGTCGCCGTCGGCGGCATCATCATCAAGCAGGTCGACCCCGGGTTCTTCATCAACGGCCAGCAGTTCTGGGGCCTGGCCATGCTCTCCTCCTCGCTCGTCTATATCGCGGTGTCCCTGCTCGGAGGGAAGCGCGCGTTCGATATGGACAGGATGCTGCACCGGGGCCAGTACGCCATCAAGGAGGAGACCAATATCATCGAGGAGGTTCCGGTCAAGGGACTCCGGATGCTCGGCATGGGCAAAGAGTTCACCCGGGGAGACAAGATCATCTATATCGGCGCGTATACCTGGACGTTCGCCTGGACGCTGGTGTTTGTGATCGGCAGCTACTTCAACCTCACGTCCGAGGTCTCCGATCAGGCGTGGATGTCGTTCTGGCGCACGTTCATCCTGATCAACATCGTGGTGTCCGCCCTGGTGATCGTGTGGTTCGCCATCGGGGGCACGCGAGACCTCAAGGACATGCTGCACCGCCTCAGCACGATGACCCGCGACCACAAGGACGACGGTTTTGTCGTCAGGCGGAGCAACGTCTGAAGAAAAGGAGCATCAATGATCCGGCGGCACGAGCGAAATCCCATCCTGACCCGCAGCGACATCCAGGCGAGCGCGCCCTTCCTGCGCGACGTGACGTCCGTGTTCAATCCCGGCGCCATCGCGTTCGACGGCGGCGTGATTCTGATGCTGCGCGTGCAAAGCCGTTCCCGTGAGACCGTGCTGATGGTGGCGCGGAGCTCCGACGGCGTGCGCTTCACGGTGTCGAAGGAGATCGTCCATTTCAAGGGGATCGAAAAGGTGCGGGAACGCATCTACCACATCTACGACCCCCGGATCACCCGGCTCGGCGACCTGTACTACATCATGTTCGCCCTCGATATGGATGACGGGTGCCAGCTGGGCCTTGGCGCGACGAAAGACTTTGAGTCCTTTGAATTCCTCGGCATCACGTCCACCGAAGACATCCGCAACGGGGTTCTGTTCCCGGAGAAAGTCGGCGGGAAATACCTGCGCATGGACCGGCCCAACAAGGCGCGCCACCAGGCGGGTCCGACCTCCGGGACCACGATCTGGCTGTCGGAATCCGACGATCTCATCCACTGGCAGCCCCGGGCGGCTCTCATCAGCGGCCGGTTCCACTACTGGGACGAGTTCATCGGATCCGGCCCGCCGCCGGTCAAGACCCGGCAGGGGTGGCTGCACGTGTACCACGGCGTGGCGGGCCACTTCGGGAGCAGCAACATCTACCAGGCCGGCGCCATGCTGCTCGACCTGCACGACCCGGCGAAGGTCGTCGGACGCTGCCGGTGCAACATCCTCGAGCCGAGAGAGATCTATGAGCTGGCGGGACAGGTTCCCAACGTCGTCTTCCCGAGCGGCATGATCGTCGAGAAGTACGATGCGGAAGGATTCGCGCTGCCCGACAGTCCGGTGAAGATGTACTATGGCGCCGCGGACACGGCGGTCGGCCTCGCAACTGCCACCATCCAGGACCTTCTTGACGCCGCGCTCGAGGGAGACATTCCGTCACAGGGTACATCCGGGAAATGACCATGAAGACCATCATCAAAAACACATTCCTTCTGACAGCCCTGGCCGCGCTTGCCGCGCCGGCAATCGCCGCGGGGCCGTCCGACACGCTGATCGTGCGTGAAGCGCTGGGCATCGCGCTTCCGCGGCGGACAGTAACGTCCGTCATTCCGCGCACGCCTCTGGACGCGTGGCTCACCGGGTCGCGGACCGATGCTCCGAAAGAGGGAGAGCCCGCCCGGGCTGCCGATGGGACCGAGGTGACGTGGCAGCGCATCACGCCCGATGCCGCCGGCTGGTTCCCGCAGGCGCCTCCGGGCGAGCGGTATGTTGCGGTCACCATCCAGCGGGATGCACCCGCAAGAATGATCCTGGAAGGCATGGGGCACGACATCGTCCTGGTGAACGGAACGCTGCGGTCCGGGAATCCCTACCAGCAAACGGACAATCCCGACCCATGGGAGCCGCGTTTCGACTACTCCAGGATTCCCATTGAGCTCACCCAGGGGCAGAACCTTCTCATCTTCCGCTATGCCAGGGGAGGGATGAAGGTCAGGCTCGTGCCGGCCGCGAAGCCGGTCGCCTTCAATGCGAAGGACCTCACGATTCCCGACGTGATCGTCGGGGCCGCGACGGACGCATGGGGCGGCATCCCCGTCATCAACTCGACCGACGCCGCGCTCAAGGGGTACGCCCTGGTCTGCCGTGTGGCGGGAGGGAAAGGAGAGACCGTTGATGTCCCGGTCGTTCCGGCCATGGGCGTCCGGAAGCTGGCGTTCAAGATCAAGACTGCCGCCCGCAAGGAGAAGGGGAGCATCCCGGTGTACCTGGAGCTCGTCGACAGGGTGTCGGGCAAGAAGGCAGCGGTCGACACCGTCACGATCACGCTCCGTGTCGTCGGCCCGGAGGAGGTGCGGCGCGAGACATTCGTCAGCGGCATCGACGGGAGCGTGCAATACTATGCGGTCACCCCGCAGGATTCCGCAGGATTCCGGGATCGTCCGGCGCTCTTCCTGTCGCTCCACGGCGCGGGTGTCGAGGCATTCAACCAGGCCAATTCCTACGCCCCCAAGAAGTGGGGAGTCGTCGTTGCCGCGACAAACAGGCGGCCGTACGGGTTCTCGTGGGAAGACTGGGGACGGATGGACGCGCTGGAAGTTCTGGAGCTGGCGAAGAAGAAGTTCAACATCGATGAGAACCGCGTCTATCTGACCGGGCATTCCATGGGAGGCCACGGGACCTGGTTCATGAGCGCCACCTATCCGGACAAGTTCGCGGCGATAGGGCCGAGCGCCGGGTGGATCACGTTCCATTCCTACCGGTTCGCCAACGCGCCGGCGGAGACGACGCTGGTGAAGCGGATGCTGCGCCGGGTGGAATCCACCAGCGACCTGTTCTCGCTGGCGGACAACTACCGCCACTTCGGTGTCTACGTCATCCACGGGGCGAAGGACGATAACGTCTTCCCCGAGCAGTCGTACAAGATGCTCGAGAAACTGAAGCCGATCCACAAGGACTATGTGTACTACGAACAGCCCGACGCGGGGCACTGGTGGGACAACTGGCCGGGCCCCGGCAGCGACTGCGTGGACTGGAGGCCGATGTTCGACTTCTTCGCCCGCCACGCCCGGCCGGGCATGGATCGCATCCGCACCGTAGAATTCACGACCGCGAACCCCGGCATTTCGTCCCGGGACAACTGGCTCGCCATCGACGCGCAGGAACGGCAGCTCGAACTCAGCACGGCGCGCCTGGCGCTCGACCCGGGTCTGAACCTGGTGCAGGGCGTCACGGCCAACGTGTCGCGCCTCATGATCGAGAAGCGGGTCCTGCGCCCCGGCGCAACGGCGACCGTGGAGCTGGACAGTCAGAAGGTCGAGGTGCGTCTCGCCGACGTCACCACCGACGGGATCTGGCTCGGAAAGGAACAGGGGAAGTGGCGTCAGGTGAGCGTGCCGTCCGCTTCCGTGAAGAACGCACGGCGGAACGGAACCTTCAAGGAGGCGTTCAGGAACAAGATGGCTCTCGTGTACGGCACGGCAGGCACGCCACAGGAGAACCGCTGGGCGTACGAGCGCGCACGGTACGACGCCGAGAAGCTGTGGTATCAGGGGAACGCGTCGGTGGACGTGCTTGCGGATACGGAGTTCGATCCCTCGAAGGAGCCGGATCGGAACGTGGTCCTGTACGGGAACGGCACGACGCACCGCCTGTGGAAGGCGTTGTTGCCCGACTGTCCGGTCACCGTGGAGCGCGACCGCATTGATGTCGGCGGCAAGACCGTGAAGCGTCCGGATGCCTGCTGCATCTTCGTCCGTCCCCGCGCGGGAAGCGATCATGCATCGGTTGGAGTCGTCTCAGGGACCGGCATCGAAGGATTCAGGCTCTCCAATTCCGTCATGTACCTGGAGCCCGGACTTGGATTGCCGGATCTCACGGTGTTCACCTCCGATGTGAAGGAAAAAGACGACGCCGGGATCGTGCTGACCGGTTTCTTTGGCCCGGACTGGTCGATGCAGTCCGGCGAGTTCGTCAGCGGCCAGTAATGATGTTCAAACCATTGGAAGAGACCATGAAGCCACTCGCTCTTTTCGTATTCCTTCTCGTCGTGGGTATTGGCTGCCGTCAGGGCGGAGATGAGACAGCAGGAAAGCCCCTCCCCCCCGGGAAGCCCCATCCCAAGGGTTACATCGCGTCCAAGGCCGCCCAGCCCCTGGTGATCGACGGAGAGCTGACCGAGCCGGCCTGGACGTCCGCCCCGTGGACCGATGACTTCAACGACATCGAGGGTGACGCACGGCCGAAGCCCCGGTTCAGGACGCGGGCCAAGATGTCCTGGGACGATACGTACCTCTACATCGGCGCCGAACTGCAGGAACCGCATGTCTGGGCAACGCTGACCAGGCGGGACACGGTGATATTCATCGACAACGATTTCGAGGTGTTCATCGATCCCAACGGTGACAACCACGAGTACTACGAGTTCGAGATGAACGCCCTGAACACCGTGTGGGATCTGTTCCTTCCCAAGCCGTACAAAGACAAGGGCAGCGCCGTTGACGGCTGGAATATCGACGGCTTGAAGACGGCCGTGCACGTCCGTGGGACGATCAACAATCCCGCGGATGTGGACAGCGGCTGGAGTGTCGAGATCGCGATGCCGTGGAGCGCCCTGAAGCAGTACGCTCACCGCCCTGCTCCGCCGCAGGACGGCGATCAGTGGCGCATCAACTTCTCGCGCGTGGAATGGCTCCATGAGATCGCCGGTGGATCGTACCGCAAGGTCGCCGGGAAGCGGGAAGACAACTGGGTCTGGTCGCCGCAGTGGGTTGTCGATATGCATCGCCCGGAGCTCTGGGGTTACGTCCAGTTCTCCTCCGAACAGCCGGGGCAGGCGACGTTCCAGACCTGATCCTGCCTGGGCTGTGAAGTGTGCGCTGCACGAGGTGTATTACGCCCAGAGGACATACCAGGACACCACGAAGGAGTGGGCACAGACGCTGGATCAGCTTCGTCCCTGGCTCCCGGCGGGCTACACGCAGCCTGAGGGCCTCACGCTCAGCCCCGCCGAAGGCGGATTCGTCGCCACCATGCCTCTGAAGCTGCCGGACGGCACGACCCGGCAGTGGCACATCAGTCAGGATTCACGGCTCTGGGAAGACTGACCGTGAAATCCCGCCTTGTTGCCGCCGTGCTGCTCGCGATACCCCTGGCAGCGCTGTCTGCGCCGGAAGGAGTGAGTTCGATGTCGGATGACAAAGGCCTGACGATCGTTCCGCGCGTCGAGCAGTGCACGCCCGGATCCGGGACGTTTACGATCACCTCCTCGACAGAAGTCGTCGTTGTCCCGCGTGCATCGGAGGCGCCGTTCCCTGCAGCCTCGTTCGCCAACCAGTTGCGCACAGTCACCGGCTTTCCGCTGAAGGTGCGCGTGGGCGGGCAGGCACCGCGGGCCAATGCCATTGTGTTCGAGTACACCGCAGACACGGCATCCGGCGGGGAAGGCTATACGCTCGAGGTAACGCGCGACCTCGTCCGCGTCAGGGCGAGTTCCGACGCGGGTCACCTCTACGCGGTACAGACGCTGTTCCAGCTGCTCCCCGAAGCGGTCTTTGGCGCGACGCCGGCGGCTGACGTGAAGTGGACGATTCCATGCCTCACGATCCAGGACAAACCCCGGTTCTCCTGGCGAGGCGCGCATCTGGATGTCAGCCGGCATTTCCTCCCCAAGGAGTTCATCAAGACGTTCCTCGACATGCTCGCGATGCATAAGATGAACGTCTTTCACTGGCACCTCACCGATGACCAGGGCTGGAGAATCGAGATCAAGAAATACCCCCTGCTCACGAGTGTCGGTGCATGGCGTGCCGACCGTGAAGGGATTCAGTGGAATGTCCGGGAGCCTCAACGGCCGGGAGAAAAGGCCACGTACGGCGGGTTCTACACGCAGGACGAGATCAGGGAGATCGTCCGGTACGCCCGGCAGCGCAACATCACGATCCTCCCGGAGATCGAAATGCCCGCGCATACGACGGCAGCCCTGGCCGCGTATCCCCAGTTCTCCTGCACCGGCGGTCCGTTTCTCGTGACCACGGGAGCCCTCTGGCCCATCACCGACATCTTCTGCGCGGGCAACGACAGCACGTTCACATTCCTGCAGGATGTCCTGTCGGAAGTCATGGATCTCTTCCCGGGAACATATGTCCATATCGGCGGCGACGAGGCGGACAAGACCAACTGGAGGACATGCCCGAAGTGCCAGGCGCGGATCGTGTCGGAGGGCCTGGCGGATGTGAATGAGCTGCAGAGCTATTTCATCAAGCGGATCGAGAAGTTCGTGGTCTCGAAGAACCGCCGGCTGGTCGGGTGGGACGAGATCCTCGAGGGAGGTCTGGCGCCGGAGGCGACGGTGATGTCGTGGCGCGGAACGGACGGCGGCATTGCCGCGGCGCGGCTCGGGCACGACGTGGTCATGACGCCCAATTCGCATGCCTACTTCGACGCCTACCAGGGCCGGCCCGAGTTCGAACCGCCCGCGGGCGGGGGGTATCTGACGCTGGGCAAAGTGTACTCCTTCGAGCCTGTCCCCGAAGAGCTCGCCCCCGATCAGGCCGCTCATATCCTCGGGGGGCAGTCGTGCCTGTGGACGGAATTCGTTCCCGACGCACGGCAGGCGGAATACATGATGCTCCCGCGCCTGGCCGCCATGTCCGAGGTGCTGTGGTCGCCGAAGGACCGCCGCGATCCGCAGCACTTCTTCTCGCGGATCGAGCCGCAGTTGCGCCGCTACCAGGCGGCAGGGTATACGTATGCGCGGAGTCTCTACAGCGTCTTGATGTCGGCTGTCCTTGATACGGTCAGGCGCCAGGTGCTGGTCAGCCTGACCAATGAATCAGGGGACACGCCGATCCGGTATACGCTCGACGGCACCACGCCGAATGCCGCGTCGCTGGAATACGCAGGCCCGTTCATGGCGGACCGATCGCTGGAAATCCAGGCGGTCTCGGTGAAGAACGGCGAGGTTGTGAGCGCTCCCACGACCCATCGCATCTTCGTTCACGCGGCGATTGCCCGGCCGGTCACCGTGAAGTTTCCGTACCGCAAGTATACGCGGGGGAGGCGCCTATGCGCTGACGAACGGCCTCCTGGGCACGACCTCCTACGCAGACGGGAACTGGCAGGGATACGAGCAGAACGACCTGGACGCGACGATTGACCTGGGCGATGTCACCGTGATTTCGAAGATAACCGCGCACTTCCTGAAGGATCACCATGCGTGGATCTTCGCCCCGACCCGCGTTCAGTACGAGGTGTCGGAGGATGGGAAGGCGTTCTCCTCCGTCGGAGCGACCGACATTCCCGTCCGCGGCCTCCGCCGAGGAAACATCGATCGTGACGGTATCGCATCCGGTGCCGGCCGTGAAAGCACGATACATCAGGGTGTCGGCGAAGAACCTCGGCGTATGCCCTGTCATGGCACCTGGGGAAGGGCGAGAAGGCCTGGATGTTCGTGGATGAGATTGTGGTCGACAGGTGAGGGAGGAAATCGTCCGTCGCACGCTCGGAACCAGTGCCGGGGTCATACCATGACACCCGGAGAAGGCATCGTCCCATGACCCCCAGAGAACGTATCCTCTCCCTGCTGAACGGCAAGCAGCCGGATCAGGTCCCCTGGTTCGGAGACCTGGATTACTGGGCTTCGGGCCTGATAGGGCAGGGGAAGCGGCCGGGGACGTTCAAGGAATCCGACGAGTACCTGGAGTGGCATCGTTCGCTCGGGGTGGGATTCTATCTTCAGGGGTACTTCCCGTTTCGCGGGGTCCCGGATTTTGAGGAGCGCTTATGGCGGGAGGGCAATCGCAGGTACCGCGAACTTGTCACTCCCAAAGGAAACCTGCGGGAGTGCTGGGAATACCTCCCCGAATCGTTTGCCGAAGCCCCCATTGAACACCTGGTGAAGTCGGAAGACGATCTCCCCGCGTTGCGCTACGCCTATGCGCATACCTCCTGGGAGCCGGACTACGACTTCGCCCATCGGCGGCTGGGCCAGATCGGGGATCAGGGCATCCTCCTCTGTTATCTGCCGAAGAGCCCGTTCATGCACCTCGTGGCACTTGAAGCAGGAATATCCGCCGTGACGTTTGCGATCGCGGCGGCTCCCGACGAATTCGCCGAAACCCTTGCGGTCATGAAGGCAGTCGTTCGACAAGGCGGCGCGGATTGCCGTTGACAGCCCGGCGGAAGTGCTGATGATCCCGGAGAATCTTTCCGCCGAAATGGTCGGTCGGCGGTTCTTCGAGAAGTACATGCGCGCCTACCAGGAGGAATGGATCGGGGAGATCGCCAGGGCGGGGAAACACTCGTTCGTTCATATGGATGGAACGCTCAAGGGGCTTCTCCGGGAACAGGCGTCGACCGGCGTCACCGTCATCGAGGCGATGACGCCCGATCCCGTCGGCGATCTGCCGATAGAGCAATGGGAAGCATTGGCCGGCAACCCCGGGACGATCCTCTGGGGCGGCATTCCGGGAGTGTACTTCACGGCCAAGGTGAGCGACGAAGAGTTCGACCGCCATGTCCGGGTTGTGCTGGAGATCATGCGATCCCGCCCCCGGTATGTCCTCGGCGTCGCCGACCAGGTGCCGCCCGATTGTCTGGAGTATCGTGTGCGACACGTTCAGGAACTGGTGGAAAAGTACGGCTGGTATAGCTGAATCGTGACCGACAGGACCCCCCCGAAATGAAACGCAAAGAACGGTTCATGGCTGCCCTCCAGCGGCGGATCCCGGACCGGGTGCCGTTGTTCGATTTTCTCTTCCAGGAGCCGTTGTATGAAAAGCTCCTGGGGTCCCGGCCGGGCGCATACAATGGACGGGATGCAGTTCGATGCGCGCTCGCCCTGGATCATGACGGCGTCTGGGTTCCGTTCGGCGGATTCACGGGACTTCAGCCGAATTTCCTTGCCGAGAACGTCTATGTTGATGAATGGGGCACGACGTTTCAGAAGGGCGAAGCGTCGTGGCCGATCGACGCTCCCATTGAGTTTCCGATCAAGGAGATGTCGCAGCTCCGCACGTACCGGCCTCCTGACCCCACGCTCCCCGGCCGCGATTCCGAAATCCGGAGAGCCGTGGAGACGGAGAACGACGACATCGCCATCCTGGGCGGCGTCAGCGGTCCGCTGAATACGGCCTGGATGCTGTTGGGGTACGAGAGAATCTGTTATGCCCTCTACGACGAGCCCGATCTTGTCACGGAGATCCTGAAGCTCTCGAACGAGTACTACAAGGAAGCCGCCCGGCTGTCCGTGGAGGCGGGCTGCATCGGAATGTGGATCAGCGACGACTTCGGCGACAGCACCCATGAGCTGGTGTCGCTGGCGCACTTCCGCAAGTACGTCCTTCCGTATGTGAACGACCTGGTCGAATACATCGACAGCCTGCACGTGCCGGTGCTGCTCCATTCCTGCGGCCATATCACCGGCTTCCTCGACGACTTCGCGCAAACCAGGATCGCTTCGATTCACCCGCTCCAGCGGACCGCGGGGATGGATCTCCGGACCGTGAAGGAGAAATACGGAAACCGCTTCTGCCTGATCGGGAACATCGATTCATCGCGCACCCTGCCGTACGGGACCCCGGCGGACGTCGCAGCGGAAGTGCGGGAGGCGATTGACATTGCGGCGCCGGGCGGGGGGTATGTCCTCGCTTCCGATCATTCGCTCCATGACGGCATCCCCATCGACAACATTCTGGAAATGTTCCGGGTGGGAGCAGAATATGGCGGTTCGTTCTACACAACACCAAAGGCATGAGCCCTCCATGACGAAAACGCACGAGCGGAATTTGTCCTACCTGTTCTTTGTGTGCCTGGTGACGGCACTGGGCGGGTTTCTCTTCGGCTTTGACACGGCGGTCATATCCGGCACCGTGGGATTGGTGAAGGCGCAATTCGCCCTCGATGCGTTCGAGGAAGGATGGTTCGTCGCCGTCGCCCTGCTGGGATGCATCATCGGCGTGGCATTCTCGGGGATCCTGGCGGACAGGTTCGGCCGCAAGGCCACACTGTTCCTGTCGGCACTCCTCTTCGCCGCCTCGGCGTTCTGGTGCGCCATCGCCCCGGAGCACGTGTCGTTGATTCTCGCGCGGTTCGTCGGCGGGCTGGGGATCGGCGTCGCCTCGATGCTGGCGCCGCTGTACATCTCCGAAATTTCGATTCCCGAATACCGCGGCCGCATGGTCACGCTGTATCAATTTGCCATTACCCTCGGGATCCTCGCGGCATACTACTCGAACGCGATGCTGCTCTCGTGGTCGCAGAGCGGATCGGTGCAGGGTGACTTCCTTCAATGGGTTGTTGTCAGCGAGGTGTGGCGAGGGATGTTCGGGATGGGTGTCATTCCCGCGGTCGTGTTCTTTGTGCTGCTCTTCTTCATTCCGCAGAGTCCCCGGTGGCTGACGGCCAAGGGGTACCCGGACAAGGCGCGGGCCATCCTGGCGCGGGTGACAAACGAGGAGACGGCCGCGCGCGAGGTTGCGGAGATTCAGGCGACGCTGAAAGAGGAGACGGGTTCCATCCGCCAGCTCTTCGAGCCCGGACTCCGGCTGGCGCTCTTCCTGGGGGTCAGCATTGCGGTCCTCTCGCAGCTTACCGGCATCAACGTCATCATCTACTACGGGCCGAAAATCTTCGCCGAGGCAGGATTCAAAATGGCGGAATCGCTCGACAGCCAGGTGATCATCGGGATCATGAACGTCGTCGCGACGATCTTCGCCCTCTGGAAGATCGATCATTTCGGCCGAAAACCGCTTCTGATCACCGGGGTGATCGGCATGATGATCTCGCTGCTCTGCATCGCAGGCGTGTTCTTCGCCGGGTCGGACGGCAGCCCTCTGCTGGTGGTGTGCATTCTCGTGTACGTCACGTTCTTCGCGTTCTCGTTCGGATGCGTGACCTGGACGCTTCTGTCGGAGATCTATCCGACCCACATCCGCGGCAGAGCGATGTCCATTGCCACGCTCTCCCTCTGGTGCGGGACATTCGTCGTCGGACAGGCATTCCCCTGGCTGCTGGAGACGCTGGGCGGGGCAGGCGTCTTCGTTCTCTTCGCCGTCATGTGCATACCGGCGATCATCATCGCGTGGAAATTCCTTCCTGAGACAAAGGGGAAGACGCTCGAAGAGATTGAGCGGTTCTGGCTGAGGAAGGCTCACTGATGGAGCGACTGGAGAAACTCACACAAGGGACTTGCGGACAGACATGGTGAACACGACGGCGACGAGAAGCCTCAACTACCTGAAGAGGCTCGAAATCCTCCTGGGGATCTGGTCGGTTCTCATCCTGCTCCAGTTCGGCGCGACGGCATTCGGCCAGGATCCGGGGGCGCACTCCGGAGCCCGGAATGTCGTCCTGATTTCGCCGGGCGCCACGATGGACGAGGTGGTCCGGAAGGCCGCGCAGGTGGCCCCCTCGCCGCGTCAGCTCGCCTGGCAGGAGATGGAGTTCATCGCGTTTGTCCATTTCGGGACGAACACCTTCAGCGATCGCGAGTGGGGTCTCGGGACCGAAGACCCGGCGAACTTCAACCCGACCGATCTCGATGCCCGGCAATGGGTCAGGGTGATCAAAGAGGCAGGCATGAAGATGGTGATCGTCACCGCGAAACACCATGACGGGCTCTGCCTCTGGCCCAGCAAGTACACCGCCATTCGGTGAAGAGCTCCCCCTGGAAGGGCGGGAAGGGGGATGTCGTTGGCGAGGTCGCAGCGGCATGCAAGGAGTCTGGACTGAAGTTCGGCGTGTATCTCTCGCCGTGGGACCGGCATGAGCCGACCTACGGCTCGGAGCAATACAATGAGCACTTCCGCAACCAGCTTCGCGAGCTGCTCACCTGGTACGGCGAGGTGTCCGAGGTCTGGTTCGATGGCGCCAACGGCGAAGGGCCGAACGGGAAGCGCCAGGTGTACGACTGGCAATCGTACTACAGGCTGATCCGGGAGCTGCAGCCGAACTCTGTGATTGCAGTGATGGGCCCCGATGTCCGCTGGGTCGGGACCGAATCCGGGTACGGCAGAGAGACCGAGTGGAGCGTGGTGCCCGACGTCGCGCAGAACCTTGAGGCGATCGCCGGCGGTTCGCAGCAGAATCCCGTGGATGGCGCATTCGTTCCGGGGGATATGATGGCCGAGGACCTGGGCAGCAGGGAGAAGATCAAGAACGCGAAGGCTCTCGTCTGGTACCCGTCGGAGGTGGACGTCTCGATCAGGCCGGGGTGGTTCTATCACGCGGATCAGGATACCAGGGTCAAGACGCCCGAGAAGCTGGTGGACATCTATTATAGCTCTGTCGGCAGGAACAGTGTCCTGCTCCTGAATCTTCCGCCGGACAAGCGCGGACTCATCCACGAGAACGACGTCAAGAGCCTGAAGGGGATGCGGACGATCCTGGACCGGACGTTTGCGAAGAATCTCGTCTCGGGTGCGGCGGTAACGGCGTCCGACGAGCGTCCGGGCCATGCCGGCGCGATGGCAGGCGACGGCGACAACGGCACCTACTGGACCACGAACGAGGGCGTCGTGTCGGCGACCCTCGAGTACGTTCTTCCCTCGGCGCAGACGTTCGACCGTGCAATGCTCCAGGAGTGTATCCGTGTGGGTCAGCGCGTCGAGCGCTTCCACATTGATGCATGGGACGGCACGACGTGGGCCCGGGTGGCGGAGGGGACAACGATCGGGCACAAGCGGCTGCTCCGGTTCCCCGCGGTGACCGCGGCAAAGATCCGGCTGGTCATCGACGAATCGCGGACGAGCCCCACGCTGTCGACCTTCGGCCTGTACAAAGCTCCCCCGCGCGTGACGATAGAGCCGAACGGAGGAGCGTTTCAGGATTCGATGACCGTCCGGCTCCTCTCGGACGGCGAGGGCGTGGCCATATACTACACGCTTGACGGCACAACCCCGACCCTTGAGTCCGCTCGATACACGGCCCCGATCGTGCTCACGCGCTCGGCGACGGTCAGGGCGCTTCCGGCCGTTGGTGGCGAGCTGGGCATCGAAATGTCCGAGGCGCGATTCATCGAGGGCAAACGCGTCAAGGGGATTACGTTTGAAAAGAAGTACAGCCCGAAATACGCAGGTCACGGGGACGCGACGGTCGCGGACGGGCATCGCGCCTCGGCCGCATTCGACGACGGGAAATGGCTGGGCTTTGAATCGGATGACATGATCGCCACGCTTGACCTCGGGGAAGCGCAGCCGATCAGGAAGATCACGGCCGGATTTCTGCAGCAGCAGGGGTCGTGGATTTTTCTCCCTTCCCGGGTCACGTGTTCGGTGTCTCTCGACGGCAAGACATGGAAAGCTCTTCCCGATGTGACGTACCCGGTGGCTCAGACAGCGGAAGTCGTCGTCAGAGACTGCACCTTCCGTGCGGGAGAGATCAAAGCGCGGTACGTCAAAGTCGTTGCCCGGAATGTCGGCACCTGCCCGCCGTGGCATGACGGGGCCGGCAGCAACGCATGGCTGTTTGTGGATGAAATCTTCGCGGAATAGTGCGGTTCACGAGCCGATGTATGGCAATTCGGCGTTGGCGGAGAACGATTGTGATGAAGCATAGGACTCTTCTCTCCTGTCTCTCCATGGTCTGCTCTATGGCGCTCGTCGCCAGCGCAACAGCGGCAGTCAGGCTGCCCCCGGTGTTCGGCGACAACATGGTGCTGCAACAGCACAGCACCGTCACACTCTGGGGCTGGGCGGATCCCGGCGAGGCCATCAGGGTCACCGCCGGATGGTCGAAGGCGACCTGTGTCTGCCACGGCCGGCAGCGACGGGAAATGGCGGGCGCGGCTCGAGACGTCAAAGGCCGGCGGACCGTACCTGATCACGATCGAGGGGAAGAGCCGGATCGAGCTGAAGAATATCATGCTCGGCGAAGTGTGGGTCTGCTCGGGGCAGTCCAACATGGAATTCACCATCAAGGAGCTGGGCGGGTGGTCGGGTCCCTTCCGGGCCGACTACGATGATCTCATGAAGGAGGGCTATTCCTCTCTCCGCCTCTTCACTGTTGGCAGGGACACATCAAGCGTTCCGCTGGACACCTGCACGGGTGCGTGGCGTGTGCCCGATCCGGAGGTTGTCGAGAACTTCAGCGCGACCGCGTATTTCTTCGGACGGGAACTCTCCAGAACGCTCAGCGTGCCCGTCGGGTTGATCTCTTCCAGTTGGGGCGGGACGCCTGCCGAGGTGTGGACTCGCCCCGAGGACCTGAGGAAGCCTCCCGAGCTGGCTTTCTATCTGTCCGCCCCGAACAAGGCGGAGTGGTGGCCCTGCCACGCCCGGCATCCTGTATAACGCGATGATTCATCCGCTGATCCACTACCCTATCAAGGGTGTCATCTGGTATCAGGGCGAATCGAACAGGAATGATGCGCGGCTGTATCGCCACGCTCATGGGCACGCTCATCGCCGGCTGGCGGGATGCGTGGAACCTGGGCAGTTTCCCGTTCTACTTCACGCAGATCGCGCCGTACGACTACGAGGAGCCGATGGCCGCCGCCTTGCTTCGCGAAGCACAGGTGAAGACGCTGACCGTGCCCAACACGGGCATGGTTGTCACGGCGGACATCGGCGATGTCAACGACATCCATCCGAAGAACAAGCAGGAAGTCGGGCGGCGGCTCGCGCTCTGGGCGCTTGCTCGCACGTATGGCGTCAACCTGCCGGAGTATTCGGGTCCGCTGTACCGGTCGATGAAGCGCGAGGGGAATGCCGTCAGGGTCTTCTTCGATCATGCCGAGGGCGGGCTCGTGGTTCAGGGCGACCGTCTTGAGGGGTGCGCCATCGCCGGCCCGGACCGCACGTTCGTGGATGCCGACGCGAAGATCGACGGTGTCCACGCTGCTTGTCTCTTCCCCGAAGGTTACGGAGCCCGTTGCAGTCCGCTTCGCATTCTCCAACACGTCGGAATCCAGACTCTTCAACCGTGCCGGACTGCCGGCATCTCCGTTCAGGACGGACGACTGGCCCATTGTCACGGCGGCCGTCGCCGTCACAGCTTCCTATGATTCGACGCGGAACGGTGTTCTGTTCGATCTTACCTCAACGACACAGGGCGTCGAGATCCGATATACGCTTGACGGTTCTGATCCGGTGGCCTCATCCCCGCTATTCACGGGCAAGGTGAGCCTGACGGATGCCGGCACCGTCAAGGCCCGCGCCTTTCAGAACGGCGTCGGCTCGTCCCACGTTGCCAGCTGTGATTTTGTCCGCCATGCGGCGTTCGGCAAGCAGCTGACCCATGTCTTCGCTCCCGACGCGCAGTATCCCGGCGGAGGACGCTACGGCCTCGTGGATGGCGTCACGGGATCGACCAATTTCAGAGACGGTACGTGGCAGGGATTTCTGAAGAACGATCTCGACGTGACGATCGATCTTGGAACAACGCTGGAGCTTCAGGAGATCCGGACCGGTTTTCTCCACAACCAGGGATCCTGGATCTTCTTCCCGAGGGGCGTCGAGTACTCACTCTCGTCGGATGGCACGTCGTTCCAGGTGGCGGCGACGGTGAAGAACGATCTGCCGGATTCGACTGCCGCCGGCATCAGGAAGGAGTTCTCGGCCACGTTCCCGAAGACCCCCGCCAGGTTTGTGCGGGTGAAAGCGGCATCCATCGGTCTGTGCCCGCCGTGGCATTCCGGCCGCGGCCAGAACGCGTGGCTTTTCGTTGACGAAATCATAGTGGGGGGCTCCAGATGAAACTGTTTGGTCTCGTGCTGCTCACTGTCGTTCCATTCCTCCTGCCCGCTTTTGCGCAGCAGCCGGTCCACACGTTCGGCTTCAAAGACAACAATTTCCTGCTTGACGGAAAGCCGATCGTCCTGATCAGCGGGGAGATGCACTTTGCCAGGGTTCCACGCGAGTACTGGAGGGACCGGTTCAGGATGGCCAAAGCCATGGGTCTGAACACCATCGCGACTTATATCTTCTGGAACTACCACGAACCGGAAAAGGGAACATTCAACTTCAGCGGCAACGCGGACGTCGCGGAGTTCGTCAGGATCGCCCAGGAAGAAGGACTCTGGATCATCATCCGCCCGAGTCCATACGCGTGCGCGGAGTGGGAGTTCGGCGGATATCCGTGGTGGCTCATCAACGAGAAAGACATGAAGGTGCGAAGCCGGGACCCGCGGTTCCTGGAGCTGAGCGAGCGGTATTTCAGGGAACTGGCCAGGCAGCTCGTCCCGCTCCAGGTCACCAGGGGCGGCAATATCATCATGGTCCAGCTCGAGAACGAGTACGGTTCGTACGACAGCGACAAGGAATACCTGACGCTCAACAGGAACATCATCAGGGAGTCCGGCTTCGACGTGGAGTTGTACACCTGCGACGGTCCCACGCAGATGCCTGCCGGCTATCTCCCCGGACTGCTGCCTGCGGTCAACGGCCTGGATGACGTGAAGCTCGTCAGGGAGCTGATCAACAAACACCACAACGGTGCCGGGCCCTACTTCATCGCGGAGTGGTATCCCGCATGGTTTGACACGTGGGGGGTGGCGCACCACGTGGTTCCGGCCGAGGCCTACGTGAAGACGCTCGACGAGGTGCTGGAGAACGGCATCTCCATCAATATGTACATGGTTCATGGCGGGACGTACGCGCGGCTTCATGAACGGCGCGAACTTCGACAGGACCATGCCATACTCCCCGCAGATCACCAGCTACGACTACGACGCGCCGATCGATGAGGCGGGCAACGCCACGCCGAAGTACATGGCGTTCCGCGAGGTGATTCAGAAGCACCTGCCGCCCGGAGTGGTCCTCCCCCCGGTTCCGCCGGCGAAGCGGACGATCGCCATCCCGCGCTTCACGCTCCAGGAATCCGCAGGCCTGTTTTCGAATCTTCCGACGCCGACGGTGGCAGACCGTCCGTTGTCGTTCGAAGACCTGCACCAGGGGTACGGGTATGTGCTCTACCGGACACGGCTGAAGGGCCCGCTGAAGGGGACGCTGCAGATTGACCGCCTCCGGGATTATGCGCTCGTTGTCGTCAACGGGAAGAGGGTTGCCGTCCTCGACCGGCGCCTCAATCAGGACTCCGTGGGTGTCGACATTCCGGCAGGCGATGTCACGCTGGATCTGTTCGTGGAGAACCTGGGACGAATCAACTACGGCCCGTTCCTCAATGACAACAGGAAGGGGATTACGGAGAGGGTGACGCTCAACGGTCAGGAGTTGAAGGGCTGGAGCATGTACGGATTCCCCTTCAACGACGTCTCGGGTGTGACGTTTGCGAAAGCTGGCCGGCACAGCGGCCCCGTGATCCGCCGCGGGACGTTCTCCCTCGAGGACACCGCCGACACGTACCTCGATATGCGCGACTGGGGGAAGGGGTCCGTCTGGCTCAACGGCCACAGTATCGGGCGCTACTGGTATGTCGGCCCGCAGCAGACGCTGTATGTCCCCGGGCCATGGCTGAGGAAAGGCCGGAATGAAGTGGTCGTCCTGGAACTGCTGCAGGAAGATCAGGATCAGCTGCAGTCGATCCAGACCCCTATCCTCGACGAACTCGCGGTTCCGACCGTCTCGATCAGGGGGAGGTACGACGTGGCGCGGCAGGCCTGCATTCTGCAGATGGCTTACCAAGAACCCGGACGCCGCCATCTACTACACAACGGACGGGAGCGATCCGACGGCGACGTCATTGCGATACGACGCGGAGCTCTCGTTCAACAAGCCGACCACCGTTGCTGCGCGGGCGTTCAGGAAGGGCATCGCGTCCGACATTGTTGCGCGTGTGGAGGTCTATCCGTCATTGTCGAGCGGCAGGCCCGTCGCGCTGACTCACCCATTCAGCGATCGCTATCCCGCCGGCGGCCCCAACGCGCTCGCGGACGGCCTCAAAGGGAGCCGGGATTTCAAGGACGGGTTCTGGCAGGGGTACGAAGGGAGCGATCTGGAAGCGATCATTGACCTCGGCCAGGTAAGGAAGATCAGCCGTCTGAGCTCGCGGTTCATGCAGGATACCCGGATGTGGATCTTCTACCCACGGGCTGTCGAATATGCCGTTTCCAGTGACGGTGCGACGTTCGTCCCCGCCGGCACCTCTGAGCAACCCGTCGCGGAATCGCATCAGGATCCGAGCACGAAGGAGTTCGGACATCAACTGAAGGACGTGAACGCACGCTACATACGGGTGCGCGCCACGAGCATCGGCGTGTGTCCTCCCTGGCACGCGGGTGCGGGAGGCAAGCCGTGGATGTTCTGCGACGAGATCACTGTCGAATGATCCTCCACCGTACGTGACATCTCCATCAATGGGCTGGCGGTCCATCATCAAAGGCGCGGGGCTCGGCGCGCTTGCCATTGCGGTGGGCGGCTGGTTCGCCTGGTGGTCGTCTTCGACCCCGGGCGGGCCGTTGCCCAATATCGTCCTCATCAATATCGATGATCAGGGGTACGCCGATCTCGGGTGTTATGGCGCGCGGGGATTCGAGACGCCCAACATCGACCGGCTGGCCGAGCAGGGAGTGCGCTTCACCGACTTCTACGTCAGTCACGCCGTATGCAGCGCCTCCCGCGCGTCGCTCCTGACGGGATGCTACGCGGAGCGGGTCGGGATTGGCGGGGCGTTGAGCCCCTGGGCTCAACACGGGTTGAGTCCGGAGGAAGAAACGATCGCCGACGTCCTCAGGGCGCGGGGATACGCGACCGGGATCATCGGCAAATGGCATCTTGGCCATCTCCCCGAGTTTCTCCCTCTGCGGCAAGGCTTTGACGAGTATTTCGGCCTGCCCTATTCCAACGACATGTGGCCGGTCGCCTTCGATGGAAAGCCGGCCCGTGAAGGCTGGAAAGCGTTCTATCCTCCGCTGCCGCTCATCGAGGGGGAGAAGGTTATAGAAGTGATCAGATCTC
This sequence comes from uncultured Ignavibacteria bacterium, assembly GCA_963701735.1. GTDB lineage: Bacteria > Bacteroidota > Ignavibacteria > UBA10030 > UBA6906 > CAWABB01. The sequence goes on along the minus strand of CAVPBI010000031.1, from coordinate 30,506 downwards.
TCGATGATCAGACGACGCTGACCACCCGCTATACGGAAAAGGCGATCGACTTCATCAACCGCCACCGAGGCCATCCGTTCTTCCTCTACCTCGCTCATTCCATGGTCCATGTCCCGCTCGGCGTCTCGGGGAAGTTCCGGGGGAAGAGCGAGCAGGGGATGTACGGAGACGTAATGATGGAAGTCGACTGGTCGGTTGGCGAGGTGATGAATGCCCTGAAACAGAACGGCCTGGAAGAGAACACCCTCGTCATCTACACGAGCGACAACGGGCCGTGGCTGAACTTCGGCAACCACGCCGGCTCGGCGCTGCCCCTGCGGGAGGGGAAGGGGACCGCGTTCGAGGGGGGCGCACGGGTGCCGTGCATCATGCGCTGGCCCGGACAGATCGAGGCGGGTGCAGTATGCCGGACCGTGGCGGGGACGATCGACATTCTTCCCACGATCTGCGCTGTGACCGGGGCGCCGCTCCCCGCAAAGAAGATCGACGGGGTCAGCATCCTCCCCGTGATGCGCGGCGACAGGGATGCCGGGCCGCACAGAACATACTACTTCTACTACGACGCTGAGTTGCGCGCCGTGCGACAGGGGGACTGGAAGCTCTATTTCCCGCACCTGTCGCAGACCTATGAAGGTTTCGAGCCCGGGAAGGACGGATTCCCGGGGCGAACGGGCACGCGGCGCGTCGGCCTGGAGCTGTACAATCTCGCGTCGGACATCGGCGAACGGACGAATGTGGCGGACCAGCATCCTGATGTCGTCGCGCGGCTCACGGAGGCGGCTGAGGAGGCGCGCAGTGAGCTGGGGGATCGCCTGACCGGCGCGAAAGGGTCCGGCGTACGGGCTCCCGGCCGGAAGCAGGTCGTCCGGGAGGCAACACAGCATCTGGCAATCGGGGCATCCCTGACGGTCGCCGCACCCGCCTGACATTCGTTACGCCGGCGGCCGTGCGGACGCTCTTGTGGATGGAAGGCGCGGATCCCTCGATTTCACAGACGGATCCTGGCTGGGGTTCGAGGGCGCCGATCTGGATGTGGTGATCGATCTGCAGAAGGTTCAGACCGTACGAGGTGTCTCATGCGGGTTCCTGGAGAACCAGTTCTCGTGGATCTTCCTCCCGCGTGAAGTTACGGTAGCGCTCTCGGAGGACGGCAAGCGGTTCCAGACCGTATGGTCGACATCGATCGACGCCCCCAGGGCCAATCCGATCCCTGAGGTGAAGGATGTGACCGGCATCTTTGAACCTGTCGCGGCGCGGTTCGTGCGCGTTGTCGGCCGGAACCCGGGGAAATGCCCATCCTGGCATCCCGGCGCGGGCGGCACGTCATGGCTCTTCGTCGACGAGATTGTGGTGCGGTAATTCACGGAACTGTTGCGGCGCAGAAGGACGCGGCAGGGCGGTGGATCGCGGGTGTCAGGAGCCTTGCTGAATACACAACGAGTGCGGAAGACCTGAGGAGCGCGGGCCTGCCCGCGAGTGTGTTCATTCGGAAAGGTTGAACGATGGAAAGGTCGTATGGCATGAGCCGCGTTGGCCGATATGCCCTTCTTGTGAGCTGTCTGCTGGCCGTCATGGCGGGATCACAAGCGCCCGGGCGTGCGGGGGAAGGAAGCCCCCGTACGGCCCCGTCCATCGACGACGTGTACGCGAACTTCAAGAACCCTCCCCGCGGATACGGCGAGGTCGCTTTCTACTGGTGGGTCGGGGATACCCTCACGCGGGACCGCATCCGGTGGCAACTTGATCAGCTGCAGGGGAAAGGTGTTGTCGGGCTCCAGGTCAACTACGCCCACACCGATTCCGGCGGGCTGATCTGGGGATTGAGCATGCAGAGCCAGCCGAAGCTCTTCTCGGAGGAGTGGTGGGATCTGTTCGGATGGTTCATGAAGGAAGCGAAGCAAAGGGGCATGTCGGTGAGCCTCAGCGACTACACGCTCGGCGTCGGACAGGGATCCTATGTAGATGACGCACTTGCAGAGCATCCTGACCTCGTTGGATCCGAGCTGAGGTTCGACAGGCGGTTCGTTGCCGGCACCACGCCGCTCGCCTGGACGCTTCGCGGCGAGCCGCTCTCGATCAGCGCCTTCAAGGTCGGAAGCGATTCCCTCCCTGTCCCGGGAACGCGCACCGACCTCTCGCGGCACATGAAAGACCGCGAGCTGAGATGGGCGCCGCCTGACGGATCATGGATGGTGTCGTGCGTATGGGCGGAACGCATCGTGCCGTCGTATGACCCGATGAACGCAATGTCCGGGAAAGCGTACATCGACAATTTTTTCGAGCGGTTTGCCCGGCGGTTTCCAGGCGAGGCGGGGAAGGGTCTCAACTTCTTCTTCTCCGACGAGCTCTGGTTCCGGCTGCAGTACCCGATCTGGAACGACGCCTTCGCCCGCGAGTTTTCGAAGCGAAAGGGATACGACATCCGGCCGCATCTGCCGGCGCTTTTTGTCGACACGGGGCCCGAGACCCCGAGGATCCGGCTCGACTACAACGACGTGATGGTTGCGCTGAGCGAAGAGAATTTCTTCCGTCCTCTCTACCAGTGGCATCAGGATCGCGGGATGACGTTCGGGTGCGATCACGGCGGGCGGGGGAAGGACGTTGCCGAGTTCGGAGATTATTTCCGCACGCAGCGATGGAACCAGGGGCCGGGGTGTGATCAGCCTTTTCTGATGCAGGACATCGTCAAGAACAAGGTCGCCTCGTCCATCGCGCACCTGTACGAGCGGCCGCGCGTGTGGCTTGAGGGCTTCCACAGCAGCGGGTGGGGAACCAGCTCGGCCGATCTGGCCGATGCGACGTTCGGCAATTTCGTGATGGGGCAGAATCTGCTGACATTGCACGGCCTCTACTACTCGACCCACGGCGGCTGGTGGGAGTGGGCGCCGCCATGCAATCATTTCCGTATGCCGTACTGGCAGCACATCGATCCGTTCCTGTACACCGTGCAGCGCCTCAGCTACCTCCTGTCCCAGGGCCGCCACAGGTGCGATGTCGCCATCCTGTATCCGGTCGAGCCGGTGGTTGCCGGCGTGGGGGGACAGGAAGCGGTGGCCGCCGCGTTCGCTGCCGGCGAAGCGCTGTACAACGCCGGAATCGATTTCGACTTCATCGACTTCGAGTCGCTGGCCCGATCGACCGTGAAGAACGGCACGATTGCGGTCTCCGGCGAGGAATACCGGGTGCTGATTATCCCGTCGATGAAGGTCATCCGCTCTGCGTCGCTTGCCAGAGCCCGCGATCTGATCGCAGCGGGCGGCACGGTGGTGAATATCGGAAGCGTTCCCGAAGTCAGCGAGAAAGGGAGAGGCAACAGGGAGTTTGACGCCATCCGCGCGGGCCTGTTTGGCGATGCTCCGGCACTCGCGGCCGGGATTTGCCCCGCTGAAGTCGAACAGCCGGGGGGGCGCGCTGTATCAGTCCGTCTCCAACGACAGCCTCTGTCGCCTCGTGGGCGGGTTGTTCACGCGGGATTTCGAGGTCGTTTCATATCCCGCTGGCGCGACGAAGACGCCCGCCACGGGTGATGCACAGACGCGTAGCGGGCAGCGATATCTACGCCGTGTACAACCTCCCCGCGGGCACCGAGTGCCTGTTCCGAAGCACAGGGAGGGTGGAGTTGTGGGATCCGTGGACCGGCGAGCGCCGACCCCTGTATGTGGTGCGTCCTTCGAACGAGGGGACGATCGTGCGGCTGCCCCTGTCGCAGCGCGAAGTCCAGTTGATCGTGTTTGGCCCCGGCAGCAATGAGGCGATCGTGGAGAGCTCGACGCTGTCCGCCATCGACTCGGTGACGATGACGGGCGGGAAGGTGATGCTCTGGGGAGAGGGCACGACGGCCGGGCGCGTGGAAGCAGCGGTCCGGTACGGACGGCACGCTGCACAGCCTGGCGGGAGAGGTCTCTTCCAGCCGGGTGACCAGGCCGCTACCGGGGAGTGGGAATTTGAAGTCCAGCCCGTCCTTGACAACCGGTGGGGCGACTTCCACTGGCCGCCGACACAGGAGCTGATCGGCCCCGAGGTGCGGCGATTTGCGTACAGTGAGCCGTCAGCGTCCGCCGCTCGACCGCTGAATTCTCCCGGCGGGACGAAACCGGACACCGTGTCCGCCTCGTATGGAACCCAGTTCTGGAAACTCGGTCCGCTTCCCGGGATCATCCCGGAGAACGCGATTCCAGAGGCGGAGGCGTTTGACCCCGATGTTCCGGTGACGTTCAATGGCGGGACGTATGCGTGGCAGCCGTACAGGTTCTCCTGGCGCTGGGGCGTGGAAGGCGATCCCGGGCATCAGGGGTATCACGGCCTGAAGGAAGAGGTTCACGAGGAGTTTATCCGGCTGGGAAAACTGACACAGGATTGGACGACGACGAAGCGCGAGCGTGAAGAGGGAGGGGGTTACTATTGTCTCTTCACGGGCATCGTTGCACCCGCGGAAGGAACGTATGCGATCGAGCGGGGACACGTCCGTCCCGTGGCGATACGTATCAACGGAGTCCCGGTCGATACGGCCGCGCAGGGCGTTCGACTCAACGCCGGCGTGAACACGCTCCTGCTGTGGTACGACAAGCCATGCGTCACGTACTTCGTTGTGCGCGGGGCGGGTAGTCCCGGCGGGTCGGGCCGCATGCAGGACCAGAATTATCCCGGCAAGCCGCTCGCCATGGATTGGTATGGAGACACGACGGTTCTCCCGTTCGATGCAAGGTTCAGAGAGAAGAACCCCGAGGGGGTGTACAGGTTTGTGTCGGCTCCGGGCACGAAGCGAATGCGATTCGCCGCGCATGGTGAGATCGACGTGACTGCAGGGGGCGAGAAGGTGCGCGTGACGAAGGGCGGCCTCAGGGATGACGGGGCGGCTGAGTACACGGTCGACCTCGACCAGGGCAATGCCGAGGGCCGTCGAAGTCGTCATACGCATTCAACAGGAACGTGGATACTACGGGGGAGCCGCGATCCCCGATCCGGTGCGTCTGGAGTGTGAGAAGGGCATCGTCGAGATCGGAGATTGGTCCGGGAACGATGCCCTGTATGCGTACTCGGGCGGAGCGTGGTATCGCACGTCGGTACGCCTGAGCGCGGACGAGGCGAAACAGAAAGTGGAGCTCGATCTGGGGTCTGTCGTTTCGACGGCGGAAGTCCGGGTGAATGGAAGCACCGTCGGGCTTCGGGTGTCACCCCCATGGGTCTATGATATCTCGAAGTCTGTCCGCGAAGGCGACAATTCCATCGAGGTGCTCGTGTATAATACCGCCGCCAATCACTACACGAGCATCCCGACACGGTACCGGGGGTCGATCACGTCGGGCATCCTGGGTCCGGTGACGCTCACCGTTACGAGCCGGGTGGTCTTGAAGGATCGGTGATCCGAGGGATCGGTGATCCGAGGGATCGGTGACCCCGAGGGGTCGCTGATCCGGCATCCCGGGTTGCCTAGAAGCAGTGTGCGGGAATTCCAGGCTATCGTTCTCAACTGACAGGAGGAGCGTAATGGCAAAGGCGTTGGAACAAACGAAGAAATACCTGCTCACGGGTGTTTCCTATGCCATCCCGTTTGTCGCATGCGGTGGTATCCTGATCGCGGTCGCCATTGCGTTTGCCCCGATGACGTCGACAGGACCCGATTTCTCGGACTCCCCCTACCTGAAGCTGATCCTCGACATCGGCAGCGCGGCGTTCACGCTTCTCGTGCCCGTGCTGGGCGGATACATCGCGTTCGGGATCGCCGACCGCCCGGGACTGGTTGCGGGTTTTGTCGGAGGGTACATCGCAAGTCAGGTCGGCGCGGGTTTCCTCGGCGGGATTGTCGCCGGACTCCTTGCCGGCTTTGTCGTCATGTACATGAAGAAGATCAAGCTCCCGCCGTACCTGAGGCCGGTGATGCCGATCCTGGTCATCCCCGTCATCTCCTCGCTGGTGGTGGGGTTCATCATGTACCGGGTGGTCGGAGCGCCGATCAAGGATCTCATGACTTTCCTCTCGGATTGGCTGAAGGCCATGGGGACGGGGAACAGCGTGGTCCTCGCGCTGATCCTGGGAGCGATGATCGCGTTCGACATGGGCGGGCCCATAAACAAGGTGGCCTTCTTCTTCGGCGCCGCGATGATCAAGGAGGGGAACTTCGCCGTCATGGGCGCGTGCGCCGCGGCAATCTGCATCCCGCCGATCGGCCTCGGGCTTGCGACGCTTCTGGGAAAGAAGCTCTGGTCGGATGAGGAGCGGGAGGCCGGCTATGCAGGACTGGCGATGGGGATGATCGGGATTACGGAAGGCGCGATCCCCTTTGCGGCGCCGACCCCATACGGGTCATTCCCACCATCATGGCCGGCTCGATGGTCGGGGCGGTGATCGCCATGCTCGGTGGCGTCGGCAATCATGCACCGCACGGAGGCCCCATCGTGCTGCCCGTGATCGACAACCGGATCATGTACGTCATCGCGATCCTTGCTGGATCGTCTGACTGTCGCCTTCACCATCAACGCACTCAGGAAATTCTCTGCAGCAAAACGGAAGGACGGTGCACAATGAAGCTTGTCGCAGTGACCGCATGCCCGACGGGCATCGCGCACACCTACATGGCCGCGGAATCGCTCGAGAAGACAGCGAAGAAGCTCGGGCACACGATCAAGGTGGAGACCCAGGGCTCCATGGGTATCGAAAACGAACTGTCTCAGGACGAGATCGACGCGGCCGATGTGGCGATCTTTGCGGTCGGCATTCCCGTCCGGAACAAGGAACGGTTCGCGAACATCAAAATCGTTGAGATAAGCGTGCAGGACGCAATCAAGACCCCCGACAGCGTCTTTGCGAAACTCGGGTAACCTTCTCACGGTCTGACCTATGGCCCTGGAATTCGCGTTCGTGTTCCCCCTGAAGAACGGGTTGCACGCACGTCCTGCAAGCCTCCTGCAGGATGTAGCCAATGCCTACCGATCCACCATCACCTTCGTGAACCGGTCCACCGGCGCCAGCGCCAACGGAAAGAGCACGCTCTCGCTGGTGGGGTCAATCACGCGCGAGGGCGATCCCTGCGCGGTGATTGTTGAGGGGGAGGACGAGGGGGCGGCCTACGAGGCCCTGAGGCGATTCCTGACCGAGGTATTCCCGGGCTGCGATGAGGATCTGGTGATCCCTGCTGCGGCACCGGGCATGGCACGAGCCCTCCCGCGCGCGTTGAGGGGAGAGCAGGTGCGGGTTGACATGGGGACTCCCGTGAGCAAAGGCATTGCCCGCGCTTCCGCCGTCGTGCTGAGCCGTCGCGCGATCGAGCCGCCGCCGGGAGGCTGGGCGAAGGGGACGGACGAGGATGAGGTCGCCCGTGTCACCGGCGCGCTGCGGGACGCGCAGTCGAGGATGCGAGCGCAGGTCGTCACCATGAAGGACGGGGTGGAGCAGGCCATCCTGAAGGCGCACCTGTCGATCGCGGGCGATCCCGACTTCTCGGCCAGGGTGGAGGAGATCATCCGGCTGCGGCATTGTTCGGCCGGAGAGGCGCTCATCGACGCGGCGAATCAGTACAATCAACTGCTTGCGCAGTCAGGCAGCGCGTATCTCCAGGAACGCATCCTTGACATCCAGGATGTCACCTCGCAGCTTATCGCCTCGATGTATGGAATGTTCCTCCGCCGAGAAACAGCTGCAACTCACCGACGATGCGATCTGTGTGGCGGACAACCTGCCCCCGTCGCAGTTCATTGCATTGGACAAGCGGCGCGTGAAGGGGCTGGTCCTCGCGCACGGCGGAGTGACGTCGCACACGGTGATCCTTGCGCGTTCGTTCGGGATTCCCTGCGTGACCGGGATAGCGGATATCCACAGGACTGTGACCCAATCGGAAGATGTCATTCTCGACGCCGACCGTGGATTCCTGATTCGAACGCCGTCGGAGCGCGTGGCAAAGTTTTACGCCCGCGAGACCGCCAAGCTGGAACAGATAAAGGCCAGGTTGCGCCGGTTTGCCGGCATGCCGGGAGTCTCCGCAGACGGGCGCAGGCTTGAGGTGGCCGCGAATGCGGCGTCCCCCGACGAAGTCGACGCCGCAATCGCACATGGGGCCGAAGGCATCGGACTCTTCCGGACCGAGATGCTCTTCATGGACAGGAGCGATCCTCCTGACGAAGAGGAGCAGTACCGGATCTATGCGCAGGCGGCGAAGAGTGCAGGCGAGAGGTCGGTGATCATCAGGACGCTGGACATCGGCGGGGACAAGCCGATTGCCTATCTCAATCTGCCGCCGGAAGAGAACCCCTTCCTGGGATACCGGGCGACCCGTCTCTATGCGGACCATCCGCAGCTCATCAATACCCAGCTGCGCGCAATCCTCCGCGCGTCCGTGTCCGGCAACCTGAAGGTCATGTTCCCGATGATCTGCTCCGTGCAGGAAGTCCGCGCGCTCAAAACACGGATGCGGGACCTGATGCGCGAACTCGACGCGGAAGGGGTTGCCTACGACCCGCAGATCCCCATCGGCATTATGGTAGAAATCCCTTCGGTGGCGTTCGTCATCGATCAGCTCTGCCGGGACGTGGATTTCTTCAGCATCGGCTCGAACGACCTGACGCAGTATTTTCTCGCGGTTGACCGCGCGAACACGCGGATCAGCTCCCTCTACACGCCGTTCCATCCTTCGTTCCTGCGGCTCCTGAAGCGGATCATCGACGAGGCGCACCGGCACGGGAAATGGGTAGGCCTGTGCGGCGAAATGGGCGGAAATGCTCTCGCGACGCCGCTGTTCCTGGGGTACGGGATTGACGAGATCAGCCTCGCCCCCTCGCTCATTCCCGGCGTGAAAGAGGTCCTCCAGCGTTCCCGGGTACCCGAATGCGAGGCCCTGCTTGCGTCCGTTCTGCAGATGGAGAGCCCGGAGGAGGTGGAGGGGGCGCTGAAGGGGTTTGCCGCGTCGCAGAGGGGAGAGGCGCTGGTGGCGGCCGAGCTTGTCCACCTCAGCTCGGAGGCGGCCTCGAAAGAGGAGGCGATCCGGGAGATGGTCGACCTCCTGCACAGCGCGGGGCGCGTCGATGACCCGGACATGGTGGAAGAAGCCGTGTGGGCGCGCGAGGAAACGTACCCCACAGGCATGGGCTTCGGCGTGGCGATCCCGCACTGCAAATCGCCGCATGTCACGGTCAATTCCATCGCCGTGCTGAAGCTGGCTACGCCGGTTCCATGGAAAGCGCCCGGCGAAGACCCGGTGCATTTCCTGATCCTCATTGCCATCTCGGCGGCCGCCAAAGGTGACCAGCATCTGCGCATCATCGCCAGCCTTGCGCGCAAGCTGATGCATGAAGAGTTCCGGCAGCAGTTGATGGATGCGGCCAGTCCGGACTCGGTTGTTCGCCTTCTTGAGCAGCATCTCCCCATGTGACGACACCGCGTGGCAGGGGATGACGCCGGGGGAGGAAGCGAACGGAGCTCCGGTCGCCGGGACACCGTCCAGGCCGGATCCCGGGGAGACTCGAAATCAGAAAGGGGTACCGGATGCATACTCGCGGCATGATCGTTCTCATTCTTCTCCTGGGGCTCGTCCCCTCCAATGCTCCGGCGCAGCGTCTCGGCGGCGGCGGTGAAGCACACCCGAACCTCAGGACCAATGCTGCGTCGTTGAAGAAGTGGCAGGAGATGCGGTTCGGCATGTTCATCCACTGGGGACCTGTGACTCTTCGCGGGGCGGAAATCGGCTGGTCGCGCGGGCCGCAGGTACGGATCGAAGACTACGACAGCCTCTACAGGGAATTCAATCCGGCCCTGTTCAACGCCAGCGAGTGGGTAAGCACGGCGAAGGCCGCGGGGATGAAGTACATTGTCATCACGTCGAAGCATCATGACGGCTTCTGCCTCTGGGATTCGAAGTATACCGACTACGACATCATGAACACGCCGTTCCATCGCGACGTCCTGAAGGAGCTGTCGGAGGAATGCGAACGGCAGGGGATCATGTTCTGCACGTACTACTCGATCCTTGACTGGCATCACCCCGACTACACGACGCGCTACGGCGGTGACCCGCGTCCTGTGGCCTCGTCCGACATGAACGTCTACAGGCAATACCTCAAGAACCAGGTTGGAGAGCTCATCACCAACTACGGGACGAACATGCTCTGGTGTGACGGCGAGTGGGAGGCGTCGTGGACACACGAGGACGGGATGGACCTTTATGCGTATGCCCGGAGCCTGAACGACAAGGTGCTGGTGAACAATCGCGTTGACAAGGGGCGCGAGGGCATGAAGGGGATGACCACCTCCGCGAAATTCGCGGGGGACTTCGGGACGCCGGAGCAGGAGGTCGGGGTCTTCAATAATGACGATCCCTGGGAATCGTGCATTACGATCGGCCAGCAGTGGTCGTGGAAACCGAACGAGAGGATCAAGTCGGTCAAGGAGTGCATTCAGACGCTGGCGAAGACGGTGGGCGGCGGCGGCAATCTCCTGCTGAACATCGGACCGATGATGGACGGCCGGATCGAGCAGCGGCAGATCGACAGGCTGAAGGGAGTCGGGCAGTGGCTAACCCGTTACGGGGAAAGCATTTACGGGGCTGCCGGCGGGCCGCTCAAACCCACCCCGTGGCTGGCCTCCACCAACAAGGGAAACCGGATCTTTGTGCATCTCCTGCTGTCTCCTCAGGACGAACTTCGTTTGCCTGTGATACCGCAGCGGAAGATCAAGAGCGTCCGCGTGCTCGGCGGCGCTCCGCTTGAGTTCCGCAAGGATGGAGATCAGGTCGTCATCACATTGCCGCGTGAGCCGGTCGATGACAATGACGCCGTCGTGGTGCTGGAGCTCGACGGGCCGGCGCAGGGACTCGCACCGCTTGCAGTGCCGGAGAACAAGTTCACGGGGTGATGGACGCTGAGGTGAGGCTGCTGCGCGAGCCAAGCTCGGGGTACTACGCGACGGGTGCGCCGTCACTGATCGACAGGATTCGTGGAACGGCAGACTTCCATGACGGGACGTGGCTCGGGTTCGAACAGGACGATTGCGAGGCGGTGATCGACCTGCGTTCAGCCAGGCCGGTCACCAGGGTCACCGTCGGATGCCTCAAGGCGCAGGGCTCGTGGATCTTCTATCCCAAGGCGTTTGAGGTCGCTGTCTCTGACAATGGTACGGACTTCAGAGCGATCGGCACGCTCGCTGTGGAGGGACCGGACCGCGACGAAGGGGCGGACACGAGGAACTTTGTGATACCATGCGACCGGGCCTCTGCACGGTTCGTCAAGGTGCGCGTCGTCAACATCGGCGTGTGCCCCTCCTGGCACAAAGGCGCCGGTGGCAAAGCATGGGTGTTCGTTGACGAAATGACCGTAGAATAATGAATCGGCGGACGCTCTAGCGCGTCATCCACTTCCAGGTAATTGTTCCGTACGACCACGGCATGCCCTTCGGAGGCTGGCCTGTTGTGCCTGCGAGCGTACCGTCGGATTGCCGCGTGACCTTCGCCTCGAGCCAGGTGTGCGCCCCCGTTTCATACGCGAAGGTTGACCCATCGTCATCGTAGATGTGCGTGGTGCCTTCGGCGGTTCCGTAGTGCCGGATCTCCAGCGGTGCGCCGTCCTGGAGTCGCGAGAGCTGTCGCAGGGCGGGAATCATTGGAATCATCCCGCCGTCTTTGACAAAGAGCGGGATCGTTTCCAGGCCGGGAGCGACGGTGATGGTCTCGGCCTCTCCGGCGTACCTGCCGGTGTAGAAGTCGTACCACTTGCCGTGCGGGAGAACGACCGTGCGCCGGGTCTGTCCGGGCAGCATGGGAGCCACAAGGATGCATGCTCCCATCATGTACTGGTCTTTGATCTCCTGCTGTGCGGCAAGGATATAGGCTTCTCTGTCGTCAGGTAGCGGGGCGAAGGACGGCTCCAGCGCCATCGCTCGAAACGGAGGAATGCCTTCGCGCTGGTACCGCGCGAATGCGGTGTACAGATAGGGGAGGAGGCGGCTCCGCAGGAGAGCGACGTCGCGCACTGCGGGAAACACCTCCGGAAAGGACCAGGGCTTTGTGCCGTCCGCCCACGCGTTGATCATCGCCATCGGCGAGAAGCAGTTCAGCTGCATTCTCCGCAGCCATTCTTCGCCGGTCCTGGAGCTGCGCACTTCGGGGGTCCACAGCACGCCGGCAAAGCTGCTGTTGACAAGTGCCGTGAGAAAGCCGCCGAGGCTGTAATAGTCGGAATAGAGCACAAAGGGGAAGCTGCTGGCTCCGGCGTTCGACCCGCGCACCAGGCCGTACGTCCGCTTTCCCTGCTCGCGGAACAGCCCCTGGACCATTCGTTGGAGCTGGAGAGGGTATGTTTGCCGCATCTGCTCCCCGCTCAGCCCGGAGGGGAACGTAGCGACGTCAGGCCAGAGCCACGAATCGAAGCCGTCGCACTCGTCGATTTTGTAGCCGCTCACGCCGAGGCTGAGGTGGTTCCTGGCGAAATGGGCCGACGTGATCGCGCGTGATTCCTGCAGCGTGTAGTCCGGCACGGTGCCGCACCAGACGGTGTGGGATCCGGTGTAAGGCTCGATGGATCCGGCGATGGAGGCTTCGGGCGACACGTACGGATTGATCCAGAGATTCAGGCGAATGCCCTTGTCCATCATGTTCCGAACGAACTGCTCTGGTTGCGGGAACCGGGAGGGGTCCCATTCATACGTGCAGGGATAGGCTCTGCTCTGCCATCCCGGCTCCAGGCCGATCACGTCCAGCGGAAAGCCGTGCTGGTCGAACGCTTCCACTTCGGTGCGAACGTCCGATTCCGAAAACGCTGTAGGGACGCGGTGCCAGAATCCGAGCCCCCATTTGGGAGGCAAGACGCCTCCGCCGCAAAAGAGATTGTATCGCTGGACGACGTCAAGAGGAGAGGGGCCGGCAAAGAGATAGACAGCTGCTCCGGCTGCCGGGATGAGGATCTCCACGCCGTCGGACTCCGGCTGCGCTGACCAGAGCGTATCGGTGGTGCGGTCTCTGGCTTTCGGGTGACGCGGACTGTCTTTGCGCACCGCGGTCCCGATCCAGACGTCGAGGTAGCGCGCCGAGTTGATCAGGACGCCGTACCCTTTGCTCGAGACGAAGAACGGGACCGGCGCGTGCGTGCGGCCATTGTCCTGATCGCCGTAGTGGTCGACGTGCAGGCGGAGGATTCGCCCGCGCTGGTGGACAGTCTGAAAATTCAGTCCGAAGCCGTAGATTTGCTCTTTGTCGTCCAGCGGGAACCGGATGTACGTCTTCCCGTCGCGGATGACGGCAGTGATCTCGGTCTGGTTCAGGGGGAACCGGGCAACTCCTTTTTCGGAGAGCGCAGCCAACCGGGGGGTTGTCCCCGCCATGTCGAGGAGATTCACGGACTCCGGCGTTCCAACGACGGATTCCCAGACTCCGGATGCGGCGTCTCTCCAGACCAGGGGGGTTCGCTCGGGATGCGCCGACACCTTCTGATGGTAGCTGTCCGGGCTCTGATTGGCCGGGCAACCGATGATGATCACGGCGGCAGCGAGTACGGGGATACTTGTCAGAAACCTCATGTTCTCTGTCCTCTGGTGGGTGGATGGGGCCGCAGCATCAGTATGATAGTAGAGAAATGAAATTGCACGAATCAATCACCGTCTGCTCGACACACCGGTCAATGTGTATCGAGGGCATAATGATGACATATCTGCTCAGGAGCCGGACATGAAAATGCGGGCCATTCTCTTCCTTTCTCTCGTTACCCTCGTGTGCGGCGTGGCAGCCGCCCAGGAACCCGATTCGGTGAAAGAGAAACGCATGCAGTGGTTCGCCGACGCGAAGCTCGGCATCTTCATCCACTGGGGCATCTATGCCGTCAACGGCATCGACGAATCCTGGTCGTTCTACAACGGCTACATCACGTACGACGACTACATGAAGCAGCTTGGAGGGTTTACGGCTTCGAAGTACGATCCCGTTGCCTGGGCCAAGCTGATCAAGCAGAGCGGTGCGCGGTATGCGGTGCTGGGCACAAAGCACCACGACGGGGTGGCGCTCTGGGACACGAAGCAGAACGACCTGAGCGTGGTGAAGAAGACGCCTGCCGCCCGCGATCTCGTGACGCCCTACTGCGACGCGATCCGCAAACAGGGGCTGAAGGTCGGCCTCTATTTCTCGCACCTGGATTGGTCCCACCCCGACTATCCCCATTTCACGAGGACCGAGAAGCGGTACGACAAGGACCCGGTGCGGTGGGAGCGGTTCCTGAAGTTCCAGCGGGCGCAGATCGAGGAATTGTCGACGCAATTCCGCCCCGACCTGCTCTGGTTTGACGGTGATTGGGACTACTCGGCCGAGGAGTGGAAAGCGAAAGAGACCCGGGACATGATCTCGCGGTGGCTCCCCAACGTCATCGTCAATTCCCGCATCAACGGGTATGGGGACTACGACACGCCCGAGCAGGGGGTCCCGATCACGCGACCGAAGAGCCGCTGGTGGGAGCTGTGCATGACCATGAACGATTCGTGGGGCTACCAGGGGAACGACACGAACTACAAGACGCCGAACCAGATCATCAGGATCTTCGTAGACTGCATCAGCATGGGGGGGAACCTGTTGCTGGATATCGGGCCAAAGGAAGACGGGACCATCGCGCCGGAACAGGTGAACATCCTGCGCGAGCTGGGGAGATGGACAGGCAAGCACAAGGACGCGATCTACGGCACCGCGGCCGGCATCCCGAAGGACTACTTCTACGGGCCGACCTCCCTGTCGAAGGACAGCACGATCCTCCACCTCTATCTCGTGGACAGGCCCGTGGGGCCGGTGCTCATCAAGGGGCTGAAGAACAAGATCAATAGCGTGTGGGTTGTCGGCAACGGCACAAAGCTGAACACGAAGATCATGATGAAGGCGTGGTGGAGCCAGATCCCGGGTCTGGTCTACATCGATGTCCCGGAGAAAGTTCTTGACCCGCAGGTGACGGTGCTCGCTGTCAGGCTTGACGGGCCGGTGGATCTGTATCGCGACAGCGAGAAATAGCGGGCGTGCCGGGCACGCCCGGGGTCCGGGGCGATGCGGCTATTTCCCGATCTTTGACATCTCTGATCGTCCAGGCGTACTTGCAGGGTCCCTTCTTCTGGACGGAGGAGGGGATGTCGACAACCACGCCCTTGCCGACGGCTTCCCATGTCAGGTTCTCCTTGGCGCCGAGCATGGTCACGGTGGCTCCGGGAGCAGGTTGCACCGTATTCAGCCAGATCCTCGATGGCGGCTGCTCCTCGTCCCTGTCGCCAAGGTAGATGGCATAGACCGCTCCGTCCTTCGCGCTCGTCAGGCACACCTTGCCGTCTTTGTACGGTGCGATGGGGCGCGTGGCATAGATGGCTTCGCCGTTGACCTTCAGCCAGGCTCCGATCTGCGAAAGCCGGTCGTACGCGTCGTCCTGCCAGGTCCCGTCAGGGCCGGGGCCGATGTTCAGCAGCAGGTTGCCGCCCTTCGAGACAATGTCCGCGAGCATGTGGACCAGCTCGCGGCCGGACTTGTAGGTGTCCTGGAAGGTGTAGGACCAGCTTGTTGTCGCCGTGATGCATGACTCCCAGGGGTACGGGAGCATCTTCTCGGGAACGACGTTCTCGGGCGTCAGGTAGTTCTGGTATTTTCCGTAGACGGCCCTGTCCACGACGATCAGCCCCGGCTGCTTCGACCGTGCCTTGCGGGCGAGCTCGGGCATATTGATGTCCTGGCTCTGGATGTGGCTGAACTTGTAGTCGGGGGCCAGGACATATTTCATGACCTCGTCGCGGGTCATGGGCTGCACCCAGCCGCCGTCGAGCCAGAGGAGATCGATGGGGCCGTAGCCGGTCATCAGCTCGTCGATCTGGGCGTGGGTGAAGTCCACGAACTTCTGCCACCGGTCCGGATATTTCTTGATGTCATAGTTTGCGTTGCGATCGGGTGTCGGGAAGTACGGCCACCAGTAGTACTCGGTGTGCCAGTCGGGCTTCGAGAAGTAGATGCCGGCCCAGATCCCCTGCTCTCGGAAGGCCGTGAAGCATTTCCTTGAGAATATTCGCCCGGGGTTCGAGGAAAACGGCGTGGATGGATGGGTGATCCGGTAGTCGGTGGTCTTCGTGTCGAACATGCAGAAACCGTCATGATGCTTCGCCATCCCGACGACATACTTGATTCCCGCCTCCCGGGCTGCCTTCGCCCACTTCTGCGGGTCGAACTTCACCGGGTTGAACGTCTTCGGGAGGGCTTCGTAGTCTTTCTTGTACTGGACGTAGTCCGGACCCTTTGCGCTGGCACCACGGCTCGTCTTCGGCGCAGATGGACCAGGATTCCACGACACCCCACTGACTGTACGGTCCCCAGGTGAGCAGGAGTCCGAACTTCAGATCCTGCCACTGCTGGAGCTTCTGAAGCGCAAGGGGGTCGGTTTCCGGCACATACGGTCCTTGTTCCTGCGCCTGGAGTGTCAGGGCTGCGCCCAGGATGAGGATGCAGAGAGCTCCGGGAGATGATCGCATGGGCAGGCTTCCTTTGTGGTCGTGGGATATCTGGATGTCAAGGTAGGGGAACGTCGCGGGAGAATCAAACTCCCCCTGAATCAGAACTCCTCGCAGGGCAACGGGACATCCTGCGCAGATACGCCATCTGAATTGCAGGTCATGATGAAAGGTCCGACGACACGATGAAGAACTTTCTCCTTCTGCTCCCCGCGCTTGTCTTCTGCTCGCGCATCCTGGTGCGCGGCTACGCTGCCGGCAAGGCACAGGGGGGAGGGGGAGACCCGTCGCGCTACAACGTGGTGTGGACTTCTCCGAGCACGGATCACAACGGGTCGATGCCTCTGGGCAACGGCGACATCACACTCAACGCATGGGTTGAGGAATCCGGCGATCTGCTCTTCTATGTAGGAAAATCAGACAGCTGGGATGAGAACGGCAGATTGCTGAAAGTCGGCCGTGTGAGGGTCTCGCTCGATCCCCGCCCGCAGACTCCGCTTCGCGGCGTTCGAGCAGCAGCTGGACCTGCCCGGTGCGACCCTTCAGGTGCGATACGGCGAAGGGGAGGATGCCGTTGCCATGCGCGTGTGGGTTGACGCCAACCGTCCGGTGATCAGGGTGGAAGTCGACAGCAAAGACCGCCCCGCGCGCAGTCGCATCGATCGAATCATGGAGGACGGCTCGCACTGTGCTGCCGTCGCTCGAGATCAGCGATGTCATGTTCCGCTGGGACCATGAGAAACACAAGGAAGCCAGGGTGACGGTGGAGCCCGATTCCCTGATCGCACCCGGGCCGGGACGCATTGGATGGTTCCATCACAATGTCGCTTCCGCAGGGCCCGAGCTGACAGCAGGCATCCAGGGGGTTCGGGGGTTCAACCGGCCCGACCCGCTTCTGCACAGGACATTCGGCGCAGTCGTGACCGGAGAGGGAGCCGAACCCGTCGATAGCACACGCCTGCGGTCGACGCTCTCATCCAGACATCTCCTCAGCGTGTATGTGGTGACGAGGCACCCGGCCACGCCGATCGAGTGGCTCCAGGCCGTTGACAGTCTCATCGATGCTACGGGGCGGACGCCTCTGGCGGCATCGCGAAGGGCCCATGAGAGGTGGTGGCAGGAGTTCTGGAACCGCAGCTGGATTCATGTCACGACAGACACGACGGCGTCGACCTCCACACGCGATTCCGCGATGCAGGACGATGCCTTTGTCGTCAGCCGTGCGTACGCGCTCCAGCGGTTTATCACCGCATGCGCCGGCCGCGGGCGATACCCCATCAAGTTCAACGGATCGACGTTCACGGTCCCGTATCGGGACGGGCCCGGAGATGCCGACTACCGCCGGTGGGGTCCAGGCTACTGGTGGCAGAACACGCGGCTCCCGTACGTCAGCATGCCCGCTTCCGGCGACTACGACCTGATGGCGCCGCTCTTCCGGATGTACGGCAGGGAGCTGATGCCACTGTTCCGGTACAGGACGCACCTGTACCTGGGCCATGAGGGGGCGTACATTCCGGAATGCATCTACTTCTGGGGGGACATGTTCAGCGAGACGTACGGCTGGACCCCCTTCGAGGAACGGACCGACAAGCTGCAGGAGAGCCGGTGGCACAAGTGGGAGTGGGTCTCCGGCCTTGAGCTCGTCTGGCTGATGATGGACTACTACGACCACACGCTCGACGAGCCGTTCCTGCGCGAGATGGTCCTTCCGACCGCGCACGAGGTCCTTACCTTCTTCGACCAGCACTACCCCGTCGATTCGACCGGGAAGATGGTGATGCATCCGTCGCAGGCCGCCGAGACGTGGTGGGATTGCACCAACCCGATGCCTGAGGTAGCGGGTTTGCACGCCGTTGTGGACCGGCTCGGCTCACTGCCCGAGAAGAGCGCAACCGGTGAACAACGAGGCGCTCTGGGCTCAGGCTGAAGAAGAAGGTGCCCGATCCTCCGGTCCACACGGTTGATGGGACGACGATGCTTGCGCCGGCCGCGAAGTTTGCGAACAAGATGAACATCGAGAACCCCGAGCTGTACGCGGTGTTTCCGTTCCGGCTCTTTGGCTTCAACAAGCCCGGCAAGGAGTTCGCTCTCCATGCGTTCCGGCATCGTCCGGACCGGGGCAACTCGGGCTGGCGGCAGGACGATATCTTCGCCGCGTATCTTGGCCTGGCCGATACTGTCCGTGAGTATATCGTGGGACGCGCACGGAACAAGCATGTTGACTCCAGGTTCCCGGCGTTCTGGGGCCCCAACTACGATTGGATCCCCGACCAGGACCACGGGAGCGTCCTTCTGAAGACGCTGCAGGCGATGGTGCTGCAAACGGATGGCAGAGCCATCCATCTCATGCCCGCGTGGCCGAAGGAATGGAATGTGGATTTCAAGCTGCACGCGCCGTACAGCACGACGATCGAAGGCAGATATCGCAACGGCACGATGGAAGCGTTCACCGTAACGCCTTCCGGGAGACGCAAGGACATCATGCCGCCGGATTCCTCTCATCCAGTGAAGAGCACACCATGAAAAGAACCCTGTCCCATACGATGACAGCCGCGGCGGCCATCGCGATCACGGTCGGATGCATCATCGCGATCTCCGCCGCGGCAGCTCAGCACGCCGCTGCCCTGACGCCGCCCGCTCAGGACGGAGGCACCGTTCCCCTGAAGGGATACGTCAGGACGATTGCCGGCGATCGCCTGGACTACATGTGCTTCAACCCCCTGGCATCGGCCGCGCTCCTCACCAGATGCACGACGGGGGACATGAATATCGAGTGGGAAACGGAGGCTGTCCCGACGAAGGCTTCCGGCCAGTATGTCGAGTTCACATGGATCGTGAGCTACTCGACGGTGACGAGCGCGGCCAACAGGACGTTCGCGTTCTTCATCAACGACGGGAAGACGTTCGACATCAAGTCCCAGAAAGGGGTCAATCCGCCGCATTGGACCGAGACGGCGGCGGACGGTTCGGAATTGAGCTTCCGGCTCGTGAAGCCGGATGCGGCAGGGGATGCCAACGGATACATGACGCTCAAGGTGCCTCTGGCGCGCGTGAAGAAGGGAGAGCCGCTGCGGCTGCGGGTTGTCGGCGAGAAGGCAAACTCGAGCGACTGGTTCATGACATTCGCCTACGACCTGCGGGACGCCACGATCGAAGTCCTCCCGCTACCGTACCTCGTCAAAGGTGGCAGCGGGCTCGAGCAGACAGTCTGCGTGGCCATCACATACGCACAAGGAGAAGGGGCAGGCCGTGGTGTCCGTGGATGGCGGGAAAGAGAAGCGGATGGAGCTGGTGAAGGGCCCGAACACATTCGACATCCAGCTCCCTGCGGTACAGGCCCCGAGGGAGATCGCGGTCAGCGTGTCCGTCGACGGCGCCCCCCCCGAGCGTGTCACGGCGACGGTGAAGCCGGTGATGAAGCGGACCATCTATCTGCTCCCGCACGCACACAATGATATCGGGTACACGGACATCCAGACGGAAGTCCTGAAGAAGCATGTGAAGAACATCTACGATGCTCTGGGACTGATCAAGAAGACCGCATCGTATCCTGCCGAGGCGCGGTTCAAGTGGAACACGGAGGTTTCCTGGGCCGTCGAGACGTTCATGGCGAATGCCACGGATGCCGAGCGGAAGGAGTTCCTCGCGGCGGTCAAAGGCGGCAGCATGAGCCTTCAGGCGCTGTTCTCGAACAATCTGACGGGCATCATGAGGCCGGAGGAGTTCTTCCGGCTTTCGGGGTACTCCCGGTCTCTCAAAGAGAAGTACGGATTGAGCCTGACGACGGCGATGATGTCCGACATCCCGGGGATGACCTGGAATATGGTCCCCGCGGTTGCACAGGCCGGGATCACGTATTTCTCCAGCGGCCCGAACGGTACGTACCTCGGCGGCGATAGAACCGGTCACACCAACAGGGCGTGGGCGGACCGGCCGTTCTACTGGGTGTCGCCGTCCGGCGCCGAGCGCATCCTGTACTGGGTCACAGGCTTCGGATACGGCTCGTTCTTCGCCGGGGTGGCATCGGGCAACACGAACCGGATCAGCTTCCTCAGGAGCTTCTTCCGGTACTTCGAATGGCTCGACGCCATCGCCTACCCGTACGACATGATTCAGATGAGGCACACGATTGGCGGGGACAACGGAACCGTCGATCCTGAGCTGCCGCAGTACGTGAAAGACTGGAATGAGAAGTATCGTGTCGCCGAAGATTGTCATTGCGACGGCCGAACAGCTCTTCAGCGAGTTCGAGAGGAAGTATGGCGATGTCCTTCCCACGGTCACCGGCGATTTCACGCCGTACTGGGAAGACGGTGCTGCTTCGACGGCATACGAGCTTGGCGTGAACCGCACGTCCGCCGAGCAGCTCGTGCAGACCGAGGCACTCTCGGCGCTTATCGCCCCCGCGAAGTACGACGAGGGGAAGTTCTATGAGGCCTGGAAGCAGGTCCTCCTTTTCGACGAGCACACGTGGGGGGCGCACAACAGCATCAACGATCCGGACAGTTCCTTCCAGATGAAGCAATGGGACATCAAGCGCCGGTTTGCGATGGATGGCGCCCGGGCTTCCGCGGAGCTGCGCACGGCGATTCTCGCCCTCCCCTCCGCCGCGCCTGTGTCCAGCGCTTTCGATGTCATCAACACGAACTCGTGGAACCGCACCGACCTCGTTGTCATTCCGCGGGCGGGAAGCACGACCGGCGACGTGGTGCGCGATGAGAAGGGGAACGCAATCCCGAGCCAGCGACTGTCAAACGGGGATCTCGCGTTCCTCGCTCACGACGTTCCGGCCTGGGTGCAAAGCGCTACACGCTTCATGCGGGGACGTCAGCGTTCGCGAGCGACCTCCGGATCGGCGAAACGACGCTGAGCGACGCCAATTTGAAGTGGTGTTGAGCGGCACGACCGGGGCGATCACCCGGTTGAGAACGCTCTTTCCTGCGATCGAGTATGTCGACACGACTCAGGGCGGCGGGTTGAATGAGTATCTGTATATGGCCGGGCTCGACGCCCGTGAGGCCGTGCGGAACGGGAAGCCGTCCATCACCGTGAAAGAACATGGACCGCTCGTTGCGTCATTTGTCGTGACGTCGGACGCCCCCGGCTGCAACAGCCTGACACGCGAGATCCGCATGGTCAGCGGGGCGGGGAGGGTGGACGTGATCAACACGATCGACAAGAAGATGGTCAGGACCAAAGAGAGCGTGCATTTTGGCTTCCCGTTTGCGGTTCCGGAGGCTGTCACGCGCATCGACCTCGGGTTTGCGGTCATTCGCCCGGAAGCGGATCAGCTCCCCGGGTCGTGCAAGGACTACTTCTCCGCCCAGCGCTGGGCGGACGTATCCAATCAGGACTACGGTGTGACGCTGACAGTGTCTGAAGCTCCGCTGGTCGAGGTGGGAGATCTGAACAGCGAGCTTCCGTCTCCGCGGAATCCCTACTGGAAGACGTCGACGGGCTCGTCTCCCCGGCTGGCATCGTACGTCATGAACAACTACTGGCACACCAACTACAAGGCGGACCAGGAGGGGGTCAGCTCGTATCGGTATTCGATCATCCCTCACGGGCAGTACAATCAGGTCGACGTGATGCGCGCGGGCATCGAACGCAGCCAGCCTCTTGTGGTCCGGCAGGTTGAAGCGCGTGTCCCGAAGCCGGCGACCCTGTTCGAGGTCGTGCCGCGGAATATCCTCGTGTCGTACCTGAAGCCGGTCAACGGGGGGCGCGGATACATCGTTCGCCTGTTCAACGCCGGCGGCCGCCCTGAAGCGGCAACGCTGAAATTCACCGGGGGCCCGAGATCGATCTACATGAGCAGCCCGGCGGAGGAGAAGGGGAAGAAGGTGGACGTGATCGACATCCCCGCGAACGGGATCGTTACGGTGAGGGTGGAGTAGGCCTCATCCGTAGCGTTGTTCTCACTACCAGGTTGTACGCAGCATACCCATGATGTAAGCATCAAGGGGTGAAGTAACATATGAATACTCGGAGTCTTCCCATGGCCGCGATACGCTTTCTGCTGGTCTTCATTCTGGCGGGGCTTGCTCTTGGCTGTCCGGGGCAGGGCGATCACACGCCGCAGTACAAGGATCCAAACGTCCCGGTGGAGCGGCGGGTAAAGGACCTCCTCTCACGGATGACGCTGGAGGAGAAGTTCTGGCAGCTCTTCATGGTGCCCGGGGATCTCGACGGGGGGAACGAGAAATATCGTCACGGCATCTTCGGCCTGCAGACGGAGACGAAAGCCGCGAGCGACGACGTTTCGGAGCACCTCATGAGCTACGGCTCCTCAGGTACGGCACGCACGGCGGCGGAGAAGATCAACTCCATGCAGCGGTTCTTCGTGGAGGAAACGAGGCTGGGCATTCCCATCATGCCGTTCGATGAAGCCTTGCACGGCCTGGTGCGGGACGGGGCGACGTCGTTCCCGCAATCCATCGCCCTGGCCGCGACCTGGAATCCGGAGCTGGCGTCGCGGGTCTTTCAGGCAGTGGCCACGGAAACGCGCACGCGGGGTATACGCCAGGTGCTTTCACCGGTTGTGAATGTCGCCACCGACGTCCGGTGGGGCAGGGTCGAAGAGTCGTACGGCGAGGATCCGTATCTCTCCTCGGTGATGGGTGTGGCATTCGTCAGGGAGTTCGAGAAGCAGGGCATCGTCACCACCCCGAAGCATTTTGTCGCGAACCACGGAGACGGCGGCAGGGACAGCTATCCTGCGCACTGGAATGAGCGGATGCTGGAGGAGACGTATTTCCCGCCTTTCAAGGAGTGCTTCGCGGCTGGCGGCTCGCGTTCGGTGATGACGTCGTACAATTCGCTGGACGGCCGGCCCTGCACCGCCAACGATTGGCTTCTCAGGAAGAAGCTGAAGAAGGAGTGGGGTTTTCAGGGTTTCGTGATTTCGGATGCCGGCTCGGTGGGAGGCATGAACGACCTGCATCGCACGTCGGGGGACTATGCGGAATCCATGAAACAGGCGATCGAGAACGGCCAGGACGTGGTCCTGCAGACGAGCGTAGATCATTTCGAGCTCTTCTTCAGGAAGGCCATCGAGAGCCAGTACATCGATCCTGCCGCGGTGGACGATGCCGTGACGCGGGCGCTGCGGGCCAAGTTCGAGCTGGGGCTCTTTGACAGGCCCTACGCCGATCCGGAAGAGGCGGCAAAGTGGAACGGCCACCCCGACCATCGCAAGCTCGCCCGCCAGGCTGCCCGTGAAGCGATCGTTCTGCTCAAGAACCACAACAGCGTCCTGCCGCTCAAGAAGGGGATGTCATCTGTCGCAGTGATCGGCCCGGATGCGGCGGAGATGCGCCTCGGGGGGTACAGCGGCCCGGGGAACGACAAGGTCTCGATACTCAAGGGCATTCAGGAGAAGCTGGGGAAGTCGGCGAACGTCATCTATGCCGAAGGGTGCAAGCGGACAGATCCGGAGGCGGTCGTTGTCCCGCAGGAGTACCTGCGGTGCACCGCCGATGGCAAGACCGTGAACGGGCTCCTCGCCACGTTCTGGGACAACACGGACCTTTCAGGCCAGCCCAGACTCCAGCGCGTCGATAACCAGTTGCAAGGCAACTGGACCCTCTTCCCCCCACATCAGGGCATCTCCCGCGACTGGTTCTCCGTGCGATGGACCGGCGAGCTCGTCCCACCGAAAAGCGGCACACTGAAGATCGGACTCGAGGGGAACGACGGGTACCGGCTCTATGTGAACGACGCGCTGGTCATCGACGCGTGGGAGAAGCGGTCGAACACCAGGGTCATGAAGGAGCTTGATGTCGTTCAGGGCCGGGCATGTGCACTGAAGGTCGAATACCGTGAGACGACCGGATTCGGACGTTTGCGGCTCCTGTGGGATCACGGTGTGGACAAAGGCTGGCGCGCCAGGATCGACCAGGCCGTACAGGCCGCGCGGAGGAGCGATGTCGCGGTCATCGCCGTCGGAATCATTGAAGGTGAATCGTTCGACCGGGCCTTTCTCGGACTGCCCGGCCACCAGCCGGAGCTGATCCGCGCCGTGGCCGCAACGGGCAAGCCGGTCGTCGTCGCTCTTCTGGGAGGCAGCGCGATCACGATGGATCCGTGGCTTGACGATGTGGATGGCGTTCTGGATGTCTGGTATCCGGGGGAAGAGGGTGGGAACGCCGTGGCAGACGTGCTGTTTGGCGACTACAATCCTGCCGGCCGCCTGCCGATCACATTCCCGGTCGCCGTGGGTCAGGTGCCGCTGATCTACAATCACAAGCCGACGGGACGGCTCGACTACTACTCCGACCTGCCCGGCGAGCCGCTGTTTCCCTTCGGGTTCGGGCTGAGCTACACCTCGTTTGCCTACAGTGGTCTGAAACTCGACAAGGAATCGATCAGCGCCCGCGATTCTGTGCGGCTTCGGTTTACGGTGAAGAACACGGGATCACGCGACGGGGATGAGGTCGTCCAGCTCTACCTGAAGGATCCGGTCGCGAGCGTCGCGAGGCCGGTGATAGAATTGAAAAGCTTCCAGCGGGTCCACCTGCGTGCCGGGGAGTCGCGGGAGCTCTCCTTTACGATTACGCCCGCGATGCTCGAGCTGCTCGACAAGGAGCTGAAGAGAGTCGTGGAGCCGGGAGAGTTCCGGATTCTGGTCGGCGGCTCGTCGACGGACATCCGGCTGCAGGGGACCCTGACCGTGCAATAACGAGACCGGCTCACGGCTTGCGGGAGCGCTCAGGTGTCGACTCCGGCGCAGGCAGTGCCGAAGCGTGCAGCAATCAGATCGGGCGCCCTCCGGGGCGCCCGATTGTTGCTGTCAGTCCAGTCCGTCAAGCAGCGCCTTGCGCGCGGCGCGGTAGGCGGTGACGTCGGTGCTGTAGTCGGTGTAGTCTCTGAAGACCAGCCGGATACAATCGGCCGCCTTCGAAGCATCCTTCTTCTTCATCATCTGCAGCAGCTCGAAGTCCTCGACCCCGACGCGGAAGGCTTCAAACCGCGTCGAAGACAGCGGGCCTGCGGGGCCGGGGTAGACGATGTGCGTGTCCCCGGCGGGCAGGAAGTTGTTCGGTGTGGCGGCCGGAGAAGGGTGATGCACGACGCTCTGTGTGAACGGGTCGGGCATCAGGTACTGGTTCAGCCCCCAGTGAAGATAGCCGAACGTGTTGTAGTGGGCAGCGCCCCAGCCGAAGTAGACCAGCCGTAACCGCTCCTGGTCGAGGAGCCGGTTCAGCCATTTCCCTCCCGGAACCAGGCAGGTATACACCAGCACCTTTTCGTTCAGCCGTTCGCGGCCGCGGAAGAACGCCTCGTTCTTCTGAAAGTCGTCGATGGTCGGACACCAGATGTCCACGGCTCCCGCAAGCGTGTCGCGGTCGGTTGTCGCCTCCATGATGCGAATCTCGGGATAGATCGACCGCACCTGCTTCACCACTTCCTTGTAGCATGCCGCCTGTACGGCCGACGGTTCGTCGGAGATGTGCTGGAGCCAGCTGTGCGTGAGGTCGTACCTGGTGGTGAACTCTTTGATCAGCCGGACGATGGTTTCGACGTCTTTCTTCGCCTCGGCAGTCCCGTAGGGCCGCTTCGTCAGATACACCTTCAGCTCGGGGTTTCCCCAGTCATCCTCGTCTCCGCGGTACATCAGGTGCGGCGACTCGAAGTAGGTGAAGCCATGGCGGCGGAATGTTTCGACGAAGGCGTGCATCTGCTTCTCGTCCAGGGAAATCCGGCCGTCCGTCACAGAGAGGAGTTCCGCCGGGACAATGATGCAGTTCTGCCTCCCGTGTGCCATCATCGCGGCATAGACATCCAGCATGGCGTACCATTCTTCTGACCATCGCGTAAGTCCGTGCTTCTCCTCCATCTGGGTGAGGCTGAACCAGTTGGTGTAGAAGAACGTCCCCTCCGAAAGCTTGGGCAGGCGCGTGCGATGGACGGTGGCGGTGAATGTGCCCTGCTGGCTCCAGCCCGGTCCGCTCGCTGCAATCTCGACCCGGTAGGTCCCGGGCTTGCCGGTCATGGTCCATGGGACGCTCAGCCGCAGGGCGGTGAAGGCATTCCGGGCCGCGTCGGTTGGGGTCGTCAGCGGCTGCAGCGCCTCGTAGACGCGGAACGGAGCCTTGCGGATCACGTAGGGGTTGATCTGGTTCGTGTACATCTCTGTGCGGCTGTCCAGCCCCGTGTTCTGCTCCACCGGCACATCCACCAGCCGGCTCCAGCAACTGACGGGGAGCGCCGCACCGTTCAGAGTGCCGGAGATGGCGAAGGAGTCCCCAGGCGCTACCGTGAGGAGCACATGGACGTCGGCCTCCGTACCGGCCGGGAAGTCCGCTTCATACCGCTGCGTCCAGCGTCGTGTGTCGTTGGAATCCGGATAGAGCGGCTCCAGCGGGTCCACGAGCCTCAGCACGGGCTGCGCATGAGCGGTAAGAGAGAGCAGGACGAGAGAGATTGCGATGGAGAGAAGACGCGTGCTCATGACATTGCTCCGAAATGTGACACCCGCGGCGTCCCGCCGATGCTCTACCTCGCCGGCGTGATCTTCATCGTGCGGATCTCGTACGCCCCGACCTTGACCCCGACCCTGTTCTTCTCGGACGGCAGCGTGCCACTGACATCCTCGAGGAGGTTGGTCTCCTCGGCCTTCCGGACCGGGGCGAAGAACGTGAGGTGGCCGCTTGCGGCTTTTCCTGCAGTGTCGAAGACCCTGACGATCACCGATTCGTCGTCCTCGCATTTCTTCATTGTGCTGAGGACTAGGTTGTCGGCGTCGAGCGAGACGAAGCTTCCCGATTCGGGCAGGTGAGCCGCCGGGTTCTCGGGGCGATCAGCGATTGCGGTGATGGGCGTGTTCGCCTCCACACCCTGGCGCTGCCCGCTCTGCCACCCCGGGCCATGAGACGTCAGGGAGAAACGGTAGTGATGATCCCCCTTCTGCAGGTACCAGGGGCCTTCTCCGTGGCAGCTCCTCCGCGACGCGAGCAGTACCGGCTGGAGCATGAGCGTTTCCGCTTTCGGTTCTGTCGGGTCCATGTAGTCCCACACCGCAACGGATGAGCTGAGTGTCACGCCGAGGCGTGAGCCGTACAGTCCGATCCAGTTCTGAATCGCCCGGGGACGCACGCGCGACACTTCCTGGGTGTACCTCTCGCCCGCGGCGCCTTTCATCTCGTTCACCCCGACCTCAAGCGTTCCAAACGGCACTTCGTATGCAACCCGTCCCTCGTCAGCGCGCACGGGAAACGCGAGCCGGAACTCCCGGTACTTTGTCCCGTCCCACTTGAGAAGGGAGACCTCGAAATCGATCCGCTTGATTGTCGCGTAGAGAATCACGCGCTGAACGACCGTGGCATTGGCGAGCGCGTACCGGGCTTCCACGACGTCGCGGACCGGTCCCGATTCCACCCTCTGCCATCGGGCAGCATGGCGGCCCAGCCTGTCGAACCCCTCCATCGTTGGCTGTTGCGGTTCGCTCCACTCGCCGGCATCCTCGCCGACCGACTGCATCGTGAACAGCTCTCCGCCCAGGAACTTGCCAGTCTCCAGCAGGGATTCGTTCAGTTCCCTGTCGACAATCTGTTTCACGCCGCCGGGCCCGAGCTGGACCTGATAGTACGTGCTTTCAAGCGACGTCACTCCCTGTGCATGCGTCCGGGGAGGCCGGGCTTCCCTGGACCCGCGCGCATAGTACGTCGCATACCCGATCGGAGGGATTTCCGTTGCGACGAACAGGATCTCGGCCGATGCGACGCTTCCGTCCTTGTGTCGTTGCTTGACGTCCACCTGGACCGGCACGTTCTTGCCGGCGCTGTCGTACAGATCGATGCCTGAGCCGGCTTCCCCGACGCCCGGATACACGGTGACCCGGACGGGCCCCGAACGCTTCCATGAGAGCGCGTTGAAGACAACGACCCGCATTCCCGACCCTGATGCGCCCTTGATGCGCGACGAAATCGACTGCAACGAGCGCGTCAGAAGTCCGCCCGAGATGTCTCTGGCCGATTCGTACTTCGCCTGGAACGTGCTGTCGGTGATCTCACCGTTCTTCCCGCCCCAGCCGTGATCCGGATAGAGCTGCGCCTCCCACGCCTCGGTCAGGGCGGCCTGTGGATACGAGGCAAATGAGTTGCCAAGAAGCGCATCGACGGTGTTGAAGATCTCGGCGGCGGGGAGCAGGACATCCGCCTCCCGCTTCGCGCTGATCGCGTGATGGTGCGTCGGTCCGTGAATGTACAGCCAGATATTCGGCCGCTCGCCGTGAATGGCGGGGAGTCTGGACTGAGACGGCGCAATCCTGTCGAGATACTGCTGCAGGGTCGAATACCGGATGGGAGGGAGGGAGAGTGGCGTGAAGGAGCCATCCGTATTCACGATCTTCCCGAGCGTGCTCCACTTTCCGAGCAGGGTATCGTATCTGTCGGGGCCGCTCATATCGGACATGGAGATCAGGGGGAGATCCTGAGAGACGAAGTGTGTCGCATTCAGCCAGTCGATGGCTGACGAAGCGACATACCCCGCGGCCTGTTCGAATCCCGCGCCTTCCACGCGGGCTTTGAAGTCGGCGTAGTGGCCGGGACTGAACGCGAGGACGGAGGAGCCGTCGGGACTGAACCAGGAATAGAGCCCCTTGCTGAAGCGGCTCATCGAGAGGTACTCCACCCCCGCGCGCCGCATCACCTGCGCCATCTGCAGCGTGCGCCCGGGAACGTCCGGATTCCAGTAGGTCTTCGTGTCGCATCCGGGGAACTCCCTGCGGAGCCATCGCCGTCCGGCCACAAATTGCCGGACGAGCATCTCGCCGGAACAAAGGTCTTCGTACGGCTGATTGAATGATGCGCCGACGGCAAGCCTCCCGTCTTTCATGAGCCGGTGGATCTCTTCCTTACGGCCGGGATGGCGCCCGATGTACTCGCGAAGGCAGAGGACATCCTCGATGTCGAAGTGATACGAGGGATCATTCCTCATGATCTCGAGGAGAGGAGTGATGATCTTCTCGTCCCTGTCGCGGATGCAATTCTCCGGCGAATCCATCCAGGCGATGTCCTGATGCGTCGAAACGATCAGGTGCTGGGTTGCCCGGTCGCCAGTGAGCTTCGCGAGCTCCTGCAGTGATGTGCCGAGGCCGGGATGGTAGGTGGCCTCATACCTCAGGCGCCAGCCTGCCGGTTCAGCGGCCGGTGCCGTATGCGACACCAGCTTCCGGGGGTACACCATCGACGCGTGCGTCCTGGTGAAGAGGGAATCGAGCCGCATCAGCACTTCGCTTCCCAGCGTGACAGTCAGAGGGGCGGCGACCTGGTCCTTCTTGAGCCTGAATTCAGCCCTGGATGAGCCGTCACGGCTATCAAAGCGCGCGGTGGCTGCCGTGCCCTGGCCTGTCGCGAGGCGCACCTCTTTTCCCTGCCAGCTGGAGGGGCCCGCGAATTCCACCACAGAGCTCCCGCCGGCCGTGCGGATCGTCATGTCGCAGTAGGCTTCGTTCTGCACGAGCTCCCGCTGGTAGGCAACGACGTCCTGTGCCTCGAACACCATACACCAGGCGGACTCATTCGCCTTCTCCCCGACGAGCGAAAATTGGACCGGCTCACCCGTCTTCACCCATGTCCCGGGGACCGTGATGCGCAGGCATCCGAAGAGATCCCCGTATTTGTCCCGGGTCACGGCGATGAACCGGAGTCTTCCTCCCTCCCGGCCGATCACCTCCCAGTTCTCCTCAGAGCCGGCGACGAACGTGAAGCGGGGAACACCGTTGACCGCGAGATCGAACGCAAAGCCCGACGGCTGCTGGCCGTAGATTCCGGCCATCACCACGAAGCTCACGTCGCTGCCCGGTGATGCCTGCGGAACGGGTTGGCTCTTCCACGTGATTGCCATTGTGCCGCTCGTGGCCCGCGTTATCAACGCGCGCGTGGGATCCGTCCGGTACGATGCGTAGACGAGTGTGGATCCCTGACCGTTTCCGCGTACCCCTCGACGCAGTCGCCGATCGCCTGGAGAACCTGGATGTTGTGCTCCACCCGTTCCTTGAAGACGTCGGACCCGGCGAGAGCAGTGAAGGAGGAGAGGAGCATAGCGGCACCGAGCATGAGTGTTCGAGTCATGTT
>CAVPBI010000030.1:0-40808 GCA_963701735.1 uncultured Ignavibacteria bacterium | reverse complement strand
CCCCTGAAACGCGCGGGCACCTTCCTGAGGAAGGTGCCCGCGACTGAGGCCTCCAAGTCCGTCCTCTTTCTTAGAAGCTCACCCCCCTCCGAAGCTCACCCCCAGCGACAATACTGGACGTTTTTCAGCCTGCCGTAATCAGCAAAGCCGTAGTCCAGCTTCATCGTCGCAACGTTTGTGATGCCGTAGTGCACGCCGAGCCCCCATGTGAGCCCCTGCTCCGAGTCGCGCAGCCAGAGCGACTTGTACCCGACGCGCGCAAAGAGATTTTCCTCCAGGCTGCCTCGAGACCCGTGTTCACGTACTCCGTGTTGTCGTTCGGGTGGGTTGCGTCAACAGCCGGGGTGACGCGGAAGTCCTCCGCGACGTCAATATCCCATGCCACGCCGATCCGGAAGGTGAGAGGGAGCGGATACAATTCCGCCCGGTACTGCCCCGGGATGTTGTTCGGCCCGCTTCCTGCGTCGCCGTTCGGGTCCACGTTGATGTAGAGGTCCCGTCCGTCCATCTTCATGTCTGTGCCGAAGTTTGAGATGGACGCGCCCAGCGTGAGACCTTCGATCGGGGCCATGTACAGCGTGCCGACGTCGATGGCGAAGCCGGTCGCATTCTCGCTCCAGATGTTTTCGGAGATGTACTTCGCAGTGAAGCCGATGGAGAATCGGTCCGTCAGCGCCTTGGAGTACGTGATGCCGATGGCCAGCGCGCTGGCGTCCCACTTGCGGCCGTCACCCTCGGGGAACTGCTCAGACCGGACGACCTCTTCTGGGACGCTCAACGAGACGACGGAAAACCCGAACATCCCGAGGTCACCGATCGGCAGGATGCCGGCGACAAAATCGTAGTTGATATCCGCCAGCCATTCGGCGTGGTTGAACGTCAGTTCGCTGTTGACGTTCAGCTTCGCCAGGGTGGCGGGGTTCCAGTAGATCGAAGAGATGTCCCCGGTCACGCCGGCGGCGGTGCCCCCATGCCGAGCGCGCGTGCGCCCACGCCGATCTTCAGGAACTGCGCAGACGTGGTCCCCACCTTTGCCGTGGTCCGGAAGAGCTGGGCATTGGAGGGCGTGGACCAGGCGACGAGCAGGGCAGCGATCAGGACTGCAACCGATGCTCTCAGAGTCATGTTCATGAAACCTCCCTGGGCGATGCTGGTTCGTAGGCCGTTCTGTGTCATGGCGCGCCTCACTTGATCAGGGCGAACCGCCCGATTTTCTCTCCGACGCCCGGCACGTCGACGTGGTAGATATACACGCCGTAGGCGAGCCGCTGCCCTTCGTAGGAGAGAATGCCCCAGTTCACGTAGCTGTTGGTGTCGTCCTTGTAGATCGTGTCCACAAGTTCGCCGGTCATCGTGAAAATCCTCACGGTGCAGGTCGGAGGCAGGTTGCGGAACTGCAGCCGCCTGTCTCCGCGCAGCGTCGGATCTGAACCGGGACCCTCGAAGTCGCTGTACGCGACGTACGGGTTCGGGACCACGTAGATCTTGTCGAGTGCCGAGGTGGCCGTGCCCGGATCAAAAGCCGCCGCCATGGTCGAGAAGGTGTAGGAGTCCCCGGCAACAAACGGTTTGGTGCTGTTCACCCTGAAGACGTTCCCTTCGGTCGGGAGCGTTTGCTCTCCGGACGCCGGCCAGTTGTACAGCACGCCGACCATCTTCGGGTTCCCGGTCTGGGGCGCGTACTTCGGGGGTGTCAGCGCGATGATTTCGCGGCCCGGACGCCAGAGGCTGTCCGTGGTTGCGCGGTCGATGAGCACGCGCACCTTCGAGGTGTCCGTGACGTTCACGACCTTGAACGGACAGACGACCACCTTGCGCCCCTGGTTGTTCAGCAGCGTGTCGCCGGGATACATCCACTTGCCGTTGGCCGTCGTGTCGGTCCGGTTCCACCGGATCTCGAGATCGATCGGGGCCGGAATGAACGGTGAGCTCGGAAGCCCCTGTGGCTTCTGCACGAGGTAGTCCATGGTCGATGTCGTGGCCCCGAGCCATCCGCTGGTCAGGGAATCGACGCCGAGAGGATCCTCCGTCACGTATATCCGCATCCCCTCGAAGACCGGGTTATCGTCCTCGCCCTGCACCCTGTCGCTCAGGTACACCGCGTAGTACCTGTACCGGGCCGTGAACGAGGCATCCACCGGGAGGGCTCCCGGATAGGCACCCCGGATACGTCCTGCCGCGGCGTCCAGCTGGTATCTCGCGGGATCGACCACCGCCCCTCTGGCTTCGAGCAGCGTGAAGTCCGTATTGATGATATTCTTGCGGGTCAGCGGGACGAAGAACGTGTCGTTGGTGACGACCGTTTCGGACAGCGGCTCGTTGGACTCGACGTTGTATTTGACCTTCCCGGCGTCATCCAGGAAATGGACGTCGTACTTCCCGCCGTTGATGACCTGGTAGTTATCCAGGACACCCACCTTCAGTTCACCGGTGGCGTTGCCGGCCACCCTGGTGGGGGCGAAGTTGTTTGACACCTGCGCGGCCTTAATGCCGGAGGCCAGCGGGCCGGGGGTGATGGCCACTGTGTTCGCATCAAGCGTCAGGGCGCCCGTGACCGCATCGCGCTTGATAGAGATCTGCGACTCTGATGGCGGGAGCGAGATGCCCAGGCTGTCGAATCCGTGGTCATAGGACGCGACGGCGTAGTAGTATGTCTTGCCGTTTGTGACTGTCGAGTCCACGTATTCGTGCACCAGGCCCGAATTCGATCCGAGCTGATACTTCACGCCACGCCCCTGGTACTCGATGGGGTGGAGGCCGGACCAGGTGTTGACGACGTCGAACTGTGCCGCGCGGCCGTCCGCGCCGACCATCGGGACTCCGAGGAAGGCGTTCCCGTTGGCGTCAGTGACTTTATAGACGTCGGCGAACGTATAGTCCTCGCTCCGGTAGATCTTGTACCCTTCAAAGTCCTTCGTCCCCGTGAGGGGATCGATCGTTTCTTCGGCGAGGTTGTCCCAGTAGAGCGTGACGCGGCCGTCGCCGGGGACCGCGCGCACGACCGGCTTGGGCGGCGGTTGGGCGAACTGGTAGTTGGCTTCCAGAATGCGCTGGGCCGTCTCTGAATTGAGGAGCAGGTCGTTGAGGTTCTCGCCCATCATCAGGGCGATCGAGAACCGTTGCGTGGCTCCCGGTTCCAGGCGGAACGGGCCTGAACCATAGAGAAAGATGTTGTCGCCGGGGGTCGAGAAGAGCTCCTGGTCGATGGCGATCGTGTCCTGGGCCAGGTATCCCCAGAACAGCTCATCCTGACTCGGGTAGTTGACTCCCCCGTAGGGCAGTGCCCAGAAGCTGGTCAGCCCGATCTGGTCCGACTCGTTGACGTCGCGGATGCCAAACTGAGGCTCGGCGGTGATATTCCCGTCCACGACGCCGACATCCGGTTTTCCGTTCCCTTCGCCGAAGTCGCCGGTTCCCGGGAGACCGTCGAGGCCGACGTCGTGCTTTTCGGGATCCCAGTTGCCGTTCTCGTCGCCCGACCAGCGGGGTTTGATGCTCCCGTACACGGCGAGGTACTTCGCCGTGTCCGCGATCCCGGCCGTGAGCGGAATGATGGTGCCGTCGATGTAGTCGCCGGCGTCGTTGAACGGGCTTTCGTCAACGATGCCGTCGTCGTCGTTGTCGACGCCGTCGCCTGAGTTCGTGGGCGATTCCAGGAACTTGAACCCGAAGTAACCGGGCACGATGCCGCCTTCGCCCTTATTGTCGTTGTCCCAGGCGTACACCATGTTCCTGGCGCGCTGCGCGTACCCCTCCGCGCGCGGTCCCGTCGGCGGGATGAAGTAGGCGAGGTCGTCGCCGAAGTCAAATGTGCCGCCGCCTATGTGAGGATCGCCGTACATCCCGAAATACACTTTGTCCAGCGTCTTCGGGCTCCGGTTTGTCACGCGGTAGACCAGGAAGATGATGTCTTCGGCGAGCGGGTTATTGAACTGGAAGAACCGGCACTCGAGGTCCAGCCCGAGCCCGCGCTTCGACGAGTCGTCGGGGAACGGGAAGTACTTGAACTCCGCGTTCGAGTAGTCATCGGTCACGAAATAGACCTCCTCGTCCGGCGATGAGGCGTCGTTCCCGAGGTACGCCGGCCACACGTAGCGGCCCAGGATCGGGTTGTACCACGACTCCGGCCAGCTCGGCGGGCGCCGGGTCAGGTCGCCGCCGACCTCGGAGCGTGCGCTCCAGGAAGCGATGTCGCGATTCGGTTCCGGCGCGGCGTATCCCGGCTTGGGAAGCCAGCCCCAGCGGATGACGCCGTTGGGATCGTAGTCCCCCTCGCTCTGAAGATACATGCCGTCGTTCAGGATATGGACGGTGCGCCCGTCGGCATCGATCACCTCGCCGCCGACGATCGGGGTGAACTCGAACCCGTACCCGAGGCGGTTCCAGACCAGGTCGGCAGTATTATAGAGGGTGTTGGGTCTCGTGATCGTCCCGGTGTTGTAGACGATCGTGGTGATCTTGTTCCCGTTGATGATGAGGCTCTTTTCCTCGCGCGGATCGCCTTCGATCTTTGCGAGAGCGTCCTCCATCATCCTGCCGTACTCCTCCATGAGGCGCGCGGCGGTTTGCGGGTCGACTTTATGGGGGTGAAAGTTCTTCCAGTCGACCTGCTGCGCTCTGGCAGCGGACGCCGACACGAGCAGGAGGACGAGGGAGAACAGCAGAGCGGTTCGGATATGCGTCATGGACCGTTCCATCTTCGTGAATGCCATAATTAGAATACGATCGATGCGCCCAGCCGCACAAGCCGCGGCCGGCTCACATTCGATGGGTTCGCATAGTAGTTGTCGATGGCGCTCTGGGGAATCATGCCCGGATCACCCCGAAGGCTGATTCGGTTGGTCAGGTTCTGGAATCTCGTGGGGTTCTGCACCTGATCGATGCTGTACAGCGCGCGGCCTGAATTGGCGTACACGCTCAGCTCGTTCTCTGTGTCGAACAGGTTGTCCACCTGGACGAAGATCGACAGATCGAACACATCCATGTCGAAGAACTTCTCCGCCTTGAGGTCCACGTTCCACTGCACCGGCTGGTTGTCACTGCTCTGGACGTACCGGATATTCTCGACGTTCGTCGGGAATGCAGGAGTATAGGGGGTCCCCGTCCGGAGGTAGCCGATGAAGCTCACGATCCAGTCTTCCGGCGGCCCGATCGATAGGGTGGACGTCAGCGTGTGGCTCCGGTCGAACCCCTGGGGCACGAGGTAGGTCTCGCTCAGGCGCCCGGCCTGCTCGTTGTAGAACACTTCTTCGAGCGGCTCGGTCCGGTTTCCTTCCGCGACCTGGAACGTGTAGTCCACCGTCGCAGCCAGGATGCCGCCGGGCGCGCGCCGCTTCAGGAGTGAAATGCTGATGCCGCGCGTGTTCGCATACGACAGGTTCGTGAGCAGGAAGTACTCCTTGTCCCCGCGCTCTGTCAGAACCCGCTGGCTGTAGATGTAGTTGCTGACGTCTTTGTAGTAGCCGGTGATCTCGAGCCTCAGGTCTTCGGTCAGGCCCTGCTGCAGGCCCAGCTCGTACTGAATGCTGCGCTGCGGTTCGACGTTCGGGTTGCCGAAGCTTGGCGTCGTCCCGGTGGGGGCCCGATAGTAGGGATTAGAATAGAGCGAGGCGAGGTTGCCGACCTGGTAGAAGTGCCCGTACGAGAACCGGATCGACCCCTGGTCCGTGATCGGGTACGAGACGCTGATGCGGGGCTGGATCATATGCTTCACTTCCGCGTCCGCCAGGTTCTGGTCCAGGAACACGCTCTGTCCTGCTGCGAGCTCGTCGCTGATGTTCGTGTTGTACTCGGCGGCCGGATCGAAGTAGTCGTACCGGAGGCCCAGGTTCAGGATGACCGAGCGCCACAGCTCGATCTTGTCCTGGATGTACGCCGAGAACGTGAGGGGCTTGCGGGTGTACTTGACGTAGCCGCCATCCACGCTCGGGATGTACGGCAGGAACGTGTAGCCCGCGAGCGCGTTGGTGAAGCTGGGGGAGACCGACGTGTCCGAGGGGTCGCGGAATTGCAGCGAATACGCCTCGACGTCGATGGTGTGGGAGCGCACCTCGACGCCGGCCTTGATTTCATGGTCGGGGAAGGCCTGTGCGACGAGATCGAACTTTCCGCCGAACGTCCTCACGCGATTGAAGAACCGGTCGGTGTTCACGCCGCCCGTCAGGTACGCCGTGTTCGGGAACGTGCGGAAATAGAAGTCGGGCAGGTACCGCGGATCGTACGGATCGTCATACGCCCAGCTCTTCCCGATGTCCATGCCGTACGAAAGCTTCACGGAGTAGAACATCCAGGAGTTGACCGTGTGCGTGAAGTCCAACGAGTGGATGTAGCTGTCGCCCCTGCCGATCGCGCGCCCGTCCGGCTTGTACCGGTGGGCGAATGCGGTCCCTTCGGGCACTTCGTAGTAGTCGTAGACGAACTCGTAGCGGAGCTTCATCTCCGGGCTCATCCGGTAATTGAGGTTCGCCTGGACGTTCCATGCCTTCGTCCAGTTGAGCGCAACCTTCTCGTAGGAGCCGCCGTTTGCATTGAAGTACTCCGTGCCGTACGGGAGTCCCACCTGGTCGAGCGTGTCATGCCGGAGAGGGCCGAAGTAGTAGGGGTCGGACGACGAGCCGCGGCGGGGGTCATCTGACGGGAAGTTCTCGCGCGACAGGTAGGAGTCCTCGGGCGTGTACAGCCGCTCGCCCGTCAGCCACCCGCGGTCCCAGTTGTAGACGCCGGAGGCGAACATCGTGAGATCTTCACTCACGATCGGTCCGCCGACAGACGCTTCAAACCGGCTGACGGTGCCGAGGTTGAACGATCCGATGTCATAGAAGAGCGAGGACCTGTCGCTGGCGTAGTCCCCGGCGAGATACTTCATGCTGCCGTTCCACTGCGGCCCGCCTTCTTTCGTGATGTAGTTCACGACGCCGCTGAGCGCCCCGCCGTATTCGGCGTTGAAGGTTCCGCTCGAGACGGAGACTTCCTGGACCGCGTTCGTGGCGACCCCGACCGACCGCGCGTTGCCGTACGGGTTGTTGATGCTGACCCCGTTGAGCGTATAGACGATCTCGTTCCCGAGGCCGCCGCGGATATGGATCGAGCCGTCGTCGTCCACCACCACGCCGGCCTGCAGCCCGATGACCTCGCTGATCTCGAGGACGGGGAGGGCGTCGATGTTCTCCGACGTGATGGACGCGACCGGGTTCGTGAGGTCCTGCCGGATGAGCGGCGAGCGCTCGGCCTGCACGACCACCGCATCCAGTTCGACGCTTCCTTCCGTAAGCAGGATATCCAGCGTGGTGGTGAAATCGACCGAGACCGAAACGTTGCTGATTTCGAACCGCCGGTAGCCGATGAACGACGCCACCAGCTTGTGCCGGCCCGGTGGCACGTTCAGGATAGTGTAGCGGCCGTCGATGTCCGTGGACGCGCCCAGGGATGTGCCGTCGACAACGACGTTCACACCGGGGAGCGGCTCGGAGGTCTTCTGGTCCCGCACGACCCCGGAAATCTTTCCGGTCGTGCCGGCGAAGGCCGCGAAGCCACACGCGAGAGCGAGGAGCACCACGGGCAATGAAAGGCGAACGATGCGCATACGACACCTTTCGTGAGATGAATGAAGTACGAGGACGCAGGCGACAATCGAGGGAGGAAGGCCAGGAGCGTCACGTGATCCTGAGAGTTTCAGAGAGCAAGCACCTGACCGACTTGACAATTGGATCAATATAGGGTATCGGAGGGGAGCGAATCAAGCGCGGCTTGACTTTCTTCCGGAAGTTGACAATTTTCCACCGGCAGATCCGTCCGTAACAACCCAGCCCCATCACCACAACCTTCAGGAGGCCGACGTGGCCCGACTGCTACTGTGCGTCGCTCTGGTTGTCGTGTCAGCCCTATCGCTTTCTCCGGCTTCGTTTGCGCAGGTCACCATCGACCCCGACGTGGAACTGGCGGCCACGATCAAGCCGGCCGATTTCCCCGGCTGGCCGGATTCCGTGGGGGCGCAGAAGGTCCGCAGCGGCTTTGACTTCAACGGGAACGGAAAGAGGGAGTTTGTGATCTTTGCCGACCCCGTGTACCTCCAGTACGACCAGCGCCCGTGGCTGTTCTGGTTCGAGGCGAGCGGCGACAATCAGTACACCCTCCTCTGGTCGGCGCAGATCCCCGGCAACAACAACAAGATCCTGGAGCGGTACGCGGACATTACCATCGCGGACTTCGACAAGGACGGCCTGCAGGAGATCGTGGTGTCGATCCCCCGGTTCAGGACGAACCCCGTTTCCGACGTCGTCGTGATCTACGAATTCGACGGCGCGACGTTCCCGTCGACGCCGACGTTCGTGACCAACCTGGACCTGCCCGACAATTTCCGCTACTTCGTGACCCGCGTGCTGGCCGACGATGTGGACGGAGACGGAGACACGGAACTCATCACGACGTCGCGGCGCGATGACTGGGGCGGCGCCGATCTGGGCCGGTCGCTGATCGTCAGCCACCTTGTCGGCGGCGACATCTCCAGCTCCTCGTTCAGCTACTTCGCGCACGAGTTCGTGGACTCGACCACCACGTTGCGGGGCGGCGCGGTCTATGACGTGACGACGGGAGACATGGACGGTGACGGGAACGGAGAGATCTGGGTCTTCACGTGGGATCTCTTCAGCCTTGCGGTCTATGAGGCGACCGGTCCCGACACGTACGAGTTGCGGGCCGACATCAACGAGGCCAGGCCTGACAACGATGTCGGCGCGCGCAACAGCGCGAGTTTCTATGATGCCGACGGGGATGGGAAGAAGGAGTTCTACGTTGCCGGCATCACCGATTCCGAGAACCCCGGGAACATCCACTGCATCAATGCGGTGAATGACGTTTCGACGCTCGACACGGGCTCGGTCAAGACGCTGACACCAGATCTGGACCCCATCGATCGAATGGTCGTACGAAGGGGCGGAGCCCGGCGACATCGACGGGGATGGCAAGATGGACTATATCATCGCGGCGGCAGGGCCGCGGCGGACCGTGTTCCGGCTGCAGTACGTGTCGGGACCCGCAGCCGTGCCGTCCAGCTACGCTCATGAGCGAGCTGTACAAGGACGCGACTCCCGGCACCAGCTACATGAGCTGGATGAACATCGACATGACGAACGACCTCGACGGAGACGGGAAGAAGGAGATTCTGATCCCGAACATCTATCCGTACGGGGCCGATGACCCGGCGCTGATCATTCTCGAAAGCAAGACCACCTCGACCGCTGTCGGGAATCCGGTGCAGGAGCTCCCGATGAAGACGGAGCTCCTCCCCAACTATCCGAACCCCTTCAACCCCTCGACGATGATCGCGTTCGAGCTCGCCCGCACGGGACCGGTGAGCGTCAGCGTCGTGGATATGCTCGGGCGGGAAGTCGCCCGAGCCGGTGGACGGTGTCGTGGCGGCAGGAACCCATCGCGTGCCGTTTGAGGCCCGGGGCCTCGCCAGCGGCACCTACTATGTCCGCCTCCGGAGCGACGATGTCGTGACGGTCCGCCCCATCATGCTCATTCGATAAGAGACGCTGCGCACACCAACAGACCAGACTACAGTGATGGAGGACGCATGAAACAAGCAATACTATGGCTCATCGTCGGACTGGCGCTTATCGGCCTGTCCGTTCCGGCGCAGGCCCAGTGGCAATGCCTGTACGCGACCTGGGATGAATCCACCAACGGCATAGGAGACAATACCATTTCGGTCGGGGTCATCCAGGAAAACATGTTTGTGGCGCTGGTCTATGATGGCGATGCCGGGGGCATGGTGGCGGGCGACCCAAATTACCTGATCCCCTATGTCGGTGCAGACTCGTCGAAGGGGAGGGTGAACTTCGCCGGATATTCACGCAACAACAAAGTGACCCAGGTCTGGAGCGACGAGGCGTTCGACCAGGTGTCGATGTGGAACGCGCGCCAGCTGGTCTGCACACCCGACAGCCTGATCTATGTCGCCAACAATGACGAGCTGGAACACAACATCCTGGTCTTCAAATTCACAGGCGACACCACGAAGGCCGTTCCGAACGCCCTGGGCAACTACCCGCGGCAGATAACCGGAGACAAGACGATCTACGGGATCGACGTCGACGCCAACGGGTACGTCTACGTGTGTGTGGACACAAGCACGGGAATCACGGAAGACCTGAAGATCTACCCGCCCGTCGACCAGTGGCCCGCGGTTGGCGGGGGCTCACCGGTGCTGACGCTCGACCTCCCCGACGGCATCTACAAGGGCATCACGACCAACGCGGACGGGTCCGAGCTGTATATCTGCAAGTACGACACCAACGCCCCGGCGAGAACGATCCTGAAGTTCAAAGGATCCCCGACCACCGGGTACACGAAGGACGACGGATTCCAGTTCGCCATGGCGTCCTGGGACACTATTCCCAGCTCGACCCGACTTCCGCGGCCCCTGAGCGTGAAACTCCTCCAGCCGAACAACATTCTGTTCGCCGCGTGCACGGACATGTTCGTCGGCAACGTGGCGTACGACTACTCCCGGATCTACCTCATCAACCCGAATACGGGAGCGCTCGCATCTGCGGACACGGCGGTCAACCGGATCGACGTCGCGAAGTGGAACTTCGACCTGACCGGGGCGTACAACGAACGCGCCGACGGGACGAGCCCCGGGGAACGCCTCCGGCTACACCTCGACCTACGAGGTGGAGTTTGACGAAAAGGGGTATCTGTACAGCCAGTCGTACTACGGGTGGACCGTCGAAAAGTGGGCGTACAACGGCGAGCTCCCGGTCATCACGAGCGTCGAGCAGATCGGGCTGACTGTGCCGGAGACATTCTCCCTCGCGCAGAACTACCCGAACCCCTTCAACCCCTCCACGACGATCGAATTCTCGTTGCCGAACGCGGCCCACGTGAGCCTCCGCGTGTACGACATGCTGGGGCGCGAGGTGGCGGTCCTGGTCAACGAAGAGCGCACGGCGGGCTCCTACCGCGTGACGTTTGATGCGCGCTCGCTGCCGTCCGGCACGTATCTGTACTCGCTGCGTGCCGGGGCCTCGCAGGAGATCAGGAAGATGGTGCTCGTGAAGTAGTTCGGAGGCGCGGAGTTCTGCCGCAGTGTTCGTGAGATTGACAGAGTGCGCCGGGGTCCCGCAAGGGACCCCGGCGTTTTCATGCCAGCTTGTCTTTCTCCCCGATTCGGTGTAATCTTCTATTGTATGGGCCACCGATCTCCAGACCCTTCTCTTCAAATCCTCCTCCGCTGTGCATTCCTCGTCGCCCTGGCTGTCAATGCCTCGCAGA
The DNA here is from genome assembly GCA_963701735.1 of uncultured Ignavibacteria bacterium. Lineage (GTDB taxonomy): Bacteria > Bacteroidota > Ignavibacteria > UBA10030 > UBA6906 > CAWABB01. The sequence goes on along the minus strand of CAVPBI010000030.1, from coordinate 29,528 downwards.
CGGGGTTCGCGCAGGCCGACACGACCCGCCATGGCTGGCCCGTCGCTCCGTTCGGCTCCACCCATATCATCACCGGCACGTTCTGCGAGTTCAGGAACACCCTTACCGCCGACCACTTTCATAACGGCATCGACATCCCGATGCCCGACGGCACCCCGGTGTATCCCGTGTACACGGGGGTGATCACCTCCGTAGGGACCACCGCATCGAGCGGGGACAACGCGTTCGTGAGAGTTCGGTATGCCGTGAGTGGCTTCACCAAGAGCGACGCGTATGTCCACATCGCTCCCAACCCGAGACTGCAGACCGGAGATACGGTGTTCGCCCACACGACCGTGATCGGGAACATCCTTCCCGGCCTTGGGCATGTGCACTTCACGCAGGGACTCTCGGGGTCAGAGATGAACGCCATCCGGCCGAACGGAGGGATGACTCCGTACATCGACAACTACCCGCCGGAGATCGTCTCCGTGGGATTCTTTGTGGACGGGACGGAGACGCAATTTCCCGGGGGGAGGGTCAGCGGGGCGGTGGACATCCGCGTCCACATCAAAGAGACGAGCGCGGCGTACCCCTCGGGCCTGTACTCCTCCACGACCAACAACGGCACGTACATCGCAGGCTACCGTGTCCTCTCGGCAGACGGCCTGACCGTTGTCTACGAGCCCCCGTCGGGCGGGGTGCGGTTCAGGTTCGACCGGAAGCCTGTCGACGCGGATGTCCACAACGTCTTCGCGGCAGGCTCCGACCTCTCCACGCACATCTATACGATCACGAACGGCGGCGGGGCAGACGCGGTCAACAGCACGCGGAGGGTAGGGAACGGATCGTGGGATACAGGTGCGCTCCCCCCGGGTCCGTACCGGGTGGTCATATGGGCGGAAGACACTCGGGGCCTGCGGGATTCGTCGGTCGTGGATCTGACCGTCCAGATGTCCGACGCGGTCCCGCCTGTACCTCCGGTTCTCCTCGCGGTCACCGGTGTCGGCGACGACAGCGTCATGATCCGGTGGAGGGGTGGGACCGAGCCCGATCTGGTGGGGTACCGGCTCTCCTTCACGCTGAACGGACTGACGTGGGTCGTCAAGGCCGACGAGACCACGCTTGGCCCATCCGATACCTCGGTCACCTACCCGATCGGCCAGAACCAGGCGGTCTTCTTCCGGGTTGTTGCGGTTGACGGAGCATCCCCGCCAAACCTGAGCACGCCCAGCGACATCTACGGCATCAGGATTGCCCCTGGCAGGCGCACGCTGGTCGTGGACGGCTTCGACCGTACGGAGGGGTCCGGAAGTTATCACTTCGCCGATCACCCGTTCGCCATGACGCACGCGCGGTCGATCGCGGGATGGTTCACGACATGCGCGAACGACGCCCTGCTCGAGGGATCCGTGGACCTGGCAGGGCATGACCGGGTCGACTGGCTGCTCGGAGACGAGTCCGAGGCCGACCAGACCTTCGACGATCAGGAACAGGCGCTCGTGAAGGCGTATCTCGACCTCACGGGGAAGGGCCTGATGATCAGCGGTTCGGAGCTGGCGTACGATCTCGATCGCCTGTCTGGCCCCACGCAGGGCGATCGGGATTTCCTGCGCTCGTATTTAAAGACTGCTTATGCTGCCGATGACGCCGGGCTGTACGACGTGAGCGGATTGCCGTCGACGCCCTTTGAGGGATTTTTCTTTCGCTACGGCGTCCCCGCCGAGGGCTCGCCGTATGAGGAAGACTGGCCCGATGTCATCGCGCCGGTGAACGGTGGAGAGGCCCTGCTGCGTTACGGGCCGGTCGGATCGACGATCGCTGCGGTTGGGTACAGGGGAGTTTCTCCGGGAGGCGGGTCCTCGGCGGTGGTCACGATCGGATTTCCGTTCGAGACGATCACCACACAGGGCGCACGGGACTCCCTGATGGCGCTGGTGATGGCGTACCTGGATGGGATCAGCGGAGCGGCGGGGCCGATGGCCGCTGATGTGCCCTCGGGATACTCGCTCTCCCAGAACTATCCGAACCCGTTCAACCCCTCGACATCCATCCGGTACGATCTTCCCGCATCGGGAGAAACGAAGCTCGTCGTGTACGACGTTCTCGGGCGGGAGGTTGCCACGCTGGTGGATGAGATCCGGCCGGCGGGGACGCACACCGCCTTCTTTGACGGAGCGCGTTTCGGATCTGGCATCTACTACGCCGTCCTCACAGCCGGCAGTCAACGCTTCATACGATCCATGGTCTTGCTCAAATGATTCGCCGAACACTCCTTCTGCCCTCTGTCTTCGCCCTCTCCTTGCTCGCTCTCGGCGGTACGCCGGCGACTGGCGGCGAGTATCAGGTGGAAACTCGCGTCAGCGCCGGGGCGCGCACATGGCCCGAGACGAACCGATGGACCGCGGACGTCACGGGCCGTGATGGATCGCGCCTCTACCGCGTAGAGCGAGAAGTTCCGTTCGACTTTCCGTATCCGACGCTGACTGTTGCGGACAACGGTTCAGGTGTTCTTCTTGACGCGGCGCGGGGGAGGGTAGAGTTTCTGACGTCGCGCGGCGATGTGGTCTCGATCTGGGAGCCGTTCACTTCGCCTCAACCCTCCTACGAGCGGATCCTCAAGTGTTCGGTCGGCGAGGATGCGGTGGCGTTTCTGTTATCGGAGCCGGGCAAGGAGGAGGTTCGCGTCGTCACCACCGGCCTGAACGGGAGCGTGCTTCGCGAGACGACGATGCCGGGGACATCGGCAGGCGAGGTCGTCATCGCTCCCGACGGCTCTGCGATCCTGGCGAGCGCAACGATCGAGGGACGCGCGATCCGGCACGTAACCCGTGTGCTTGATCGGGATGGGAATACGGTTATGGAGCTTCCGATGCTGTTCCGCGTTGGCGATATCGACCCGGCGGCGGAGCGATTCGTGCTGGCGGACAGGTATGTGGTGGTGGCTGGCAGCCTGACCGGACCGCTCCCGGAATTTCGATCCGAGGTGTGCGGTGGAGACCGCATCGTCACAGCTGTCCGGCGCGGTCCGGAGCGTTCACTTGCAGTCACTGAGGAGATCGACATGAGCAGCGGGGCAGTGGAGTACCGGGACCCGGAGGTGCTCATCCTGGATGGTGACGGAGCGATCCTGGAAGTCACCCACCTGGAGTCGACAGCCGCGCGTCCGTCATCGATTTCACGGGAAGGGGAAGGAATTGTAGTGCGTGCAGGGACAAAAACGGCCAGATTTCGCGGGGTTTTGTGACTTCCGTTCGTTTTTCTTATAATGAGCAAAATTGCCCGCGCGTGATCCGGTGCTGAGTCGATCGGACGCGCACCGAATCCCGTATGACCCATCGCTCAGTCATCCTTCTCGCTTCCGCACTCCTCGTTGCCTCCGCATTGCCAGCCGTTTCCCAAACGTCAAAGCGGGAGTTCCGCGGAGCATGGGTTGCCTCCGTCGTGAATCTTGATTGGCCCAGCACGGCCGCGCGGGGCCGAACCGGAGCGCAACAGACGGAGCTGATCACCCTTCTGGACCAGTTGAAGTCTGCGGGTATCACCGCCGTTCTGCTCCAGATCCGGTCGGAATGCGACGCTGTCTATCCGTCATCGCTCGAGCCATGGTCGTACTGGCTGACCGGAGACCAGGGCGCCGCCCCCTCGCCATACTACGACCCGCTCGAGTTTGCCGTCACCGCAGCTCATGCCCGCGGGATGGAGCTCCACGCATGGTTCAATCCGTACCGGGCCGAGCGGGCGATCGGTTCCTACACCATCGCGTCCTCCCATGTCGTCAAGAGCCAGCCCGGATGGATCCTGACATTTCCGGCTGCAGGGTTGAAGCTGCTCGACCCGGGTGCGCCCGGCGCCAGGGCGCACATCGCCGGCGTGGTCGCGGACGTCGTCCGCCGCTACGACGTTGACGGCGTGCACTTCGACGACTACTTCTATCCGTATCCCAACAGCAGCGTCAACTTCCCGGGCATCACGTCCGAAGACGCGGCATCGTTCGTTGCCGACCCTCGCGGGTTCACGTCGATACCGGCCTGGAGGCGCGACAACGTCAACCTCCTCATTGCGATGGTGGACGACAGCATCAAGGCGATCAGGCCCTCCGTGCGGTTCGGCGTCAGCCCGTTCGGGATCTGGCGCAACGGCGTGCCTTCGGGGATCGTCGGCATGGATGCATACAGCAGCATCTACTGTGACGCACCGGCCTGGCTGAGAGAGCATACGGTGGACTACCTGACCCCGCAGATGTACTGGCCAATCGGGGGACCCCAGGACTACGCCTCTCTGGTTTCGTGGTGGGCCGACAGTGCCGCGCGGTACGGGAGGGATCTCATCCCGGGGATGGCACCGTATCGCATGACCAGCTCGACGAATCAATTCTCTGCGTCCGAGATCCCCCGTCAGATGCGCCTGAACCGCGGTGAGGCAGCAGTGCAGGGCGAAGTTTTCTTCCGTGCAAAGAACGGGATCACCGACAACCCCAAAGGGTTTGCGGATTCGCTCCGATCGACGTTTTATGCGCTTCCTGCCCTTCATCCGGCGATGCCGTGGAAGGATCCAGTGCCGCCCGGCGCGCCTCTCGCGCTGGTCTACGATTCGAGCGGGGGGGGCGGACTTCCCGTGCTGCGGTGGCAGGCACCGCCGGTCGCACCGAATGACGACCCCGCACGGCTCTATGTGGTGTACAGGTTTGACCTGTATCCGATCGGCGACGCGTTCGAGAATCCCGCCGCTATCCTGGGCCTGACGAACGAAACATCCTACGCGCTGCCAGCCGTTTCCGGAGGGCCCGCTCCCTCGTACTATGCGGTGACGGCGGTGGACCGGTTCTGGAACGAGAGCGACTCCGGCAACGTGGTCCGATTCCCCGGGATTCCCGACCGGTGTGCCGGCCGTGGCAGGAACCCTCCCTGGCGAGTTCAGCCTCAGTCAGAACTATCCGAATCCCTTCAACCCGACGACGACAATCACATACAGAATTGCCGGGGCCGGCACGGATGCTCCGGGAAAGGCCGGAGCTTCGGAAGTGAGCCTGCGGGTGTACGATTTGCTCGGGCGCGAAGTAGCCGTCCTCGTCGATGAAGTGCAGACACCCGGGGAGTACGCCGTGCGATTCGACGGTGGCAGACTGTCCAGCGGCGTGTACTACTATTGCCTGACTGCGGGAGAGTTCGGGGAAACGCGGCGAATGTTGCTCGTCAGGTAGTGATAATGACAGCGGAGGTAACAGGTCAGTTATGCGACTCACAACGCTTCTCCTTGTCGCGGTGGCTTGTGGCGCCGTCGCGGGATGTTCCGGAGACCGGGACACGAAGGTGGTGACTGAACTCCTGGCCCGGGCGAAGTCGAAGCTGGCCCCCGACCGGCGGACGGTGGTCTTCGACGTGAGCGGCGCGCTGCGCGGAAAGACGCTCACGCTGACCGGCGAAGTGCATAGCGCCGGACTCCGGGACCAGTTGCTGCGCATCGTCAACGAAGAGGGGTATGATCCCGTGGACTCACTGACAGTCCTGCCGGACCGCGACCTTGGCGACCGGACGGTCGGGATCGTCAGTCAGAGCGTCGCGAACATCCGCTCGAAGCCCGACCATCCCGCGGAGCTGGTGACGCAGGCCATCATGGGGACGCCTGTGCATATTCTGAAGAAGGATGATGGCTGGCTGTACATCCAGACCCCCGACGACTACCTCGGGTGGTCCGACGCGGAGATCGTGGCCATGACCGCGGAGGAGTATGCGGGGTGGACAGCGAGGCACAAGGTGATCGTGACCACAGAAGTGGGGTTTGTCCGGAGCGAACGCGATCCGGCATCGCGGCCCGTAAGCGACATGGTGGCCGGCGCGCTGTTCGGGCTGAAGGGTGACGCGGGCAGATACTACGAAGTCGAGTATCCCGACGGTCGGACCGGATTTCTCCTGAAGGATCATGCCGAGCCGTTTGACGCGTGGCTGAAAGGCGCGAACGACTCGCCGGAGAGCATTGTGGCGACGGCGTACAGGTTCTTCGGCGTCCCATACTTCTGGGGAGGCACTTCCTCCAAGGGGATGGACTGCTCGGGGTTCACGAAGACCGTTTACTTCCTGAATGGCGTGTTGCTCCCGCGGGATGCCAGCCAGCAGGCGCTCGTGGGTGAGCCCGTGTCCCAGGACGAGAGTATGGCGTCGGTGAAACCGGGAGACCTCCTGTTCTTCGGCTCCCGGGCCAGGGAAGACAGGCCTGAGAGGGTCACGCACGTGGCGATTTCGTTGGGGGGCAGGCGCTTTATCCATACCGGCGGGGGGGGAGGCGTGACGACCAACAGTCTGGATCCGGCGGATACTGACTTCAGCAGACACCGGGAGCGCGGATTTCTCCACGTCAGGCGGGTGATCGGGGCGGGCGAAGAGGCGGGGATCCGCAGGCTTGCATCGGTACCTTATTACAGAAGCCATGAACGATAGCAGACGGGATTTCCTGAAGCAGACCGGCCTTGCGGGCGCGGCGCTCGCCGTGTGGCCGTCGAAACTCCTTGCCCGACCATTCGAAACGATGGTGAACACCATGAAACTCCGATTCACTCCGTACACGCTGGAACTCAGGCACGCGTTCACGCTCGCGACCAGCTCGCGCACGACCACCCCGGTGATGCTCGTGGAGGTGGAGCAGGACGGGATCGTCGGGTATGGCGAGGCCTCGATGCCGCCGTATCTTGGCGAGAGCCACGAGACGGCCTCGGCGTTTCTGAGCAAGGTCGACCTCTCGAAGTTCCCCGATCCTTTCCAGTTGACCGAGGTCCTGCCCGCTATCGACGCGATCGCGCCGGGGAATCCGGCGGCCAAGGCGGCGGTCGACATCGCGCTCCACGACTGGGTCGGAAAGAAGTTCGGGCAGCCGTGGTTCAGGCTCTGGGGCCTGGACCCGTCCAGGACGCCCGTGACCTCGTTCACGATCGGCATCGACACGAAGGAAGTTGTCCGCCAGAAGACCCGCGAGGCCGCCGAGTACAAAGTGCTGAAGGTGAAGCTGGGGCGCGACAACGACCGCGACATGATCGAGACGATCCGCGAAGTCACCGACGTTCCGATCCGCGGCGACGCGAACCAGGGGTGGAAGACGAAGGAAGACGCACTGAAGACGCTGGAATGGCTCGCCACCAGGAACGTGGAATTCGTCGAGCAGCCGATGCCAAAAACCATGGTCGACGAGCACGCCTGGCTCCGCGAGCGGAGTCCCGTGCCGATCGTCGGCGACGAGGCCGTCCAGCGGCTTGCCGATGTGCGGAAGGCGTGGGGCGTCTACGACGGCATCAACATCAAGCTGATGAAGTCCACGGGAATGCGGGAGGCGTATGCGATGGTACTGCTTGCCCGCGCGCTCGAGATGAAAGTGATGCTTGGCTGTATGACCGAAACGTCGGTCGCCATTTCCGCCGCCGCGCAGCTGTCGCCGCTGGTGGACTGGGCGGACCTGGACGGTGCGCTGCTCATCAAGAACGATCCGTTCGACGGTGCGCGGGTCGTGAATGGGAAGGTCGTGCTGACGGAATCACCGGGGATTGGCGTCAAGAAAATCGGGTAGGGAGATCGCCCATGGCTTCGCAGTCCTCACGTCTCGTATCGCTGGATGCATTTCGCGGTGCCACCATTGCCGGCATGATCATGGTGAACAACCCCGGCACGTGGGAGTATGTCTATCCTCAGCTGCGTCACGCCGCGTGGCACGGATGGACGTTCACCGATTTTATCTTCCCGTTCTTCCTCTGGATTGTCGGCGTGGCCATGACGTTTTCGTTCGCCCGTCGGGTGGAGGAGGGGGCGGATACCCGGAAACTCCTCCTGCATGTCGTGCGCAGAGCGGCGGTCATCTTCGCGCTCGGGCTGTTTCTGAACGGGTTCCCGTTCGGCCTGATCGGTGACCGGGAGTTTACGCTCGCAACGTTCCGCATCCCGGGGGTTCTGCAGCGGATCGCTATCTGCTACCTGATCGTCGGCGCGCTGCTGCTGTACACGGGCGTGCGGGCCCAGGTCCGGTGGCTCGTCGGGCTGCTCGCCGCATACTGGCTCGCCATGAAACTCATCCCTGTCCCCGGCTATGGCGCCGGCGTCCTGGAACCGATGGGCAACCTGGTATGGTTCATCGACTCGAAGCTTCTCGCGGGGCACACCTGGGTGCACGCACCCGCGGCCGGCTTTGATCCCGAGGGGGTTTTCTCAACCATACCAGCGATCGGCACGGCGCTCTTCGGGGTTCTCACCGGGCACTGGCTCAGGTCCGGCCGCCCGCGCGAGGAGCTGGCCGGCTGGATGTTCGTGGCCGGAAACTTCCTGCTTCTCCTGGGGGCTATCCTGGACATGGGGCTTCCCATCAACAAGAACCTCTGGACGAGCTCGTACGCCATCTTCATGGCGGGCTGGGCGCTGGTCTGCTTCGGCACGATGTACTGGCTGATGGACGTGAAGAAGATCCAGGGGTGGGCCAAGCCGTTCGTCGTGTACGGGATGAACGCGATTGCGATCTACGTGTTTGCGGGGATCCTCGCGCGGCTGTTGTACCTCTTCACGGTCACGACGGCCGGCGGGCAGGTCATCACCTGGAAGGACTGGCTGATGCAGACCGTCTTCTTCCCGATCGCCAGCCCGCTCAATGCGTCGCTCCTCTTCGCGATCTGCTTCGTGCTCGTCACGTACCTTGTCGCCTGGATCCTCTGGAAGAACAAGATCTTCATCAGGGTCTGACCGCCATGGTGCGCGCACACATACTGGGGTGCCTTATGCTCGCAGGGACTGCCGCTTTTGCCCAGTCAACGCCGCAGGACTACGCCCTGGCGGAACTGCAACGGCTTGAAGAGCGGTACGGCGGACGTCTGGGAATCATGGCGAAGAACCTTGGCACCGGCGTGGTGATCCGGTACCGGGCTGACGAAAGGTTCCCGACAGCAAGCGTGATCAAGCTGCCGATCATGGCGGCGTACTTCCACCTCGTGGAGCAGGGGACGGTGGACCCGACCATGCGCGTCGAGCTGACGGCGGCGGACAAGAAGCCCGACTCGGGGCTGCTGCAGTTTCTCGACGCGGGCGCGACCATGTCGCTCAGGGATGCCGTGAGGCTGATGATCGTACTGAGCGACAACACCGCGACGAACCTCGTGCTCGACCGGCTCGCCTCGACGCACGAGGAACGGCTGGCTGCCGTGAACTCGTTCCTTGCCGACAAGGGGCTGAAGAACACGCATCTCCTGAACCGGCTGTATTCGTGGGACACCAAGAAGAACACGCCCGAGGCCGTCCGCTACGGCATCGGTGTCTCAACGGCCGAGGATATGGTGCTCCTGCTGGAGCAGCTGCACGCCCGCACGCTGGCCGATTCGGCGTCGTGCGACGAGATGCTGGAAATCCTCAAGGGGCAGTTCTACACCGACATCATCCCCCGGTTCCTGCCGGCGAACGAATGCACGTATCTCACGGTGGCGCACAAGACGGGGAGCCTCAACGAGAGCAAGGTCGATGTCGGATTGATCTACTCCGACAGGGCGGACATTGCGATCGCCGTGTTCGTGGACAAGCATCCGGACCACCGGGACGCGATCGACAACGAGGCCGTGCTCCTTGCTGCGCACGCCAGCCGTGTCGCATGGAACGCCCTGACCGGCGACCGATCCCCGATCGTCAGGAAGGTCGCGGAGGGCGACGTGGACTGGAACGTCATCCCGGGAGGGTCCTGGGCCATCTACCGGACGCCCAGCGCGCCGTTCCCGCATCCGCAGAGGGACGAAGGGCTGAGGAGGCCGGACGGGACGTTCTATCCTCGCTTCCCGCACTACGCGGACAGCAGCGTCGTCGTGGTGGTCCCGAAGAATTTCAAGGAAACGGCGGAGGGCACGAACGTCATCGTGCACTTCCACGGACACATGAACGACAACCTTGGCGTCCTGGAGCAGATGATGATGCCCCAGGCGCTCATACGCGAGAATATCAACGCGCTGCTGGTTATCCCGCAGGGCCCGAACAGGGCCCGGGATTCGTTCGGCGGGAAGATGGAAGACCCGGGCGGGTTCGAGCGGCTCGTGCGCGATGTGCTGGAGACCATGAAGAAGGAAGAGGTCGTGAAGACGACGAACGCAGGGAAGATCCTGGTCTCCGCCCACAGCGGCGGCTACCGTCCGGCGGCCTACGTTCTCCACCAGGGCGGGCTGCGCGACCGGATCACGGACGTGTTTCTCTTCGACGCCCTCTATGCCGAACAGGCGTACTACAAGGAGTGGCTCCTCGGCTCGCGCGGGAACCTGCGGGGCTGCTTCACCGATCACCTGCGCGGGGAGTACACAGCGTTTCAAAAGGAGTGCGGTCCCGCCGCCGGCGCCAGGCTCAGCTTCACCCCGACGGACGTCGACCATCATGTCGTCGTCCAGGAGTACTTCGGGCCCTGGCTCCAGGGGCTGGACGCCTCCTGGAAGGTCTCGGACACGCAGAAATAAACAGGAACAATTCGAGAAGATGCATTCAGGAAATCCCATGAACCTCCCCCGTCAATACTCCTCGGCGTCCTCGGTCGAGACCACCGAGCTTTCCCGCAGCGGCAGGAAGCTGATGTATGCGCCGACCGAGAAGATCCCCATCATCGAGGTCGAGAACTTCCCTCTCCTCGGGAAGTTGGCTGCGCTCAGATTCATCGAGTGGACCCTTGCAAACCCCGGCGGGGTGATTTCCCTCCCGACCGGGAAGACGCCGGAACACTTCATCCGGTGGGTCCAGCGCATCCTGGAACGGTGGCAGACGCCGGACATCCAGCGCCTCCTCGGGGAGTTCGGGATCGATGCCAGGCGCCCGCCGGACATGCGGAGCCTCTCGTTCGTGCAGATCGACGAGTTCTACCCGATGGACGCGCAGCAGCAGAACAGCTTCCACTGGTATGTGAACGAGTTTTACATCCGGGGATTCGGACTCGACCCGAAGAAGGCGGTTCTGATCGATGCGACGTCCCTTGGAGTGCCACCGGGCAAGACCATGTTGGAGGTGTTCCCGGACAGCGTCGTCGACCTGTCGTTGCGCGTGCGTCAGACGAGGACCGACCACGAGCGCCTCCAGCGGGAGACCGTCAACCGCATCGACCAGTGGTGCATGGAGTACGAGACGAAGATCCGCGAGCTCGGCGGAATCGGGTTCTTCCTCGGTGGCATCGGGCCGGACGGGCATATCGCGTTCAACGTTCGCGGGTCCAGCATCTTCTCGGTGACCCGTCTGACGGGGACGAACTACGAAACGCAGGCGGCCGCGGCGACCGATCTCGGCGGGATCGAGATTTCGAGAAGCCGGCTGGTCATCACCATAGGCCTGGCGACGATCACGTACAACCCCACCGCGACGGTGATCATTATTGCCGCGGGCGACGCGAAGGCGGAAGTGGTCAGGGCGGCGGTTCAGGAATCGATGGTGCCGCAGAACCCCGCCTCGGTCCTGCAACAGCTTCCGAACGCACGGTTCTATCTGACCAAGGGGGGGGCCAGCCGCCTGGTCGAGCGGAAATTCGAGGACTTCGAGAAAGTCGCAACGCCGACGGCCGAGCAGATCGACGACGTCGTGGTGGGCGTGTCGCTGGGTTGTGGGCGCCCGCTCCACGAGCTGACCACTGCCGATCTGGACAGGGACCGATTCGCCAGATTGCTGCTTGCGAAGGCAGGAGGGGACGGCGCTGCGCTGGCGACCGGCGTGCACGAGCGGATGGTGGCGAAGATCGAGCGCGGGCTGAAAAGCGTGTCGAACACGGTGTTCCTCCACACGGAGCCGCACCATGACGACATCATGCTCGCCTATCTTGCCCACATCTACCACCTGGTGCGCGACCCCTCGAACCACCACTATTTTGCCAATATCACGTCCGGCTTCACGGCGGTCTCGAACCCGTACTGCCTCGGGCTGGTGGAGAAGCTGGAGCGTCATCTCGATACGCCCGAATTCACCGCCATGCTGCGCGCCGGGTACTTCCGGCCGCAGGACGTCGTCAGGCGGATGGAAGACGTCTATCTCTTCCTTGACGGCGTTGCCGGGAGGAGTGACGAAATGAAGGAGGAGGCGGAAGCCCGGCGGATGCTCCGGAACCTCATCGAGGTGTACCGCACGTCCGACATGAAAGTCCTGAAGCTGAGGACCCGCGAACTCCACGAGTACTTCGTCACCCAGTACCCCGGAGCCAAGGATCCGCCGGATCTCCAGATGTTCAAGGGCACCATCCGCGAGTGGGAGGTGGAGTTGCTCTGGGCGTACTTCGGGATCGAGGCCTCGGCCATTTCCGCCCTCCGGCTGGGATTCTACAAGGGCGACATCTTCTCGGAAGAGCCCGAAGTGGACCGCGACGTCATTCCGCTGCTCCAGCTCCTGAAGCAGGTCAAGCCGAACGTGGTCTCCGTGGCGTTCGATCCGGAAGGGAGCGGTCCCGACACGCATTACAAGGCGCTGCAGGCGGTGGCCGAAGCGCTTCGCATGTACCAGAAGGAGACCGGCGAGCAGAACATCCGCGTGTGGGGGTACCGGAACGTGTGGTACCGCTTCCATACCTCGGAGGCCAACCTGATGGTTCCGGTGTCGCTCAACTCCCTCTCGCTCCTGCACACGGCGTTCATGAACTGCTTCGGGTCCCAGAGCGCGGCGTCGTTCCCGAGTTACGAGCACGACGGTCCGTTCTCCGAGCTCGCGCAGAAGATCCAGGTGGAGCAGTACGGCATGATCAAGACGTGCCTGGGAAGCGAGTTCTTCCTGCATCACGCGCATCCGCGGCTTCGGGCTGCGAGAGGCATGATCTTCCTGAAGGAGATGGAGCTGCCGGAGTTTCAGGAGAAGGTGCGCGAGCTGAAGCAGCTGACCGAGGCACGGGGCTGATGTGCGGCGCGTCGGCGTTTCACGCAGCCGCCGCGGCGCAGCAAGGAGGTGTATGACAAGGTTCATTGTCGCGCTGGTTCTCGCATGGGCGCTGCCGTTGCAGGCACAGGTGCGCGTCACCGCCGTGGAGCGCGCCTCGCTTGCGGATGACCACGCATGGGGCGGCGTCAGGTTCTCGCCCGACGGCGCGCGTGTGTACCTGACCCCGCCTGACTACCGCGGGATCTGGGAGCACACGATCGCAACCGGGGGGCTCCGGATGATCACGGCCGACCAGGGGTCGGGATTCGGCTTTGCGCTCTCCGATGACGGAAGACGGATTGCATACCGACGGTCCTCCTACGACGAGGCATCCCGGTCGCGCCGGCAGGAGATCGTCGCCGTGGACCTCACGACAGGAGCCGCGGAAACGCTCGGCTCGGGACGCAGCGTGGGGACCCCGGCGTTCGCGGGGAATCAGGTGATCGCCCGGGTCGATGAACGGGATCTCTCCGCACCGGTCTCGAACGCCCCCATGACTGCGGTGCTCGGCATCGAGCAGTTGAAGATCGCGGTGATGTCGGGGGGCGCCCGGAGATTGCTGGAGCCGCTCGGCGCCGGCCGGTACGTGTGGCCCGTGCTGTCTCCGGACAAGACTCGCCTTGCGGCATATGAGCTCGTCCAGGGTGCCTTCGTGTGCCGGCTGGACGGATCGGAGGCCGTCGTTCTGGGGCCGTACAGGGCTCCGGCGTGGACCCGTGACGGCCTGTGGCTTGTCTGCATGGACGACCGGGACGACGGTCATCAGTTTGTCGGCTCGCGCCTCATTGCCGTGAAGCGCGAGGGAGGCCCTCCGGTGGAGCTGTCGGGAACCGAGGCCTTCAACGCGATGTACCCCGCCTGTTCCCCCGTCGAGGACCTGATCGCGTGCGTGTCCATGACCGGTGAACTGTATTTCGTCCGGTACGCAACGGAGGCTCGATGAGGCGGTTGGCGTTGGTCGTGCTGGCGACTCTCCTGGCACCCTCGTTCCTCTTCGCGCAGCGGACGGACCTGAGCGGCCTGACGATCTGCATCGACCCCGGGCATGGCGGATACGATCCAGCCGACGACCGGCACATCGTCCCGGACCCCGGGATCGACTTCTGGGAATCGGAGAGCAACTGGCAGAAAGCGCTCCTTCTCCGGACCCTTCTCCAGGAGAAGGGTGCGACCGTGCTCCTCACGCGGGGGAGCAACAACGTGGATCCCGCCCTCTCGTCCCGTGTCGCCTACGCGAACGCGAACAATGCCGACTGGTTCCACTCGATCCACAGCAACGCGGCGAACGGCGTTACAAATCTAACGCTCATGCTCGTGCGGGAGCAGATCGTCACGGGTGGTGATCCGGTGTACGGTCCCGGAACCGGCTCCCCCGAATGGCCGGAGGCGTGGGACATCTCGCGCCTGTACCTTTCCCCCTATCTGAAGTCGGCGCTTCGCACCTCCTCGTATGTGACGTATCTCGACTGGACCTTCTACGGAGGTGCGAACGGTGGCTGGACGCTGGGCGTCCTGCGCGGGCTGACGATGCCGGGGCAGCTCTCCGAGGGCTCGATGCATGATGTGTATCCCGAGACCCGGCGCCTCATGAACAACGACTACCGGAAGATGGAGGCCTATGCGATCCGGAACGCATTCCTCCAGTATTTCGGCGTTCCTTCGGATGGGCTGGGGATCATCGCAGGTCTTCAGACAAACTCGGCGGGGGCGAAGCCGCTCAACTATTCTGCGGTGCGACTGGAGCCCGGGGGTCGGACGTACGCCGGGGACGCCTACAACAACGGCTTCTACATGTTTGACCGCCTTGCCGCCGGGACCTACACCGTGCACTTCGAAACCCCGGGTTTCCGTCCCGACTCCGTCGTGGTGACGCTTGCCGCGGGCGCGACGGTATTCCGGGACAGGGCGCTGACGATCTTTGCGGCACCCACGGTGGTCAGCTCCACTCCGTCCGCGGGCTCCGACAGCGTGGCCCCGCATATCCCTGTGACGCTGGCGTTCACGAAACCGATGAACACAGCCTCCGTCGTCTCGGCCTTCTCGATCGCTCCTCCTGCCGCGGGGACGTTCAGCTGGGACGGAACCAGCACCGTCCTGACATTCGCGCCGTGGCCGCCGCTCCAGGCGGAAGTCGACTATGTCGTCACCGTAGCGGCGACCGCGACCGCCGCGGACGGTCAGCAGCTCGACGGCAACGGTGACGGCGTTGCGGGAGATCCGTTCTCGCTGCAGTTCAGAACGGTCTATGTCGACGTCTATCCTCCTTCGATCGCGCTCGAAAGCCCCGACTCCGGCGCCACGATCCTGACCACGAACCCCGTGCTGAACTTTGTCTTCGACGAGCCGCTGAAGCTTTCCTCGGTTTCGTCCACCAACTTTGTGGTCCAGGAAATCGGAGGCTCGTACCAGGCGCGTGCGGTGGACTATGCCGAAGGGGCGGGGCGCGGCGCCGTCACGGTGTTCCTCCCGTACGGCGTGAAGCCGGGCAAATCGTACCAGGTGAGGATCGCGGGCGTGGCCGACGAGAAGGGAAACGCGATACCCCCGGGCGCACCGATCTATCGGACCTTCACTGTCGGGCCCGACAGCTATACGTTCGGAATCATCGACTCGCTCACCGGGCCGCTGGGCGCCTGGACGCCGCCGGCGAGCAGCCCGAACACTACCGGCGCGACCGGCGCTTCGTTTGTCGCTTCGGCTGACAAGAGATTCCCGTCGTATGCCACGTCCGGCACCACTGCCAGTCTCACGTATGCCTGGGACACGGGCGCGCCTGAACACCTGATCGACCTGGGGTTTGACACGACGCTGACCCCGCTCGTGCGGCCGGTGTCGGGCACTGTACTGCAGACGTTTGTGCACGGGGACGGCGGCTCTGCGCTCTTCCGGTTCGCTGTCGAGGACGGGTTCGGCGTCGATCCCTCCTGTGCCCGGGGGGGTGGAGGTGAGCCCCTGGCACGTCGTCAACTGGGCCGGCTGGCGGCTCGTCGAGTGGCCGCTGGAGGCTGTGCCGCCGGGTGCCTGGATCGGCAATGGATCGATCGAAGGGGAGATCCGGTTCCGCGGGTATCACATCGGATACGATCCCGGGGCAAGCGCGTTGTCGGGAACCATCCGTTTTGCCAGAGCCCAATTCGCAGACCGGACGGTTACGGGTGTCGATGAGCCCGGCATACCGGTTGCGTTCGCGTTGTCGGAGCCGTACCCGAATCCGTTCAATCCGTCCACTTCCATGCTCCTGGAGATGCCGGTGCGAGCGCAGGTTCGCGTGGCGGTTTTTGACATTGTGGGTCGTGAAGTGGCGGTCATCATGGAAGGAGATGCGGGTCCGGGGCGGCTCCCAATCCGGTGGGACAGCCGCGATTCCGGAGGGCGGCCGGTCGCCAGCGGAGTCTACCTTGTGCGGGCGACCGTGTCCGGGCAGGGGGCCGGCGCCGGGGTCACACTGGTTCGCAAACTCCTCCTCGCAAAGTGACCCCGGACGACCGCTCGCTCACGATCGGGCGCTGGACGCCGGACGATCTCCCGGACTTCAGGGAGATTCTGCGCGAGACCTGGCATGACGCGTACGGCGGCTTCATTGCCGCTGCCGATCTGGACGGGTATCTTGACGACCACTATTCCATCGAGATGCTGAGCGAACTCTTCCGCTCGCCGCGTGTGACCGGTTACATCGCGCGGGTCAACGGCGAGCCCGCGGCCCTGATGCGCACGGAGTTCAACGATGAAAAGCGCCGTCTCTACGTTTCGTCGCTGTACGTGCGCCCCCGGTTTCAGGGGCGGGGCATCGGCGGGCAACTGCTCGGGCGCGCTGAAGGCGAAGCCCGCGAGCGTGGCGCTGATTCCCTCTGGCTCGGGGTGATGGTGAAAAACACGCGCACGCTGGATTGGTACAGGAGGATCGGTTTTACGTTCGTCGAAGAAGCCCCGTTCGTCATGGGCGCGAGCAGCGCCGACCATCTGATCGGATTCCGACCCCTCACGACATGAGCACATCCGCCCACACGCCCGCGCCAGGAACATCCTCCCCTGACGGGTCCGCTCACCGTACGCCCCCGCGCGGCATGGATTCACCCCACGCACCTGTGCGGTCGCCCTGGGCCTGGATCCCGTCGCTCTACTTCGCACAGGGAATCCCGTATGTCGTGGCGATGACGGTCTCCGTCATCATGTACAAGCGGTTCGGCATCTCGAACACCGACATCGCCCTCTACACCAGCTGGCTGTATCTCCCCTGGGTCCTCAAGCCGCTCTGGAGTCCGTTCGTGGACATGTTCCGGACGAAGCGGCTCTGGATCGTCGTGCTGCAGTTCGTGATCGGGGCCGCCCTGGCAAGTGTCGCGGTCACCATCCCGCTCCCCGCCTTCTTTCAGATCACGCTGGCGATCTTCTGGCTCATGGCATTCGCATCGGCGACCCATGACATCGCGGCGGACGGGTTTTACATGCTGAGTCTGCCCGAGCACCAGCAGGCGGCGTTCGTCGGCGTCAGGAGCACGTTCTACCGCATCGCCATGATCACCGGCCAGGGCCTGCTGGTCGTGGTGGCGGGGAAGCTTGAGGTCAGAGGAGACCTGAAAACGGCTTGGTCTATAACGTTCGGCATCCTTGCTGTCGTCTTCCTTGGATTTGCGATCTATCACCGGTTCTTTCTTCCGCGGCCTGCGTCGGACCATCCCGTCCGCAGCGAGGGATCCACGAGCGTGGCGCGTGAGTTTCTGACGGTCTTCGCCCGGTTCTTCAGGAAGCCGAAGATCCTTGCCGTACTCGCGTTCCTTCTGTTCTATCGGTTCGGGGAGGCGCAGTTGATCAAGCTCGTGACGCCGTTCCTGCTCGATCCCCGCGCAATCGGAGGGCTCGAGCTGTCGACGGAGGAGGTCGGAATCGTCTACGGCACGGTCGGTGTCATCTCCCTGACGATCGGCGGATTGCTGGGCGGATACGTCGTCTCGCGTCACGGCCTCCGCACCTGGCTCTGGCCGATGATCTTCATCATGCACGTTCCGGACCTGATGTTTGTGTATCTCTCGCAGATCCAGCCCGAGACTTTTCTGGTGATCACGTCGGGGGTTGCGCTGGAGCAGTTCGGCTATGGATTCGGGTTCACCGCATACACGCTGTACATGATTCTGGCGGCAGAGGGCGAAAACAAGACCGCTCACTTCGCCATCTGCACCGGATTCATGGCGCTCGGGATGATGCTCCCGGGGATGGCGAGCGGAGCAATCCAGGAGGCGCTCGGATACAAGGCGTTCTTCATCTGGATCATGCTCTCCACGATTCCGAGCTTCATCGTCCCCGCGCTGGTGAGGATTCCGGAGCATTTCGGGAAGAAACAGAAACCGCATTGACCATGAAACCTTCCATCACAGCATTCCTTTCGTACCGCGGACGGTCTGCCACGCGGGAGACCGTGCGGCAGCTCCAGGCCTCTTCACTCGTCAGGAAGATCTACCTCCTCGCCGGTGACAGCGGGGTGGAGGCTCTCCCGGGCACGACGCTCATCCGCGTGGACAGCATGCGCAGCAGCCGGACCATGCGGGCGATCGTCGCGAAGGCGGGAACCGGACATATCCTGCTCATCACGCAGGATACGCCTGTCCTCTTCGGGCAGTTCGCCCTGGAACGCCTTATCTCGGTTGCCGACGCGACCGGCGCGGCGATGGTCTACTCCGACCGCTACGATCTGCGCCTGAACGTGCGCACGCCGCACCCGGTGATCGAGTACCAGGCCGGCAGCATCCGGGACGACTTCGATTTCGGGCCGGTGATGTTCTTTGCCGCTTCTATGGTGCGCGCTGCCTGGATGGACATTGCCGGGACTTCCTATGCGCACGCGGGACTGTACGCGCTGCGGCTGGCGCTGTCGCGCCGGGGCCAGCTCTTCCGCGTGGGGGAGTTCCTGTACACGGTCGCGGAGCTGGACGCCCGGGCGTCGGGCGAGAAGCTGTTCGACTACGTCGACCCGCGGAACCGGGAAGTCCAGATCGAGATGGAGGCCGCGGCGACGGCGTACCTGAAGAAGATCGGCGCCTACCTGAAACCGATGTTCAAGCCGGTCGATCTCGCTGCCGGAGAATTCCCCGTAGAAGCCACGGTCGTCATTCCGGTGCGCAACCGGGCGCGGACGATTGGGGACGCGGTCGCCTCTGTCCAGCGCCAGCGGACGTCCTTTCCGTTCAACTGCATCGTCGTGGACAACCACAGCACGGACGGAACCACAGACACGCTCCGTGAGATCGCGCAGAAGGATCCCCGCGTCATCCATCTCATCCCCGGGCGCGACGACCTCGGCATCGGCGGCTGCTGGAACGAGGCGGCCCATCATCCGCAGTGCGGGCGCTTTGCGGTGCAGCTCGACAGCGACGACATGTACCGCGACGAGACCACCGTGCAGCGCATCGTGGACCAGTTCTACGCGGGGCGCTACGCGATGGTGATCGGCTCGTATCAGATGACAAACTTTGACCTGCAGGAGATTCCGCCGGGCCTCATCGATCACCGGGAGTGGACGCCGGAGAACGGCAGGAACAACGCGCTCCGGATCAACGGCCTCGGCGCCCCGCGCGCGTTTGCCACGGCGGTCCTTCGCACGCTTCCGATCCCGAACGTGAGCTACGGGGAAGACTACGCGCTCGGTCTGGCCATCTCGCGCGAGCACCAGATCGGCAGGATCTACGAGCCGGTCTACATGTGCCGGCGGTGGGAGGGGAATTCGGACGCCAACCTGGATGTCGGGCGCCAGAACGCCTACAATCACTACAAGGACAAGATCCGCACCATCGAGATCTCGGCACGGCAGAGACTGAACGCCGCGGCCCGGACACGAAGGAAGCGCTGAGACGTGAGGGTCGGGCTCCTCATCGGTCCCGCCGACCTGGCTCAATACGGCCCTGTCGGCACGCTCGCCGAACAGGCTGCGACGCTGCTCCGCCAGCAGCAGTCCGGATGGGAGCTTCTCCGCAAGGGCTACGAAAGCCTGTCAGGAGTCAGGACGCGTCGTATCATGGTAGGCACGATCCCCTTCGACATTCAGTTCAATCCCGGCCGGATCATTTCGTCATCGGCCGACGTGGACCCGGCCGCGATCAGTCAGCGCCGGTGTTTTCTCTGCCACGAACATCTTCCGCCGGCGCAGCACGGGCTCGCGTTCGGAGAATTCCTGATCCTCTGTAACCCCTACCCGATCTTCCCCGCGCACTTTACGGTCCCTCACAGAGGGCACATCGCCCAGCGGATCGACGGCGCGTTCTCGGTCCTGCTCGACCTGAGCCGGCAACTCGGCAGCGGTTTTGATCTCCTGTACAACGGCCCCCGGTGTGGCGCCTCCGCGCCCGACCATCTCCACTTCCAGGCGGGGAACAGAGGGTTCATGCCGCTCCTGCAGGCGATCGACGAGGGGCCTCGCGGAGGTGGGGCGAAGGCCAGGGGTGGTTCGGCCGCACGAGCCGTGACGGTTCTGGAAGGGATGGGGGTGGATGTGACTGCGGTGGACGACGGGCTTCGCCGGTGGTTTCAGCTTGACGGGGAGGATGCGTCGCTCATCGAACGGGCGTTCGATGTCCTTCTCGGCGTCCTGTCCCGCGGCGAGGATGAGGGAGAGGAACCGATGATCAACATTGTCGCCTTCTACAGGCGGCAGTGGACCGTCCTGGTCTTCCCTCGGAAGGCGCATCGGCCATCGTTCTACGGCGCGGAGGGGGGGATGATCATCAGTCCTGCTGCGGTGGACATGGGAGGGGTTACCATCACGCCGCGCCAGGAGGACTTCCTGCGCATCCAGGAGTCCGACATCCGGCAGCTCTTCGCCGATGTCTGCATCGCGCCGGACGATTTCGTGCGCGCGTCTGCCGACCTGCGGCGTCAGCTGGGATAGCGCGTTCCTGTCGGGGTCGAGTTTCTTGATTGTCAGACGGTGGTTGGGTACATTGGGGCACCTACACCTCTCACCAACCAGCTGAGCGCATGGGCGGCCCGTCCTCTCTCATCTTCGGCGCCGATGGCGGCGGCACAAAAACACTTGGAGTGCTTGCAGACCGTGAGGGCCTGCATCGTGCACAATGCGATGCCGGTCCCTCAAACCCCACGACCGTGGGTGTTGAGCGGTCGGCGGTGACGTTGCACGAGCTGATTGCCCGCTGTTGTTCGCAGGCGGGTCGGCGGCCGGAGGAGATCGCGGTTGCGGTTATCGGCCTCGCCGGCGTGGGAACGCCTGCCATCAACAGCGACCTTCATGCCGCTCTCACGCGCCGGTGTGCGGCGGACCGGTCTGCCCCGGCGATCTTCCTGGAGCCGGACAGCCGGATCGCCCTCGAAGGCGCTTTTGGCGGAGGGCACGGCGCGATTGTCATAGCCGGGACCGGATCGAATGTCCTCGGGAAGGACCACAGCGGGTGCCTGCACAGCGCGGGTGGGTGGGGAAGGGTCCTGGGCGACGAAGGCAGCGGGTATGATATCGGTCTCAGGGCCCTGAAGTCCGCGGTCCTCGAGATCGACGGGCGTTCTGAGCCAACGCCAATCGGCCGGGCGCTCAGGGACCGGTTCGGATGGTCCACCCGGGACCAGATCATCGCAGCGGTGTACCGGGAGCAATTTCCGGTCGCGTCGGTGGCTCCGGTGATTCTGGAGCTGGCTGACGCCGGCGAATCTGCCGCCGTAGAGCTCCTCCGTTCAGCGGCGGCCCCGCTGGCCGACCAGGCTCGGGTCGTGCTCCGCCGGCTCGGGCCGGATCCCCGGGCTGCCTTCGTCGGCGGCCTGGTGTCTCACCGGACTTCATACTCCGACGTACTTTCCGGGGCCCTGAAGGCCGTCGTTCCGGGACTTTCGATCATTGCAGCCGCGCACACGCCCGTCGAAGGGGCGCTGATGATGGCTCTTTCCAGACTGACCACCCCGCATGCAGGCCAGGCACGTTAACACGGTTGTGATGCTTGCGATCGGAGCCGTTACGCTCCTGGTGTTCCGCTCGTGCTCTTCTTCGGAAGCCCTCGAGTCCCCCGTGCTCGCCCCGTCTGTCGTCCCGGCTGCGGGGCGGCTCAACCAGGAGGAGTGGGTCGACAGCGTCCTCTCCACCATGACGCTCGAGGAGAAGGTCGGCCAGCTGTTCATGGTGGCGGCCACGGGGCACTACACCGCCGCCGACGGGGAAGAGTTCGTGCAGATGCGATCGCTGGTCAGGGACCGCTGCATCGGTGGGATCATGCTGTCGCAGAGCGACGTGTATGAAGCAGCCGTGATGCTGAACGCGCTCCAGGCCGAGGCGCGGATCCCGCTGCTGGTCAGCGGAGACTTCGAGCGCGGCATGGCCCTGCGCGTCAGGCGGTCCACGGTGTTTCCGGACGCGATGGCGATCGCCGCCACCCGGGATCCCGATCTCGCCTTCCGCGCCGGGCAGGCTACCGCGCGGGAGGCGCGCGCGATCGGGGTGCACCAGAACTTCGCCCCCGTCGCGGACATCAACACCAACCCGCTCAACCCGGTCATCAATACGCGATCGTTCAGTGACAACGGCTGGCTGGTCGGCGTCATGGTGAGCGCGTACCTGCGCGGAACGAACGACGGCGGGGTCATCTCGACCGTCAAGCATTTTCCCGGCCATGGCGACACGAGAACGGATTCCCACCTGGACCTTCCCGTCCTTCCGTTCAACCGGGCGCGCCTGGACACGATGGAGCTGGCTCCGTTCCGGGGGGCCATCGAGGCCGGGGTGAAGTCGGTCATGGTGGCGCATCTGGCGGTTCCCGCGATCGGCGGTTCTTCGAGAATTCCGACATCCCTCCTTCCCGGGGCGATCGACACGCTTCTCCGCCGTGATCTCGGATTCAAAGGACTGGTTGTGACGGATGCCATGGAGATGCGCGGTGTTATGCGCGGATATTCGACCGCGCTCAGTTCGGTCATGGCCGTCAAGGCCGGGGCGGATGTCGTCCTGATGCCTGCGGATGAGGAAACCGCTTACGCAGCCGTCATGAGGGCCGCACGGTCAGGCGAGATCCCCGCGCAGCGCGTGGACGAATCCGTACGCCGCATCCTGGCGGCGAAATACTGGGTCGGGCTCGACCGGCAGCGGACGGTGCCGCTGGACAGCATTCCGTTGCGCGTCGCGACGCGGGAGCATCGCGCACTTGCCCGCGATATTGCCCGGCGAGCAATCACGCTCATGCGGAACGAGGATCAGGTCGTGCCGCTCGTCGAGGGTGTCGATGGCCGCGTAGCGGTCTTCGTCCTGACCGATGCAGATGACAACCGGACGGATATCAATCGTCCCGGGCCTCGATACACTACCGAGGCTCCCGGCACGTATTTCGTGCAGCAGCTTCAGAGGCGCATCGGCGCGGTGCAGACGCGTCGCCTCACCTCATCGAGCAGCAGGGGGGACCTCGAAGCGGCCATGGCACAGGCGAAGGCCAGCCGGCTCGTCATCATGCCGGTCACTCTCAGGATGCGCATCACATCGGACCGCGTCACGCTCCCCGAGAACCTCGAGGGTTTCCTCGCGGATCTCGCGAAAGTGAAGAGTCCGGTCGTCGCGGTGTTGTTTGGAAACCCGTACGCCCTGCCGTCCTTCGACGCGTTCCCCGCGGTCCTCTGCGCCTACGGCGATGCCGAACCGTTGATGGAAGCTGCCGTCGAAGCGCTCATGGGCGAGATCGACATCGGAGGAAAGCTCCCCGTGCGGGTATCGGACCGGTACGCCATGGGGGCCGGCATCCCGCTCCGGCAGTCGGTTCTCCGCCTCGCTGACCGGTCGACGACGGAGCGAGATGCGGAGGCATTCCGTGCGGTCGATGAAATCGTGCGCACGGCCATCGCGGATTCCGCATTCCCTGCGGCGCAGGTCGCCGTGGTTCACCGGAGCGCGCTCGTCTACAACAAGGCCTTCGGGACATTCACATATGAGCCGGCATCGCGCGACATCGACCTGACGACGATGTTCGACCTAGCATCGCTCAGTAAAGTCATCGGCACGACGACGGCCGTCATGAAGCTGTACGATGAGGGGCGGATCGGGCTCGACGACCCTGTGTCGCGATACCTCCCCGCGTTCGCGGAAGGGGAGAAGGCCGCAATCACGGTCCGGCACCTGCTGACGCACAGGGCGGGGTTCCCGCCGTTCCGCCAGTTCTGGACGTTCTGTGCGACGCCTGCGGCGATGATCGATTCGGCGTTCGCGACGCCGCTCGTCTCGCCGCCGGGCGACTCGACGATCTACAGCGACATCGGGTTCATCACGCTCGGCAAAGTCGTCGAAGCCGTCAGCGGGACGACCCTTGACGCATTCCTGCAGAAGGAGTTCTTCGGGCCGCTCGACCTCCGGAGCACGATGTACAATCCGCCGTCGTCGCTGGCCGACCGCATCGCGCCCACGGAGGTGGACACCTCCTGGAGGAAGCGGCTGGTCCGCGGCGAGGTGCACGACGAAAACGCGGACTTCCTCGGCGGAGTGTCGGGCCATGCAGGGCTCTTCTCAACGTCGAAGGACCTCGCCGTGCTCATGACCATGATCATGCAGCAGGGGACGTACGGCGGCCGGCGCTACCTGGGTGAGGCAACGATCGAGCTCTTCACGCGCAATCCCGCGCCCGGGACCAGACTGCTCGGCTGGGACGTGAAGTCGCCGAGCGGCTCGTCGGCAGGGTCGCTGTTCGGCCCGTCGTCATTCGGCCACACAGGCTTCACGGGCACGTCCATCTGGGTGGATCCGGACCGCGAGCTGTGCGTCATCTTTTTGACGAACCGCGTCCATCCGACCCGGGCGAACACGAAGATCTTCGGCGTGCGGCCGGCCGTGCATGACGCCGTCGTGCGCGCGATACCGTGACACCAGCGAGAGGAGCATCCATGAGTACCGCCACATGTGAGCGATGTTCGTCGGAGATCTCCGATCTTGACGAATTCTGTCCCGTGTGCGGCGCGCTCCTCGAGGGATCGTTTTCGTGCACGCTGCATCCCGATCGGCTTGCAAGCGGAGCGTGCGTCATCTGCGGCTCCGCGTATTGCGGTGGCTGCGGACACTGGACGGGCGGCGTGTTTCTCTGCAACGAGCACCGGCAATTCGAAGTGCGGCAGCGGCATGTCCAGCTCTTCGCCTCCCGGAGCAGGGGTCAGATCCTCGATGCGATCGGAGCGCTCAAGGGTGCGGACCTGCACGCCCAGGTCTGGTCGCCCGCCGGCCAGAGGATGTCCGTCCAGGATCTCGAGGAGGGGATGCCGCCCGGAGATGACCTGTTGGTGATGGTCCCACTCCCCGAGGCACTGATCGCTCTGGACGTGCTGAGGGAGCACGGTCTCCTTGAGGCTGGGGGAGACCCTGGCGGAGATCTGACCGAGCGCTGAACGGGCCTCTCACGACCCACGATCCTCAACGCCATCCGCCCTGCGTTACCTATGTCTCGCCATAGGTGCAAGTCAGGCATCCATTCTTCGCTGTTTCTCTCCCGCTGAGCGGTAGAGGCGTCCCGGGACGTTTGCTCAATTTACAGGCTCATCGGCGGTCATAAGCACACGTGCCAGACCGTGTGCGGTGCATCCTCGTGTCTGGGCGTCGTGTTGGGGCAAAATCTGACACCAGTCCTCGTTCCTCGCGTGGCATGCACTTTGCCCATTACCTCCCCGGCGAAAACTCAAAAAACGACCGACGGACCAGCTATGAGCGAGAGCGATCATAGGTTGTTGCGACATACCGGACGTGTCACGGGCATCAGCGAAACGTCCTACATCGGGCACTACCACCCGGTGCGTTCCGGTCACCAGGAACGCGTGTCGGCGTCCCTGCGCAAGTTCATCGAGGGGTCGGAGCCCCACCTGTCGAGGTGGATCGAGCTTGCCGCCCCCCGCGTTGCCGCGGAGCTGTCCTTCGACCTGATTGTGCGGGTCCTTCGCCACGATGAAGTCGCGGCCGACGGCAGCGCGCCGCTGGACAAGCTGTGCGACGCGATCGCAGTGGCAAGCGGCAAGCCGTACGTCCTGCATCGTCTCAAGAAGAAGCATGCCACGAAGCCTCTCGAGGAACTGGTGGGGAAAGCCGCCCGCGCCGCCGAGATGGACGGCGTGCTCCAGTTTGACGGCTCATCCATCAGGGACGAGGCACGGATTCTTGTCGTCGATTCGCTGCTCTGGACGGGAGCGACGATGGAAGCCGTGGCTCGTGCAATCCATGAGTCGCTTCCGGGGGCGGCAGTGGTCGCATTCGTCCTGACGCGGGCCGACTCGACAGCGAACAACAGCCACCTGAACGCGGATTACTTTGAAGGAACGTCGACCGATCCGGCCGGCGCTCCTGCCAAATCCAGGAAAGAGTCTCCCCTCGCGAAGAATGCGAAGGACGCCCGGCCCGTCCCGGCCGAGATCAAGGCGCAGGACGCGGCACCTGTTCCGGCGCGACGGTCGCGGATCTCCGCATCAACACTTTTCATCGGAGGGATGGCGCTGGTGTTCCTGATCATCGGCGCGCTGGTCCCGTTGCGGTCCAGCAAGAAGCCCCCCGACATGCCCGATCCGCTCGTCGAGCCGTTCGAGATCGGCCCGCCGGACAAGACCGAGGCGCTGCCTCCGCCTCCCGCGGTTCATCCTGTCCGCGCCGACGAACCGGCGTATCCGCAGGGCGTCGTCATCGTTCCTGACGCAGGCATGCGGCAGTCCGCATCCTTGGAGGCCCGCATGGTCGGCAAAGCGACCCTCCGGAACGGCGAGCAGGTGAGCATCATGAAGAAGCAGAGGCCGGACTTCGGCCCGAGCTGGGTGCAGATCAAGACGAAGTCTGGTAAGGTTGGTTGGGTCTTTGCGTCGGTTGTCCAGGAAAGGAAGGCCCGGAGAAAATAGGTACGCGATTTTGTCCCTGCGTCACTGCCACGAATCCCGGTTGCCGCCTGCGCCGGGATTCGTGCTTCTGACCCGCGCACGGCGCGGGTCTTGCACACCTGAAGAACTTTCTTAATATTCAAGGGATCGTTCATGCGCATCGTCGTCGACTCGAAAAACAGCTTCGTCCAGGAGACGTTCCTGCAACTCGGCCGGGTTGACGTCCTGCCCACCGAGGCCATCACGCGCGACGCGCTTCGCGATGCGGATGCTGTCATCGTACGGTCCGAAACGCGCGTCGATGCGCGGCTTCTGGACGGCACGAGGGTCAGGTTTGTCGGCACCGCGACGATCGGCGTTGATCACCTCGACACGGCATATCTCGCCGATCGCGGGATCGCCTACGCCAACGCCCCGGGGAGCAATGCGGAGTCTGTCGCGCAGTACATTGCCGCAGCACTCCTCGTGCTGACAGCCGAAAGGAAGGCCGGGCCGGCCGGAATAACCATCGGGATCGTCGGCGTCGGGAATGTCGGGAGCAGGGTGGCGCGTGTGGCGACAGGTCTCGGCATGCGGGTGCTCCTGAACGATCCCCCGCTCCAGCGCCTGACCGGCGATGGGCGGTTTGTGCCGCTTGATTCCCTGATGAGCGCCGACATCGTGAGTCTCCACGTCCCGCTGACGCACGTGGGGGCGGACGCCACATACCATTGCTTTGACGAGGAGCGGCTGGCTGCGATGAAGCGCGGAAGCGTGCTCATCAATACCGCCCGCGGCGCCGTCGTCGAGACCCGGGCCCTGAGGCGTGCGCTTAGAGACGGGCACCTCGCCGCGGCGGTGATCGACGTGTGGGAGCATGAACCCGCCGTGGACGTGGAACTGCTCGGACTCGCGCGCATCGCGACGCCACACATCGCCGGATACTCTCTTGACGGGAAGTTGAACGCGGCCCGGATCATCTTCGAGACGTTGCGCGCTCATGTCGGCTCCGAGGCTTCCTGGAAATCTCCCGCCTCGCTGCCGCCTCCGGCCGTGCCGGAGATCGACACGCGAGGATGCACTGCCGGCGGCCCTGCCCTGCTGGACGACGTGGTCCGCCGGTGCTATGACATCAGGCGGGACAGCGACGACCTCCAGCGATCCCTGCTGATGCCGCACGCCGAACGCGCGCACCGGTTCCGCGTCCTTCGCGCGGACTACCCCGTGCGTCGCGAGTTCGGCGCGACAGCCGTTCTCGTTTCAAGGCAGCGCCGTGCGCATGCCGCCTCCTTCGCGTCCCTCGGGTTCATGGTCCGGGAAGCCTGATGGTCCGGGCCGTCATATTCGATCTCGACGGAACGCTCCTCGACACGCTCGAGGACATCGGGCGCGCCGCCAACCGCGTGCTCTCATCCAACGGCTTCCCTGAGCATCCTCTGGAATCGTACAGGTACTTTGTGGGCGACGGCGCCGCGGTTCTCTTCCAGCAGGCGTTGCCGGACGGGGTCGGCCGTGGCGACACGCTGGAGCGTTGCCTTCGTCAGTTCCGCGACGATTACGGACGGGCATGGAACGTTGCGACGAAGCCGTATCCGGGCGTTGCGGACCTTCTCAACGGCCTCTCGGAACGCGGCATACGCATGTCCGTCTTCTCCAACAAGCCGCACGCGATCACCGGGGCGTGCGTCCACGGTCTCCTCGGCGGCTGGACATTCGATGTAGTCCTCGGACACAGGGACGGCGCGCCGAAGAAGCCCGATCCGTCCGGCGCGCTCGCGATCGCTGTCCGGACGGGCGTGCGGCCGGACGAGTTCTTGTATCTCGGCGACACGGGAACAGACATGGACACCGCGCGTCGGGCGGGCATGCGCCCGATCGGAGCCCTCTGGGGATTCAGGACACGGGAGGAGCTGGAGGCACACGGTGCCGAGCGCCTGCTGCAGCATCCCACTGAGCTCATCGACCTCCTCTGACCGGACGCGATGGACGGCCTCCTTCCGTACCTTCTTCTCCCGCTCATCGCATGTGCCGCATTCTTCCTCAAGGCCGTGAGCGGCTTCGGTCCGGCGCTCGTCGTCGTCGCTCTCGGCTCGCTCATACTCCCTCCGCATCTCGTCGTCGCCATGAGCGCGCTGCTGGATGCGGTGGCCGGCGTACTCCTGTTCGCAATGGATCCGGAGACACAGGGCCGGCGGTTCTGGATCCCTCCTGCGATCGCGATCGTGGCCGGTTCCATTGTGGGAGGCGTCCTTCTCTCGGTGGTTGACCCCGCGATCTTCAAGACCCTCCTCGGCGTGTCAATCCTGCTTCTCGGCCTCTGGTTTGGAGTGGTCAGGGGACGTGGGAACGGGGAGGGATTGTCGGGTGCGCTTCCTGCGCGTGCCACGGGACCGGATGTGATTGCGGCGGGCCTCGGCGGTGTCATGGGCGGTTTTCTGGGGATCAGCGGGCCTCCGATTCTGTGGCACTTCGGAAGGAAGCTGGGGAAGGAGCCGCTGCGAGCCATTCTGATTCCGATCTTCCTTGCTGCGGCGATCGCCCGGGTCGCCACCTACGTCGGGACCGGCGTGATCACCCGCCAGGTCCTGCTCGCCTTTGCTGTTGCCCTCCCCGGGCTCATCGTCGGCATCGTTGTCGGCAATCGAGCGTTCGTCCGGATCTCCGAGCAAGCGTTCGGCCGCGTCATTGG
The DNA here is from genome assembly GCA_963701735.1 of uncultured Ignavibacteria bacterium. Lineage (GTDB taxonomy): Bacteria > Bacteroidota > Ignavibacteria > UBA10030 > UBA6906 > CAWABB01. The sequence goes on along the minus strand of CAVPBI010000030.1, from coordinate 212 downwards.
TGCACTTCTCTTCCTGGTCGGCATCCGGCTCCTCCTCCCGTAGGACGGCGCCCGGGGCGTCGGACGTTGCGCCAATTGCCGATTCCTCCGTACATTGTGACGTATTCTCATCGCCGGGTTTCTTCTCGAGGGGGGAGGTCCATGATCACTGAGAAACCCAATTGAAGATCAGGAATTGAGGGCACGTCGTTGTCGGTCCGGCGAACCATCCT
>CAVPBI010000029.1:0-37045 GCA_963701735.1 uncultured Ignavibacteria bacterium | reverse complement strand
AGGGCCACGGCCGCCAGTATGATCAGCCCCGTCACGATCTCCTGGACCCAGTTCGGGAACTCCATCTTCGTGCTGCCGTTGGCCACGATCGTCATGATCAGCGCGCCCACCAGGCTCCCGAGCACGCTCCCCTGGCCGCCGGAAAGGCTCGCCCCCCCGATCACGACCGCAGCGATGACGTCGAGCTCCATGCCGGTGGCGGTCGTCGGGTCGCCCACCGTGAGATACGAAAACTGAAATACCCCCGCGAGCCCGGCAAATGCAGACCCGATGGCGTACACGAGGATCTTCCTGCGTTCAACCGGAACTCCGCACAGACGGGCTGTATGCTCGTTCGATCCCACAGCCAGGATGTGCCGCCCCAGCTGCGCATAACGCAGGAAGGCCCCGACGCCAAGCGCGAGGATGAGCATCATCCAGACACCCGGCGGGAACAGCATCCACTTCCTGTCGTCGGGAAGGATATTCAACAGGCTCGTCAGCCATCCGCCCTCAGCAAGTACGACCTGCTCGTCGGCGAGCCCCTTCGCAAGCCCCCGCATCGCGCCCCACATGGCAAGCGTGACGATGAACGGTGCCAGTCGCATCTTCGTCACACAAAGGCCGATCGTGACCCCGACCAGCGCCCCCGCGGCCATACCTCCAACCGCAGCGGCAAGCGGCGGAAATCCGGCCTGCAACAACAGCGCGATCACCACGGTGCTGAGCGCGATGACCGAGCCGACCGACAGATCGATGCCGCCGCTGATGATGACGACGGTCATGCCCAGCGCGGCCGTGCCCACAACCGCCGTCTGAAGCAGCATCAACTGAATATTGTCCGCCGTGACAAACACCTCCGGCCTCAAAAGCGCAAACAGTGCGAATACCGCGACGAGTCCCGTGAGCGGCCCGAGCTTTTGTAATCGTCGTTTCACGCGGCCCCCGTTGCCTGACGTATGATGTCATGTTCCGTGAGATCGCGGACCGGCCGCGGCGGGCGGAGCGCCCCGCGAACCATGACCGCTATCCTGTCGCAGATGCCGAGCAGCTCCGGAAGGTAGCTGCTCACCACCAGAATCGCCTTGCCTTGAAGCGCAAGCGCGTCAATCAGCTCGTAGATCTCCGTTTTCGAAGCGACATCGATGCCTCGCGTGGGCTCGTCGAGGAGCAGAAGATCGACGTCATGATGGAGCAACCGCGCGAGGGCCACCTTCTGCTGGTTGCCCCCGGAGAGTTCCCCGACGCGCTGCCGCGGGTCACGGGACTTGATGCTCAGCTTGCGAATCCACCCGACAGCTGTCGTCTCCTGCTTCGAGGGCGACATCGTCCCCCACGAGCCGAACGCGTCGAGCCGCGAGAGCGTCATGTTGTCCGCGATCGTCATCGACAGGGCCAGGCCTTCCTTCGCGCGATCCTCGCTGACCATGCCCATCCCCTGCCGCCATCGCTGCCTCGGGAGCGCCGGGCCGGAGTACGTGGCGAAACGAATCCGACCGCTCTTCACCGGCTCGAGACCGAAGATGGCCCTGAGCATCTCCGACCTCCCTGCACCGATCAGACCGGCGATGCCGAGGACTTCCCCCCGTTGGAGAACAAACGACGCGGTCGTGGGCTTGTCGACGCCGGCCAGCCCGGAAATGTCGAGGAGAGGGTCTCCGGGAGACCGATGGGATCGAGGGAACAGGTCCGACACATCACGCCCGACCATCATCGAGGCGATCTCATTCATGGAATGCTCGGCCGTGCCTCCTTCTCCGACCGACCCGCCGTCCCTGAGCACGACGAAACGATCCGCGATCTCCCGCACCTCTTCCAGGAAATGAGAGATGAAGACAATCGCGTGCCCGCTCTTCTTGAGCCGCCGGAGAAGCTCGAAGAGTCTCCGCGTATCCTCCGCGGTGAGCGCACTTGTTGGCTCGTCGAATACGAGCACGCGGCTCTTGAGCGCCACCGATCGCGCGATCTCGATAAGCTGCCGCTCGGCAAGAGACATCGCTCCCACCGGCTGATCAAGAAGCGTTGCCGGCGCCCCGACCTGGTTGAGCGCCTCCAGGGCGATCGCCCGGGTCTCCTTCTGCCGAACCATGCCACGCCGGACAGGCTCGACGCCCAGCACAATATTCTCCGCACCCGTCATGTGCGGGACGACGGACAATTCCTGATAGACCATGGCGACACCGGCAGCCCGCGCTTCCTGCGGATTCCTGGGGGAATAGGGCTGGCCATTCAGCGTCATGGCCCCGGCGTCCGCCCTCACCGCACCGGAAAGAACGCGCATCAGGGTGCTCTTCCCCGCCCCGTTCTCGCCAACAAGAGCCACGATCTCCCCGGCATCGACGGAGAACGACACGCCGTTCAACGCCACCGTGGCTCCGAAAGACTTCCGGATGTCGCGCATGGTGAGCATTGCGGCAGGGGATGCAGCTGGTGTGGGGGGCGGGTGATCTGTCATGACGACGCCTACGGGGTGCCGATCAGCGCCTTGATTTCCGGAGTATCGATATTACTCCTGGTGATGAGCTTCACTCCCGTGTCGAGAACCTTCGGGACGGTTTCACCGCGGATACTGCGCACGACGGTCTTGACCCCTTCGTATCCCATCCGGGTCGGATCCTGCGCGACAAGCGCGTCGATCTCCCCGTTCCTGAGGGCCTCGATGAGCGGGGGCGATGTGTCGAATCCGACGAACCGCACTTTCCCCACGAGATTGCTCTGCCGAAGCGCGAGCAGCATTCCGAACGTCGACGACTCATTTGAGCAAAACACCCCGTTCGCTTCCCGGACCTTGTCGATAATATTCATGCTTGAGGTCTTCGCCTCACCCGCAGTCGCGCCTGCATAGCGGTTGTTCACTGTCACCGTGATCCCCTGTGCCGCGGACATCGATGCGAGGAACCCGTCTTCTCTCTCCGCGGTGCTCGCGGACCCGACGAAGTACCGGAGCAGCACGACCTTTCCTTTCCCTCCCAGGAGCGATGCCAGGTGGTCGCCGCCAAGCTTGCCGCCAGCGCGATTGTTTGTCGCGACGAAGCTGACGAAGTCCTTGCCGGGCTCTCCATCCAACCCGCTGTCGATGATGACCACCGGGATCTTCCTGGTCTTAGCGTTCTGGACCGGACGAACGAGCGCGGTGCGGTCGAGCGGTGCGAGGACAATTCCTGAAACCCCCTCGTTCACGAACTGCTCGACGATGGATATTTGCGCGGAGCGGTCATTCTCCTTCACGGGCCCCTTCCACACAATATCGACGCCAAGCTCTTTTCCGGCTGCGCGCGCCCCGGACTCGACCGACTTCCAGAAGATGTGCGTGGTACCTTTGGGGATCACGGCCAGTCGAATCTTGTTCTGCGCGAGGGTGCACGTGACGCCGGCGGCGACGATCGCCACGAGGAGCGAACCGCGAACGATGTGATTCATAAGGCTATGAGAGTCCTTTCCTTGGCTGGCACTCTTACCCCTGCGGGGCGAGATACGGTATCGTCAGGGGACCATATGGGAGAACCGCAATGCGCGGGGGCCGTGCTCATCCCGGCCGCGACCTTCCGGACCGATGCCGCGATGTCATGGCACGGCTCGAGGTGCACAGAGCGCACGGCTTCATCGCTCATCGAGCTGTAAAGCTGAATCTGCGCGGCCAGCTGGCAATTGGCCTGAATCTGCGCCTGCCACTGGTCCGGAAGCGACCTCTCGGCCGCATCCAGTTTCCGGAGCAGATCGGCCGGCCCCGAAGCGCCCTTCAACAGGCGGTCAAATGCGCTGTCCGACGGCACCCCCTCGCGGCATTCGGATGCCACGATGATGACGCCGCCCCGGCGCACGATCCGGGCCGCAGCGCCGATGCCCTTCGCCGTCTGGTACAGATTCAGGTCGAGCGGATAGCCGCTGTTCGTCGTGACAACGATGTCGTACGGCTCGGCAACGCGCTGCATGGCCGCCTCCCGGACGAAGTCACAGCCTGCCTCATGGCTCTTCAGGAGGTCGCCGGCAAAGACGCCTGTCAACTCGCGATCGTTATTGAGCGTGACGTTCAGGAGGAACGCCTTCCCGGCCTGCAGGGCGATCCTCTTCATCTCGGCCCAGACCGGATTGTCGTGTGTCTTCCCGAATGTCGCGTTCGGGTCGGCGATATGCCTGTAGCCGTGATTGCTCTTGACCGTTTCCAGGCCGGCGATGCCGGGCATGACGTTCTTCGGCCCGCCGCTGAATCCCGCAAAGAGATGCGGTTCGATGAACCCGGTGACAATGCGGAGGTCCGCTTCCACATAGTGCCGGTTGATCAGCGCCGGCGTCCCGTCGTCGGTGACGCCGACCTGCGTGAGCGCCTGCGCGTTCTCCGGTTCATGGTTCAGCACGCGATACGATCGGACGACCTCGGGGGTGAGCATCAGCTCGAGCTCTTCCCTGGTGTTCGGACGATGCGTCCCGAGCTGGTTCAGGAGGACGATGGTGTCCTTCCGGGCGCCGTGGCGCCCGAGGTAGTCAAGAAGCACCGGGATGATGCGCTCGTTCGGCGTCGCGCGCGTCAGGTCCGTGAACGTGACGCAGATCCGCTGGTCGGGCTGCATCCAGCGCGACAGCGGCTCCACCCCGATCGGATGGTCCAACGCCTCACGCAGGGCCGAACGCTCGTCCGCGATGCCCGGTCTGTGGTCGGGCTGGATGACCTCCACGTCGAGTCCTTCGAACTCAACCTGAAGCTTCCCCTGCCCGTATGCAAGCGCAGTCGTCATCGTTTGTACACCGGCCCGAAATTCGCCGACGCACGGAAATCGGCGCCTGTAGGATCGCCTGCGCCAAAGTGGCCCCACGCGCTCGGGCGGAAGATGCCGTCATCCGGCACGTTGTGCATGCTCACCGGAATCCGGAGCATCGATGCAAGCGTGATCAGGTCCGCTCCGTTGTGCCCGTAGCTGAACGCGCAGTGATTCGCGCCCCAGTTGTTCATGACCGTGTACACGTCCCGGAACGCGCCCGATCCGGTCAGATTCGGCGCAAACCATGTGGTCGGCCACGTATGGTTCGTGCGCCGGTCGAGAATATCATGGACCTTCCCGGGAAGGTCGACCGTCCACCCTTCGGCGATCTGGAGTGCGGGGCCCAGGCCCCTGACAAGATTGATGCGCGCCGCCGTGATCGGCATTCCGCCCCTGGTCCGGAATCGCGTCGAGAATCCGCCGCCCCTGAAATACTCTCCGATCGAGGCATGCCAGGTGGTCGCCTTCAGACAACGCTCCATCTCCCCTTCGGTGATATCCCAGAACGGCTTCATCGCTGGTTTGCCGCCAATCTCCTGCTGTCCGGTGCCGTCGAGAGCCGCGGGACCGGAGTTGATGAGATGCAGTATGCCATCGGCGGCCCTGCCCGACAGCGTGTGCTTTGCCACCCGCTTCACGGCAGCCGGGCTCCAGTAGGTGCGGACATCAGCAAAGATCTGCGCGGATCCCGTCAGCAGATGACCCATGAGCATCGTGGCGCCATTCAACGAGTCGTTCTCCGTCGCAACGATGAACGGCTGCCTGATACCGTTCCAATCGAAGGACGAGCAGAGGATTGCCTCGAGAACATCGCCGTTGGGAAGGTGGTCCGTCCACTGCCTCTGACCCTGGAAGCCGGCGGCGATTGCGTTGTGTCCGAGCGCCTCCTCGCCAAACCCCATCCGCCCGAGTTCCGGACTTCCGATCATCATGTCCCGAACGATCATCGCCATCTTGATCGAGAACTCCCACTCCTTCGCCTTCTGCTCGGCGCTCCGACGAGAGGCGGGAGGGTTGACATCTTCTCCTTCCTTGCAGTTGCGACGGGCCCAGGCCAGTGCGCGCTCACATTCGGATTGATCGTAGATCTTCCGCTCGATCCGGCGGATGATCTCGGTCGAATCAACGGTTTCAACCCGCATCCCGAGGTACGCCTCGAAGAAGTCATGGTCCACGATCGATCCCGCGATGCCCATGGAGACACCGCCCACGGAGAGATACGATGCGTTCCGCATAGTGGCGACGGCCAGACCGGCACGGACGAACCGGAGCAATTTCTCCTGGACGTCCTTCGGCACGGTCCGGTCCCCGATGTCCTGCACATCGGCGCCGTAGATCGTGAAGACGGGGAGGCCTTTCTGGTTGTAGCCCGCCGACACCGCGGCGAGATACACCGCGCCCGGACGTTCCGTCCCGTTGAAGCCCCAGACGGCCTTGGGCCTGAATGGATCGTCGTCCATCGTTTCGGTCCCGTAGCACCAGCAGGGCGTCACCGTGAGGGAAACCCCGACTCCCTGTCGTCTGAATTTCTCTGCCGCCTGCACGGCTTCTGCGACCCCGCCGATGCATGTGTCCGCGATGACACATTCGACCGGCTGACCGTTTGCGTGCCGGAGATTGCGCGTGATGAGCTCTGCGGCGGTGCGCGCCATGGCCATCGTCTGCGCTTCGAGCGCCTCACGAACCCCGCCAAGACGGCCGTCGATTGTGGGGCGGATGCCGACCTTGGGCACCGGAGTAACCAGACGGTTCGTATAGGTGTCTGAAGCCGGGCGAGTCTTCATAAGCTTCCTGAGTCCTCTCTAACAGGGTTCGTTGGTCTGACGTGGGCACCGCGCAGGATAGATTTCGCAGGCATTTTACGCCATTTCGAGTGGAATTGCAACCGAAGGCCTCAGGGCCCTCAGACAGGTTCCGCATCCGGCCGGTTCGTTGACTTTCCTCCAGACTCCTCGTAAGTTTTGTGACTTCGTCGATTATTCCCTTTTTCTCCTCGTTCCACACATCCATCGACAACGGAGCCATGATGACGCGCACTATCGGGCTTTCCCTCCTGGCAGGAGTTGTGCTTCTTGGCGCCGCGGCCGCCGGGCTGTCGGGCTGCGCACGGAGCGACAAGAAGAAGATCGCCGGGATCGTCTTTCAGGAAGACCAGTTCTTCCGGCTCGTCACGTTCGGCATGCGCGAGGCGGCCGCGAAGAACGGCATCGAGCTGCTCGAAGCCAACAGCGCAGGCAAGCCGGACAAGGAAATCCAGCTTGTGAACACCTATATCGCAAGCGGCGTGAATGCAATCGTCGTCTCCCCGCTCAGCCTGACGGCGTCGTCGAGCGCCCTCGGACGGGCCCGGGAGAAGGGCATCACGGTGATCACCTACAACACCGATGTCGAAGGAGACATCGCGGCGGCCTATTTCGAAAGCGACCAGTACGGCCTGGGCGCGCTGACAGGCAAAGCGGCACGGGACTACATCGAGGCGAAGCTCGGCGGGAGAGCCAGGATTGCCATTCTCGCGTTCATGTCGAATGCTCCCGAGCAGAACATCGCGCGCGTTTCCGGATTCAAGGACCAGGTCGCGTCGCTCCCGGGCGTGACAATCGTGGCCGAGCAGGACGCGTGGATGGCCGAGACGGCGGTGAAGAAGGGGAGCGACATCCTCACCGCGCATCCCGACCTGGACATCTTCTGGGCCGCAAACGAGGGGGGCACCGTGGGGTGCGTGATGGCCGTGAAGAATTCAGGCCGCACGGGGAAGGTGGTCGTGTTCGGGACCGATGCGAGCGAGCAGCTCGCGGATTTCCTGCTGGCCGATGACAACATCCTCCAGGCTGTCACGGGTCAGCGGCCGTATGAGATCGGATTCCAGGCGCTGGAAGCGGCCGTGAAGGTCCTGAACGGCCAACCCGTCGAAAAGAAGACTGCGCTCCCCGGGCTGCTGCTCTCCCGGGCGGATACGGCCGGCATCATGGCGTTCAAAGAGCGTCTGGCGCAGCTTACAAAGTAGCAACGGTGGAGAGACTCTCATGAACAGCTACGGACGCGTTGCGGCGGCATTCGCCGGCGAATGGCCGGACACGACCCCGGTCATGCTGCACAACTTCATGATGGCGGCGCGCGAGGCTGGCGTCAGCATGCGGCAATTCCGGAGCGATCCCCACGCACTGGCCCGCTCGTTCATCGAAGCCGTCGAGCGCTACGGGTATGACGGCGTTATGGTGGACGTCGACACCGTAACGCTTGCCGCTGCGGCCGGCGTCCCCGTGGACGCGCCAGAAGACGAGCCCGCACGGATCATGGGCCCCCGGCTGAAGTCCCTCGAAGAAATTGCGGACCTTCCCCCTGTCGATATCCTCAGCTCTCCCGGCGTTCAGGTCTGGCTGGAAGGCGTGCGCCTGCTCCACCGGCAGTTCGGCCGCGAGATCTACCTCCGTGGCAACTGCGATCAGTGCCCGTTCACGCTCGCCAGCATGGTACGGGGGATGGACACACTGCTCACCGAGATTCTGGACCCCGACTGCGAGGAGCAGATCCACCGCCTGCTCGAGTACTGCACGGACATCACGGTGCAGTTCATCCGGGCCATGGCGCAGACGGGCGCGCACATGACCTCCAACGGCGACAGCATGGCAGGGCCCGCCGTCGTGTCGCCGTCGATCTTCCGGCGGTTTGCCCTCCCCTACGACAAACGCGTCGCCGACGCTTCCCACGCGCTTGGGCTTCCCCACGTCCTGCACATCTGCGGCAACACCGACGCGATACTCGCCGACATGGTCCGCACGGGCTCCGACGGCCTGGAGATCGACTACAAAACCGATATGCGCCGTGCGCGGGAGGTGGTCGCGGACACCACCGTGGTGATCGGCAACATCGACCCGAGCGGCGTGCTGGCACTCGGGACACCGGACCTGGTTCGCGAGAAGACCCGCGAGCTGCTCACCGTCTTCCGCGACACGCCGCGCTTCGTGCTGAATGCCGGATGCGCGATCCCGGCGGGCACCCCTCCGGAGAATCTGCGCGCCATGATCAGCACGGCGCGGGAACTCAGGCGGTGACCGCAGGAACCCTCGCCAGGTGCGGGATTTCCTGACGTGACACACGCTGCGTTCTATTCCAGTCCGGGGACTCGCGAAGTATCCGGACACCCGGAGCCCATCTGCGATTGAACATCATGAATCTCTCCTCCATCACTCTGCATTACTCCTCTTTCACTCTGCATTGCTCCTCCTTCACTCTGCGTCTGATGACATGCTGGCCTCTGCGCACTCCTCTCGCTCGCCGATGCGCCCGCCCAGATCCAGTCGGACGATTTCACGGGGTCGTTCTCCCCGGGGCGCGAGTATTTCTTCCTGCGGAGCGGCAATGCGAAGCTCGTGCTGCAGGCCGACAGGACCGGCACGCGACCCGCATTCCTCTATATGCTCTTTGACGCAGACAGGCCGTGCCAGACACTGAGGAAGGATCGGGCCTTCAACTACTCCCGCGCACAGGAGTGCTCGGAAAGCGCGCTCGAAGTCGTGCTTGGCGGCGTCCCGTTCACTGCCCTCGGACATACGACGGATGTGCGCTGGCGCTGGCGGGATGGCGTTCCCGCAGTGGAGGCCCGCTGGTGGGCCGGCGGCGTCGAAGTCAGGGAATCGTTCACGGCGCTGCAGAGGTCGAACGCCTTTCTCAGGGAGATCACGTTGAAAGGCAAGAATCTTGCAGGTCCGGACACGGTCCGTCTTCGCCTGTCGCTTCCGCCCGGGGAATACTCTGCGCAGCGCTCCATGATGGTAGGGATCACCGGATCCGTGGCCCTTGGGATAGGATTCCCGGACGAGATGGCCGTGATCGCCGATCAGGAGAGAGGATCCATGGAATCGCCGCCCATCGTCATCAGGCCGGGGGCGGAAGTCACAGTGACAACAATCCTCACGACCCGCATCCCCGCAGTCGGCTACGCGTACGAGCCGGAGTGCGGGTACGACCAGCCGATCCAGCCCCGGTATTTCCGTGCGGACGGCCGGAGAAATGGCCCCGAGGGCCTGAAAGCCGAGTACTTCAACAATCCCGATCTTCACGGCGCACCTGCGGTTGTCCGGAGAGACACGAACATCTCTCCCTACTGGGACACCGGCTCGCCCGTTGAGGGCATCCGGCCGGATTCCTTTTCGGTCCGATGGACCGGCTCGATCCTCCCTCCGCGAACGGGGCAGTACGGATTCTCCCTGGTGGCCGACGACAGGGCGCGATTGTTCATCGGCGACACACTGGTGCTCGATTGCTGGGACAACTCCTGGAATGTGACCAGGACGGCAAGCATCGCGCTGGAGTCGGGGAAGACGTACGACCTCCGCATTGAATACGCGGAGCTCGCGGGCTGGGCAGGCATGCGGTGCAGATGGTCCGTCCCTCCGGCCGTTCCGGACAAACCGGTCGTGGCAGCAGGCATACAGGAAATCTTCGCGGCAATCACAAAGAGCCAGAGGTCCCTTCATGCGGACGCGATCGGCGAAACGCGCGCGTACTGGAACACGACGAGTGCGATCGATGCGCGCGACTCCGTCCTTCAGCGCCTCTTCGACCATGCGCGCTGTGTCGCTGCCCGGAATGGTCGGACCTGGCGGACTGATGGACGCGGGGATCTTCGAATACGGCACGCAGTGGGTGCGCGATGGCTCAAATGTCGCACTTGGTCTGATCCACGCAGGCCACTTCGAATCGGCCCGGGCACTCCTCAGCTACGTTCTGAACGACCTGGTCACGGCCGACGGGTACGACATTCGTTTCCGGGGGAATTGACTCACCCGATCGCGAGGAGTTCGACCAGATGGGCGAATTGATGCACGCGCTCAAAGCATATCGGGACTGGACCGGGGACAGCTCGCTGATCGTGAGCTCCCGGGCGAAGCTTGTCGCGATGATCGAGCGGCCGCTTGAGCCCCGGTTCCGCGATTCGACGCGCATGGTGCACAACCGCCGCGAGTACTGGGAGCGCACATTCGACGACGCATACGAGCTGGCATACCAGACGTTCATGGTACGCGGCCTGCGGGATGCGGCGGATCTGTCAGGCGTCCTGGGAGTTCCGGAGAAAGCGGACTTCTGGAGGAGGCAAGCCGATGAGTTTCTGGAGGGCATGCTTCATCATCCTTCCCGATCGCTGGTAGACGGGGGCGCGCTGATCAAGCGGCGAAACGTGGACGGCACGATCGCCGATATGATTCCGGGCCCGCAGCCGGCCTACAAGAAGGATGACCCGTATACGACCGAAGCGTTCCATCGCCTGAATCCAGACGCCAGCTATGCTCTCCCGATCGCCCTCCGCGTCGTGGACCCGCGCTCGGAGCTGTCACGAAAGACGCTCGACAAACTGGAAGAGATCTGGAATGCCCGCTGGACGTTCGGCGGATACGAACGCTACCACTCCAGCTCCCAGCAGGATCAGCCCGGACCCTGGACATTCGCGACGGCTTCGATTGCCCGCGCGCAGCACGATGCGGGACTTCACGACAGAAGCCGCCGGTCGCTCGAATGGCTGCTGCAGGTCCAGGGCGGGAATGCGGGCGCATGGTTCGAAGAGATCCCGCTGATCCGCTCGCAGATGCCGACCTCAGGCATCGTTCCGTGGACATCTGCAGAAGTGGTGCTGTTCATGGTCAGACACTGGCTGGGGCTTGCGTTCGAGGGGAACGACCTCGTGCTTCGTCCGAATCTCTTTCCACAGAGCAGCGGATGCTCGGCGGACCTTCGGTTCCGCTCGTCGCGGATCAGGCTGGAGCTGGACGGGCCAGGCGCGGTCGGCTATGCGATGATCAACGGGAGGAAGTTCCTTCCGCGAAAGGACGGGTCGATCGTGGTCCCCCGGGAGATGATGTCGGGGGACATCGCGATCGCAGTGAAGTCGCGATAGGCAGCAGCCCCTGCTCGGCAGAGCCGCCGATCGACCAGGACCGGCCACGCAGGCGGCCGGAGAGGGAACGAGGCGCTCCGGCAGGCTTAGAAAACGTCGAACTGCGCAAGCCCGGAAGCCTGAACGACGAGGCGAACCGCGTTCGCCCGCACCGGCTCGATCGCCTTGCTGCAGATGGTACCGAACACCTTCCCCTCGTAGACGGTCTTCCACGTTCGGTCAGATTGCCTGACGAGCAGCTGGAACGGTCTCCCCTCACCGCGCAGGTACCCCGGGTTGTCGATGGTGAATTCAAACCGCCCGACCTCCCGCTCCTCTCCCAGATTCACCTCCGCCACCATCCTCCCTTCAGGATCGGTCGTTACGGTACGCTCCCGCCCCGCCGTCAACGACCCCTTCGACGGCAGCGCATACGCAATCTCTTCGACCGGCCGGTCGAACTCGAGGCGCACGATGGTATCGAGTGAATCCGGCGTGCCCGTCAACATCCAACCCTCCGCATCCTGTTGCACCCGTACATCTCCGGTGACGGACGCGGACGAAACCAGGCTGCGCGGAATGGCTGCAAGGCGCACCCCTTCCTGCGGCCAATCGAGGATGTGGAGAAACACGACGTTCCCCTTGAAGACACTGTTCATCCACGGACCGGATGTGCACCCTTCCAGCGTGTGACCGTACCGGCGTATCCAACCGGCCGTTGTCCTGCCCGGCACCGGCTGTGCGTCGAGCATCGGAGGCAGTCCGAAGAGGTAGTTCCGGTCGGCGAGCGCCACCTCGACCAGCGTGCGGATCCGTTGCCGCATCGTGCTCCTGTCGACGACATCCTTCCGGCGCGACGCAGGAGAAACCTTCAGCGTCTGCACTCTCCCGTCACGGTATGCACACTCGACGGTGGTGTTGTTGGACGCGTGCAGCTTGAACGAGACATCCCAGTCTTCAGGCCACGCGGGAAGGAGGAAGATCTTCTCCCCGTCGCTCTGCAGCAGCATGCTCTGGAGAGCGTTCACCGAGTTGGCCCCGTGGTCGTTGTCAGGAGTTCCATCCATCTTGCATTCCCAGAAGGCGGGGAATCGGGCCCGCGGCCGATGTGGATACGGCGCATCCGGATCGATGTTGTCGTTCCAATGGATGAACTGATCGTTGAAGTTGATGCTGGCCAACCGGGCGGCCTCACGGGCCAGTCCGAGGTACGCTGCCTGCACTGGCGACGCCTGCCAGCCGCCGGTTTCAACGCCCTGGTTGTCAACGGTGCCGTCGAGACTGATGGTGCGCACATGAAATGACTGACGGGCGTTGGCCAGCAATGCGGGTTGACCAATCCAGACCTGCCGGAACGGATAGACGGAATACAGCTCAGGAGACTCGCAGTTGACGCGTCCCGGATCGTATGTGTCACCCACCGCAAGCAAGTCCAGTCCGCGTATTCTGCGCAACGGTACATCAGGCATGGCCTTCAGCAGCCTCCCCCAGTGCTCCCTGCGGGCATCGTCGATGCCGGCGGAAAGCAGCCTGGCGAGCACATACTTCATCCCGCCGATCTCGGTGCAGGGGTTGGTGACACCCTGATAGGTCTCGGCACACCCCACTCCCTCCATCTGCATGATGCCGCGGGCATCGCGCTTCGGAAAATGGACCTCATAGTACTGCAGGAAGTCGTCGGCGCAGGGCAGGAGGACCTGCTCCAGGAATTCCCGGTCGCGGGTGTGGTCGTAGTACTCGCACATGATGGCCGGCAGCTCGACCGTCGCCAGCTGATGGTAGCGCAGATGCGCGGGCATCCCCTCCCAGTTGAAGACGCCCACGTTGTGCCACCAGCTGGCCTCCATGATGAAAGCCCCGTCATGCCCGAAGATCTTCCTGCAATGATCCCGGCAGACGTCCAGGCCGTCGCGGACGAACTGCATCCCCGGGCGAATCGCATCGTAATCGCCGCGCGCCGCCATCGACCAGTATGGATGGCGCGTGTTCTGCCACATGAACGAGAGATCCGCCCAATCGCGGCCATCAGGCGAGACCGATTGCTCCCTGGGTTTGTCAAAGCCGAGCACTCCGGCCGGCATGTCCATCGTGAAGATGGATCCATTGTACGGCGGAGGGACGGCACCACGGCTGGCCGCCGCCTGACAGAACCGTTCCAGCGCGTAGCGCTGGCTGATCTGAGCGACGTTCTTCGCTGCATCGATGAGCTTGTGCCCTTCGTAGGCTCTGGAGCCCTGCGCAAACTGCGTGTACCGGCACTGGTCAAGGTTGAACGCGCCTTCGCCGCCGCGGGTTATGTTGACGTAACTCCGATCCCAGAACGACTTCCAGTAGGCGCAATGCGCCTTCCAGTCGGCCTTGACCGGCCCTGACGCCCCGGTCAGCCATTGCTCCAGGCTCTCGGGCTGTGACGAGACCACGCTGACCGAACAGTCGAACCTCGTGGCTGCCTTCCGGGACTTCAGAATGGCCGGGCCCTCACGCACAAACCCTTCCGCGCGGAGCAGGCACCCGGACGTGCGGTGCAGAATCGGGTCTCTGGTCCGGGCGACAAACTCCGGCGTATTCTGGCTCTTGAAGTTCTCGGCCCAGCGGGACGACATGTTCCGGTAGCACCACGCCAGACGGTTCTCTTTGTCGTCGAACAGGACGCCGGCGGTCCCCTGCTGAGGCAATGGAGCACTGGCACCTGCGAGCGGGCGCAGCGATTCCAGCGTCAGGATTCCCGCGCGGGGAGTCTGGCTTGTCCCTTCCAGACGCACCACGGGCTGATTGGCATCGACCCAGACCCTCAGCCTGGCATCCCCAGCCTCGATCTGTACCGAGGCATCGATCAGGCTCAGGGTCTGGCGGAATGTGCCGATCGGCAAGGGGGGATCCATTCTGAACCGGATTCGCCCCAGCTTTGGCAACAGATGCCCGGCATCGAATGCGTCCACCTTGCTGACATACAAGAGCAGATCGCCATTCGGCTCGACCCATACGTTCAGGCCGACGTCGCCGTTGCCCAAAGGCATCGAGCCAAACGAATCGTTGCTGGGGCTATCCCACACGACATTGTACCGTGAGGGGTCGGCGTGTTCCTGTGATAACGCGGACACACGGAGCAGCATTGACGTACACATCAGCAGGAAAAGTTTCATCATTCGTCCGTGGAGACTTGCGCCGTTGGTGCGGATGCTTGAGGCGACTTCCTGCCCGCCTACTTCGTCACCGCAATCCTCTCCCCTCCCCCTTTCGTCCTGAATGTCACGACCGCAGCCGGAGCGACCGCTCCCCTGAATTCGCAGTCGAAGCGGACTTCGTGCTTTCCCGGTTGAACGACAGGGATGGCTCCCCGGGCGTCGACGACCGCGACTTGCCGGCCTTTCGCATCGTACACGCGGGCAGCCGCCGTCCCCTCGCAGAGGAGGGTCTGGCCGGCGCTGAGCTCCACCGGAAACGAGACCGTACTGTAGCGGTCGATCTCGATCGTCGGGTTGGCCACTGTGCCCCCGTCTCCCACGACACGGAGCTTGAACTGAAGAAGCTGCGCACGGTCAGGGTTCTGGACATCCCATTGTGACCGGGTCGGTTCTCCCGGCTGCCGGACCGTCTTCTCATGCCTGTAGTCCTGCGACGCGTGATACGGGAACAGGTCCCAGTGACCCTTGCTGACCGGCTCCAGATGGAACTCGGCCTTCGGGTCTCTGAGCAGCTCACGTTGGGCCGGCGCGAACGCTCCTCCACGGCGCGCCGCCTCCCACTCGCGGATCGCGTCCAGGATCGGCCCCAGATCCGGATTGCGCCGCACAGCATCCATCCCGGTCGCCAGCGCGAAGCCGGCGTTGAACCCGGCCGCGCGCGCGAGCATCCATTCGATATCCGAAAGACTCGTCGTCTCCGTGAGGAGATACCAGCCAAGCATGTTGGGAAGGTAGTTCCGCTCGAACAGGGCCTGGTTCTTGATACGGTACTCCTGCATGCTCTCGCGGAATCCTTCGTACCACGGCTCTCCCCAGTTGCAGTATGAGTTGATGTGCCAGTAGAAATGCTTCGAGTTGCTGGTGCCGTTGATCACCGTGTGATCGAGGCTGTCATAGAAATCCTTCGGAAACAGCTCGTACGCATAGTCGCCCTGGCCGGTCGACGCGCATCCCTCATGCCCGTCGAAGTCCATCTGGCTGATCCCCGTCTGGTTGAACGTCCGCGCCAGATTCCGGGCAATCTCCCGCTGCAGCTCCATGTTGGGGAAAAAGACCTCATAAGGGTGATCGAGCAGTTTGCCGATATCGGCGCCTTTGCGGTGGGCACTGGCCTTCGTCCCGAACGCTCCGCGCTGGCAGTCAAGCAGCGTCCACGGTGGCTGCGACGACACGGTGCGATACCGGACGATCTCCTGGCCGATCACGGCGGCATGGAGCCAGTTCGCCTTCTCGTTGGCGAAGTACTCGGGAGACACGACCCGGATGTCGCGCGCGGAAGCATCAGCATCTGCGGCCAGCACGCTGCTCCCCGTTCTGGCGAGGCGCGGATCCGGAACCGGAGAGACGTACGGATCATTTGTCTGGATGAACGTGGTCAGCGTATGAGCCCCGATCCGTATGCCGAGCTTTTTCGCTTTCTCGACGCACGTGCGCATGCCGGCGGCGCCTTCGGGGAAGATCTTCGTGTTGATCTGGTAGTGCCCCCAGCTGGCAAAAGGCTGCATATGATAGAGCGTCATCAGGCCCGCACGCTTCGTGCAGTCCAGGAGCGTATCGATCATGCGTTCGTCGAAATCGGCAATGAAATACGACCGCCCCTGCTCGGGTGACTTCTTGAACCAGACCCCGTCGATCACCGGGTGCGGGAGCCCTTCCGCAACCTCAATGGCGCCGATGCGGTCGAGCGCATCCGGCTCAGGGCACCCGAACAACGCGATCTTCGATCCGAGGACCGTCTCGCCCGGGAGTGGCGGGATCGGCATGTTCGGGAAGTTCCCCAGCCACACGTCGGCGTTCCGCGGCCTTGTCCGGTCCAGGCTGTAGCACTGGAGGACGCTTCCCCAGGGCCTCGGTTCGGCCGCCCGGCCGCGCGACATGTCGAATCCTTCCGCGCTATCCGGGTAGCTTCCGAGAGTCTTTGGATTGAGCGCCTGAATACCGATCGCATAGCGCTCGTCGCGGACGACGCCGACGATCTCTCCGACGGTTCTGGAAATGCTGGTGGGATACGGCCCCCATATCGCGCCATCGATAGCGTCCGCCGGAGTCACACGCACGATCTCGAACGTCAGGTGGGTGGGCTTTCTCGAGACAGCGACATCAATCGAGGTCGCGCTCTCCGCGAAGTGCAGTCTGAGCGTATCCGCAGACGCAGCAAACGCGCGAGATGGGCCTTCCACTCGTCCCTTCCTGAAAACGGCAAGGAACGGCGCCGGCTGCCCCTGCGCCAGGTACTCCGTCCTGGTGACGCGATCGTACATGCTCGTGACCGAGCCGCGCGGGTCGACAGTCAGGCGGAACTCCGGAGTCGAATACTCCACCTGGGGGTATGCCCGAACAGTCGGGAGCAGTACACATGCAAACAGTATGGCGAATCTTCTCACGCTGCAGTCCTTTGTGTGTTGCCGATGAAGATACCTCACTGCCCGCCCTTCTCGGCGGTCACGATGTTCTCGTCGAGGCGTGCGACGACCTTCCATCCCGGAGGCACGACGAGAAAGTCCTTCTCGTCCCACTCGCCGCTCAGGAGACTGTAGAAGAGCCGCATGTCTCCCCGTTCTTTTGAAAAGGAGAGGTCGTGTTCCGCGGCCCGTTCCTGCGCCTTCGCGAGAAACCGATCGTCCGGTTCAATCCCCATTTCGATGAACGTCATCTGGCGATAGTTCCGGGTGGTGTCGCAGAGCTCGTCCCAGAGAAACCGGGCATTGTCCTCGCCGTACTTCTCCACGAGCTCCGGGTAGGTCATGTTCATCCCGGTCTGAGACTGGATGGAAAGCTGTTTCAGTTCTCCGTTGTCCTCGCCCCGCTCGATCCAGCCGGTCGTCAGGAAGAATGTCCCGGGGTTGTCGTTGAAGTACGAGAGGTAGCGTTCTTTGCTCCCCAGGAAGAGGGTCATGCAGTCGTGGGCGCGGGGGACCACGACAGGGATCGAGGGAGCCCGGAGTCCGGAAATGCCGAAGTTGCAGAGCCCGTAGCCGAGGAGGATGGCGTCGTACCGCGACGTTTCGACCCTGTCCACGACGGCCTGCAGGCGCGCGAGCATCCCGGTGCATCCGATGTCGTGAAGTCCTTTCGGAAGGAACTCGACATCGATCTTGTGGGGAGACCGGGCGAGGGCGTGGCAGAGCTCGCGGTAGAGAACTTCGCAGCTGATCAGCTTGTATGTCTTCATATTGCTACCGTTTCATCCGCAACGTCAGGATCGAAAGCGAGTTCGGCGGACAGACTGAGGGCTGCGAAGCATTCCAGGGCGTGTCGTTTCATGTCCTTATGTCCTCCTGGCGGCCAAAGATAGCAATTTCATTCGGTATTTCCCGAATTCTTCTGATTGTCTTTTCCGGATTTGCTGACTATATATAATAGATGACGGATCCTGCTCGCTTTTCGAGTCACCCCTCTCTCGATTCTTTCATTGCACGGACATCGAAGGTCTGAGTGGTCGAACGCAACCAACCCTCCCAGCGGCGTCCTGCCCCATGGATATTTTGAGGAATCGTCTCATGAAACAGTTGCTGCTGCTCGCCTGGGGGCTCGTGGTGCTGCTCGCGACCGATCCTGCCGCCGCCGGACTGCCCGCTGACGCGGACGCGGTCGTTGCCAACGGCAAAAGCGCGTACCAGATCGTCGTCCCACGACAGGCGACCCCGGTCGAGCGCAAGGCGGCAGACGAGCTCGCCCGCTATCTGCGCCAGATGTCCGGGGCGACCCTCCCCGTCGTCGATGATACCGCACCCGAACGCAAGGAGGAGTTTCTTCTTGGCCGGACCAACCGGACCGCCCGGCTCCTCCCCGGGTTTGATGCCGCAGCTCTCGAGGCAGACGGGTTCACGATCCGGACGGTCGATGACAGGATCATCATCCTGGGCGGGACGAAGAAGGGGACTCTGTACGGAGTCTACACGCTCCTTGAGGACCACCTCGGTTGCCGGATGTACAGCGCCGCCGCCGTCGATGTCCCGAAACGCACGACGATCACGCTGCCGGTCCTGAACACCACGCAGGTCCCGTTCATCCGCCATCGCGAAGTCCACTACCTCAACGCGATGGATCGCGCATACAGCGAGTGGCACAAACTGCACTCCGGCGACGACCGGAACGAGGAGTGGGGCATGTTTGTGCATACGTTCGACCGTCTTGTACCCGCGCACAACTTCTTCGCGACCCATCCCGAGTTCTTCTCGATGCAGGGCAACCGCAGAATCCCGAGCGGCCAGCTCTGCCTCACGAATCCCGGTCTCTTTCCGGTGCTGACCGATTCCCTCCGGGTCGTCATAGCCAGGAAGCCGTCGGCCCGGTACTGGTCCGTCTCTCAGAATGACAACTACAACGAATGCCAGTGTGACGTCTGCCGGACGGAGAATGCACGATACGGCGCAAGCTCAGGGACGCTGATTTCGTTTGTGAACCGGGTGGCCCGCATGTTTCCCGACAAGACGATTTCGACGCTCGCCTACCAGTACACGCGCTCCGCTCCACAAGGGATCAAGCCTGAGCCGAACGTGAACATCATGCTCTGCTCCATCGAGTGCAACCGCAGCAAGCCCCTCGCAACCGATCCCACAAGCGCCTCGTTCGTCAGGGACATCGAAGACTGGGGCGCGCTGACGGACAACATCATCATGTGGGATTACGTCGTCCAGTTCCGCAATCTCGTCAGCCCCTTCCCCAACCTGCGCGTCCTGCAGCCGAACATCCAGCTGTTCGTCAGGAACCGCATCCGGATGATGTTCCAGCAGGGGTGCGGCGCCAACGTGGGCGAGTTCGGCGAGCTGCGGACGTACCTCATCGCGAAGCTCCTCTGGAATCCCGGCTGCAACATCGACTCGGTGATGAACGACTTCCTCGACGGGTATTACGGCGCGGCCGGACGCGACATCAGGGCCTATATCGAGACGATGCACGACGCGCTGGAACGCTCCGGCGCCGGCCTCGGCATCTATGGCTACCCTTACGACGCCTTCAACAGCTATCTCACGCCCCCCCTTCTCGACGAGTACTCGCGCATATTCGACAGGGCAGAAAACAAGGTCAGCGACAACCCGACTCTCCTGGAACGCGTGAAGAACACACGCCTGCCGTTGGAATTCGCAATTCTGGATATTTCGCTCCACGACGCCACACCCGCACTCAGCTACTTCGACAAGCGGGATGGAAAGTGGACGGTCAAACCGGCGATGCGCGAGCGGCTTGCGAACTTTGTCTCGCAGGCGAAGAAGGCGGGGATCGAGCGGCTGGAGGAAAGGGGCATATCCCCCGACGACTACAGGCGGTCGGTGGAGCAGCAGTGCCAGGTCAGCGTTGAGGGAAACCTCGCGTTCGGCAAGCCGGTGCAGCTTCTGACCCAGTACAGCGACAAGTACCCGGTCGGGGGCCCCCAGGCGCTCACCAACGGCCTGCACGGCCCAAACGACTATAACTGCAACTGGCTCGGACTCGAGGCCCAGAATCTTGAGGCGGTGATCGACCTCGGAAAAGAGACCTCGTTTTCCTCGGTGAGCGCGGGGTTTCTGCAGATGTGGTACGCCTGGATCTGGCTGCCTCTCCGCGTCGACGTCGCGGTGTCCTCGGACGGAGCGGCATTCACGACCGTGTCCTCGCTGGCCAACACGGTCCCCGACACCACGGCCGGGACATTCTCGAAGGTGTTCACCGCGGACGTCGGGAAGCAGACGGCTCGCTACGTCAGAGTGTCTGCGCCCGCCCGCCTGACGTGCCCCGACTGGCATATCGGCGCGGGCCAGAAGAGCTGGATCTTCGTCGACGAGATCGTCGTCCGGTAGTGAGTGCGAACGCGAAGGGGCGCCTGCATGCGGGTGCGGTCGCGGGCGCCGTTCGGTCGTTACACCAACACAATGCTGTCACTTTCCACGAGGTCGTCCATGAGCTCACGCCGTCCACGCTGCAGACTTGCTATGATCATCGCACTGTTCATCCCCTTCGTGCAGGAGGCAGCATCCACACAACAACCAGAGGGGAGGCCGGACATGTCAGGCTGTGCCAGGACCGTATCGGGCGAGCCCGTATCATACACTTCGCCGATCGCCGCCGCGCGCACGGCGCTGCTGCTTATCGGTCTGTGCGCGATCCTGGCCGCTCCCGCATCAGGCCAGAGCCAGATCGGGGTCACGTTTGGAAGCACCTCCGTGATCAGGAAGACCCCTTCCGGCGACAGGCAGCTGGTGGTGGCTCACATCACCGCGGACGACACTCTCGCCGGGGCAGGCGCCGAGGTCGTTCTCCCCGGTCAATCCACCCCCGTATCCGCGTTCATCGGCACCATCCCAAAGGGATCGTCAAGGTATTTTTTTGAGATCCCGGTCGTTCGGAAAGCCGACACCGCCGTGTTCCACCTCCTGGTTAACAAGTCGAAGGTGTCTTCCACCCGCGGCCCTCTCACACCCCCGCGGACATGGAAGATCTACGACGTCCAGGTATCCCACCACGATCTCGGCTACGCGGACTACTACCACTTCATGCGGCGCGACGTGCGCGAGATGGGGCTTGAGATGGCGCTCGACTTCTGCCGCAAGACGGACTCGTGGGGCTTCAACGACCAGTTTCGTTGGACGGTAGAAACAAGCGAGCCAATGACGAAATTCATCAGCTCGCAGTCCCCTGAGACTCTCCGCGAGCTCGCCCGGCGAATCAAGGAAGGACGCATCACGCTGGGGGCGCTTCACAACTCCGTCTACACGGAGATGATGGGATACGAGTCGATGGCGCGCCTGTTCTACACTCCCAACCGGCACATTGCGGACCTCCTGGAAATCCCGCCGTCGCGGACGGCGCTGATCACCGATGTCGTCGGATTTGCACGCACGCTCCCGACGTACATGAAAGAGGCAGGTATCCCGTATTTCTATCACGGGTACAACGAAACCGTAAACGGCATGTCCCCGGCATCCGCGGAGCCGGTCTTCTACTGGAAGGCATACGATGGCGATTCTGCGAATGTGCCCCTGTTTCGAAGCTTTCCGTACTACTCGCCCGACCGGCTCACGAAATATACCGACCAGGAGATCGCCGGCCTCCTCGAGAAGTACGAGGGGGCCGGGCGGTGGCCGTACGACTGCCTGATCGCGGAGGACAGCTACGATTTCAGCGTGCCGCACTTCGAGAACGTCGAGGGAATCAAGAACTGGAACGAGCGGTATGCAAACCCCGTCCTGATCTCCGGAACATTCACCATGTTCTTCGATGACGTGAAGCGCCAGGCGGACACGACGAAGATCAGGATCTTCGACCAGGACGCTCCAAACGCGTGGGCGGACCAGGACGCGACCGACGGCAGGCTCATGGCGGACGCCCGTCTCCTGAATTTCGACCTGCCGACCGTCGAAAAACTTGCAACGCTCGCCTATGCCGCGGGCGGAAAGGGTTACCCCTGGACGGAGATCTGGCAGGCATATCACAAGCTCATCTCGTACCACGAGCACACCAACGGCGCATTCAGCGAGGAAGATGTCCTCCCGATCCCGATGCAGAAGAACCCGAAAGCCGCAAACCCGAACTATTACGAGGTCGAGCAGGTGATGCACAAGGGACTCGTCTCGGAGGCGAGGGAGTTCACCCGCTCGGCACGATCGCAGGCGGTCGATCAGTTCAGGCAGCTCATCACCACGAACCACGACACCACGGTCGTTGTCTTCAATCCGCTGACCTTCCGGCGTACCGGCGTCGCCTCCCTCGCGCTGCCGCGGGACCGCGTCGCCACGGTCGTCGACAACGCGACGGGAAAGGAGACCGTCTCCCAGAGGATGCCGGATGGCAGCCTGCTCTTCCTCGCGAGCGACGTGCCTTCGATGGGATACAGGACGTACAGGCTCGTGCCGGGCGCGACGGAGAGCTCTGCCGGACAGACGCCGCAGTCTTCCACGGGCGGGCTGGAGAACGAGTTCTACCGTATCCGGATCGACGACAGCACCGGCGCCCTCGCAAGCATATGGGACAAGAAGCGGAACGTCGAGCTGGTGGACCGGACATCGCAGTACAGGTTCAACCAGTACCTCTACCAGCGCATCGATGAGGCGTTCACGAGAAAGCCGAACGCCTACGGGCCGCGCATGCTCTCCAGGGAGTCCTTCACAGGCCCGCTTGCGTCAGGCATCATCACGAAGGTCGCAGCGGAAGGGTGCCGGTCCATCGAGCAGACCGTCATCCTCTACACGAACTCCGACAGGATCGATTTCATCGTCAACCTCGACAAGTCCGAATCGGGACGCATGCTGAAGCAGAGCACGGCCCAGAACAAGGAGGCGCTGTTCTATGTCCTCCCGTTCGACGTCCCGGACTTCACGATCCATCACGAGCTTCCGGGCGGCGTGGTCGAGCCTCTCGCGCATCAGTTCCCAGGTTCGACGTCGAGCTTCTTCGGCATCCAGCACTTCACGGACTTCTCCAACGCTCGCTACGGCATCACGCTCGCCACGATCAACGCACCGCTCGTGGTGTACGGAGAGCCGCGACCCGCACTGTGGCTCGCGCCCAGCGACGCGGAATTCGACGCGACAAAGCCCGACAGGAGCCAGGTTTCGCTCTACCTGATGAATAACATGTTCTTCACCAACATCCCCCTGTCGCAGCCCGGACCCGCCACATTCAGGTGGAGCATCCGTGCGCACGACGGAGACTGGGTCGCGGGCAAGGCCTATGCGTTTGCCTGGGAGACGTCACATCCGCTGGAGACCTTCGTCATCGAGAAGAAGCATCAGGGCACCCTCCCGCCGGACGAGCACAGCTTCCTGAGTGTCGACGTCGACAATGTCGTGTGCAGCACAGTGAAGCCTGCCGAGGCGAACGGCGAGGGGTTCATTCTCCGCTTCTTCGAGCTCACAGGGAAGGAATCCAGGGTTCGGGTCCAGCTCCCGATGTTCGGCCGGATCGCCAGGGCGAACGAAACCAACCTGATCGAGGACGACCGCGGGGTTGCCCTCGCCGTGTCCAACGGCAACGAGATCGCATTCTCAATACGACCCTTCGGGATCAAGACGGTCCGTGTGGTGCCTGCCCAATCCGGCAAGCTCTCTGCGCCAACAGCGGTTCGCGCCCGGGCGGCTTCAGACCGCGAGATCGCTCTCTCCTGGACCGACGGAAACGAGAAGACCCCGAGCTACTATCGCATCTACCGCGGGGCGACGGAGGATTTTCAGCCGTCGCTTGCGTCCTGCGTAGGGACGACAACCCTGCCGTCGTACACCGACCGGCCGGTCCTGAATTTCGGCGGCTGGCTCGACAACAAGATCGAACCCGCCACTACGTACTACTACCGGGTGCAGGCGGTGGGGTCGCCCGCCGCCGAAAGCGCCCCGAGTCAGCCGGTCCGGGTGGCCACGCTCTCCGCGAAGGAAAAGAATTCCCCGCCGAACAGGGTCCTCGGGCTTGCGGCGACGAGCGTGAGTCCCGTTTCAAGCTTCCACTACATCTGCCTGCTCTTCTACACGAATGTCGAATCTGACGTCACACGCTACCGCGTCTACCGGAGCGAAACTCCGGGCTTCCGCCCTGACAAATCGACCCTGCTGTACGACATCGATGCCCGTATGACATTCGACCACGTGATACCGCACGGGTTCGCCACGGTAACACGGGAACTGCGCGATTTCTCGATGATCGTCTATCCGGACGAGAGTGCCAAGCCGAACCGGAGATACTACTATAAGGTCTGTGCCGTGGATGACGCCGGACAGCCGGGCGAATTCTCGGACGAGGTCTCGGCGATCTCCGAGGTCAAACGGCTGAAGTTCGCCGGCAACACCTTCTTCTTCGACAGCTCGATGGTCGATATTCGCCCTGTGCTTGGCGACGGGAGCGAGATCCGCTACACCACCGATGGATCAGAGCCGACGGCACGCTCGCTCCTCTATACCGGCCCATTCGCGATCACCAGGCCGCAGACGATCAAGGCAGCGCTGTTCTATCCGGGGCGTACGACGCCTTCGGTGACGGGCGAGGCGACCTACATGAGGGCACTGTACCCGCCGCCCAGATATCTGCAGCCGTACAGCGAGAAGTGGCCCGGCCAGGGGCCGCTGAACATGGTGGATGGCAAACACGGGGCGACCTATTTTGACGGGTACTTCCAGGGTTTCGAGCTCAACGACATGGATGTGGTGGTTGACCTGGGCGGCAAGAAGGAGATCCAGGAAATC
Organism: uncultured Ignavibacteria bacterium; assembly: GCA_963701735.1. Taxonomy (GTDB): domain Bacteria; phylum Bacteroidota; class Ignavibacteria; order UBA10030; family UBA6906; genus CAWABB01. The sequence goes on along the minus strand of CAVPBI010000029.1, from coordinate 12,105 downwards.
CGGGTCACGATGCTCCAGGACATTCGCACCTGGATTTTCCTCCCCGAGTACGTCGAGTTCTCTGTCTCGCACGACGGGGCGAATTTCGAACCGGTCGGTACCGTGAAGACCGTCAACGAGAACGAGAGAAAGGACGGCGTCTTCCTGAAGGACTACTCCGTCACCATGGAGAAGCGGTCCGCCAACTTTGTGCGGGTCCATGCAAAGAATGTCGGCATGTGCCCCCCGTGGCACATCGGATACGAGTACAAGGGAAAAGCCTGGGTGTTTGCCGACGAAATCGTGGTTCGTTAGAAGCACCGCGCACCGGAGGGGCTGACGGCCGCCGGAGATCCTGTCGATCGAACGAGCAAAGCACAGCACGCGAGGTTGTCCATGAGCGCACGTCTTCTCTGCTTCAGAGTTGCACTCTCCATAACACTGTTCATCCCCTTCGCGCAGGAGGGACAATCCACACAGCAATCAGAGGGAAGGTCGGACATGTCAGGATATGCCAGGACGGTATCGGGCGAAACGATGTCGTATGCGTCGCCGATCGCCGCCGCACGCACGGCGCTGGTCGCCCGGGCAAGCGACGGGAAGAGCAGTATCGTGTGGGAGACACAGCCGGTGCCGGCCTCCCCGACGACGGGCCCGGTCACGTTTATCTGGCTCGCCGGCCTGGGGAGCAACCTGGGGGAACGCCAGTTCACCCTCGCCGTCAGCGGAAAGGACGTGGCCACGTTCACAACCTCGTCCCGGGAGTCCTGGGAGGTCGCAGGAGCCGGGGGAGCGCGCCTTACGTTCCAGACCATGCTGGTCGATCGGCACCGGGACCGCTTCGGCTTCATGCGGCTCTCCCTTCCGCCGGAGATGGTGACGCCAGGGAAGCCTGTCGAGCTCCGCATCACCGGCGAAGCCGCAAAAGGCTCCGTCTGGGTCATGACATTCACGACTCCTCTCGCAGACGGCATGGTGGCGTCGACCCGGCCGGTGATCCTCCGCGAAGGCGGGAAGTCCGTCCAGCCGCTTGATCTCGAAATCATCAACCTCGGCGAGCCGACAACCGGCGTCGTCACGGTCACGGGACTGCCGGCGGAGAAACTGGCCGTCCCCCACGGGATTACCCGCCACTCGTGAAGCTTGCCCCGGTCAGCGCACCGACCACGCTGCAGGTCCAGCTCGAGATGGGAACGGCCCGCAAGAGCATTTCGGTAGAGGTCGCTCCCGTGCGCCACTGGACCGTCTACCTCGTGCAGCACAGCCACACCGATATCGGCTACACCCGGCCGCAGACGGAAATCCTCGCGGAGCATCTGCGCTATATCGACTACGCGCTGGACTACTGCGACCAGACGGATTCCTATCCGCCCGAGGCGCAATTCCGATGGACCTGCGAGACGTCATGGGCCGTTCGCGAGTATCTCAAGACGCGGCCCGCCCGGCAGATCGAACGGCTGAAGAAGCGTATCAAGGAGGGACGGATCGAGGTCACCGGAATGTTGCTGAACTGGGCGGAAGTCGCCGACGAGAACGCCCTCGCCCACTCCCTGGAGCCGGTCAGGACATTCCGCGAACTCGGGCTGCCGGTCCGCACGGCGATGCAGGACGACGTCAACGGGTACGCCTGGTGCCTGGTCGACTACCTTCAGAGCCTCGGCATCACGTACGTCACGTCCGGCATCAATGCCCACCGGGCCCTGAAGCCGTTCAAGGTCCCGACCCCCTTCTGGTGGGAGTCCCCTTCCGGGAAACGGGTGCTCGCGTATCGCGCCGACCACTACATGACCGGCAACTTCTACGGCATCCACACGGAGGATTTCGAGCTCATCTCGCGCGACCTCCCGGCCTATCTCCAGCAACTGGAGACGAATGGATATCCCTATGCCAGCATCAACGTGCAGCACAGCGGGTATTCCACGGACAACTCGCCGCCATCTACATTTGCCTCCGAAAACGTCCGGCGCTGGAATGAGACGTACGAATGGCCCAAACTCCGGACCGCCACGGTCCACGAGTTCCTCGAGTGGGTGGAGAAGGAGCACGGCAAAGACCTGCCTGTGTTCCGTGCGGCATGGCCTGACTGGTGGACCGACGGGTATGGATGCGCGGTGCGCGAGACCGCCGCAGGCCGTCAGGCGCAAGCCGATCTGATCGTCAACCAGGGGCTTCTGTCGATGGCACAGCTGTTTGGAGCATCGCTTCCGCAGCCGGTGTTCCAGCAGATGGAGGCGGTGGTGGATAACCTCCACTTCTACAATGAACATACGTTCGGGGCGGCGGAGAGCATTTCCGAGCCCCTTGCGGAAAACACACAGGTCCAGTGGTCGGAGAAATCCTCGTATCCCTGGCAGGCGGTGATGCAATCCCGCCTGCTTCGGGAGGCCGCCATGGGGCAGATCCAGCAATTCCTCCCCCTCTCGTCCGAGCCGAGCATCGTCGTGTTCAACACGCTCAACTGGACACGGTCGGGACTGCATGTGGTCTTCGCCGACGACCAGGTGATGCCGAGGGAACGCGAATTCCGGATCGTTGACGACCGCGACAGGAGCATTCCGGTCCAGCTTGTGGAAAGCCGCGCCGAGGGGAACTACTGGGCGCTCTGGGTCGGCGACGTCCCGCCGCTCGGCTACAACACCTACCGCATCGTCATGACCGGGAAGGAACGGGCACAGGAGGCCCCCTTTGCCCCCGCCGACACTATCCAGAACGAGTATTTCCGTCTGACGCTCGACAGGAAGGCAGGCGCGATCAGCAGCCTGTTTGACCGGGAGCTCGGTCGGGAGCTGCTTGACCCCAAGCGCTCGCAGCAGCTCGGCGCATTCATCTATGAACGGCTCGTCAGCCGGCGCCCCATGGAAGAGTACCGGCTCGGCGAACATACGCGAGGAACGTTGAGCGACGTTCAGGCCAAACCCGGAGTGGACGGCCCCATCTGGCAGAGCGTTGTGCTGAGCGGTTCCAGCGAGGGCTTTGCGGGCGACGACGGCGTCACCTGCGAAATCCGCCTGTTCAAGACCACCAAGCGTATCGACGTTCTGTTCAAAGCGAGGAAGCTCCCGGTGAACGATGCCGAGGCCGTCTATGTGGCCTTCCCGTTCGCGCTTGAGCAGGGCACGCTCCAGTTCGAGGCCCAGGGAGGACTGGTCCAGCCGGGCGAGAACCAGATTCCCGGCACGGCAACCGACTGGAACACGGTGCAGAATTTCGCCGCGCTTCGCAGCCCGACCGGGCAGATCGTCCTGGTCAGCGATGAAATCCCGCTGATGCAGTTTGGCGGCATCAATACCGGCAGGTTCAAACCCGGGGCAAAGCCGGAGACGCAGCAGATCTACTCCTGGGTGCTGAACAACTACTGGACCACCAATTTCCGGTCCAGCCAGGAGGGAGAGATGTCATGGAGCTACGCGCTCACCTCGAGCCGGGATGCCAGCAACTCCTTCGCCACGCAGTTCGGGTGGGGTGTTCGAGTGCCGTTCGTCTCACGCGTGCTGCCCAAGGGAAGGGCTGCGTCCGCCGAGGCCAGAACCCGGTCGGCGTGGCCGTTCGCGCCATCGTCTGTGCTCATGATCAGCAGCAGGCCGGCGAAACAGGGGATCGTCCTTCAACTCCGTGAAACGTCCGGGCAGGCCACGCCGCTGAAGCTGGCGGCATCCGGGAAAGGGTGGAAGATGGAAGAGGTGGACGCGCTCGGCGGCCAGCCCCGTCCGCTGACAGCGATCACCTTCCAGCCGCTTGAAACCAAATTCATACGGATCTGGAACTAACATGACTCGAACACTCATTCTCGGTGCCGCCATGCTCCTCCCCTCCTTCTCTGCTCTCGCCGGGTCTGACGTCTTCAAGGAACGGGTGGAGCACAACATCCAGGTTCTCCAGGCGATCGGCGACTGCGTCGAGGGGTACGCGGAAACGGTCGAGGGATCCACACTCGTCTACGCATCGTACCGCACCGATCCCACGCGCGCGTTGATAACGCGGGCCACGAGCGGCACAATGGCGATCGCGTGGAACAGCCACCCCGTTCCGGCGGCAACGCCGGGCAGCGAGGTGAGCTTCGTGGTGATGGCCGGAATGTACGGCCAGCAGCCGTCGGGCTTTGCGTTCGATCTCTCCGTCAACGGTGTTCCCCGCTTCACGTTCGTCGCCGGCTCTGAGGAGAACTGGGAGGTGACCGGCCGGGAGGGAGGAAAACTCCGGTTCATCGCCGCGACCCGGGACAAATACGGGGATCTCTTCGGATGCCTGCGCATCACGGTCCCCGGGACATGGGTGAAGACGGGTGAGCGGGTCCAATTTTCGCTCGTCGGGGAGAAGGCGAATCAGTCCGCCTGGTGCATGGTATTCGAAGCGGAGGACGTCGTTGCCTACCAGCGGGAGCTCGTGCAGAACGAAGCCTACTGCGACATGACGATCCGCACGGCCGGCGAGAGCTCTGTGGTGGCATTCGCGGGCCCCTCCAGCTGGAAGGGAAAAGAGGTGCGCCTCGCGACAGGCCAGGGCACGGCTGCCGCCGCGCGCTTCGATGACCGGGACGGCTCATCCAGGGCAGAATTCACGCTCAAGAAGGACCAGGTCGCCGCCCCTCTAACCGTCACGCTGGGAAGCGAAGTGCTGATGCGGCTCGATTCCCTCTTCACCAGGACGCACGCGTCGATGGTGTACCCCCGAAAGCTGGTGTCGCATACGGCACCGGCCGCAGAACCGGCAGGCTGGCGCCTGAGGTATGAGGCCACTTACCATCCCGGCCTCGGCACCTCACTCCAGGAGCTCGCGAAGCTCACTGGAGACCGGGGAACCCAGCACCTGATCGTTTCGACGCATCAGGACATCGCCTGGATGGACTCGCCGGAGAATTGCATCCGCGACAGGGACGAGAAGATCATCACTCCTCTCCTCGAGATCATGAGGAACGATCCCTCGTATCACTTCGACATCGAGGATGTCCTCTGCCTTCGCGAGTACATCGGGCGCCATCCCGGCCGTAAGGAAGAGATCCACCGGCTCATGAAAGACGGGAGGCTTGCCGTCGGCGCATCATTCAATCAGCCGTACGAAGACCTTTGCTCCGGCGAGATGCTCGTCCGGCAATTTGTCGCCGGACGGCGATGGCTCCGCACGGAATTCCCCGGATGCGACACGAAGACCTACTGGAATCCGGACGTTCCCGGGCGCACGCTGCAGATGGCGCAGGTGATGCGGCGCGCGGGGGTGGAGTATCTTTCGATGAGCCGCTTCAGCAAGGGGCTCTATTCCTGGTTCAGTCCCGACGGCTCCTCCGTCCTCGCGTTCAGTCCCGGCCACTACGCCGACTTCAAAGCCCGCGTGGAAGGCGCGGGATTCGAACAGGCCGCGGGGTATGTCGCTTCGTCAGCCATCGACTGGCTGAATGCGACACACTTCGTCTCGCAGGATCTCCCCCTGATCTCCATGTCCGACATGAGCGGCCCCGACAGATACGATACCCTGCTCGGCAAGTGGAGCACGCTCGGGAAGATCGTGAATACGGATGGCTCCTTCACGCCACTCTCCCTCCCTCCCATCCGGTATTCGACCCTGCAGCAGTATCTCGACAGGATTGCGCCGTCTCAGTCCAGACTCCCCGCCATTCACGGCGAGCGGCCGAATATCTGGCTGTACATTCACGGACCGACGCACCATCACGCGATCAGTGCGAAGCGGGAGGCGGATGTCCTGCTCCCCGCCGCCGAGATCTTCAACACCGTCGATGCGCTTCTTGGCAACTCATTTGCCTCGTATCCACAGGCCGCCCTGACCGAGGCGTGGGAGGCGCAGCTCTATCCGGATCACGGCTGGGGCGGGAAGAACGGTGAGATCACCGACAGCACGTTCCAGGCGAAGTACGAATCGGCCAGAGACATCTCGGGCGGACTTCTGACGCGCTCGTTGCAGTCGATTTCGTCGCGCATCAAGGGCGCATCAGGGTCGGGAATGCGGGTCGTTGTCTTCAACGCGCTCTCATGGAAGCGTTCGGGGCCCGTCCGGGTCACCGTGTATCCGGGCGTCGGGGAAGCCGGCTCAGGCATCGATCTGTACGACAGCGCCGGCAAGAACGTGCCGGTCCAGGTGGACGTCAAGCAACGACACAAGGACGGAAGCGTCGCATCGGCCGAGATCCTGTTCGTCGCAACGGAAATCCCTCCGATCGGGTATGCGACGTACTATGCGCGCGGGTCCAGGGAAGCCCGGCCTCCCCGGACGCATGCACAGGGAGTGACGTCGCTTGAAAGCACGTACTATCAGGTCCAGCTCGGGCCCGGCGGCGTGAAACAGATTGTCGACAGGGAACTGAACGAATCCCTGCTGGAGACTGGCAAGTTCCTGGGCGGAGAGCTGTTCACGATGCAGTCGGTCGGCGAGGATGCCGGCGAGTGGAGCGAACCGCAACAGCCAACGATGGAGGGGTTCGACAGGCTGGGCCGCCATGCTGCCCGATGGCAGAGGGTGGAATCGGGACCGGTCCGCGACGTCGTGGAAGCCCGGTACGCGCTCGCCAATGCCACGGTCGTTCAGCGCGTGATTCTCTACGCGACAATCAAGCGGATCGATTTCGAGGTCTCCCTTCTCAAGTGGGACGGGACAAAGTACCGGGAGTTCCGGCTCGCGTTTCCCGTGCGCGCTGACGAGGGACGGGTTGCATACGAAGTGCCGTTTGGAACGCTTGAGGTCGGGGTGAACGAGATGAAAGGCGCCGCGGGCGAGAGGTACACCCAGGAAGTGTCGCGCGTGCGTCCCCGGGCGATTCAGAACTGGATCGGACTGTACGGCTCACGCCTCGGCGTGACACTCAGCTCATCCGTTGCGGTGTGGGACTACATGGACCCGACAGAACCGAAAGCGGAAACGCTCATGCTCCAGCCGGTACTGCTCGCGTCGCGGAGGAGCTGCCACGGAGAAGGCCCCTGGTACCTGCAGAAGGGGGATCATCACTACCGTTTCTCCCTGACGTCTCATGGCCCGGGGTGGCAGAGCGGGCAGCGCCAGGGTGTGGAGGCGAACACGCCCATCACCGCAATCGCTGATCGCCCCGAGAACCCGGCGGCTCACCTGCCCGAATCGGGAAGCTTCGTCTCGCTCGACGCCGACAACCTAGTCCTCAGCACAATGAAGAAATGCGAGGACGACGAATCGGTGATCGTCAGGGTCTTCGACACTGCAGGAAAAGCCGCAAGCGGCCACCTCACGTTCTTCGCCCCGGTCCGGAAGGCCGAGGAGACCAACCTCCTCGAGGATGTCAGTGGCACGCTGCCGTCCGAGAAGAACAGGGTCGGGGTCAAGGTCGGGGCGTACGAGATCCGCACGATGAAGATCACGCCGGCGAGGTAGAGCATCGGCGGGACGCCGCGGGTGTCACATTTCGGAGCAATGTCATGAGCACGCGTCTTCTCTCCATCGCAATCTCTCTCGTCCTGCTCTCTCTTACCGCTCATGCGCAGCCCGTGCTGAGGCTCGTGGACCCGCTGGAGCCGCTCTATCCGGATTCCAACGACGCACGACGCTGGACGCAGCGGTATGAAGCGGACTTCCCGGCCGGTACGGAGGCCGACGTCCATGTGCTCCTCACGGTAGCGCCTGGGGACTCCTTCGCCATCTCCGGCACTCTGAACGGTGCGGCGCTCCCCGTCAGTTGCTGGAGCCGGCTGGTGGATGTGCCGGTGGAGCAGAACACGGGGCTGGACAGCCGCACAGAGATGTACACGAACCAGATCAACCCCTACGTGATCCGCAAGGCTCCGTTCCGCGTCTACGAGGCGCTGCAGCCGCTGACGACCCCAACCGACGCGGCCCGGAATGCCTTCACCGCCCTGCGGCTGAGCGTCCCATGGACCATGACCGGCAAGCCCGGGACCTACCGGGTCGAGATTGCAGCGAGCGGACCGGGCTGGAGCCAGCAGGGCACATTCACCGCCACCGTCCATCGCACGCGCCTGCCCAAGCTTTCGGAGGGGACGTTCTTCTACACCAACTGGTTCAGCCTCACCCAGATGGAGGAGAAGCACGGACTTACGCGATGGTCAGAAGAATGGTACGCCATGCTGGATGTCTATGCCGCGATGATGGCACACGGGAGGCAGAACTGCATCATTGTCCCGGCGGAACTCATCTCTGTGACGGACGGCCGGATTTCCCTGGACGAGAAGCAGATGCACGCCTTCGTCGAAACATTCCGCCGCCATGGCTTCACCTACTTCGAGTCGCCGCACCTGATGTACCGCGGAGACGAGGATGACTGGGGAAACCCCGAGCTGAAGGTGTATCTGACGAAGCGGCCATACGGGACTGCCGAGGCGAAGAAAGACGTCGAAACCATCGTCCGGCTGATCGAAGAGTTCACCACCAGGTACGACCTCACGCACAGCTGGCTCCAGCACATCTCCGACGAACCGTCGGCCGTACAGGCGGCATGCTACAAGGAAGTGGTGAAGCAGGTGCGGTCGATCTATCCCGAGATTCGCATCATGGAGGCGACAACCGACCGCGACACGCTTGCGGGAGCCGTGGACATCTGGTGTCCGACCATCGACGACTTTCAGAAGAACGAGGCGTTCTTCCGCGGCCGCGAACGGCTGAACGAAAAGGTGCTGGTGTATACCTGCCTGGTTCCGGGAGGGAAATGGCTGAACCGGCTCCTCGACCAGGAGCGCTTACGGCTGGTCTACTTCGGCTGGGGCGCTGCCCACTACAACACGTTCGGCTATCTTCACTGGGGGCTGAACCAGTACCTGATGCCCGATCCGTTCACACAGAGCGTCGTGCATCACCCTTCTCCGGCCGCCACACCGAACAACTTCCTGCCCGCCGGGGACACGCACATCGTCTACCCCGGCCCCGCAGGCCCGCTGTCTTCCACCCGGTTTGAGGCCTTCCGCGTGGGGGTCGAGGACTTCGAGCTGCTGCAGATGATGAACAAGAAGGATGCTTCGAAGGCGGCCGATTGTATCCGGCTGGTCTTCAGAGACTACACCGACTACAGCACCGACGTCTCCGCCTACCGCGCCGCGCGCAAGGCGCTGCTTGACGGACTGGACTGACAGCAACAATCGGGCGCCCCGGAGGGCGCCCGATCTGATTACTGCACGCTTCGGCACTGCCTGCGCCGGAGTCGACACCTGAGCGCTCCCGCAAGCCGTGAGCCGGTCTCGTTATTGCACGGTCAGGGTCCCCTGCAGCCGGATGTCCGTCGACGAGCCGCCGACAAGAATCCGGAACTCTCCCGGCTCCACGACTCTCTTCAGCTCCTTGTCGAGCAGCTCGAGCATCGCGGGCGTAATCGTAAAGGAGAGCTCCCGCGACTCCCCGGCACGCAGGTGGACCCGCTGGAAGCTTTTCAATTCTATCACCGGCCTCGCGACGCTCGCGACCGGATCCTTCAGGTAGAGCTGGACGACCTCATCCCCGTCGCGTGATCCCGAGTTCTTCACCGTACACTGCAGGCGCACAGAATCGCGGCCGCTGATCGAGTCCCTGTCGAGCTTCAGACCACTGTAGGCAAACGACGTGTAGCTCAGCCCGAACCCGAAGGGAAACAGCGGCTCGCCGGGCAGGTCGGAGTAGTAGTCGAGACGTCCCGTCGGCTTGTGATTGTAGATCAGCGGGACCTGACCGACGGCGATCGGGAATGTGATCGGCAGGCGGCCGGCAGGATTGTAGTCGCCAAACAGCACGTCTGCCACGGCGTTCCCACCCTCTTCCCCCGGATACCAGACATCCAGGACGCCATCCACATCGTCAAGCCACGGATCCATCGTGATCGCGCTGCCTCCCAGGAGAGCGACGACGACCGGCTTGCCGGTTGCGGCCACGGCGCGGATCAGCTCCGGCTGGTGGCCGGGCAGTCCGAGAAAGGCCCGGTCGAACGATTCACCTTCAACGATTCCGACGGCGATGACCGCGACATCGCTCCTCCGCACGGCCTGTACGGCCTGGTCGATCCTGGCGCGCCACCCTTTGTCCACACCGTGATCCCACAGGAGCCGCAAACGTCCGAATCCGGTCGTCTCACGGTATTCGACCTTCAGTGCACATGCCCGGCCCTGAACGACATCAAGCTCCTTCATGACCCTGGTGTTCGACCGCTTCTCCCACGCGTCGATGACCAGCGCGTCGTTCACATAGAGCCGGTACCCGTCGTTCCCCTCGAGCCCGATCTTCAGTGTGCCGCTTTTCGGTGGGACGAGCTCGCCGGTCCATCGCACGGAGAACCAGTCGCGGGAGATGCCCTGATGTGGGGGGAAGAGGGTCCAGTTGCCTTGCAACTGGTTATCGACGCGCTGGAGTCTGGGCTGGCCTGAAAGGTCCGTGTTGTCCCAGAACGTGGCGAGGAGCCCGTTCACGGTCTTGCCATCGGCGGTGCACCGCAGGTACTCCTGCGGGACAACGACCTCCTCCGGATCTGTCCGCTTGCACCCTTCGGCATAGATGACGTTCGCCGACTTCCCCAGCTTCTCCTGAATGCCCTTGAGTATCGAGACCTTGTCGTTCCCCGGGCCGCTGTACCCCCCGAGGCGCATCTCCGCCGCATCCGGGCCGATCACTGCGACAGATGACATCCCCTTCTTGAGGGGGAGGACACTGTTGTGGTTCTTGAGCAGAACGATCGCTTCACGGGCAGCCTGGCGGGCGAGCTCGCGATGGTCGGGGTGGCCGTTCCACTTTGCCGCCTCTTCCGGATCGGCGTAGGGCCTGTCAAAGAGCCCCAGCTCGAACTTGGCCCGCAGCGCCCGCGTCACGGCATCGTCCACCGCGGCAGGATCGATGTACTGGCTCTCGATGGCCTTCCTGAAGAAGAGCTCGAAATGGTCTACGCTCGTCTGCAGGACCACGTCCTGGCCGCTTTCGATCGCCTGTTTCATGGATTCCGCATAGTACCCCGACGTGCGATGCAGGTCGTTCATGCCTCCCACCGAGCCGGCATCCGAAATCACGAAACCCTGGAACCCCCACTCCTTCTTCAGCTTCTTCCTGAGAAGCCAATCGTTGGCGGTGCAGGGCCGGCCGTCCAGCGAATTGTACGACGTCATCACGGACCGTGATCCCCCGGCCGAGAAGCAGGCCTTGAATGGTGGGAAGTACGTCTCCTCCAGCATCCGCTCGTTCCAGTGCGCAGGATAGCTGTCCCTGCCGCCGTCTCCGTGGTTCGCGACGAAGTGCTTCGGGGTGGTGACGATCCCCTGCTTCTCGAACTCCCTGACGAATGCCACACCCATCACCGAGGAGAGATACGGATCCTCCCCGTACGACTCTTCGACCCTGCCCCACCGGACGTCTGTGGCAACATTCACGACCGGTGAAAGCACCTGCCGTATGCCCCGCGTGCGCGTTTCTGTGGCCACTGCCTGAAAGACGCGCGATGCCAGCTCCGAATTCCAGGTCGCGGCCAGGGCGATGGATTGCGGGAACGACGTCGCCCCGGCCCGCACCAGGCCGTGCAAGGCTTCATCGAACGGCATGATGGGAATGCCCAGCCTCGTTTCCTCCACGAAGAACCGCTGCATGGAGTTGATCTTCTCCGCCGCCGTGCGTGCCGTACCTGAGGAGCCGTAGGTCATGAGGTGCTCCGAAACGTCGTCGCTCGCGGCTTTCGTCTCCGTCTGCAGGCCGAAGATGCCGTGACGATATTTCTCCTTCCCCTGCTCGAGATCCCCGGGCACCATGAAGAGCTGCCAGAACTTCTCCTCCAGCGTCATCCGTGAGAGGAGGTCCTTCACCCGCCGTTCCACCGGAACGTTTGGATCCTTGTACAGCGGCGTGTGATCGCCCTGCCCCGGACAGCCAAGAGCGAGCCCCGCCAGAATGAAGACCAGCAGAAAGCGTATCGCGGCCATGGGAAGACTCCGAGTATTCTTGTGTTACGTCACCCCTTGATGCTTACATCATGGGTGTGCTGCGTACAACCTGGTACTGAACACAACGCTACGGATGAGGCCTACTCCACCCTCACCGTAACGATCCCGTTTGCGGGGATGTCGATCGCGTCCACCTTCTTCCCCTTCTCCCCCGCCGGGCTGCTCATGTGGATCGATCTCGGGCCCCCGGTGAATTTCAGCGTTGCCGCTTCAGGGCTGCCGCCGGCGTTGAACAGGCGAACGACAAATCCGCGCCCCC
>CAVPBI010000028.1:0-34157 GCA_963701735.1 uncultured Ignavibacteria bacterium | reverse complement strand
TCACCTGACAACGGCAACTTCCAGAACGTCAGCAGTAGCAGAAAATGACGGTGCGAAAGCGTTGAGGTTGCAGGTGGATGATCCTCATCTCACGACGAGCGACTCGGACTCTCTCCACCTCCCTTACCGCGGCACTCTAGCATACCCATATGACTCCGGAGTATGTGTGCTCAACGTCACGAGGCCCGCCAGAGCGGGTCCCTTCAGCGCACTGGCTTGACCGCAGGAATGCCGTTTGTGCATCAGATTCGCAAGCATGCACGCCAGCTCGGACCCAGGCCGTTCGAACGTGATGCGTCTCACAGGCAGGCTGCCTCATGAACCGTCCCAGTGTGGACAGGTTGTTACCCCGCGTACTTCCATCAGGACTTCGTCATCCCCCGGGGGGGGAGAGAAAGCTCCCTCCCCGCGGGTTTCCCCGGAGCCTCAAATTGCAGAGCGAGCGTGGCACCAGGGATATTGCTCATGGTCGGGCCCTCACAGTGTCCGGAAGCCCGGGAACAGTCTGTCGAGCTTGCTGTTCAGCGTCGTACGCGGGATCTTCAGAAGCTTTGCAGCTTCAGTGATGTTGTTCTGGCTCCTCTCGATGGCCCATCGAAGGAGATGCTTCTCCTTGCGTGTCATGTAGTCCTCGAACGACTCATGCTCCAGCATCTCCTCCTCTGCGTATACCCAGGCACGCGCATGCGATTTGAGGTCGAGGATCGCCGGATCGATCTGCCCGCTGAACGACAATGCAATCATCCGCTCGACGATGTTTTCCAGTTCGCGAACGTTTCCCGGCCAATCGTACCCCATCAACTCGGCGTAGATTTCGCGGTTGAGGAGCATGATCCGATCCTCAGCGCGGTGCTTGCGGAAGAAGAACTCCACAAGCTTCGGGATATCCTCCTTGCGTTCCCGGAGCGGCGGGATCTTCAGGGGGATAATATTGAGGCGATAGTACAGGTCGTCGCGAAAGGTCTTGTCTCCAACCATCCTCTTCAGGTCAACTTTCGTTGCGCAGATAATCCGAACGTCTATCCCGATGTGCAGTGTCCCCCCCACCGGAGTCAACTCCCTTTCCTGAATGACCCTCAGCAGTTTCACCTGGACGCTCAGCGGTACGTCGTCAATATCATCGAGGAAGAGCGTCCCGCCATGAGCGCGTTCGAAATATCCTGCGTGCCGTCGCAGGGCCCCCGTGAATGCTCCTTTCTCGTGGCCAAAGAGCTCGCTCTCGAGCAATGTCTCCGGAATACTCGAACAACTCACAGTCACGAAGGGACCTTCGCGTCTCAGGCTGGCCCTGTGCAGCGCCCTGGCCACAAGCTCTTTGCCGGTGCCACTTTCCCCCTCGATGAGTACCGTAGAGTCATTGTGCGCGATCGCGTTGATCGTTTCCAGAAGCCTTTTCATCAACTGCGAATTTCCCACGATCGATCTGTTCTCGTACAACTGGATCTTCTGCTTCAACTCGCTGTTCTCGTTCAGCGCGGACCGGAGAAGGCTGATGTTCCGGAGGATCGAAATGAGCTTCTCGGGCGAGAACGGCTTCGTGAGATAGTCATACGCGCCGAGCTTGAGCGAGGTAACCGCCGTATCGACAGTCGCGTGAGCGGTGATCAGGATGACCTTGCAGTCGGGCGACTCCGCAAGAACCTGCTGCAGCACCTCGATGCCGCTGGATTTTGGAAGACGGAGGTCAGTGACGACGACTTCAGGTTTCTCGGCTCTGAATAGCTCCATCCCCTGCTCACCGTCTTCCGCGGCGCTGACCTCGAACCCTTCGCGGGTCAGAATATCAGTGAGCGAGCGCCTGGTAATTTTCTCGTCTTCAATGAGAAGCAGTTTCATACGATGCCGCTGTTGGAAGAACAATTCGGAATGTCGTGCCCTCCCCCTCCGCGCTCCGCACATGAATTCTGCCGCCATGGGACTCGATGATGCCCAGGCAGACCGAGAGACCTAGACCCGTCCCGAGCCCCACGTCTTTTGTCGTGAAGAACGGATCGAAGATCTTCTTCAGGTCCTCCGACGGGATCCCGCAACCGGTATCGCGCATTTCGACAAACAAATGCTCTTCGTCTTCCGGGCCGGCGGTAATCCTGATCATCCCCTCCCCCTCGATCGCGTCCGCGCTGTTGAGGAGGAGGTTCATGATGACCTCCTGGAAGAGATGGCTGTCGATCTTGATCGGCCGGAGATTCTCGGCCAGGTCCATCACAAGGTCGATCCGCTTCTCCTTGAGCCTCAATTCGAAGAGCCTCGTGACGCGCGTAATCTCGTCGTTGACATGCATCAGGTTGTCTGAGGTGGACTGCTGCCGTGCGAACCCGAGCAACTTCTTTACTACCGTCTCAATATTGTCGATCCCCTCGTTGATGAGGTCCAGATACTCCCCCGCCTTGCGGTCTGTCGACTGCATCTGCTTCAGCGCGTACAGGCACGATTTGATGCCGTTGAGCGGGTTGTTCACCTGATGCGCGACGCCTGAGGCCAGCCTTCCGATCGATGCGAGCTTCTCTGCCTGGTAGACCTGCTTCTGCGCATTTTCCAGCTCGGCCCGAGAGTTGTCGAGCCGCTTCTGCAGCAGAATGAAGTGATTGTGAAGGAACCCGATTTCGTCATCCTGGGTGGGAGGCGAGATGGCCACGTCCGAGACGAGGTCGATGTTATCGATCACGTTCACGAACCGCCCCAGCGATGACGTGATCCGGTTCACAAAGAAGAAGAGAATCAACAGAACGGCGCCCGTGACGACGATGGTCGCCGTGAGAAGGATGAAGAACACGGTCGTGATTTCGTCCCTGATCGGCTGAGCGTCAAAGCCGATGCGTGTGGCACCCCACCGCTTTCCTGCGAGAAGGATTGGCTGGTTCACCTCAATCACCCAGCCGAACTGAAGGTCGCGGAGAATACGAACCTCCTCCGCCCAGGCACCTGCCGCATTCTGGTTCAAGTCCTGGACTGTCCCGCCGACATTCTTCCCCGCCTTGCGCAGGATCGGTGAACCGTTCTGGTCGAACAGGATGACATACTCCACGGTCCCCAGCTTCTTCATAAAGTTGGTGACGTAGGTTTCGAGAATGCCCTCCTTCTGATAGATGCTGTTCTCCTCGAAGATCATCGCGTCCACCACGGTCACAGCAAAGGTCTTCGAAATCGAGAGGGCGTTCTCCGCCTGCTTCTGAATGATCAGGTCCCTCCACTTGATCACGAGGGCTGACGAGATCAGAAGCATCAACAGGATGATGACCGAACCGGTAACAACGAGAATCCTGGTCTTCAGGCTTGACGTGAAGGGAAGCATCCGCGATCTACCTGCTGCTGATGGCACGAACGGCGTCGTAGTCGCGATCCTCGGCTTCGACGAAACCGTAGATGAATTCATTGTCCCAGTCCCTGGTGATAGTCTCCCGGTCGGGCGTGCTCCTGTTGATCCTGAGAAGGACTGCTTTCATCGTGTCGATGACCTCACGGGGGTAGTCGGACGCGACGACGATCGGAGATGTCGGGAACGGATCGGAATAGAGGATGGCGCGGAGTGAGCCATCTGTCACCTGGCGGACGAGATATTCCCTGGTCACGCCGGCATCGTAGAGCCGTCGCGCGACATTCTGAAGCACGCTCTGATGGTGCGGGAAATTCACGATGGCTGCGGGATCGCCTGGTCTGATGTTGTGCCTGGGGAATTCGTATGTGACCAGCCAGTTGCTCGACAGCGATTCCCTCGAGGGGAGCGCGATGGTCCGTTGTCGCAGGTCGCGGATGCTGTAGATGTCGCTGGCGCTGCTCGTGATCACGACCGAACGGGAGAACGGTTCGAAATTCTCATTCAGCGGTTTGAGGATTGGAATCACGCCGTGCTCCTCGTGGGCCTTCACGTACACATACGAACCCAGGAATGCCGCGACGACTTCCTTGTGGACCAGCATGCTCACGGCACTGCTGTATTCGTCACACAGCTTCAATTCAAAGCGGTATGGCGTGTGCGCGGTCAGGTAATCCAGAATGGGCTGATAGCCACGGTAGATGATGTTCGGCGGGTAGCGCGAGATGACGCTGAGATAGACCTGCGGCTTGCCCAGCGCAGTGGAATCGAATGCGGCTTCCGCCTGTTTGACCGAAATGACCGTCTCGATATCCACTGCAAGGCGGTAGAAGCCGAACGTGAAGGCCACGGCGAGCAGGACGAACGCCGCCAGACCGATAAGGATGGATTTTCTTGTCACGCCGGCCGATGCTCCAATTGCGTTGCCCGCTCGCCTCCCCTCAAAACCATGCCATCAGATCATCCCCTCTACGCCCCGGATTCGCCTCCTACCTCCAGCTAGAACGGTCAGTGACGATGAAAAATCGTCGCGTTGACGAAAACTCGTCGCTCAACGCGCAAAGGATACTAAAATTCCCCCCATATGTCAAGAATTCCTCATCCGCAGGTGGCACAGCAGTTGCCCCCTGCCCCGCATTCACCTCCACACACAACTTCCGGGATACCCGTATGCAAGAGATCATCCCACGCTGGGAATGGCGGACCTTCACCAATGACCTCGGAAAAGCCGGGGAAAACCTCAGAAAACACGGCGAGGAAAAAACCCGGGAGAGCTCGGAGATCTACATCCTGTCCGAAGTGAGCATGGACAACACCAAAGTTCGCGACGGCCTCATGGACATCAAGACGCTCCAGCAGGTCAACGAGGACCGGCTGGAGCAATGGCTGCCGATTATGAAGGGAAAGTTCCCGCTGCCCGGCGCCGAAATCGAAAAGGTCTTCCGCTGCTTCCGGGTTGCGCCGCCGAAATTGAACAAGGCTGAGTACACGTTCGAGCAGTACCTGGATGAGCTCATCCGCCCCTCGCAACTCCTGCGGGCCGTCGACGTGTTCAAGAAGCGAACGGGGTTCACGATCAACAAGTGCATCGTGGAAATTGCCGAGGTCCGGGTCGACGGGAAGTGGATCACAACGGCAGCAGTGGAGATGGAAGACCCGGCCCTGGTCATCACGACCGTCCGGGAACTTGGACTGGACGCTTTCCCAAATATCAATTACCTCCGCGGGTTGAAAAATCTCATTGGAATGAAATAAGGAGATCGGCCGAATGAGCAAGGAAATCGAACGCAAGTTCCTGATCACTTCCGATGAATGGAAAGGCCTCGCAAAGGGAAAGTTCTTCCGGCAAGGATACCTCTCCACCGTGAAGGAGAGGGTCGTCCGCGTCCGAACCATCGGAGACAAAGGGTTCCTGACGATCAAGGGCGTGACCGTAGGGGTCACCAGGAGCGAATTTGAATACGAGATCCCGGCACAGGACGCAAACATCCTGCTGGACAACCTCTGCGAGAAACCGATCATAGAGAAGTACCGCGCGAAGGTTGAGCACGCCGGGTTGACCTGGGAGATCGATGAATTCCACGGTGAGAACGAAGGCCTGGTCGTGGCGGAAGTGGAGCTGACAGACGAACACCAGAAGATCGAGCTTCCGAAGTGGATCGGCAAGGAAGTCTCCGGCGATCCAAGGTACTTCAATTCGAACCTGATCAAGCATCCGTTCACGAAGTGGGAGAAGTCCTAGTTCGATGTCTGCCTTCAGGGATTCCGGTTCCAAGGTGACGACCGCCCCGGCTCAGGATCCGAACGGCCAGAGCCTGGACGATCTCCTCGACCTGGACAAGCACCGGCTCTCGGTCATCCCGCAGAAGAAATCGACGCCGACGGAGCGCTGGATGAAATACCTCGGTGTGCCTCTGGCCATCGCGGTCTTTCTCGCGCTGTACTACATGCCGACTCCGGAGGGCATGACAGCTTCGGGACAGGCGATCATCGCGTCGTTCTGCTTCGCCCTCGTCCTCTGGGTTTCGGAGTCGGTTCCCACTCACGTGACATCTCTCATCCTCATGGTGATGCTTGTCTTCCTTGACGGATGGGAGATGAAGAACGTGCTGGGGGTCCTGGGGTTTGATGTGATCTGGCTGAATGTGTTGGCGTTCATCCTGAGCTCTCTCCTCGTCAAGACCAACATTGCAAAGCGGGTCGCTCTCACCCTCATCGTCAGGTTCGGCCACAGCGCGCTCCCCATGTTGCTGGCCTTTGTGATTCTCCAGCTGGCGCTCGCTCCCCTCATCCCTGCCACGGCCGCCCGGACTGTAATCACGCTCCCCATCATGCTCATTGTGGCCTCCATCTACGGGTCCACGAGCGATAAGCCGAACAACTTCGGCAGGAATCTCTTCCTGCAGAATCTGCTCGGGATCAATATCTTCTCGTCTGGTTTCATGACCGGGAGCACCGCCAACCTCATCGCCGTGGCGTTCATCTTCAACATGGCCGGGAGCAAAGTCTATTACACGGACTGGATGTTCGCTAACCTTCCGGTCGTGCTCGTCGGGATGGCGATCGCCTGGCAGATCGGTCCGCGCCTGTTGTTCCGGCTGCACCACAGGGAATCGAAACCGGCAGTCAAGGGCGGGATTGACATTCTCCAGAAGCAGCTGGTATCGATGGGCCCCATGAGCCGCCTCGAGAAGAAGGGAGCCCTCATCTTTGGGATCGTCATCGTCCTCTGGGTGACGGATAGGTTCCACGTGAGCCTGTTCGGGTTCCAGATCGACGCCGTGATGGCAGCGATGGTCGGCGGGATCATTGCGCTCCTCCCCAGGGTCGGCATCCTGAAGTGGAATGAGTGCGATATTCCATGGCACCTGATGCTGTTCAGCGCGGGCGCATACGCGGGAGGCCTGGCGCTGAACGACAGCGGCGCAGCAAAATGGGTCATCCAGAGGCTCTTCGCGATGGTACAGCTCGACAGGAATGTGGACTTCTGGCTCGTGTATACCCTCGTCATCGCCGTCATGATGTACTCGCATCTGGTGTTCACGTCCAAGACGATGCGCACGATCATTCTGATCCCGTTCACCATCGCCATGGCGCAGGAACTTGGATTCAGCCCCCTGGCGCTGGCGCTGCCGGCAGCCTTCACGATCGACTGGGTGATCGGACTGCCGATCAGCGCGAAACCGAACGTGATCCTCTTCACGACCGGCCAGTACTCCGTCCTGGACAACCTCAAGTACGGTCTCATCATGGCGACGGTCGGCGTCGTTCTGCTCGTCGTCGCCGGCATGACCTGGTTCAGATTCCTGGGAATCACGCCATGACAAAGAGGGCGACCTGGGAATCATCCGGTGCCGGACTTCGGCGCGCGTTGATCGGGACCCTTCTGATCCTGGCGATCGCGCCAGGTGAGGCTTCCGGCTCGCCGGGCGGAGTCCGGAGCTTCTCGGAATCAATCGCAATCGGGGAGGATGGCAACGCTACGGTCAGCTGGAAGATCACGGCGGGCTCAGACTCGGTCCGGACCCTCTTCCTCCCGTGGAACTTCCCGGCGGGGCATCCCCTTCAGGATTCGCTCCGGGTCTCGGTACCAGAAGGTACGACTGACGATTCCGCGTCCATCGTCCTCCTTCCCACCGCCGTGTTCACACAGAGGGAGGGTGTTCGATGCGTACGCGTTCACAGTGACAACGCCTTCCCCTCGGGATCCTTCGAGATCGGATTCAACATCCCGGGATTCTTCCAGCCGGGTCGGGAGACAGCAGGCGAGTTCGGGAACCACGTCATGAAACGCAAGTTCCTCAATACCACGCTGTCGGAGATCGGAGAGTTCTCGTCCGAAATTGTTCTCCCACCCGGTTTCGTCGTTACCTCAATCGAAGAGACAATTCCAAAACAGACCGAAGACAATCCGGTGTCACCGTATCGGCTCGGCCGCACCGACGGGCGCAACCGAATCGTTCTCACGGCGACCGGCATGAAGGTCGGCGATCAGACCTTCATCCGGATGCGCGTCAAGGCGGACGCCAAGTCACCGTTACTGCTCATCGGCCTCTCCTGTATCGCCATTGCCTACCTTGTGCTCTTCCGGGATCTGATCACCGGCGGCAACGGCAACGCCGAGAAGCCCACGAAGGAGTGAAGCCCAATGTCCATGTTCTTCAAGCAGACGAAGAATCTCGAGGGTCAAATCGACGAGTACCTGGACCTGGTCATCAGGGGCGGTCTCGTGTTCAAGCAGGGGATCAAATGCTACCTTGACGGTCAGACGGCGGAATTTGACGGCTATCTGGCCGAACTGACGAGGATCGAGGATACGGCCGACGACCTGCGGCGGAACATCGAAATTACACTGTACTCACGGACGCTCATCCCGGAATCCCGCGGCGACGTGCTGGGGTTAATGGAAAGCTGCGACAAGGTCCTGAACGTCACGACGGAAACGCTTCTCGAGTTTTCAGTCGAGATCCCCAACATCAGTCCCGACCTACGGCAGAACTTTCTCGACATCTCCGTGAGCTCGATCGCGTGTCTCGAGGACACGGTCAGCGGGATCCGCTCCTACTTCAAGAACATCAATGCCGTCAGAGACTACATCACGAAGGTGCAGTTCTACAAGAAGGAGACGAACAAGATTGCCGAGCGGATCAAGCGTGCGGTATTCAGGACGGATGATGCGCTGAGCCATAAGATCCACATCCGCTACTTCACGTTCCATATCGAGCGGATTGCAGAGAATGCCGAGGACGTCTGTGACCGGCTCTCCATCGCGATCATCAAGAGGTCCGAGTAGTGCCCGAGATCGCCATCTGGTTCTTCATCAGCAGCGGCCTCTTCCTGGGGTGGTCGCTGGGAGCCAACCACGCCGTCAACGTGTTCGGCACGGCGGTGGTCTCGAAGATGGTACGGTTCAGGACCGCCGCCCTGATCGGCGGGGGCTTTGCGATCCTCGGATCGGTCATCAGCGGGGCAGGAACGACCAGAACGATCACCGACCTGGGTTCGATCAATGCCATCGCGGGCAGTTTCGCGGTGGCGCTCGCCGTTGGCCTCTCGGTCACGTTCATGACCAGGGCAAAGCTCCCCGTCTCGACGTCCCAGGCGGTCATCGGAGCGATCATCGGATGGAATCTCTTCACGGGTTCACCGACGGACCTGACATCGCTCAGCCGGATCCTTTTTAGCTGGGTTGCCTCGCCGGTTCTAGCAGGGCTGTTCGGGTACGGGATTTTCAAGCTGATGAAGCGGACTGTCCTCCGATGGAAGATTCACCTGCTCGACCTCGACAACTACACCCGGATCGGCCTCATCGTTGTGGGCTCGCTTGCTGCCTACTCTCTCGGGGCAAACAACATCGCCAACGTCATGGGGCTGTTTGCTTCGGCGCCGGTCTTCGACGGCTTCACCATCGGCAATGTCATGACGATCACGGGAGTCCAGCAGCTCTTCTTCCTGGGCGGCCTGGCCATCGCGGTCGGGATGCTCACCTACGGTCGAGAGGTGATGGAAACCGTGGGGAACGATCTCCTGAAGATCTCGCCGATCACCGGCTTTGTCGTCGTCCTGGCGGAATTCGTGGTGCTGTCTCTGTTCACTTCACAGACACTCGAAGGATTTCTTCTCAGCCACAACCTCCCGGCATTTCCGCTGGTCCCGCTCTCCACGACACAGGCATTTATCGGGGCGGTGATTGGCGTGGGACTGGCGAAGGACCCGTTTTCCATCAACTTCCAGGTCCTGGGGAAGATTGCAGCCGGTTGGGCTATCGCGCCGCTCAGCGCCGGCCTCATCACCTTCGTCTCCCTCTTCTTTATCCAGAATGTCTTTGAGCAGAAAGTGATCAACCCTGTCCCCTACGAAATCTCACCATCCGCAAAGGCAGGGCTCGATAGCCTGGGCGTGCCGACCAAGGAGCTCCACGATCTTGTGGGGCAGGAGTTCGTCAGCACGAAAGTGTTCAAGAACGCCCTGATGGAGCGGCGCGTATACTCAAACGAGCAGCTCTACAGCATTTTTCAGTTCGCCCTTGTCGACAGCTTCAGGATAGATACATCGGTAGCCAGTTCCAGGCTCGATACGACGGTCCTGAGCGCGGCACATCGCGACTCGTTGAGAGCAGCCCAGGGATTGACCTTCCGGCACCGACACGATTTTCTTGCGTTCCTGCGAACCAGCGGCATTCTCGCACCTCCAAGCGAGGACAAGCTCGAGGAAAAACGGCGCGATCAGACGGCGATACTCCTGGAAGAGACCTTCCGGGTGCGCGCGAAGTCACGATAGCGGAAACAGCAGCGTTCATTCATCACACACCAACTCACTACATCGTCCTGTACAACACATCACAAGGAGTAACCATGAAAGCCCTGTGTGCTTCGCGAATCGTTCTTGCGATGGCGCTGATGCTCCCCTGCGGTGGCCAGTTGCTCGCCCAGGACTCCCGGGTCCCGGGGGGCGACGAATCGGTGCCGCTGGGAGCAGAGGAGCGTAACGGCAAACTCGTCTTTTCGTCCACCGACGGGGATTTCCAGTGGTGGTTTGATTCTCGCATCCAGATCGACGGCGCGATCTATAACGAGAACTTGAACCCGATCAGCAACGGGACGGTGTTCCGCAGGCTGACGTTTGCGATGAAAGCCACGCTGTGGCGCAACTGGCAGGCCGAGGTCGATGTCGATTTCGGGGAAAACGTCCTGGACCTGCGCGACATGTGGGCACGGTACACATTTCCGAAAGTCAACCTCTCGCTGCAGGCAGGCAATTTCAAGGAACCGTTCGGCATGGAACGGCTGAACAGCTCCCGTCTTCTGACATTCCTCGAGCGCTCGACAGTCACCAATGCGATGGCGCTTGGCCGGCGCATCGGCTTCATGGGCCGGACCTGGACAGACTACGGGCAGTTCTCGCTGGGCGTCTTCGGACATGAGGCGGGTACCAAGATCGACAAGGGGACGCGCGATGAGGGGTACTCCACGAATGCGCGGCTGACCTTCGCGCCCATCAACAGGCATGGGGAGAATCTCCACATTGGCCTCTCGGGCTCGTACAAAACTCCTGAAGTGACTTCAGAACTTCCCGCCAATACCATCGAGATTGCCACGAGAACAGAAACGTACGTGGACGACTTGAAACGGCTCCACACAGGTGACATCACGGACGTCAATTACTATCTCCGTTACGGTGCGGAGCTGATGGGCATCTACGGCCCGTTCTACTTCCAGTCGGAATACCTGGCGACCCAGGTCAACCGCTGGTACGGAAAATCAGTCGTCTCTCTCGGCGGCGCCTATGCGACCGTTGCGTGGACAATCACCGGGGAGACGCGCTACTACTACGTGGATGAAGGCGAAGTGGGTCCGGTGGAAGAGCCGAAGAACGAATGGGGTGCACTGGAGCTGGCTGCCCGGTACAGCGTCCTGGACCTCAGCGACGAGGATATTCGCGGTGGGGTTGGCAAACAGTGGATGTTCGGCCTCAACTACTACCCCAACCTGAACTTCAAGATCCAGTTCAACTACTCGCTCGTCGACCTGAGCGACGATGCGACGAGCAAGGGAAGGATCGTCGGGGGAGACAACTACTCCTTCGTGCAGATGAGAATCCAGGCTTCTCTATAAACGACGAGGTGAAATCATGAGACTTCCACAGTTGTTTGTTCTCATTGCGCTCTCGACCGCCTTCCTCTCCTGTTCGCGGGATGAGCCGACGATCGTTGCTCCCCCCGTCCAGCCGACCATCGTGAAGATGAACGAGCTGTACGCCAGGGGCGTGGCGGGGAATCTGGACTGGGTCGAGATCTACAACGAATCCACGTTCCCGGTCGATATCAGCGGATACAAGATCTATGATTCGGGGGGCCAGAGCGGCACGAAGCCCAAGAAGGGAATCCCGGCGGGCACGAGCGTCCCGGCACGGGGATTCTACGTAATCGTCACCGATTCCAACACTAGCGATGCCGTTCAGGATGGATTCGGCCTCTCCAGCGGAGGCGAACAGGTGTGGCTGGAGGATGCCGCCGGAACGATCATTGATACGGTGACGTTCCTTCCGCATACGGAATACCAGTCGTACGGCAGGAATCCGGACGGCGGGACCTGGCAGGTCCTGAACACGATGACCCGCGGCACGGCCAACAACCCGGGATCGGGAGCGATCATCATCAAGATGAACGAGCTGTATGCCCGTGGCGTTGTGCCATCCAACCCGGACTGGGTGGAGATCTACAACGAGTCCACCACCCAGGTCGACCTGAGCGGATATAAAATCTATGACTCGGGCGGCCAGAGCGGAACGAAACCCAAGAAGGAATTCCCGGCAGGCACGACCATCCCGGCACGGGGACTTTACGTGATCGTCACTGACGTGGACACGAGCCCCTCAATCGCGGATGGCTTCGGCCTCTCCAGCGGCGGCGAGAAAGTGTGGCTGGAGGACGCCACGGGAGCAGTCGCCGATACGGTGACGTTCCTCCCGCATACTGAGACCCAATCGTACGGCAGAATTCCGGACGGCGGGACCTGGGGAGTCCGGGACGTCATCACCCGCGGAACCCCGAACCAGTGACGCTGAGTGGCCGGACGGGCCGGGCCCGGGTGTTCCCGGCCCTTCACGGCAGCAGCAAGGCTCGCGATATGAACCAACGATCCGTCCTTCTCCTGGCGTTCGCCGCAGTCGTGGGATGCACGCGTCCGGAACCGGGCAGCGGGGTCGTGGCTCCGCCGACGGTCGAGCCGCTCACAGAGATCGCCGTCTATGAGACCGGCGTTCCGGAGCCCTCGGGACTGGCGTATCATTGGAGGAACGGCACGCTGTTGACCGTTTCGGATGGCAACAGTACCGTCTATGAAATGACACTCACGGGGAGCGTGCTCCGGTCGATGGTTATCCAGAGCTCAGACCTGGAAGGAATAGTCCTTTCCGCCAATTGCGACACCATGGTCGTTGCCGAGGAAACAAACCGACTCGTGACAACCTATCTGTCTGACGGGACAAAGCTCTCGTCGTTCCCCGTCAACGTTGCAACGAACGGCGGCAACGCGCTGGAGGGCGTCGCCCTGGACGGCGCGAACCATCTCTTTGTTCTCAATGAGAAAGCCCCTCGCCTGCTCCTCGAGTTCTCGGGCGGCACAGAGATCAGGAGAACAGAGCTGACCTATACAACGGACTGTTCGGACATCGTGCATGATCCGTCCGGAGACTGTTTCTGGATGGTCAGCGACGAATCCATGGCCGTCGTGAGACTCTCAAGAGCCGGTGGAATGCTCGGGCAGTGGAGGATCCCTTTTTCCAAAGGGGAAGGAATCGCCATTGTCGAACAGAAGATCTATATTGTCAGCGATGCGGACGGCAAGCTCCACGTCTTCCAGAAGCCGGCATAATTGCGTGACACATTCATGCATCGGTAGAGTTACCATTTCTCACTTTTCCCCATAGGAGGTCCAATGAAAGGGTTTGTTACTCTGATGGGCATCGTGCTCCTGGTGACTGCGGTCGCCGGGAACGTCCTCGCCCAGACGACAGTGGTCGTGAACGAAGCGTACTCGCGCGGGACTGCCGGTAACCTGGATTGGGTCGAGGTGTACAACAGAACCGGATCCCCGATCGACATCAGCGGGTACATGATCTACGACAACGGCGGCCAGGCTGGAACCAAGGCCAAGAAACTGTTCCCCGCCGGCACAGTCCTGCCGCCGCTCGGATTCTACGTCATCATCACGGACACGAACACCAGCACGACCGGAACCCCGGACGATTTCGGTCTGGGCAGCGGCGGCGACAAAGTCTGGCTGGAAGATGGAGCAGGCACTCCTATCGACAGCATGACGATCCCTGCGCTCGGGAACGACACGTCATGGGCACGCGTCCCCGACGGGTCCGACACGTACGCGAAGCTCTCCCCGGCCAGCCGCGGCACCGCGAACAGCCCAGCCCCGGCAGTAACGGTCAACGAGGCGTACTCTCGCGGGACCGCCGGCAATCTGGACTGGATCGAGGTGTACAACTCGACCCCCAACCCGATCGACATCAGCGGGTACAAGATCTACGACAATGGCGGCCTGGGCGGCACGAAGCCCAAGAAGGAATTTCCGGCTGGCACCACCCTCCCCGCGCTCGGTTTCTATGTCATTATCACAGACACGAACACCAGCTCGACGGTTGTGGATGGATTCGGCCTCGGCAGTGGCGGCGACAAAGTCTGGCTGGAAGACCTGACAGGGACAATCATCGACAGCATGGAAATTCCCGCGCTCGGGATCGACACATCGTGGGCACGGGTCCCTGACGGCTCTCCGCTGTACGTGAAACTCTCTCCTGTCACCCGGGGAGCGACGAATGGCACGACGACGTCCGTGGGTGACGAGCCAACGCTCGCCACGAGCTTCGCTCTTGACCAGAACTACCCTAACCCGTTCAATCCGTCCACCACGATCGCGTTTTCCGCTCCCGTGGACGGGCATGCGACGTTGAAAGTCTACAATGCGTTGGGCCAGGAAGTTGCGACATTGTTCGAGGGGGAAATGGAGGCGGGCACGTACCGCAACGTGCGTTTTGAGTCGGATGGACTTTCCACCGGCACGTATTTCGCCCGGCTGAGCTTCGGCGGGCAGCAGCGGATGATCAAGATGATGCTTATCAAGTAGCACCTGCCTGTCAGGACGCAGCCTGGAACACCCGTGGGATCCCACGGGTGTTCTGGGCTTCTTGCGCAGCTTCGCTCTCCCCACCCTGCGATTTCTTCCCCTGGCCAACTGCTGGCCGGGCGTTCGCGCCCCGCCAACTACCCCTTCCACGGTGTGGGAAGGCCGCGCACCAGCGGCGCTCCCCCACCGCGGGACCTCCTCACGACGGGGGCCCGGCTCACTTCCGCTATAGATCATCCGGTATCATCGCGCCAGCGAATTCGCGCGGTGCAATCTCCGGAGGATCTTCCATGTACCGATTAAACGTCAACCACCTGCAGGCGCGAGCCAGTGTGTCACACCCGGTGAAATTCGCCTGCCTGGAAATCGCGAAGTCCCTCGCTCCGAATGGAAATCGGCAATCGCGAGCGCGGAAACGACCCGTGAGCAGCATTCCGCCGCTTCCTTCTTCATCCAACGCTTTTCAGATTGACGCCCCCCATGTGGACCTATGACAAGGCCCGGTACTCCACCTTTTCTCTCATGAAGTGAAGGATGGAAGGGTGCAACGCGCCCACATGCTTCTCCTGCCGGGCGCATATTCCCTGATAGAATGATCCGCCGGAATTGATCTCCCACTGGCCTGCAACAGGCTGCCGGGTGAGGGGGCGCGTCGTCACTGGTGAGGCACCTGTTCAGCGTCCGGCCTTCTGTTGACCGGATGACCGACCCCGAGCGCTCCAGCGGCCGCAAGCACAGCGAACATCAGGAAGGCAGGGGTGAACGAACCAAACACATCGAGGGAAAACCCGGCGACCATTGGCGCCGGAGACGCCACGATATTCGCAGTGAAGAGAAGTCCGTAGACCTGCCCGACGTGCTGTAGACCCCATCGCCTTGCCGCCGTCGAAGCGTAGAGCACGAGAACGCCGCCGTAGTTGAAGCCCGCAAGCGCAACAAATACCAGCAGCGACGGCAGATCCTCGACGAGAAAGAAGACGCCCGCAAGCACCGCTGCCTGGGCGAAGAGATTCAGCCGGATGGCAGTAGCAGGAAGCATCCGATCGAATGCCCATCCCCATGCGATCCGTCCGGCCGCATTGGCGATCGCGAACGCCGTCACTGCGGTCGCACCGGTGGCAATTTCAGACGCCGGGCTCAAGTCCTTCAGATTGGAGTTCACCGCAAATCCCGCGGCCAGTCCGGCGACCATGGCAGGAAACAGCTGCCGGAATTCCATTGTGCGAAACAGGTCCCTCCTGCTCGGTGGCGCCTCTGGCGCGACGCCTGCTCCCTCGGGAAAAGCCATCCGGGCAGCAGCCGGGACGCCGAGCACCAGGAAGCCCAGCCCGAGCAGAGCGAGCGCCTGGAATGGAGTCGCTCCCCCGCCCTGCATCATCGCCTCAGCGCTCAGGCTGACGAGGGCGGCACCTACGGCGAACCCCGCCACCGCGATCCCGGTCACAAGGCCGGCTTGTCGTGGGAACCAGCGATTGCCGACGGCAATCGGGACAATGTACGCAACCCCCACTCCGATGCCAGCCAGCAGCCCGACGCCGATGACGACAAAGGCAAACGACATGGGACCGCCCAGCCCCGCAACTGCCCAGCCAGATCCGAACAGGAGTGTGCCGAGGACCGCTGATTTCCGCGGGCCCAGCGTGCTCAGGATCGAGCCAGAGAACAGGAGCGTAAGGGGGAACGCGAAGTAGAACGTGGTAAAGGGAACCTGGGCGATGCCCTGGGAGAGGTCCGTGAGTTCCCGGATCGGTCGGACGAAAACCGACCAGGAATACGTGGCGCCGAGGCACATCTGCATCAAGAAGGCGGCGGAAAGAATGATGTAGCGCTTCATGGGGCGTGCGGGGGACCTTCGCTGCAAGGTTCGTTCGATACGGCACATGGTAAAGAAACTGGCCGCCTAGAAGGCAATCCCGAAGCTGAAAATGAAGAACCAGTAATCACTGGCCAGGTTGAAGGCATACAGGCCTATGGTTGCGTGCTCCGGCATCATCTGGATGAACAGTCCCCGCTCCACCTCCAGCGGTGTCTCGGCGGCTCTCAAACGCTGCGCGGTCACGCCAAAGCGAATCATGTCGACAGGCGTTATGCCAAGCTCGAGCCACGAATAGAAATAGCTGCTCCCCTCTTCCTGCAGGTCTACGAGGTACTCGCTCTCGTCGTACAGGTCGAAGATGTCGTAGGCAAGCGAGATTTCGAGCGCAGGAATGACCCCCATCGTCCGCCCGACTGCAGCTCCCAGCATCGGCGTGAATTCAGCCGTGAATTCCTCCCCTGTCGAGATCTTCCACCCGGCGAACAGGGATCCGGTCTTCAGGTCTTCGTAGTTGTAGCGTGCTTCGAGGTGCAGGTTTCCGCGGTCAGCCGAGGCGATCGCGATGAGGAAGTCGTCTTCGTCAGGGATGACGTAGTAGTAGCCACCGAGGGACACATCCCACGGGACAGGCGGGGATTCGACGTTCGAGCTGTCGGAAGGCATCCCGCTCGCTGCAAGAGGTATTCCGGCAAGGGATGCGATGATCAACCAGCGTGTCAACACCATAGAGCACATCCTCCTGTGAGAACCGTGTCCGGGGAAGACAGTACGCTCCAGACGCTAGGACGGCTCCTCGAACAACCGCCTTGATCACTCCATCCCGGACCGCGCGCTCAAGTGCCTGGTGGTCCTTCTCGTTCTGGTCCGCATAGGCAACGGCAAAGGATGCAAGCGCCCGGTCGAACGTGTCTGCCTTCCCCATATACCCGCTCAGCAGTGCGGACGACCCCGAGCGGGCGTGGGAAAGCGCAAGCGCTCTTCCGCACCACGTGGCGTAGAGATCCATTTCCGCGGCTCGGAAGGTCTCCACCCGGATGCTTATCTTGATGTCCTTCAGCTGGCGGACGAAGAAGTGGTGCTTCCCGATGGGCCCCATGGTCCACCCGAGGAACATGTCGCTGGCAGGCTGCATGAGCCGGTAGCCGTGCACTACGCGCTGGCCGTGATTCGGGAAGACGGTGGCGCCGGCGTACGGCTCCAGTATAGATGCACGCGCCTCTTTGACCTGCAGGAAGAGCGGGTCCCCCTCGCCGGCCATGAAGAGGAGCACCCAGCAACGCGTGCCAACGCTTCCGATGCCCACCACCTTAATGGCGGCGTCCCGGAGCTCATAGCGGTCGAGCAGGGACTGGTGAGAGGGCGACATGCTGTCGCGGTACCCGGAGAGCGCCTCCATGACGGCGCTCTGGATCTCCCCCGGCGGATGTCCTTCGGCATGGAAGATCGTCGGGAGCTGATCCTTGATCACGGGCATCTCCCCCTTGTGTTCTGCCAGCTTCGGGAAGATGTCCTCTGCAATGCTGCGAGCCCGCTCCTTCTGAAGACGCTTCAGAGCACGCTGACGATGTACAGGATCCTTGATGCCAGCCACCAGGTCGTCGGCGCCCAGCGAATAGTACCAGAGCTCCAGTGTCTTCATCTGGCTGAACTCGGCCATCGACTCGCGGTAGGTACGAACGCAGGTCGTCACGGCATCCGTGGCAACAGTCTCGCTCAGTCCATTGTCCCGGCAGGCCACGACGAAGCTCGCTGCAAGGCGCTTCACGTCCCACTCCCACGGGGCGGGCAGAGTTTCGTCGAGGTCATTGATGGAGAAAATAACCCTCCGCTCCGGCGTGGCAAATCCACCGAAGTTGCTGAGGTGCGCGTCGCCGCAGCATTGGACGCGGATGCCGGACGCCGGTGTGGAGGCCAGATCAAAGGCCATCGCGAGCGCGGAGCCCCGATAGAAGGTGAACGGAGACCTCGCCATCCGCCCGTGGCGCAGCGGAAGCAGCTCAGGGAGACGCCCCTTTTCAGCTTCAAGCACCAGGTGAACCGGATCGGGCCGATCGGCCGGCGGCTTCCATGCCGAGTGTGATCTGCGCGGGCATTCCTGCCGGAGGCTCTTGCCCAGAGCATAACCATCGGACCGAGAAGTACTGCGGGAGAGCGCCGGCGGTTGGTTCAGAACGGTTTGCTCTGCGGGGTGTTCGGAATCGGACGTGTCATTTCTCATGGTCATCTCCTTGAACAGGGTGATTCAATTCCTTCGCCGGTGAGCGATGAAGAAGCCGCGCCACCCGGTTGGTCAGGGCCCGCGCTGCGGCATACGGAAGGCAGATGAGCACCGGGCCGACCACCAGGGCCGCGCCGGGGTGTACCTGCCCGTAGATCAGCAGCTGCGACACGGCATCCAGCACGATCCCCATCGCGACCAGGTTGCGAACGGCAGTCAACCCGCTGCGTATGAGCTCCCTGCGATGCTCACCGCTCATGAACAGGCCGTACAGGTACGGCGGCCGTCCCTCCCGTGCATCGCCGAGGCCGCCGCGCAACCCGAGCAGTATCGCAACAAGCGGCTGGAGTATGAACCGGAAACGCCCCGGACCGGTAAGCCGCTGCGGCAGCTCCTCGAGAAACTGCCGCGAGAACAGATAGATACGGCCGGTTTCAAATGTGTCGCGCACTGCTGACGGAAGAGCCGCCAGAAGTATCACCACGGCCACGAGTGTGATGATGGTACCGAAGAAGTTGCGCGGCATCTTCATGTTCGCACCTTCTACCTGTGAACTCCCGTCCCTGAGCCGAGGTAATAGCGCCAGTCGAACGCCACGCGCACCCCGGTGAACCAGTTGTTTCGCACATCTGGCAGAGGCGCGCCCTCCGGAGCATACACCGAGACTTTTGTCGGGATGTCGACACCCCCGTAGAGCTGGAAGACCAGGCTGGAGCTCTGATTCATCGAGAACGTCCGAAACGGTCGGTACTCGACCAAAGGGGCCTCGATCTGGATCGAACGCACGTTAACAATTGGCGTCTGGACGGGCGGAGTCCCGCTGACGGGAAGGAGCATCTTGTCCTCCTCCTTCCCGTACCCGAAAAACGAAACGCCGACTTCGCGGCCCAGAATGAACTGGAGGCGCCCGATGGGTGTTGCGATGCCGGCCTGCCACGGGATGAGTCCCCCGCTGCCCGCAGCCACAGCCATCTGCATAAACGTAGGAGGTGAGATGAGACCAACGGTCAGTCCCGCGACCACCAGATCGAACGGAATCAACCAGAAAGGCATGCGGAGTCTGAGCGTATATGCCGAGCGGGCCGGGACCTGAGCGACGATAGCCCCGAGTTTGGCCAGGGCCTGCGATTCATCGATATCTTTTGCAGAAGGGGCATCCTGCCTTACCCCCACGTCGAGGAACACAAGACCATCTCCCGCTTCATTCATGACCCCTTCGATGCCCAGCCCGATACGGAAGGCGAGGGCGAGACCTCCCATCCCCCCGATTTGTGTCTGGTCCACCCCGAATCCACCGCTCATGCCGCCGCCAAACGCCGCCGGCGCAATGCCGATGAACGGTCCGAGTTCAGCGCGAAACCGGGGAAGCTCCCCCATACCGGAGCCGAGCGCCGGGATGGGAGTTTCAAGAAGAGTCTCTGCAAAGAGCTCCACTGCCGCGGTGTCGAACTCCCGCTTGAGGTGCACGGTGTTCTTCGAGACGTTAAGCGTATCCGGTTCACTTGACGCCAGTTGCGAGGACACCAGGCGAGCGCCGACGCCTGTGCCAGCGACTGCATCGACGAACTGTCCGAGGCTCACGCTCATGATGTCGGATGCACGTTGAAGGTCCTCGTCCCGCATCCACGCGTCGCCCGCCAGCACCATGTCCTTGCCGTTCCAGGATTGTGTCTCAAAACCGCTTTCGTTGTAATAGTCGTGGGTCCCTTTCCGCAACGATGCGTCTCCCCATGTCCCGGTGATATGACCGGCCGCGAAAGCATCCTCCAGGAAATGGAGCGAAAAGGCCTCGTCGGCAAGGGCGGCACGCGCAAGCGCCGCCCGATCAGCCGGGCTCAACTGTTCCTTCGATAGGCGCGCGGCCTTGAGAAGTGCGCTGTAATGATACCACGCGTACGTGCCCATGGCATTGAGCTCGCTTCCTGCCTGGACGCTCGACCTGATGTAGATCCTAGTGTCAACGTCCGTCTTTGTTCGAGCAAGAAGGAAATGAACATTGTTCGACCCCGCACGAGTTGCGTACTCCGGGTCAGCACGCTGCAGCTTGATATCGGAGTCCCGGAGGTGGTTGATGCGCTCTGAGCGGCTTCCGGAGGTCGCCATCCCGTTCTTCAGAGCGGCGGTAATGCTGGCGACGTCAAGTATCCATTTCGTGTCGAGCACGTTGTGCAGGAGATCGGCCGCGGACACCGAATGATCACCGGCGATAGCAGGCCAGGCCGCGTAGTCGATCGTGGTTGTTTCCTCGCCCTGCGCGCTGTCCGCCGCGGCGGCGGCCAAACGCGATTCGTAACCCAGCCTTGCATCCACCCAGAGCCTGTCGAGAACCGCCCTTCGGGCGGGATCGAGTTTGCGGATCGCGACGTACGTGATGTCCCGGTGTTCCGGATAGATCCAGGCGTAGGAAGTCGTCCAGAACAGGCATGTGAGGAGAGCCGAACGCGCAGTGAGACGCACAGCCGGCAGGAAGCGATGGAACAGGCACATGATTTGCTCGGGAGAAGTGAACGGATGGGAACTGCTGGACGGCTCAGACCCTAAAATTTACCCTTCGGCAATGCGCCGACTGGACCGGTGGGTTTCATGGTTTCCTGCCTACTTCGTATACGGAAGGCCGATGTACAGCCTCCCCAGTGACGTGAGGGCTCCGGGAGACTGGTCGAGGAGGTACGTGTACTTTGTATCGGGCAGTGTCCCCCGTCCGTAGAACCATGCGTACCGAAATACGTCCGCGCGCGCCTCGCAGATGCCCACCATATCCCGCATCTGCGCCTCCTGCTTGGCGTACGAATCGATCTGGGGATTCCAGTTTGCCATTTCGGTGACCCAGATCTTCTTGCCATATTTCTGGAGCCGGTCAAGCTGAGCGGCGAGCCCGTAGTCGTACCAGTGAAACGCGAGGTAGTCGATCTGCGGATCCCTCCCCCCGTTCGCGTAGCGATACGCGGCGTAAAACGTATCGAGCCAGACCACAGGATCCCAGTAGTCGGTCATCGTCCCCCAACTCATCGCAGGACCAACCAGAGAGACCGTCCTCCCCTGCGCGGCGAGGTCAGAGATGATCCGTTCATACTTCACCCAGTCTGCAGCCGCGTCAACCGGGAGCCGGTTGGCCTGATCGGTCAGATTGGGTTCATTCAAGACCAGAAGGTATTTGACCTCAGGATGCGCAAGGATGAAGTTCCTCGCATCCGCCGTTGTCTGTGCACTCGGATTCCCACCCCACACCATCGGAAGAAACTCCATCTCATACGTTCTGTAATAGCCCGCGGGTGCCGATGTGGACGTGTACCAGTTGTACCACCAGCTCACACCCTTCGAGAGAGCGCGGATATCAGCAGTATCCGTGAGATTGAACGCGATACCTCTCTTCGGACTCTTTGCGATAGTGGTCGTGTCCGCGCCGGTCCCCATGTCGCCTGTGGGAGATGACTCGTCCTTGCACGAAGGGAGCAGGAGGATAATCATTGCGCAGACCACCGCAGATCGAACGTGTCTCGATATCATGAATCGGCACCTCTGGTTGTGCAAGAGTCCCCCCTTCGCCTCGAGGCTCCCATATTCTCTCGAAAAATTACGTCGAAAGCCATAGCCCGGGCGATGACGCTCGAATCGTGTTCCCGGACTTCATTCAGGCGTGTCTCTGCAAACCCCGGACGGTTGGATACTGGATGGAAGCCCTCTGGAGATCCGCGCTAGTTCCTGGAATCACGCAGCGCGGCGACCATGGTGGGATAGTTGCTGAGGATGCCGTCCACCTTGTTCAGGTGCATCAGGATGCTTTCGCGGAGATCGACGGTCCACGTGAAGACTCGCTTGCCGCGGGAGTGCATCGCGTCCACATCTGCGTCGCTGATATTTCGGGTCCAGACGGGGGCCCAGACTCTGCACCGAGGCAGATCCAGCGCCGTTCGGGCTTCGAGCTCAACGAGCGCATCCGAATCTTCCCGGAACGGCAGGTACGCATCCAGCACCTCCTGCGACGGTATGCCCAGAAGAATGCTCAGGCTGTCTCTTCCCCTCCCCGCAGCGTACACCTTCATCTCCTTCTGAACTTCGACCACCTGCGCAACCGATGTGGGGTCCTTCACGTCCATCCAGACCATCGACAACTCGGTATTGTCGACGACCGCCGTCAGCGCATCCTTGAGCGTTGGGATCTTTTCTCCGTTGACCAGTTTTCCGAGCGATTGAATCTGCGCCAGGTCGTACTTCTCAACCTTTCCCAGAAGGTACGCTCCCTGGACAGTCCGCGGGGAGAACGTGTCGTCATGGAACAGGATAAGCTGCCCGTCCCGTGTCCGTTTGACGTCCACTTCCACACCGGTCGCGCCGAGCGTTCCCGCGTACCTGATCATCTCGACGCTGTTTTCGGAGATCCCCAGGCGGTCCGAGTTCCGTCCGCCTCCCCGATGTGCCAGCACCGCAAACGAGGCCGGGGCGATGCCGCGCATGCGCCGGAGCTCCAGCTTTGTTCCGGTTTCTGTCTCCCCCAGGATTCTCAACGTAGCGGGGAGCAAGCGCGTGATCACCTCTTTGGCCCCGTCGGAACTCGACACGTTGAACCTCACCCTGCTGCCGGAGCCCGAACGCACGACCCGCATGTAGCCGCGAAGCTTGATCGAGTCTCCCGACGAGCCGCCCGCGGAGATCGAGTAGACGACATCATGCTGTGAACTGAGGCGGAATCTGTTCCCGATCCACGTGCCCACAACCGGGTTGCCGAGCTCGCTGCATCCCTGAACGACCTCGTAGACACCGTTCATGAGCCATCTGCTTGTATCGCTCAAGAGGGTAGTCGGCGCGTCAATGGATTCGAAGTCCACGTAGAGGTCGGGCTCCGAGGGGAGACGGGGATCGCATGACGCCATGCCCAGGCAGATCAGGATGATTGCAGTACGTTGCTTCGTCAACTAGTACCTCACAGGATCGATACGGAAACTGAGCGACGGCATGACCGACACGATGCCGCGGTATCGGAGAGACACCACCCGCAATTCGGGACCGAGACTGATGTTCTTCCCCAGGGGAAAACCGTAGGAAGCAAAGAACGTCATGCCGAGCTCAAGCCGGCTTCCGTGGACGGAGGCGCTGTTTCCCCCGCCGATTGTGCTCATCATCATGTAGGGTCCGATCCCCATCCCGACTTCGAAGCCGGCCTTCTGCATCGACAGCGCCAGCTGGATCGGCACTGCAGCAAGCGTGGCATTGTAGTTCAGGTCGGAGGACGGCTGGGCGACCAGAATCTCGTCCTCTGCGATGAGAAAGTACCCTGTCAGGAATCCCACGGCGAGCAGGCGAGCCGGATGCCACATGCCCCGCACAGAGATCCCGTATCCGATCGATGTCTTGCCGCTGGTGCCCGGCACTTTCGGCAACCTGAAGAAGTTGATCATCGGGCTGGCCGTCGCGGTCACTTCCACTCTGTAGGTCGTGTCGGCGGGGGTCTGGGCCCACGAGCATGCAGCCGCGGAGAGAAGCGCTGTGACGAGTACGTGCTTCACAGCGGGATCTGGATTGCGAAGAAGAATTCAGGAGAAAACAGCCATTCGTCAACAGTGTTGTACAACATCCAGGTCTGCCAGGGTGTTCGCGCATATCCCAGACTCAGGCCGATGGAGAGGTGCAGAGTCCGGAGGAATGGTTGTTCAACAACAAATGTACAGTAGTAGTCGTTGACCGTGTGCTGGGGTCCGACCGACGCCTCCAGGCCGTTCACATAGCTCATGCTCTTCAGCATGTACGTGGCGACAAAGGAGCACGAAAACGAGAACTCGTCGAGCCGGTATCCCAGGCGCAGGATCATCATGTCGATCCAGGCGTACCCTTCGACGTCGTCGAAGAGGTTTTCTCGCGTGATGAAGCCGTACGCGAAACCGATGTGGTTGGCCACTCCAAAGCTGAATCTGGTGACCCTGGTGCTCCACTGGAGACCGGCGTGAGCAAGGTTGGAGAAGTAGCTCGTGGAGAGGGAACCCACGACGGCAAGATTCTCACAGAGGCCCCGTTTGTATTGAACGTCGATGCCGGGGAGCGGGATCTCCTGTTCCGCGTCCGCGTACGGCACCAGCGAGAACGACGCGCCGACCTGGAATACGTCTGACCCGGGTTCCATCGGGAACGGTTCGTAGAAGTAGTACATCCCGGGATTGGGAGACGGGTCTGATCCGAGTGCGGTGCTATCGATTGGAGCGCCGTCACCCTGCAAGGGTACCTGCGCCAGCGAGGCCTGGCACGCGAGCGCAACAAGAAACGGAAATGAATGGGAACACATCGGCCTGCATGACTTCATCATGGGTACCCATCGAAGGTCATGGAGGGACGGGGGCCGCGATTGCAGGCAAAGTACACCACGATGGCATGATTGTCAACCAAGAACCCGAGTAATTCCGACTCTGACGACTGTTGCCGTTCCAGCTCAATCCTTGAACGGGACAACACCCTTTCGTTGGTGGGGGACCAGGTGGGAATCGGAGGTGCAGTGGATGGAGAAGTGCTGCGGATAGAGAAGTGGTATGGATTGAAATGTGGCTCTGTTTGCGCCCCCGGGAACAGCGCAGGCAGGTCCTGCTACGGACGCCCCTCCCATGTGTGCAGCCCGATTCCGCTCAATGAAATGGGGATATTCCTGAATAGAGGATCTTCCTGCCCGATCTCTCGGATCATCGACTTTCTTGAGCTCCGGAGAGGTCCCGTGAGGATCGACACCGACCCCCCCTCACCTCCCGCTCCGTTCACCTTCCACCCTTCGGCGCCGTGGGAACGGGCGATGTCGATGACCTTCCGCGCACCGGATCCGATCAACTCCGGATGGAGCCTCCCCTGTGCGTCGGTGTTCTCGATCATCGCGCGGCCCAGCGCGGCGAAATCGCCGGCCGAAACGGCGTCGCGCGACTTCACGGCAGTTTGCCGGAGGGCTTCCAGGCGCTTGCTGGTCGGGCCTTCGGATTCGAGCTCGCGGATGACTTTCGCGTGCACCTCGGATGAGCTGTGTGACCTGCCAAGGTAGATCAGCACCAGCCGGCGCTCAAGCTCCCACCTGACCGGGTCCGCGACCTGAATCTGTGACACTGTTGCACGAGGGAACCTGTCCATCTCGATGAAGTTGATGCCTCCGTACGCCGAGCAGATCTGGTCCTGGATGCCGCACTGGAGGCCCACCATGTCCATTTCCACGTGATGTGCGGCGTAGGCCACGTCATGCGGGCGCATCTTCCCGCCCACCAGCCTGTCGAGCGCCCCGATCAACGCCACCGTCACGGCTGCGGAAGTTCCCGTGGATGCGCCGGCCGGCGTATCCGAGGAAATCGATATGTTGATCGCGAGGTCCCGGGGAACCTGCATGAACGCGATGGCGGCCTCGAGGAGGGGGTGCTTGCCCCACCCGGTCGTCTGCGGCACAACCATGAACCGTTCGCCGTAGTTCTCCGCGAAGACCATGACTCCCTCATGGTCGCCGGACCGCGGGAACACCTCGATCTGCACCTCGGCATGCGGAGCGACGGCGATATTGAAGACACTCCCGTACCGGGCGAACCAGGTGTCGGTCCATCCGCCATTGTCCACAATCCGCGTCGGGGCGACGCCGTTGACGATTCTGAACGGCTTTCGCGCAACGATCTCGTCATCCATTCCAGTCATCTCCCTGCAGACCTGTGACATGCTGAATATCGGGGTTCTGGAATCAATACTATGTCGACAAGAGGCGCAACTTGATTCTTGGGCGGACGTGTCATATATTCGTATAGGCAAATATAGATGGGGCGTGGTACGATGGACGGGTTCATTCCGGCACTGAAAGCAATCTCGGACGAATCGAGGCTCAGGATACTGAATCTCCTCCTCAGCCGTGGCGAGTTGTGCGTGTGCGACATCGAGGCGATTCTCGGGGCAACGCAGACGAAAGTCTCCCGTCACCTTGCCTACCTGCGTCGCACCGGTCTTGTCAGCGCACGCCGGAGCGGGCTCTGGATCCTCTACTCCATCCCACCCTCGCCGGAGGGGCCCCGGAAGGACATCCTCTCATTCCTTCCCCGGTTCCTGGACACGAGTGACATCGCCCGCGGAGATCTCAAGAGACTCGACGCCAGAATCCGTCGGGGCTGTTGCGCCACCACGAATGCAGTCAAGCCGCCCGTCATGGCGGCAACCCTGGAACTCCAACATCACTGAGCAACCGCCATGTCAGACACCGCCATCAAAGACGCCGTCAGGGAAAAGTACAGCCAGATCGCCATCCAGGCTTCCTCCTGCTGCGGGCCCGCATGCGGGTGCGGCACGGATTCCGGCGTGGCAGGCCAGATCATCATGAACGATCTGTACGACAACGCCGACCCCGCGATCAGGCAAAATGCCGATCTCGGCCTCGGGTGCGGCACCCCTGCCGAATTCGCCGACCTTCATCCCGGCATGACCGTCCTCGACCTCGGCTCAGGAGCCGGGATCGATGTGTTCCTGGCGGCGAAGGATGTCGGACCGGCCGGACATGTGATCGGCGTGGATATGACCAAGGAGATGATCAAACGTGCGCGCGAGAACAGGATCACACTCGGCGCCGACAACACCGAGTTCCGATTGGGAGAGATCGAACACCTTCCCGTTGAATCCGGCACCGTGGATCGCATTATCAGCAACTGCGTGATCAATCTTGTCCCCGACAAGCACATCGCCTTCCGCGAGATGCACCGGGTGCTCACACCCGGCGGGAAGTTCGCCGTCTCCGATATCGTTTCACTCGGAGCGATCCCTGCGTCCGTCCAGAACGACATGGCTGAATGGGCGGGATGCGTGGCGGGCGCGGTGGAGCGCGACGAATACCTCGCGATCGTGCGGGAAACAGGCTTCACGGATGTCCGGATCGCGCGGGAACGGGCATACCAGCTTCCGGAAGGTTCGTCCTTCGGACTTCTGAGTATCACCGTCACCGGTACGAAATGAATTCTTCTGTGGTCCGGACTTCACGCGCCACGGGTGGCGGGTCATCGACCGCGCTTCAGTGACGGGAGGATTGACCGCCTCCTCCCAGTTCCGGGGCGCCTGCCCGAGCACGGCAACCTGCATGGAGATGCTCCTGTCATGCGTATCCTGATTCTCTGTACTGGCAATTCATGCCGGAGCCAGATGGCGGAGGGGTTCCTCGCGTCGTTCGACAGGAGGCTGAGCGTCCACTCTGCGGGAACGAAGCCGGCGCAGCGCGTTCATCCGCTGGCCCTTCAGGTGATGCGAGAGGTGGGCATCGACCTTTCGGCTCACGCGCCGAAGCAGGTGGATCAGTTCCTCGATCAACCGTTCGACTTCGTCGTCACGGTCTGCAACCATGCGAAGGAGACCTGCCCCCTCTTCACGGGCAACGTCCGCCACAGGCTGCACGTCGGATTTGAAGATCCTGCGGAGGCGACCGGGTCACCTGACGAGGTCGCCGACGCATTTCGCCGCGTCAGGGACGAGATTCGGAGAGACTTCCACAGGCTGTACGCAGAAACGCTTGTACCTCAACTGGACGGGAAAACACCGTGAGCACCGTCAGCCGCCGGCTGTCGTTCTTCGACAGGTACCTGACCTTCTGGATCTTTGCGACCATGTTCGCCGGGGTGCTCGTGGGTTATCTCGTCCCGGCAACAGCCGGCTTCTGGGATCGATTGAGTTCGGGAACGACGAACATCCCCATCGCGATCGGTCTGATCCTGATGATGTATCCCCCGCTGGCAAAGGTGCGGTATGAAGAGCTTCCGGTGGTCTTCCGGAATCCGAGACTCCTGGGGCTGTCCCTCATTCAGAACTGGATCGTCGGCCCGCTCGTCATGTTCCTGCTTGCGGTCGCGCTGCTCCCCGACAAGCCCGAGCTGATGGTCGGCGTCATCCTTGTCGGCCTCGCCCGCTGCATTGCGATGGTGCTGGTCTGGAACGATCTCGCGAAAGGTGACCCCGAGCTGGCGGCCGGGCTTGTG
The DNA here is from genome assembly GCA_963701735.1 of uncultured Ignavibacteria bacterium. GTDB lineage: Bacteria > Bacteroidota > Ignavibacteria > UBA10030 > UBA6906 > CAWABB01. The sequence continues at coordinate 5,725 of CAVPBI010000028.1, read as the reverse complement.
GCGTTCAATGCGATCTTCCAGGTGCTCTTCTACTCCGTGTACGCATACGTGTTCATCACCCTCCTCCCCCCGCTCTTCGGGATGGAGGGCGCGTTGGTGGACATCTCCATCTCCGAGATCGCCGTCACCGTGCTGATCTATCTGGGGATACCGTTCGCCGCCGGCATCCTGACGCGGATGGCATTGGTGAAGGGACGAGGAAAGGCGTGGTATCACGGCACGTTCATTCCGAAGATCTCGATCCTCACGCCGATCGCGCTGCTCTTCACGATCTTCGTCATGTTCTCGCTCAAAGGCGAGAAGATCGTGCAGTTGCCTCTCGATGTCCTCCGGGTCGCCATTCCCTACACTGTCTACTTTGCGTTGATGTTCTTCGCCACGTTTTTCATAGCGAAGCGAATGGGATCGTCGTATGAGCAGAGCACGACGATGGCCTTCACGGCGGGGAGCAACGATTTCGAGTTGGCCATCGCGGTCGCCGTGGCCGTCTTCGGAATCAACTCACAGGTGGCATTTGCAACCGTGATCGGGCCGCTCGTGGAGGTCCCCGTGCTGATCAGCCTCGTCAACGTCGCCCTCTCTTTCAAGCGGAAGTATTTCGGGGCGGGGGCGGGGTCCTGAGCGGCGGGATCGTCTGAATGTCGGCGGGTGAAGGCTGCTCGAGATCTCGCCCGAACAGCCGACCCTCAACACGCAGATCAGCGATACGAGGATTACATGGGTCTGAAGAGAACCGTAGACTGGTACACAGCCCACGTCACGGCGTAGGCGCCTTCGGCTTCGGCGCCAGCAGCGATGCGACTACCCCTCCCGCCAGAATCAGGACCACCACTGCCAAGCAAATAGAGGTTGAAGTTGCTGCCGAGCAGTTCCTTCAGCCACACGTGTGTCATCATCTTCACCCCTACCAGCATCAGCACCAGCGCAAGTGAGACCTTCAGATACTTGAACTTCTCGATCATTCCCGCCAGCGCAAAGTAGAGACTCCTGAGCCCGAGTATCGCGAACACGTTGCTCGTGAAGACCAGGAACGGATCCGCCGTGATCGCGAAGATTGCGGGGATCGAGTCGACCGCGAAGATCAGGTCGGTGAACTCGACCATCACCAACCCCAGGAACAGCGGCGTCGCCAGGAGCGTCCCGGCGGGCGCCGATTCCACGACGTCATCCCGGAGATTTTCGGCGCCCGGCGTGGGGGCCTCATGCGATGCCCTGGAACCAGCGCGAACGAAGAAATGCTGCCCGTGGAACCGCTGCGTTATCGGGAAAAGCCTGCGTGTCAGGCGGACCACGATATTCGAATGAGGGTCGGTGTTGTCCCCCTTCACCAACAGCATCTTCACGCCGGTGAGGATAAGGAATCCTCCGAACACGTAGATGATCCAGGTGAACTCCTGAATCATTGCGGCCCCGACGGCGATCATGACCCCTCGCATGAGGAGTGCTCCGACGATGCCCCAGAACAGGACCCGGTGCTGGTAGATCGCAGGAACCGCCAGGGACGCAAAGATCATGCTGATGACGAAGATGTTGTCCACGGACAACGACTTCTCGACCAGATAGCCCGTGAGATACTTCATGGTCGCGGAGGCGCCGTCGTTGTAGACCGGTCCAAGCCCCTCGATCACGCGCGGGGCGGACCCCATCAGGTCGGGGGTCAGACCGAGGCCCAGCCAGTGGTTCTCATAGCCGAAGTAGATGAAGACGCTGAACGAGAGTCCGAGGAAGATCCAGAAAGCAGACCAGCCAAGCGCTTCCCGTACAGAAATCACGTGGGCCTTCCTGTTGAAGACACCGAGGTCAAGAGCCAGGAGGAACAGTATCAGACCCGTAAATCCAGCGTACATCCAGAACATCTGTCAACCTTGACTATGGGTGATGTGGTTCGCACGAGCCGCGATCCTGTATACAACACCGCCCCGTCCGGGCAAGTTCCGGCGCACCGCGCCTCGAAAGGAACAGCCCGCATGAGGCCGACGGAAGAGCCAGGGTGAGACACCTGCGGCCTCATGAACCGCGAGATACGGCCCGCCACACGTAGTACACGGGGAAGCCAAGAAGGACAATGAAGGCGCCGGGCCACGTGTAGTTGGGTTTCATGATCAGGAGGTTCAGTGCGATGGCCGCGGCTGCAAGGATATAGAGCATGGGGAGTATGGGATATCCCCAGGCACGATACGGCCGGTCGGCATGCGGGCGCGTCCGCCGGAGGATGAAGATGCCGAAGACTGTCAGGATATAGAAGACGAGAACGGAGAAGATCACGTAGTCGAGAAGGTCACTGTACGTTCCGGTAAGGCAGAGCGCGCTGGCCCATGCGGCCTGCACCCAGAGCGCGGTCGCGGGAACGGAACGACTATTCAGAACGCCGGCCTTCCTGAAGAAGAGCCCATCCCTCGCCATGGCATAGTACACCCGGGCGCCCGCGAGAATCAGTCCGTTGTTGCACCCGAACGTAGAAATCATGATCAGCACTGCCATGATCACCGCCGCGGGCTCGCCAAAGAGCATCGAAGCCGCGGCCGTCCCCACGCGATCGGATGCAGCGAACTGGATCCCGCGCGAGAGGGAATCCGCCCCTGATGGCACGCCGGCCACGGGGAGCATCCCGATGTACGCAATGTTCGCTGCAAGGTAGAGAACTGTCACCGTCGTGGTCCCGATGAGCAGGCTCAGCGGAATCGCGCGCCTCGGGTTGACGACTTCTCCGGCGGCAAACGTGATGTTGTTCCAGGCATCGCTCGAGAACAGAGATCCCACCATCGCAACGCCAATGGCCGCGAGCAGCGCAATGCCCGACAGTGCCTCCACCGATACGGCGCCGTCAGGTTCAATCATCACGCGGGCCGAGTCCCAGAACGACGCCAGGTTGGCGGACCACACGTCGGCGTTCCAGCCGACAACGAAACCGAGAAGGATCAATCCGATCAACGCCGCGGTTTTGGTCGACGTAAAGATATCCTGCACGAGCTTTCCGCCGTGCAAGCCGCGGCTGTTGACCCAGGTGAGGAGAACGATGGAGGCGATGGCCAGGAGTTGCGCCCCTGTGACGGTCCAGCCGGCGACGATGAATGCCGGTCCCGAGAGGGAGGGAAACAGGACGCCGGAAAACTTCGCGAAGGCGACCCCCACCGCTGCGATCGTACCCGTCTGAATCACAGTGAAAGAGGTCCAGCCGTAGAGAAAACCCACCAGGGGATTGTAGCTCTCGCGCAGGTAGACGTACTGGCCGCCCGCGTGGGGCATCATGCCAGCAAGCTCACCGTAGCTCAGCGCTCCGATGACCGTGACCGCGCCGGTGATCAGCCACACGAGCAACAGGTACCCAGCCGATCCAACCACGCGAGCGATATCGGCGCTGACGATGAAGATCCCCGACCCGATCATCGAGCCGATGACGATCATCGTCGCGTCGAGCAGTTTCAGTTCGCGCTTGAACTCGCGCCGGGTGGTGTCGGTCCCCTGCTCTGCCATCCTCCCTCCTACAGCTTCCCCTCGGCCCGCATCCTGGCAAGGACGCTATGTTTCCGCCCGTACAGGAAATAGATGACGAACCCGATGAGGAGCCACACGATCAGGCGCCACCAGTTGTCAACGGGCAGCGAGAACATCAGAAGCAAGACAACAGAAGATGCCGGCGATCGGCACGAACGGAAAGAGAGGCGCGCGGAACGGGCGTTCCGCTTCGGGGTGGGTTCGCCGCATGACCAGCACCGCCGCACAGACAATCGTAAAGGCGAGCAGGGTGCCGATGTTCGTCAGATGCAGGAGGGCATCGATCGGGAGAAGTCCGGAGAGGACGGCGACGAAGATGCCGATGAGGATCGTGCTCTTCCAGGGGGTGCGGAATCGCGGATGCACGCTGCTGAAGAAGCTGGCCGGGACCATCCCGTCGCGCGCCATCGCGAGGAACACGCGGGGTCCGGAGAGCATCATGACCAGGAGAACGGACGTGATGCCGGCCACGCCCGCTGCCGCGATGATGATTTCAGCCCATGGAAGGCCCGGCATGCTTGAACGCTTCAGACACACCGGCGTTGACGCTGATCTCCTGGTAGGGGACCATTCCCGTCAGGACCACAACGACCAGGACGTACAGGACGGTGCAGATGATAAGGGAGGCGACAATGCCGATCGGGACGTCTCGATGGGGGCGCTTCGCCTCTTCGGCATGTGTTGACACCGAGTCGAAACCGATGTACGCGAAGAAGATGATCGCCGCACCTGCGAGCATCCCCACCGGCTGACCGCCAGCATCGGTCTGACCGAGCAATGTATGCCCGAAGAACCCGACGCCGGTCATTCCGAACGGCGCGAACGGAACCCAGTTGTCCGGGTTAATGTAGAATGCACCGACGAGGATGACAAAGACGACAGCCGCCAACTTGATGAAGACCATCGTGGCATTGAATTTGGCGCTTTCCGCGATCCCTTTCACCAGCACGGCGGTGACAATGGCGACGATGATCACCGCGGGCAGATTGATGATCCCTCCCGTGGCGACGAAGCCGCCCACGGCCGGATCATAGATGATGGGGGGTCCGCTGAGGGCCGGCGGGAGAACAATCCCCATCTTCGCCAGAACACTCTGGAAATACCCTGACCAGCCGTTAGCGACCGTTGCCGAGCCCACGGCGTATTCCAGCACGAGGTCCCAGCCGATGATCCAGGCAAAGAGCTCCCCGAGCGTCGCGTACGCATAGGTATATGCAGATCCGGCCACCGGGCACCATAGAGGCGAACTCCGCATAGCAGAGCGCCGCGAAGATGCAGGTCACCCCGGCGACGACGTACGACAGCATCAGCGAGGGGCCCGCGACATTGTGGGCGGCCGCGCCGGTGGCGACAAAGATCCCGGCGCCGATGATCGCCCCCATGCCGAGGGATGTGAGTGTTACAGGACCGAGGACCCGGCGGAGCCGGTTCTCTCCCCTCACTTCTTCGAGCAACACATGCAGCGGCTTCTTGGCGAAGAGCGGGTTTCCCATGAGGCTCCGGTGAAGGACGAACGTGTCTGGAATCGTTGAATCTACGCGAAGGACGGGACAACCTCAAGACCCCGGACCGTGAAATCCCGATCGTGGGAGCGGGCGTGAAACACCCCGATCGGACGAAGTTTCAACGGAACGAGGGTGAGGTACCGCAGCGAAAAGTGATTGCACGAGCAGGATGGAACAGGAGCCGGGCCGGACCTCACTTGATGAGGTGCATGCTTTTCGTCTCTGCACGCGCGCCAGATTGCAGGCGATAGAAATACACCCCGCTTGCCAGGCCCGACGCGTTGAACGTCACCGTATGGCTCCCCGCCGGCATCTCCTCGTCAAGGATGGTCGAAATCTCGTTGCCCACGACGTCGAACACCCTGAGAGTCACCCGCCCGCGTTCTGACACCTGGAACCTGATCGCGGTTGAGGGATTGAACGGGTTGGGGTAGTTCTGCGACAGCCGGAATCCATCCGGGAGCACTCCTGCCTTCACTGACTGCTCCACGTCCAGCGGCCCGGCCTCGGACGGGTAGAACGTGTAGGCGATCCCGCCCTTCTCGAACCAGGATCGCGACAGATCAGACTTGTTGAAGATGTATCCGTAACCGTCGGATCGCGCTGGATCGTGGACGATCGGGTCACCAAAGGCTGAAAACCCGGCAAGCATCATGAGGTGGCCAGCATAGAGCGGCGGACCGACGGATATCGAAATGCGTCCGCCGCTTGCCAGCACCGCTCTC
>CAVPBI010000027.1:0-44359 GCA_963701735.1 uncultured Ignavibacteria bacterium | reverse complement strand
GGCCTCCGGGGTCCCGTGCACCAGGAGGTCCTGCGTGTCCACCCCCCCGAGGAACGCAACCCTGTCGCCGAAGTTGCCCGCGAGCGATACGGCATCCATGCCGGACGCCCGGGCCTGCAAAGGATGGAGACACTCGACACCCGCATCGATCAGACGGCCGATGATCCTGTGTATCGACCCGCACGAATGGAGGATGACCTGCAGCCTGTACTCCCGCGCCTGCGCGGCGAACCGCCTGACCCAGGGGAGAATGAACTCGTCGAATTGCGCGGGGGCGATCAGAAGATCCCGCTGCGTGCCGAAGTCGTTGCCGAAGAAGAACCCGTCCACCTGGTCTCCGGCCAGCGCGAAGAACCGCGCGTTGGCCTCGATATAGAAGCCGCACACCCTGTTGAACGTGGCATGAATGAGATCGGGACGCGTGTGAAGCTTGACCAGAAACTCCTCGACACCGTAGAGATCCATGACGTCGTGGAAGAACGGCATCCAGAATCCGCTGGCCCGGTACACAGGACCGGTGTCACGCAGGACGGCGAGACACTCCGTGTAATCGAGATACGCCGGGTCGGGCCAGGCATACTGCTCGATGTCGCTGACGCTCTCCGCCTCGGCGAGCGGCCCCGCCTCCCCCAGCGACTTCTTCCGTTTCCAGACGTCGAAGATGCCCTGACCTTCGGGATGCCGGTATGTCGTGTCCATGTACTGCGGAGTGATCCAGCGGAAATCGCTGCCAAGGAGGAGGTGAAGCTCCTCAAGGCTCGATGTCCCGAAGTACCGGTGGAACGCGGGGAGAGAATCGGGATGGGGGTTGCCAAGCCAGAAGCCGTGCCTGTCAGCCGGGCGGCCTGCGATGATGGCCCGTATGCGCTCGCGGCCTGTCATGATTGTGCGGGCTTTCCCCTCATGTCAGGAGACCTGGCAGCATGCCGAATGCCGTTTCAGCCCGGGCTCCCGACAGCTCCGATGTCTGTCGAAAGGCGGCACGCGCACCATGCCCCACTCCGCCCAGGCTCGAGTGATGATGGCGCGCTAGTTCTCCGGGATCGTGAACGTTCCCGTGAGCCGGATGTCCGCAGACGAGCTGCCCACCATCACCGAGACCTCTCCGGGCTCGAGGGCCGGCCGGAGCTCCTCGTCGAGGTACTGCAGGTCGCGCCGCGACAACGTGAAGCGGACCGTTGTGGCTTCCCCGGGAGCGAGCGTGATGCGGCGGAACCCCCGCAGCTCCTTCACGGGCCGCGTCAGCCAGCTGACCACATCGCGCAGATAGAGCTGGACGACCTCATCCCCCGGACGCGCGCCGGTGTTGGTGACGCGGACGCTGACGTCCATCGTCCCGTCACTGCCGAGCGCTCCGTTCGGAGTGATTGCGAGGTCGTCGTACGCGAAGCTCGTATAGCTGAGGCCGTGGCCGAACGCGAAGAGCGGGTCGCCGCTCATATCGGCATAGACATCGGAGCGACCCGTCGGCTTGTGATTATAATAGAGGGGCACCTGCCCCACGGATTGCGGGAACGTCAAGGGGAGCTTCCCTCCCGGATTCACATCCCCGAAGAGCACGTCGGCAATTGCAGCCCCGCCCTCCTCCCCCGCGTACCAGGACTGCACGACCCCCGCGACCCTGTCGAGCCACGGCGCCATCGTCACCGCGCTGCCGGTCATGAGCACCACCACCGTCGGCGTCCCCGTCGCGGCCACGGCGTGAATCAGCTCCTCCTGCGCCCCCGGAAGGGCGAGCGACGACCGGTCGTACCCTTCTCCCTCGTCGATCCCCACGGCGACGATCGCCACGTCGGACTTCCGCGCAAGCTCGGCGGCCTCCGTGATCCTCGGGTCGACGCCCGAGCGGAGTTGCCACACCAGGGCGGCGTACGACCATCCGTTGTTTTCGTAGTACTCGATCTTCAGATCGTACGACTTCCCCGCCTGCAGCGTCACTATCGCCCGGTCAAGCAATGCTCCCCGGTCATACCAGCTGTCGATCAACAGCTTCCCGTCCAGCCAGAGCCTGACCCCGTCATCCGTCGCAGCCCCCAGGGTGTACTCGCCGCTCAGATCCGGCCGCAGCGCACCCGTCCACCTGATGGAGAAGCTGTCGCGCGGGAGCGACGCGTCCGGTGACCCCATCGCCCATTCAAACAAGATGCTCGTATCGCGCCTCACGAACGCCGGCGCGCCGGCCAGCGAACGGTTCGCGAAGTACTCGGCCCGCAAGCCGTGTTCGCCCGGCTTCGCGCCAGGCGGGAGCAGATTCCCGGACGGCACCGGAGGGAGTGCCGCAAAGCCAAGCGCGCATCCGCGGTGATCCCGCACCTCCACTGTCGGCGGGAGCGCCGATCGCACGCCTTCCAGCAGCGTGACCACCCTCGTTCCGTACCCGCTGTAGTCGCCCAGCGCGACCGTATCGATCATCGGCCCCAGGACGGCGATGGAACGGATGCTCTTCTGAAGCGGGAGTCGCCCGTCCGCGTTCTTCAGGAGCACGATCGCCTTCTGCGCGGCCTGCCGCGCCAGCGCGCGATGCTCCGCGCAGTCGCTCACCTGCGCCGCCGCCAGCGTGTCAACGAACGGATTCTCGAAGAGCCCGAGCTGAAACTTGGCGCGGAGGACCCGCGCCACGGCGCTGTCGATCGTCGCGACCGACACAATCCTCTCGCGGACCGCCTGCACCAGTGGAGCTCCGAACGCATCCGCCTCCGGAAGCTCGACGTCCAGCCCGCTCATGACCGCGCGCGCGGCGGCTTCCTTCCAGTTCGCTGCGGCCGAATGCTTGTCGGCAATCCATTCAACGGACTCGTAGTCCGACACGACAAAACCCGTAAACCCCCACTCTCCCCTCAGCACCTCCGTAAGGAGCCAACGGTTGGCGGACGCCGGAATCCCATCGAGGGAGTTGTAAGATGCCATGATCGAGCGCGCGCCCGCCTCACGGACGCACGCCTCGAACGGCGGGAAGTAGATCTCCCGCAGCTCCCTCTGCGAGCTGTGAACGGGATAGCTGTCCCTCCCCCCTTCACCGGAGTTCGCCACGAAATGCTTCGGTGTCGCAATCACTCCCTCGCTCTCCAGCGCCGCGCAGAACGCCACTCCGAGACGCGACTGCAGGTACGGGTCCTCGCCGTACGTTTCTTCCACCCGACCCCAGCGAACATCATGCACGACATTCACGACGGGCGAGAGAAGCTGTCTGATCCCCCGGCTTTTCGCCTCGCGGGCTGTCGCGCGAGCGACCTTCCCGACCAGCTCCGGGTCCCACGTCGCGGCCAACCCGATGGCCTGCGGAAAACTCGTGGCGCCGTTGCCGACAAGTCCGTGGAGCCCTTCGTCGTGAATCAGCACGGGGATGCCGAGCCGCGTTCGTGTCCGGGCAAGCTCCTGGATCGCATTCGCCTTTGCAGCCGCGGCAGAGGCGGTCGATGAACGGAGGACGGGTCCCGCCCCCCCCAGGCCATCCTCGTTGATGTTCACGCCCCACGCGACCCTTCTGATCGTGCAGCGCAGCTGGGCGACCTTCTCTTCGAGCGTCATCTTCTTCAGCAGGTCGCTCACCCTCTTCTCGACGGATGTCGCCGGCGGATGAAACGAAGGGATGCCGGGTCTCGTTTGCGATCCGACATGCCCGGGATGCATCAGGATCACTGCTGCCGCGGCAATGCCAGCCACTGCAACCCGCAGCACTCGTCGGTGCGCGATCATCGCGTGTTCTCCAGGCCTTCCAGAAGCGGCACTGCCGCAATGGCACCGCTCTTCCCAATCCTGAGCGTCTTGATCTCAAATGGCGCGAGCGGTATCCGCTTCCTGATCCGGGGCCTGACGGCAGACACAGTCGCTGTCGTGGGAGTCCCGGCGGTCTCCTGCAGCCGGATCACCAGCCCTTTCCCGTCCGCGGAGGGCATACATGCGGTCAGACGAACATTTTCTGGTGCGATGTCCAGCAGCTCTTCGCTCGCGCGCCCGGCCTGCTCTCGCGCCGTGTCCCCCGCTCCGATCGGGAGATGCGCGTAGACAGCCGGCGGAGCGTTCAGCCAGTCCGCAAGCCCGCCGATCTTCGCCCGGACCTCGTCCGGATCCCCCGGCATGACGGCAAGGCGAATCTCGTGCACGCCCTGATCCATGTGCTTCCTGTACGGCCCGTCGTCGATCTGGAGCCCACGCTCATGGCAGTACGCCGCTCCGCGCAGCACCGATAGCCTGAGTTCGCCATCCAGACAGTCAAGTCCATGCAATCCCGTGTGAGCAACGCCAATTGCGGTTGCGGCTCCCGCCACGGCTCCCTCAAGCACGCACCACCGCCCGTGGACATGTTCCTGACCGTCACACGGGCGTTCGATGGCGCCGCCCGGCACCTCGACCAAGAGGCGCGGGTTTGCGAGCGCCGTGGGAATCGCAAGCTTCATCCGTTTGTGGGATTCGTTCCACACGATACGGATGCGGTACTCGACGACCGGCCAGCCGGGGTACATGATCGTCCTGATGACCGCGAGCGTTCCGCCCCATGCCAGCTGCGTCTCCCTCACGGTGCGGATGCGGCCCGCATGCAGGACGCGCGGCGCTCCCGGGACAGGCGAGCAGCGTCCGACGATGTCTCTGAACGACCAGCAGTCCGAACCCCAGGCGTCTCCGCGATCCTCGACGATGATCGGCTCCATGAGCGCGCCGCGCAGGCATTCGTGGCCGGACGGAGTCCTGAGCGATCGAAGCAGTCCGGTCTTCTCGTCCGTCTCGTGCCGCAAACCGGGGATCGCGGATGCAGACTCCGGGCTGCCTTCCTCGATGCGGATCTCGTACCTCGCGACCCCGACCGCCGGAAGATCGCCGAAGAACACGACCTTCCTTCTCCAGCCGTTGAACGGCAACAGCGATTCCGGCTGCTCCTCCTGGCACTCGATCTCGCGCCCGTCGAGCATCCTCATCGAAAGATGCCACGTGCCGGTCCATTTCGGCCGGAGATCCAGCATGCACTCCGCCTCGACGGGGACGCGCCTGCACGACGTGTTCGTATTGAAGACCGATACGGGGACATAGAGGCGCGACGGCCGTCCCCGGTTGAACGCCGCGGCCGCGCCGAACCGGAGCCGTCGGGCGCTCACGGAGGCCCTGCCGTACTGATCGAGCGCATCGGATTCGGCGGGCTCGGTGCACGAACCGGGCAGGATATCGTGAAAGTCGTTGAAGAGATGGTCTTCCCACGCCTCCGTCAGCTGTGCCCGGGGAAACGCTCCCCTCCCCGTCCACCACGCCCCGCTGCACAGGGCTTCGGTCTGGACCAGCTCGCCGAGCCCCGCCTGCGCCCGACGCTTGACGCGCGCAAGCGACGTGTAGCACCCCGTGAACACGCGCTGCAGGTCGCCCTCAACCACCGGGGCAGATGCCGCGTGCCGCCGCACCGCGCGGAAGAACTCCTCCGGCGTGCTGTGCCTGATGGCGACCCGGCGCTCCTTCGAGCAGAACTCATCGATCCGCTCGAGATCCTCCCGTGTCGCGCCCCCCCCGTGATTTCCGATGCCCCAGAACACGGGAACGTCCCTGCCCAGCTTCAGCGCAAGCTCCGTTCCTTCCGCCAGCCTCGCCGTGATGTTGTCGCGTTCGGTGTGGTACAGGCCGACCGCAATACGATAGACGAGAATCTCCGACCCGTCCACGCCCTTCCACCTGTACAGATCGGCGGGGAGGCGCAGGTCGGGGTCCTGCGGGCGCATGTGGATGTACATCGAATACCCGGCCTGCCTGAGGATCTGAGGAAGCCCGCCGCTGTGCCCGAAGGAGTCGAAGTTGTAGGCGACGGTCGGCTTCGCGCCAAAGTGCTTGAGGAAGAAGTTCCGCCCGTGCCCGATCTGCCTGATGATGGATTCGGTCCCCGGGAGGTTCGCGTCCGGCTGCAGAAACCACCCTCCGCTGATATGCCAGCGGCCGGATTTCACGAGCTTCTGGATCTCCCTGAAGAGCGAGGGTTCATATGCGCGCACCCACTCGTACAGGATCGCCTCATTGTGGCAGAAAACGAGGCGCTTGTGCTCGCGCAGGATCCTGACAGCTTCGCCGAATGTCGAGAGCGCCTCGCCGCATCCCTCTTCCCAGCGCCACTGCCAGACCGGATCGAGATGGGCGTTGCAGATCAAATGAAGGGCGGGCGTGCGCACGGTTCACGTCTCCGACGGAGATGGGAGGTTCTTGTACCAGGTATAATAGAGGACGACTCCCAGCGCGCCGGTCATCAGGAGCGCCAGGAGGAATGACGTCCACATCTGCAGGAAGAAATAGAACGGCATCAGCGCAAGCCCGATCTGAAACACCACCGTGATCGCTCCGTTCAACATATCGATCCTCGGCATCGGATCGCCGACCGGCACCAGGCCTCTCCGCTCCGCCTCGCGGCGTACCGGGCCCCAGAACCCGAACGGTCGGACCTTTGTGTAAAATGCCACCAGGACATCCATCGAGGCCGACGGCATGAGGAAGCCGAGCGCAAGCGTGATGGCGAGAGACCCGATCGTGTCGACGGCGAGCGTTGTCAGGACATCCCAATCCGGGAACAAGACTTTCTGCCCGATGATCAGCAGCGCCGAACCGATCATACCCCAGACGAACGCCCGCGCCCCGAAACGCCACCAGTGCCACCGGAACGTCGAGGGAACCAGGATCATCGTCACGACAATGAAGATCATCGTCTCCCAGGCGGAGACGATGTCCGTGAACGAGAGGCTGAACACGAATCCGAGAATGATCGCGCCGAGCGAGGCCAGCTGCCCGAGCCGCACCAGGCCATGAGGCGACGGCTTCACCTTCAAATAGCGCCCCAGAAAATCGTTGGTCACGACCGAACTGGTCACGTTGATCATCGCGCTCAGCGTGGACATCAGCGCGGCCAGCAACACCGCCATGAAGATGCCCTGCAGTCCCACCGGCAGGGTCTTCAGCACAAGAGGCATGATCTTTTCCGCATCGAACCCCGCCTGCGCTCCCAGGTGGTGGATTCCGAGCACCAGAAACGCGCAGGCGATGATCCATCGCAGCGTGTACCCCACCGTCCAGGTCCCCGCCGCAAGAGAGGCATCGCGCGCGGTTTTGGTCGTCAGGAAGAACTGGAAGTCCCACACGTTCGGCCCCGCCAGCACGCGAAAGATCAGCCACGAAAACCCTGCGAACAGCATCGGACCGAAGAAGTAATAGTGCTGATACGCAGCGGGCGTCGATGCGGCATAATCGGGCCACAACGTCCAGACGGGATCCAGCGAGCTCCAGCCCGGATCCTTGGCCGCAAGGAACGACACTCCACCGGGATCCTGGAACGCCATGACCCCCAGGACGATGGCTCCTATCGCGATCAGGATCGTCTGGAAGACGTCCGTGACAATGACGCCGGTGAACCCCCCGAGCGTGACGTACACACCCACCACCCCGAACACGATCAGGGCCGACTGCCAGCGGGCGAACGGGAGGAACTCCTCGGCGAACTTCCCCGTCCCCACGGCCATGAACATGAGGTTGAACACCATAAGCACCAGGAGGAAACTCGCCGCGGCGAGCCGCGCATGATCCGTGTCCCTCGTTTGCCCGAACCGGGTCACGTTCCACTCGGCGAATGTCAGCACCCCTGAACGCCTGATGTACTTCCCCTGGAACGCCATGTAGAAGCAGATGATCAGCCACCCCCAGAAGATGTGCGTCAGCCAGATGCTCTTCAGGCCGAGATAGAACATCGCCCCCACCAGCGCCATCGTCCCGCCTATGTCGATGTAGCTGGAGCAGCCCGCCAGGCCGAGCATCCACCACGGGACGTTCCGGTCAGCCAGGAAGTATGCGTCGACGTTCTTCGTCGCCTTCTTCTGAACGTAGACGCCGATGAGGCCATTGAGGAGCCAGATACGCCCCGATAATGGTCAGGTCTATCCAGTGGAGTTGCATGGAGCTCCTTCGGAGAAGTGATCAATCCCATTCGTTGGCGTCGGGGCTTTCGCTGATCCATGGGAACGCCGACACCCTCAGCCGCGCACATCCCATCGGGATGAGCGTCACGGTCTCTGCCGGGGATGAAGACCGCACCGGACTCGCCTGGATCTCCTCGATGAGGCCGTTCGATTCCAGCCCCCATGAAGGGATCTTCTTCCCGGTCACGGTGAGCTGGATGGGGGCCTGGTCGAGCGTGAAGGGTTGTGTGCCGGGGGCATAGTTCCCGCGGACGATCTTGATCGATTTCTCCGGGCGATCCCGGTCGATCACGAGTCCGTAGTTCCAGGGCGTCGTCGGGAACACTTCCAACTGCGGCCACGGGTCGGTTCCGCCGACCCGCTCCCATCGCTCGCCAATCTTGAGCGAGTAGGTCAGCGGACCGAGGTCGACCGACACGGAGTTCATGTTCTTCTTCCAGCGCCGGACGGACAGCTGCTGGGGAAGCTCCAGGACGACGAGATCGCCCGATTTCCATTCCCTGTCGATCACGAGCCAGCCCTTCGACGAACCGGCGGACTTCACGCCGCTGCCGTTGACGGTGACGCGCGGCGCGGAACACCACCCCGGAATGCGGAGCGCCAGCGGGAACTTCACCGCCGACGCAGCCTCGAGTCGAAGCTCGACCTTTTCTTCGAACGGGTAGCCGGTCTTTTCGGTGATCGTTACCGTGGTCCCCGTCCCCACCTTCGCCGTGACGGTGCTCGCCGCATACAACACGGCGGCAAGTCCGTTACCCGCCGAGGCCATCCAGAGGTACTCGGTGTAGTATGGCCAGCCGAACGCAACGTTGTGCTGACAGCACCGGTACGCATGCGGGTTGTAGCTGAGCATGTCGCCGTCATTGTCGAAGAACGGCGCCTTTCCGGCCCTGTCGAGCTGCACCATGTTGGCAGCGGTCAGGTAGTGCAGCCCCTTCAGGTCGGGCGTCATCGCCGCGGGGAACGAGTTCAACGCAATCTCTTCGCACCGGTCGGCCCAGACGGGCTCGCCCGTCCAGCTGACCAGAAGCTCGTCGCTGAACATCATTTCGGCCATGGAGCACGATTCCGCCCCTTGCCTCGGACCGGAGTACCCTGGCCGCGCATTTTCATCGGCCCCGAACAGCCCTCCCGGAACCTGACCGTACGTGTCCATCACTGTCCGGTAGTTCCTCTCCGCGGCCTGGAGGTGCCGGCGGTCTCCGGACTGCTGGTAGTACCCCGCGGGCTCGCGGAACGACTGGCAGATGTTCACCCCGTGCCAGCTCGCGATCCCTCCGGTCCAGTCGGCGGTCCGCTCATGATTCAGCCGCCCCAGCTCGAGGAGCCAGGGCTCGCCCGTCTGATTGTACAGCCAGTAGATATGATCAAGATTGTCGCCGCCGCGGATCTTCTGCCAGCTCCCCGGGAGGTACTCCTCCAGCGGAACCGTGGTAAGCCACCGGAAGTACTTGAGCATGAACGGAATGACGCGCGGATCGGCCGTCGCTTCGTAATGCGTCCGGACCGCATACAGCATGACCATGTTGGGCCAGATGTCGTGCTCGAGCAGATTCCTCCTCGGGCCGAAGTATCCGGACGAATCCTGGCTTGCCAGGACGCCTTCCACCCATCGCGTGGCCTCGGCGGTCATCCGGGGGTCCTTCATGACGTGGGCGAGGTCGACGTAGCCGCGGAGCCAGTAGGGCACTTCCTCCCAGCCGGAGTTGCCCTGCCCAACCGGACTCACCCACGCATTCCCGTTGAAAGCGCAGAACCTGCTGATGTCTGTCAGCCGGCCGCTGAAGCCGTCCCCCTCCAGCTCGAGCTGCTTCCGAAGCCAGCCCTCGGGCCGAACGGCGCCCACAGGCAGCTTCACCAGCGGACTCGCGATCAGGGGAGCCCGATTCCCCCGATACCATTCGTTGCGCGGCTCTCCCGCCAGCGCAGGGGTTGACCGGGCCTGATCAGCCTGCGGCGCGGTTGTGGCATGCGGGACCAGCACGGCCGTCATGATGACCAGACATCCCGCGACACACATGTGATTCTTCATGGAATACGCTCCGATCACGTTGAGTAACGGTTCAGCTCTTCCAGCACTTCACGGACGGCGATCATCTTCCGGCTCCTCGCGGACCTGCGGATCGCTTCCATGACGCACAGGGTCTCGATCGCTTCCTCGAGGCCGGGGGAATACTCCTTCCCTTCGATCAGCGCGGCGGCGAAGTACTCGGCGTAATTCGCGAACTCGCCGTAGTGCATCCCGTGAATCTCGCTGTTGAAATAGTAATGCCGCAATTCGTACAGGGGATCTTCCAGGACCTCGCTTCCGTCGTCCTGCGTGTAGCGATAGCGCATATCGTGATACTGTGCGAGGCTCGAGTTCTTCGAGCCGTAGAGCAGCAGCTCGATGCAGTTGCGCGCCGACGGCAGCTCTTTCAGGCCGTAGTGTCCCATGACCCTCCCCGGGCGTCCGTCGCGCGACATGAGGTTCACGACGTACACGTCGAACCCGGCGACGCCGTACTTCTTTCCGAGAGCGCTCGTGTACCCGAATGCCTGGACGGTTTCGATGGAGCCGAGATACCACCGGACCAGGTCCACCGGGTGGCTCAGCCCCAGGAACACCCAGTCGGTGTCGGTTGCGACCCAGGGGCTTTTCTCATAGTACCAGTCCATGCGATGCACATAGTGCGCGTCCACCAGCTCGAGCTCTCCGAAGTGCCCACGCTCGAAGGCCGCCCGCTGCCTCCGGAACGGCTCGAAGAACCGCGTGCTCTGACCGACCAGGAGCTTGCGCCCGGTGCGCTTGCCCGCCGCCAGCACGGCCGCGGCATCCTTGAGGGAATTCACCACCGGCTTGGTACAGATGACGTCTTTGCCGGCCTCGAAGGCCTGGATGATCTGCCCGGCGTGAACAGAGTCCGGCGTGTAGATCGCGACGATGTCCACATCCGGCCGCGCCAGGAGCTCCGTGTATTCCCGCGTGTAGAAGATCCCGGGGACGTCGCGCCGGGCTTCGTCGATCTTGCGCTGGTCGGTGTCGCATCCGGCCGCGGGAACCGCCCGCGCAGTACGCCCGAGCGCGACCAGCAACGTTCTCCCTTCGTGCAGGCCCACGACGCCGACCCGCTTCGGGGTCCCCGTGAACTGCACGTGCGACTTCCGTTCTTCCAGCCGTGCATCAAGAAACTCACGCATGTCGGTCTCTCCGCGCGGACGTCAGAACATCACGCCGGCAAGCATCATGATGATTGAGTATGTGACGGTTGTGTGTCGTGAAGCTGCGGTTTCGGGTGTTCGAGAGATCACTCCGGACATCCGCCAGACCTGCCCGGAGTCCTGAAGTACCGGCCGTGATCTTCAAGGGCCCGCCGTGCCTACCCGGCGGCAAGCACGAACGGCTCTGGCGGCCGCGGGATGTTCGCCCAGTGGCCGGACGGATCGGCGCCTCTGCAGATGATGCTGTACGTGTTCCAGTCCCAGTATGCGCGAACGTCGGGCGGGCAGTAGCGCAGCGTCAATCCGGTCCGGCGTCGCTTCGACTGATTTGGCAGGGAGCCGTGGATCAGCAGATCGGAATGGAGCGAGAACTCCCCCGCCTTCAGCTCGACATCCACCGGCCGGCCGAACCGCGTCGCCCGCTCGATCGTCTGCGTGAGGACGTTGTGCTCTTCCTCGGCGCTCTCCCTGAACGGGAGATGCCCGTTGAGATGCGTGCCGGGGATGACCTGCATGCATCCGTTGTCGCGATCGGCGTCGTCGATCGCAAGCCAGACGGTTACCGTCTTGGACGGCGTGAGCGGCCAGTACGAGCAGTCCTGGTGCCAGGAGACCCCCTTGTCGTCCCCGGGCATCTTGCAGAAGAAGTGCGTCGCCCAGCAGACGATGTTCGGGCCGAGTATGTCCTCGACGACGTCGAGGATGGCGGGCGTTTGTGCAAGATCATGGATGAGGGCGATCCGGTCCTGATACCGGTCGATCGCGTAGCTCCCCTTTCCCGCCCGGAGGAATTGATCCAGAAGCTCGTCGAAGGCCTTGCGGTTCGAGGAGACCGCCGGCTCGGTGAACGCCCGGGTTCCGGCGAGGTAACCGCGGGCGTTGTACCAGGTGAGCTGTTCGTTGTCCAGCGCGCGCGGTCGCCGCGTCACTACCGGGAAGAACCGCAGGTCACGGTCGAGCTGCGAGACGCGTCGGTCATGTTCAGCCATGGTCCTCTCCTACCCTCCTGCCACATGATGATCATACGTGCACTGTCGGGCCTCATCAGCGAACGCGTGAAGCAGCGCTATGTCGGCATCGAAGAAATGGTCGGACGGGGCGAGGATAAACCCCCCGCCTTCGCCCGCATCGCGGAACGCCTGTCGAACGGCGGCACGGGTCTCTTCCGGCGTGCAGCCCTTAAAATAGTGGAACTGGTCGAACCCGCCGATCATGCATACCCGCTGTCCCACCCGCCGCTTCGCCTCTCCAAGCCTCGTGTCGCCTCCCATCGCCGCGGGAGTGAACGTCTCCATGGCGTCCGGCTGCATGTCCGCGATCCGCTCCAGGAACGGCATCATGCCGCCGCACGTGTGATACACCACGCGCTGGCCGGCGTCATGGGAGTGGCGGATGAGCTCCGCATCATACGGCGCGACGAAGCGGTCAAAAATCCCGGGGGAGATGACGGTGGATGAAGCGTCGCCGCCGCCATGCTCGATGACGTCGAATCTCGCCCCCGCCATGGACTTCAGATACCGGACCTTGCGATCAAAGAGGATCTTGAGGAATGCATGGACCCATTCAGGGTCGTCGTACGTTGCCATGATGAGGTTTTCGATCCCGTACAGGACGGAAGCATCCTGCCAGCACCCCGACTGGCCGTACACGTCGAAGAACGGGATGAATCCCCTGAGGATCCCGTTCTCCCCGACGTCGGCCGCCTGACGGTTGACCTCGTCCACATCGCATTCGGGCGCGGTCGCGTACAGGCCGATGAGATCGATGTCGCGCTTCTCCTTGATCAGCCTCTCGGTGACCCAGGACGTGTGCTCGTTGCTCTGGAGGACCGTCGAGAGCGTCCCGCCCGGCGTGACGAAGTGGTATCGGACGGTCTGATATTCCTGTCCGGGGACAGGCTCTTCGACAATCTTCCACTGCGGGGATACGACGCGTCGTGCCTCGAGAAAACCGGGCACGTGATCCGGGTCGTGATACTCGCCGGCCGCGGCGTTCGGCCGGTAGGCCATCAGCCATCGGATGGGATCCAGTCCGAAGCGCTCGAAGAATTCTTCATTCGAAATCCCGCCGAGATACCGGCGGAGGAACGACGTCATGACATGATGGGTCGTGACCGGCAGCCTGTCCGGAATCTTCCGGTCCAGCGCGGCGACGAGTCGTTGCCTGGAAGTCATCACGTTGTGTGCTCCATGCTCTACATTTCCCTTCGCCCGTACATCTCGGAAGCTTCCATCATCGCGTTGATGTTCTCGAGGGGGGAGCCGGGCGGGATGTTGCTCCCGTCCTGGATAATGAGCCCCCGGTGCGGTCCCAGTACCTCGATGACGCGGCGGGTCGCTTCGCGCACCTGGTCCGGAGTCCCGCCGTAGACCAGCATGGGGTCCACGTTGCCGATCAGAACGACGCGCCCGCCCATGATGCGGCCAATGAGCTCAAGATCCACCTGGTAGCCGAACCCCTGGTATTCGTGAATGTTCAGCTCCCGCTGAAACGTCTCGAGCAGATGGTTGGTCGCCCCGCACATGTGAAAGCTGAGCCGGCCGTCAAAATTGAACCGGAGCTGCTGCTCAAACGGCAGCACGAGCCCACGGTATGTCTCCGCGGAAAGCCCGGCAGCGAGATCGTCCGTCCAGGCGAAATCCCGCGGAGTCGGGAGCCGTTCCTCTTCCCAGCAGAAATCCAGGTACTCGATCAACTTCCGCGTCACGATCCCGAGGAGCTTGCGGACGAAGTCCGGCCGCTCGCGGACGGCAACGAACAGCTCGGTCTGCCCCATCAGGTCCCCCGCCACCCCGAACGGCCCGTCGGAGGTATGCGTCAGCGACGCCGACGCTCCGGGGTAGAAGACCGGGCCACCCTGAAACCGGACGGGATATCGTTCGGCAACCTCCAGCATCCGTTTGCGGTAGTCGATCTGGCGCTCGTTCAAGCCGCTGTGGACGAAGTCCATCGCACTCCAGCCGCCGGAGGTCCGCTTCCGTCGACACCCATCCAGGACCCACCCACGGAATGTCGTCGTCGGGAAAGACGATCTCGCAGCCGAGGCTGCCCGCCTCGAACGTGTTCTGAAAATCGGTCCACGCGCCAACCCATGGCCCGGTGATAGCTGTACGCATCGGTGCGCACGTGCTCCATGAGCCACTTCTGCGCCAGAATCTGGGTCCGGAGCATCGTTTCCGGGTCCGCATAGTAGTCCCGGAATCGGGTTCCCGTCATGGGCACCATGAACCTGTGACCGATGGCGGGCACGACAGGAATCCGGTCCGGCTCCTCGAACCGGCGCACCGCTTCGATCCGCTTCCTGCGGGCCTCGATCTCCTCGATTGAAACCGCTATTTCTATTGTCTTCACGCTGCGTGGTAGCGTGTCTGCTATGGTCTGCCTGACGCGACAACGAAGCTCCCCCCACGGGGGGTCAGAGGACTCTCATGACGACAGCAGGACCCGGAATCCCCGCAGCCTCCAAAACCTACGGAATCTTCACCCTGACAGTCTTCTGCACGAACGGCTGGCCGTCGGGCTCGAACGTCACCCGCAACGTGGCAAACCCCTTCCGCAAAGCCGGAACGATCTCTGCCCCCTCCGCCATCAGCGAAGGGTTGTCATACGTCGCCAGCAGGAAATCGTGGGTCGTGCCCGGTTTCCCTTCCAGCGTGACCACATAGTCCGATGCGACCATGTCCGCGGTGATGATCCGGTATCCGAGCGCGCTGTCGCCGGGCGCGGGGCGCGGGACTTCGGGAACCATTGCCAGTCCGCCCGTGTGCTCCAGCCGCACCGAGCTCCGTCCCCGGAGGTTCACAACGACCGGATCCTTCAGCACGCCGCGCCGGATGGACACCCCGCCGGTCCGCGCCGTTCCATCCACGACGATACGGCGGATATCCATCCCGGCCGCGATCTCGGGGGCCAGGGCAATCGAGACGGCCGGTCCCGCAGTCAGTTCCAGGTCGTACGTGGTCGCCCCGGGCTCGCGCTGCATTCTCATCGTCACGCGAGAGGTCCCCACGGCAAGATTCGACACCGTAGCGGTGTCCCAATCCGCCGGGAACCGGGGGCTCAGTGCCGCCGTCCCGGCCGGCGCATCGGGCTTCCACCCGATCATCCCTTCGACGAGGGGATGGATGATGTTCGTCTCAGACCAGCATTGATGAGGGCAGACACCCTGGGGCCGGTTGACCGCGCCGTTCATCACTTCCTGGACGAAACCCAGCGTCCAGAGATTCTTGATCCGCATGACGTTCATGGCGTGCATGAACCCCTGCGCGGAATTCCCGTACGTGTACTCGCCGAGCGCGGTCCATCCGGTCATCAACGGCCACACGCTCCCCTCCTGGTAGCTGCGAGGGTTGAAGATGCGGGATGTCCCGCTGACGACCCGCACGCCCCAGTTCGTCGAGAACCCGTTGCCGGCAAGGCGCTCGAGCATGGGCCGGGCCTTCTCGTCATCCACCAGGCCATAGAGCGCGGCGGCCGCGGCGAGCGCCGTCGGCTCCCCCCGGTACGCGCCGTCCTTCAGCTTGCCGTAGCTGAAATACTGCGTCCGTGAATTCCAGAAATCGCGGTTGAGTATGACGCGCACCTTCTCTGCATCGGCCGTGTACTTCGCGCCGAGCTCCTTCTCCCCGACGAGCGCGGCGAGCGACCCCGCCTCGCGCAGCGCCTGCGACCAGAGCGCGGTCAGGTGCATCTCCGAGTGGACCCCGAACAGGGATCCCCCGGGTTCCATCCACCCGTGCCCGACGTCGGTGTTTTCGATGAGCCCGTCGCCATCCGTGTCGGTGGAGTACATGAAATCCATCGCGCGCTTCAGCGACGGCCAGCTCTTCCTGACAAAGGCGACATCGCCGCTTGCGCGCACGTAGTGCCCCGCAAGAATGACAAACAGCGGCGTCGAGTCGGACGCGTCAAAATGAACGACGCCGCTCGTCATCAGCTCGTGATAGATCTTGCCGGTGTGGTCCTGGAATTTCTGATACAGCTCGAGCTGTTTCCGCACGGTCTCGAAATCGCCGTAGCCGTCGACGGCGAACGACGACCAGGCCGCATCCCTCCCGAAGTACCAGGCGTACCCTGGCCTTCCCGAAATCTTCTGCTCCCCGTTCCACCCGCGCCTCACGGTGGAGAACCCGGCGGTGAGCCCCGTGCCGAGCCCCGGAGTGCGGGTCACAAAGCGGTCCACGCCCACGATTGCCCACGGCCACAGGCGGTTGAACTCGGCATCGGGCGAGGTGATGGACAGACTCTTCGCGAGGAGATCCCGGTAGTGCCGGACCAGCTCGTTGTGCGTCTTTTCGGGGTGTTCGAGCAGACTTCTGTAGTCCTCCTCCGCAACCCGCCACCCCTCGTTCGTTCCGGTGAAGCAGAAATTGAGAACCCCCTGGGTCTCCGGCCCGAGGGCGTACTCGGCCCCGAACGCCACCTGATTGGCATCGGTGGGCGTCCCTTTCAGGCCCGCCGGACCAATGTCAACGTTCGCAAAGTGGCCCGCGAGTTGACTGCGGGGAGGAACATCCGCGCCGAAGATGCACGCGAACGACCCGCTGCTGTCCCGGACATGCAGCGCGCGCAAAGGACTGTCGTAGCCGTAATGGAGATTCCCGAGAGCGTTCACGTCGTACGGCCACATCAGCCTCATGTCCACGCGGAAACGGACAACGAGTCGGAGCGGCCTCGTGGCCTCGTAGTGCACGATGCCGCCGGCGCGGTCGAAGGCGGGATAGATGATCTCCGTGAGCCGGCCGTCCGGCAACGTGTAGATGCGGGTGAACGATTCGGGCCTGGTCTCGAGCGACACCGCCATATTCTGAAGCCATGCGACGGAATCGCCTGACACGACCCCCGCCTGATAGTCGCGCATGACGCGCATCGGATGGATCCACACCTCGTCGATCCCGCCATTCTCGAACCCCATCACCAGCGCCCGCCGTCCGGCAACGTCGAAGAACGCGTTCTCCGAGCGCTCGCGCGACAGCATCAGGCCGCTCTCCGAACGGCGCCGGAGTGTCCGCTCGTCCGACAGGCGGAGCGGGCCGGATGCGACGGCCAACGGCCGCGGCACACCGTCACACGGTTCCCATGCGGTCACCGGGCCCTTCGTGTTCCGGCCGGCGAGGTACAGCAACGTGTTCTCCAGAAACTTCTCCATCGTGCTGCGCATGTTGTTGCGCCGCGCGAAGTAGATGAGCCCGCCGACGGAGATGATCCGGCCCTTCTGCGCGCGCAGTTCCGTGATGGTCTTGCGATCAGCGTACATGAACACGTACGACTTGTCGACTGCGAGCACTCTGCTCCGGCCGGGCCACGCCGAACCGTAATAGCCGACGATGGGAAGCACCTGGTCTTCCCTCCCATCCAGCACGTAATCCCCGCCGTAGAGACCCGCGAACATCGGATGCCCCATGTGGCTCTGGAATCCCTTCTTGTCCCAGAGCCAATCGTCCGTGAGCGTGTCGTATCGGACCGTCGGGCGGATCTTCTCGAACCCGAGATCGTTGGGGAGGAATGAAGCGTATCCCGTGAAGAGCGCCTGCCCGCCTCTCTCGACGTATTTCTTGAGGGCGTTCAGGGCGTCCTGCCGGACACGGAAGGCGTTGTACCCGACGGAGTCGGGGAGGTGGATCCACAGCACATTCGCCTTCCCGAGATCCGGGAGACCGCGGTCAGCCCGGGCGGTCATAACCTTCCAGCCGGCATGGGTTCCGAGCCAGCGGATGGCGAGACTGTCTTCAGCCGTGGGATTCTGTGCTGTCACCGCGTACGCCACGCGGAGCGTCGGGGCTCCGGCACGCAATGGCACAGGCGCGCAAAGGGTGCACAGCACGGCAAGACACAGAAATCTCTTCATCATCCTCTCCCGTAACAGTCGGCTGAGCGTCGGACTAGCGGAGGACCATCATCTTCTTCGTCATCGACCTGTCAGCGGCCGTGAGCCTGTAGAAGAAGACGCCGGCGGCCAGGCGGGATGCGTCGACCACCGTCCGGTGGCTCCCTGCCTCGAGGGTACCATCCACCAGCGTCATCACCCGCCGCCCGAGCACGTCGTACAGCTCCAGAGATACATGCGCGCGCTGAGGCAGTGTGAATTCAATGACGGTCGACGGGTTGAACGGGTTTGGGTAGTTCTGTTCAAGCCGGAATTCCTTCGGGACAGTACGGCCCGAGCCTCCCGGATCAACTGCGGTGAGCGTCTTTGCCAGTTCCTCCGCGGCCTCGAAGTCGAGGATGTAATGCCACCAGTTGTTCAGAACGCTGTCCGTCACTCCCTGGTAGCGCGGAAGATGTCCGTACCACCAGCGCAGGTACCCGAGGTGATCGTTCCCCTCCGCGAGCGGATCGCCCGGCTGATAGAACCACGTATTGACGTCCACAGGGCTGACGTCATCGTACAGGTAGGGATAGTGCAGCCAATTCTCGGCCCGGGACTGCACCACGGTGCGGTTTCCGTAGTCGTAATCGCGCGCCCCGTTTGGCGGGAAATGAATGTTGCCGACCTGCGCCAGGCCCGGGAAGTCCTTGTCGATCCGGGTAAAGAGGTCCCAGTGCGAAGGGTTCGGCCGCCCGGTGTTCCACGGTTTCCCCTGGGCCCGGCGGAACGCCTCGCTCATCGCGCTCTCGGAACGATGGCCGAAGCTGTGGAACGCCTGGTCGACACCGCGCTCGTAGTTGAGCCCCATGACCGAGAGGAGCTTCGTCAACGCCGTCCCGTCCTTGATCGGGGGCGAGTTCCACCAGAACGCGTTGGGCCCCAGCAGCTGCGACTCGTACATGGCGAGATACGGCGCGGCGAACACCCAGACCTCGTCGATCTCGCCCGCATTGCGCTTCAGGTCGTACCCGTAGTACTTCACCATGGCCCGGTAGTCGAACTTGAGAGAGTCCTTGTCGGACGCCTCCTTCAACGTCACCCATCCGGGTTCGCGGAGGAGTGCGGCGTATTCCTCCACTCCCAGGTAATGATCGTAGTACTTCGTAAAGAGCGTGTCCGCATCCACAATTTCCACGAACTGGAAATTCACCACGCTGTCGGTCGCTTCACGGAAGTGGCGGACCAGGTCGTTCGACAGCACCAGCGGATCCCTCCAGTGGAACTCCTCGTGAATCCTCATGTCCGACGCGAGCCGCGGGTCCTCGATGACGAGTGCCACCTTCACGGTCATCGGATCCGCCTTGGGCGCTATGACCTCCTGTTCGACAGTGGCGATGGCGCTCCCTGCGAGCGGGACACCGCTGACGGAGGCATTGATCGTGGCCGACCCCAGCGCAATGCCGGTAGCCAGCCCGTCTTCGTCCATCGACACCTTCGACCCATCGGAGGTACCCCAGAGCACCGGCGCGCTCAGGAAGTACGGATGAATGTTTCCCCGGTCATCCGCCACTTTCACGCTGAGCTGGAGACTTCTCCCGACCATCAGGCGGATGGGCTCCGGGTAGATCACCAGCTTTGTGAACGTAACCGATGAAAGCAGCCTCCATTCGCCGAGGATAACGTTCTGCGCCGACGCGTTTCGGATGGTCAGGCGG
Organism: uncultured Ignavibacteria bacterium; assembly: GCA_963701735.1. Taxonomy (GTDB): domain Bacteria; phylum Bacteroidota; class Ignavibacteria; order UBA10030; family UBA6906; genus CAWABB01. The sequence goes on along the minus strand of CAVPBI010000027.1, from coordinate 24,707 downwards.
ACGACACGGACATCCTGCGCAGCGAACGCCACCGAATCCCACGCAAATGCGGGCCCCGGATGAGCGACGGCCAGCAGGGAGTACGTCCCGGCCTTCGCGTCCAGATCAGATATCGACTCCGCCGACTCGAGCGTCCACGTCATGTCGCTCCAGACGAAGACGTTGCTCTGCTGGATGTTCGTCAGTGAATCGAACGCCAGGGTGACCGCGAGCGAGTCCGTATTGAACACTGCAACCTCGGTGAACGGGCTGCCGTCGAACGGCTTCAGCGGATCGCCCGTGAATTCCGGAACGTACGTGACCTGCGCGGTCCCGGCGGTGATTTCCGCCCCAAGATCCAGGATCCTCACGTCGGTGACCTGCCCGAACGCACCGGGGGCCGCCATCAGTGCCGCGCCCACGGTAGCGAGCGCGCACGCCATCATGCACCATTGTCGTTTCATCGCTTTACTCCCTCTCTGACCGGACGAACCTCTCTCTATTTTCGCGCGCCGTACATGTCGAGCAGGACGCGCGCCATGATCGAATCCCAGATGTAGTTCGACGGGCTCTCCTGGACCGGGAAATCCGGACTGTATGACTCCCAGAACCGGTGGTTCAGGGAGAGCTGCGTCGTCACCGCGAGCATCATCTTGTCGCCGACTTTCCGGGCGAGATCGTTGTATCCGTAGTTGCTCAGCCCCTTCATCACCATGTAATCCCAGAGCAGCCACACCGCGCCATTCCAACGGCAGCACCCGTCCACGAACGCTGTGAAGTGCGGGTCGTCGGCAGCCAGCGTCGGGACGCCATAGCGCCGCCAGAACGAGTCTGTGTTGGTCAGGTGCGTCACGAGCCTCCGGGCCTGCTCCCTGGTAGCCACGCGGGCCCAGAGCGGCAGGAAGCCGATCAGCTCCTTGCGCTTCAGGCTCGCCCCCTCGAATACGAAGCTGTTGTCCTCTTTCGACACATTATAATAGAAGCCGTCCTGTGGGTCCCACATGGTGCGGTTGATGAGCCCGGAGACCCGCGAGAATTTCTGAGACCATTCGCGCACGCCGGCGGTGTCGCCCAGCTCCTTCGCCATGAGCCCGAGGTAGTGCATTTCGTTGGCCACCTCGCACGTCAGGTCGAGCACCTCCAGCTCGTGCGAAATATCCCGTCCCTCGTCGGTCCCCTCCGAGAAGAGCTGAAACACGACGTTCCAGCCGTCTCGGACGTTTTCGATGATGCCGTATGGACCCCACTCGAACATCCCGTCCTGATCCGTGTCGCGCTCGCGCTCCAGATACCTGATGAAGTCGGCCCCCGCGCGATATGCGTCGCGGAGAAAGTCCCGGTTCTTCCCTGCCGCGTACACTTCCCAGCTTGTCCAGGCAAAGAACGGCGCCGACGTTGTCGGCACCCCCTCATGCGGATAGACCTGCGGCCCCCGCGGCCCGTGCCGGTATGCGATCAGCCCGTCCTCATATTGCTGCTCGATGTAGACCCGCTGCGACTCCTCGGCCGAGCGGGCATCGAGCAGCGCGTACGGGATCATGGAGAGGGACTCGTGCATCACCTGGTGCCCGTGGCCCCAGCCCCACACGGGATTGCGGGAAAACACATAGAAATTGTGCGCGGTCTGGCCGGAGGGCGGAAGCATGCACTGCCGCACCAGGTTCAGAGCGCCGATGTAGACAAGCTTCTCGGCGGCGGTTGTGAACGCAGGCCTGGGAACCTTGGCGTAGAGGGCGACATTGTCGTCGACGCAGCGCTGCAGGTCGGCGGCGAGCGCTGCGCGGGCCTCGGCGGCGAGCTCCTCGATCGGGCGCCGCGCATCCTGGACGCTCCGCACGAACCGTACCGTTGTCTGCTCGCCGGGGGCAAGCCGGACGTCTTTCTGCAACGCGATCAACGCGGCCCCCCCTTCCTTCCGAACGTTCAGCGCTGTGACGTTGTCGTGCACCTTGCTCAGCCGCTTGGCCGCGAAATAGAACTCCTCGATCGAACACGCGGCGTACGCGCCGTAGCTGTCGGGAGTCCCGCCGGACGAGAGGAGGTTCCTGAAGTTCTCCGGATAGCCCCGGTCCCGGTACAGATTGCTGTGAAGCCGAATCAGCGATTCGTGGTGCGTGGCGACGTACCCGTGGAGCGACGAATCGTACCCCACAACCTGCAATGAGTCGCCCGGGCGATGCAGCACCGGATACAGCATCAGGGCCATCGGGACCGCGCCGGCGTTCGTGATCGTCAGATCAATGATCGCCGAACCGGAACTGTACACGCAGAACACCTCCTGAACCTTGAGCCCCGCGAACGGCTCGTATTCAAGCACCGCCATGTCCGGGAAGGAAGCCGTCACGACCGGCCTCACGGCGAACTCGCGGGTCTTCGAGATCACCATGTTGTTGCATTTCCAGACGACGGTCAGGTCGCCCGCGTACTGGCTCGAATACGTGACTGGGCGCTCCGGGCTGAAATAATCCATGAAGTACGCCTTGTCGGCGAAGAAGCGCGAGCGGCTCATGGGCGCCGCGTACGTCGTGAAGAGGGGGTCGTCTGCGGCAGCCCGAAGCCGAAGGAACGCGTCGCTGACAGTCACGCCGGCAGGTGCCTGAGCGGTCAGAACAACAACACACGCCATCACACCAAGCGTTCGGCGCATACCGCCTGCTCCTATGCCACTCCCGTTTCATGCGCCCTCCGCATTGCGCTCCTCTTCATTCCATCCCTCCCTGCTATCGCTTCTGCGTCGCGCTGATGACAAGCTGCTTCTCCCGGTCGATGACCCGGGCATAGAAATTGTACCCGCCATAGTTGTTCTCGATCTTCAGGAGCAGCGCATTCCAGCCTTCCTTGAGCGCCAGCGGGATGCGGTCCTGATCCGGCGCGGCAACACGCACGGCGAGGAAGCGGTGGATCTCCTTTCCGTTCAGGAAGACCTTCGCGCCGTCGTCGCTCCCCAGCAGGAACGGCACTGTCGCGGCCCGGGGCGAATAGATGTAGGTGAGCGCGTACACCACCACCATCTCGTACGGATCGAAATCGTAAAGGTCGAACCGGCCCCTGGTCGGAGTCTGCTTCAGCACCCACGACACCTTCTGCCCGTTGACACCCTCGTAGTGCGCATCCAGCTTGAGCTCGCGCTCCGGCGGATACGGCGTGTCGAGACCCAGCCGCTGCAGTTTGTCGTCGCGCATGTTCGGGAACGGTCCGATGACGTACCACTCCGGGATGTATACCCGCTTCGGCTCCGCAACGAACGCGTCGAGCCCCACCGCGTAGCCGGACGCCTTTGAGTCCTTCCCGGTCACCGTGCATTCGAGGGGGATGACACCGCCGGTCGCGCCGAGGTCCTTCAGCACCACTTTCCCTCCGGGTACGACATCGGGGGCATATCCCTTGATCGACCCGACGACCGCCCCACCATGGCTGATATCGACGTTTCCATATCCGGGGCCCATCGAATAGAAGACAGAAAGATCATACCGATCTTCTGCGACGGGGACCGAAACCGAAAACTTCGAGCCTGCTTCCGCCCCCTCCAGCACCAGCTGCCGATTTCCGCTCCAGTCCGCGCCGTACTGCTTCATGTCCGCCGGTTTCGCGGTAAGCCCCTTCCCCGACACCGTCAGCGACTCCGCTTCGATCGCGCCGTTGGGCACCGCCACCCGGAGCGGGATGCGGAACCCTGCCGGGGGCATCGCCGGAAACGCCTGATGGGGCTCGAGCTGATACCAGTACGCCGTGCTGCTGTAGTCCGCGACTTCCTCGTTGCCGTGGCCGTGCTCGATCGTGAACCGGAGCGAGCGCGTGAAAGGGATGGCATCCTGAATATGGAAACGATAGGCGGCAATCCGGGACAGCGAGTCGTCCTTGAGGATGAGGCCGTGATACGGCGCAGCGTACTCCCCGCGGTTGAAGTACCATCCGCTGGTGAAGTAGTCCTCCGTCCCGGTCCCGTAGATGGATGGCTCCTTCTCCCCATCGACGTAGACCATTTCGTCGCCTTCAAGGTACTGCATCCCGTTGCCGTAGCTCTGCATGTTCATGTTCACGCCGACCAGGTGGCCGCGGCCTGTCGCTTCGAGGATGGTGTAGTTCGCATCGCGCCCGGCCCTCGTGTCACGCCGCCACTGGGCATGGAAGTACGCCGCGGTGGCGGGCAGCGGCTTCTCGAGCTTCCGGTAGTCGATGTGATAGTAGAACGAGTTGATCTCCTCCCCCGTCTCGTTCACCACGTCGACCCGGGCCGACTTCCCGAACGGCATCGGAAAGAACGAGTAGTAGCCGCCGCTGGACATCCCCAGATAGGCCGTCACGTACTGCTTGTACTGGAAACCCGTCCCGAAGAAGTCCCCGACCGGAACCTCGACGGACGGCGTCGCCTCTCCGTCCCAGAACATCCTCAGGACGATCCGGCGCAGGAAATACTTGTCGGGGGACGCGATCGTCACCCAGATTCTCACGATGACGCCCGGACCGGTGATGTCCGCGAGCGTCGCGGTCTCGCCGCTCTTGATTGCTATGAAGTCGCTGTTCCCTCCCGTGCGATCATAGCTCGAAACCTGAAGCAGCCTGCCCTCCTTCAGAAATGGGAGGGCATCGATGTCGGGTGCGGCAACCGGCTGGGCGATCGCCGGGACGGCAGAGAGCGCCGTGATGATCAGTGCCCACGTGATGCATTTCATGATGACCCAGCCTTCACAATAGAATGTGATCATGAACTTAGCCGGCTGCGCAGGCAGGCCGCGGCATCCTTGACCGACGGCCGACTCACTCAACAGACTTGGCGTCCCACATCTCAGTCATTGTGCTCGACAGCCCGGCACATCACCCCGGATCCGCAACGCACCGAGACCTCACCCGGCATCCTTCACGCACCGGAATCCCACGGTCGCGCAACGGTTCAACGCCGGCGACACCATCAGCAGGATCTGCGGATTGTCTGCGGGCTGCGGACCGCCCGGGATGTACCACCAGCTCGACGTGGGGTTGTAGTAACTCCCTCCCCGCAGCATGCAGAACACGAACGTCCCGTTGTCGTACATGTCGTTCGTGAGCTGCCAGACGTTGCCGATGAGATCCATGACGCCGAACGGGCTCGCTCCTCCGGGGTATGCTGTCACGGAAGAAGTGTGTTCGAGCTTCCAGTTGCAGCGAGTCGAATCCATCGCCGGACCCCAGGGGTACTTCCTTCCGTCTGTCCCCTGCGCCGCGTACTGCCACTCGATCTCGGTCGGAAGCCGCTTGCCGGCCCACCGGGCATACGCCTGCGCATCCGTCGCGTCCACGTATACGACCGGATGGTCTTCCATACCCGCCGGCGGCTTCCCCTTTGCCCAGTGCTTCAGGAAGTTCGCGGGATCCTTTGGTTTGTACTTCCCGGCGGCCAAAAAGGACGCAAAATCGCTGTTTGTGACCGGATAGGTGTCGATGAAGAACCGCCGCATGGCAAGCGTGTCGGGCTTCCCCGAACCGGGGTACGGAATGACCTCGTTGGGGCTCAGGAAGCTCCTGGTCGTGTTGTAGACGAACGTTCCGGCCGGGATCTCCGTCATCCCCTTCGGAGCGCTGCCCGCAGGCCTGGTTCGGGTCACGCCCGAGATCATCCGCGGCGTGGCGAGCGGCACGTTCACGATCCTCTCGTCGAGGAGCTCACGGCCTTCGAACAGCTGCACGACATACTTCTCCTCGTGGCGGCCGACCGTTGCCAGAAGAGACACGGCATGCGTGCCCGGGGACAGCTCCGCGCTGCGCGTTGAGTAGGACGGATTTCCCGCCGAGACCACGATCCGGGTGCCTCGGCGTCCCGAGACGAACAGCGAATCCCCTTCCACGGAAACGTCGAGCAGCCGCGGAAGCTTCGCGATGCAATCGACACTCCCTTCGCGCCGCGTCCAGAGCCAATCGCGGCTGAAACCCTTCCACGGTCGCCTGCACGTAGCTCGTGTCCTGAAGCCGGACGGGATCCAGCTCCTCGTGGTGCCAGAGGCTGACATAATGGAAGTCGGGCGCCGGGGGCGCGGCAAAGAGCGGACCTCTGTACCCTTCAGGGCGCAGGCTGTAGACGGTGTACACGGTCTTCCCCCCGGCAGGCCAGCAGTTGACCCAGACGCTGTCCACGGTGGTCGGGAGCAGCGGGATCCAGTCCTTCACGGTGAATGCCGACGCGTTCTCGCGCAACACCTTCGTCGCGAGACCGAGATACGCCAGCTCCTCCTCGATCCAGTCCGGGCGCCCGGGCCGCATAATATTCAGTTCGTTCCCGTAGCCGTTGAACAGCGAGACGCCGATCTCCCGGTGGATCCGGCCTTCCGCAAGCTGGATGACCCGGAAGATGGCGAAGTCCGGCTTGATCAGCTTGTTGAGGTTCAGCGGCGGCGGCATGTAGATCGCATCGTGCACTCTTCCCGCGACGATGCCCGGCATGTCGGCGGGCACGGCCATCCCTTCGCTGTACATGATCACGCCCGGCTTGACCCTGTCGGCCGCCGCCTGGAAATCGCGGCTCGACTGGCCCCACGTGTCAAGCACGACGCCGTCTGCGTCGATCGTGCGAAGCATGCTCTCCATGCCCGCAAGGTGATCCTCTTTCCGGGTGCTCTCGTCCCACGGATTGTAAGCGATGAAGTACTTCGTCCCGCGCGTGCGCGCGAACGAAACCTGGTTCTTCAACTCAGCAATCCCGCCCGGCAGATCACGATACATGTCCCACTGGTTGCGCTGATCCAGCCCGAGGCGCGGCCATGTCGGCCAGAGCATGTATGCTTCATATCCTCCCACGAGCGAGTCCATGGATGGGAGGAAGGTCTTGAATTTCGATGTCCCTGTCAGCGCGTCGTAGTACTCCCGGTCCCACGCGAACTGAAGCATCAACAGATAGCTCTCCCTGATCCACGCGAGGTCCGGACGTTTGAAGAGCGTATCATCGAACGACTCCAGGTCGTAGAGCCATCGACCCTGGAACATGAGGCGCAGCCCGTCCCGCCAGTCGCCCGCGTGATCATCCACGTAGATGTCGTACTGCACCCATCCGCCAGGCTTGAGCTCGGTCCTGAACCGCCGCACGTCCGAGCTGTCCGAGGTGGTGCGGCGCGCAATCGCCACAAGCGATCTGCCATTGCCCGCCGCCGCGTCGCAGAACCCGAGTTCCCAGGCGTTGTCAGGCAGCACGACCCCGATCGGGCCCACCCCCGGGCGGAAGAGCGTGGAGCGGCTCAGGCGGAACTGATGGCCGGACGGGCCGGAAGCCCGTATGAACACGCGCTCGGACGACTCACCCAGCGGCACGATCTCGGCCAGGCGAAGTGTCGAATCCGACGCGTTTTTGAAGGTAATCGTGCCCTTCCACCCCCTCGGTCCGCCGGGCGTCCAGCGGACCGAGCCCGCAAGCCCGAACGGACTCGACCACGCAAGCGAATCGCCCTGCCTGGTGACCGAACAGTCGGCTGAGCTTTTCAGCGCGTCGTTGACCGTGCACGTGAAGAGCGGCAGAGAGGCAGGAAGCCGGACGATCTTCCCGGAGCCGTCCGTATATGCTGCAACCGATAGCCCCCCCTTTGACGAGAATTCCACGCCCCGGATCCCTTCGGCGCGGACGAGGATCCCGCACCCGAGCGCGAGCAGGACGAGGAGAACAGTAGGTCTCGGCTTCATTGCCACCCTTTCAATGACTGGCGTCGGCCATCATCCGCGCGATCAATCCGGCCCAGATGTACGTCTTGTGATACCCGGCCCAGGGTTCGTCCGGACTGTAGAACTCCCAGAAGTTGTGGTCCTTCTTCAACTGCGCGATCATCCCGGCGGCCACCCTGCGCACGAGCTCCTTCGCCTCCGCGTGGTATCCGTACTGCTGGAGCCCGCGCTGAATCAGATAGTCCCACTCCACCCAGACCGGCCCGTTCCAGTACCCCTTCGGGTTGTAGTAGGAATCCGACGCGGAAAGTGACGGCACACCATACGGCCGCCAGAACATGCTCGAGTCGAGCAGCGAACGCACAAGCGTCGCGGCCTGCACGGAATCCGCCAGCCCTGCCCAGAGCGGCAGGAACCCGATGATCTCGCGACGCTTCAGATCGTTCGGCGCCTTGAACGAGAAATCGTTGTCCGACCGGTCGACATTGTAGTAGAAGCCAGTCGACGCGTCCCACATCGTCCTGTTGATCAGGTCTGTCCGCACCCGCGCGCGCTCATCCCACGATGTCGCGTCGCTTTTCTTCCCGAGCTCGCGCGCCATCGCCGCAAGCGCCTTCTCCTCGCTGACAAGCATGGCGTTCAGGTCGAGCCCTTCGAAATTGGAGGGCCATCCCACCTCATCCCACACCGCCACGCGTGCGTCGCGCACGGATTCCAGTACGGCATGCCCTCCCCATTCACAGAGCCCGTCGCCATCCTGATCGCGGCGCGACACGTAGTAGTCGTAGAGCTTCGTGCTGGACGCATACATCTCTTCCAGGAAGCCGCGATCCTTCGCGATGCGGTACACCTCCCAGTTCTGCCAGGCGTACCATGGTGCGGACGTCGTGTACTGCCCCTCGTGAATGATGGACTCGTCCAGGTACGGCCCGGTCCGGTACAGAATGTACCCGTCCTTCCACTGCCGCTCCCGGTAGACGCGCTGGGAATTCATCGCGCTCACGGGATCCATCAGCGCGTAGGCGAGCATCGTGAGGCTTTCGTGAAACACCTGTCCGCCGTGCCCCCATCCCCACTGCGGCTCGCGCGAGAAGACGTAGTAGTTGTACGAACACTTCCCCTCGGGCGGGAGCATGACCTGCCGCATCAGCGAGTACGCGCTCCAGTACAGGAGCTGGTGGTCAGGATCGGCTCCTGGAAGAGGCGGGATCGCGCTGTAGAGTTTCTCGTTCGCCGTCTGATAGGCGTCCAGGTCGGCCGTGAGGAGCCGGCGCGCCTGAGCCAGCAACGTGTCCTGGCTGGCCTCCGGGCGGCGCACAGCCCGCACGACCCGGAACGACTTCGACTGCCCGGGCGCGAGGTCCACGCGCTTCCACGCCCCGAGCACCTTCACGAGGTCCCGCGCGTCGGCCTTGACCTGCCCCGGGTACTTCACGTCGGTCAGGAAGTCGCTCCCCTCGATATTGTTGACCTCATTCGAATGGCCGCTCCTGCGGCCGTTGGCATCCACCGACACTACCACAAACCCGTAGATTTTGTCGTCTCCGATGTTCTTTTCGGTGTAAAACGGCTGTTCCGAAGGTCCCGCGACCAGCTCGTATGTGCCGCCCGCGCGATAGTCGCGGCGGTACACCGCATAGCGAAGCCCGGGGGCCTGCTTCCAGTACAGGCGGAGCTCCGTTCCGCTCCCCCAGATGTCGCGCCGCACGCCTGCCGGAGGCACAGGGCCGGAGGCCGGACCGAACTGCGCATCGATGCGGCGGTCGTGCTCCTTCGACGTGTCGCCGACAGCCGTGGCAATGGTCGCAGTCTCACCGGTGGCGTTGCAGCGGAGCATCACCGTGATGGAGTCGCCTGTCTGAACGGGGCCGAAGTTGGCAACGTCGGTCCCGTAAAGGGCCGCCGAGGAGGAGAACCCAACAGTGTATCCCCAGCGGGGAGCCGTCTCGGTCAGAATTCGCCCGGGGTCATTCCTGTATACGACGGTCATCCCCACGCCCGCGGCGGTGTGCAGGCACCGCTCGCCGTTTCCATGCGTCATCCGACCCCACACGACGTACACCGGAGCGCGATTCAACTCGATGGAGGGCGGGATATCCACGGCGCCCCACCGGTAACTCATGAAGCTGACCAGCCTGTCGACCGGCTCCGAGAACGTGAGGAGATCGTGCACGAGCGGAACATATGGGACGCCGTGCTCCAGCACCCAGGAATCCGGGAATTCCTCGTGCGTGAAGGTGAGAGCGTTCAGGTCTTTCTGAAGACTCACAGTGTTGAACGCTCGCCCGCGGTTCCGCAGGAACGGAATCAGGTCGAGCTGTACGCTGGAGCGTCCCGTGTTCGTCAGGATCACCTCGTGCACCGCCATGTGCGAGCTGACGACCACGAACGTCGCCTTCACCTCGACGTCGTCGAACGGCGCATACGAGTACCGCACCATGTCCGAGTACGACACGGTCACGACGGGCTGACGTGCGAGTCCGTTCAAGCCGACGACGAAGCGCGAGCCCCTCCGGAATGCGAGCCCCCAATCGCCGGCATTGTCGGTCGTGAATTCGATCCCGCGCGACGTGTCGTAGTACGACAGATGATACCCTTCGTCGAGCGTAAACTCCGAGCGCTCCATCGCCGCGGCGTAGGTCGTGAACAGGGGCGCATCCTTTGTCGCCTCCAGCGACGAGAGAAACGGGCGCTGGGCCGACAGGGGGATCGCCGTGACAAGCGCGAGGGCCGAGATGACCAACAGTCGCATCCTGCTTCTCCTCACCTGATGACCACGATGAAGGCTTCCCCGGCGCGCGCGGAGAACACCGCCGGCTCACCCGCGGACGAGCGCGCCACGACCCGGTCCGACGTGCGGTCTATCACCTCGAATCGCGCGGCATCCCGGCCGACCGGAGAGAGCTTGACCTCGACAGACCTCCCGGCGCCTGCCGTGTACAGCACATCGAACCGCCGGTCCAGATATCGAAATCCCGAGAGCCCGAGGCTCATCCCCGGCTTCCGGAACCGCCCGGGCAGCGCGGGCGCGACCGTGAATCCAGTCCTCCGCCCGTCGTCGTATTCCCGGAGGCCCATGATGGTCCGTATAATGTGGGTCGGGAGCGTCGCTCCCCAGCCGTAGTTCTCGCCGCCGGCCGGGCGGTCCCTGAGCGGCCAGAACTCGTTTGCCACACCGGGAATCCTGTATGAGAACTGGTCCGTCGAATCGACAGTCCGGATCTGCCGGGCGTCGGTGCGGGCATAGACCCGGTCTGCGATGCGCGCGACCTCCTCCGCAGCCTCCGCCTGGAAGCCGCCGTTCCACGCCGCCTCGGCAAACGTTTGAAGGGCCGGCGGCCATTGGATCCACCCCGGCTTGTTCTGAAGAGTGGCTCGCACTGTCGGAAGGACGCCGCGGACCTGATCGGGTGTGGCAACTCCGCATGTCAACGGAGTCAGCATCATCACGTCCACGTGGTCGGGCAGGATGATGGGACGCCCGGAACGCGCATCCCAGTCGCGAAACCATCCGTCGACATACATCGATCTCGTGTTGGCAACCCGGCGCGACGCCAGTCCCTCCCATCGCGGCCGGTCCCCGGGATGCCCCGCAACCCCGGCAAACGTGCTCATGACGGTCATGGCCTGCGCCATGCTTGCCTCGACATCCACAGTGCGGACGAAGTCGGCAACTGCCGCCTCGTTCCCCTCGGCCACAAGAAACCGGCGCGAACCGTCCTGCCCGGATTCCCAGCTGTTGTTGCAGTGCAGCCATCCCTCCTTATCGGTCCGGTTCGCCAGCCACCATTCGAGATATGCAGAGAGCCGGGGGTACAACTCCGTAACCCACTGACTGTCGCGCGTGGATTGGAACAGCGACGCGATGACATGGAACGGATAGCCCCACATCGGAGCGGTGCCGCATTCCGACCCGTCGGAAGAGACCATGTTGACGCTTGCATCCTCGCGCACGCAGGGGACGTTGGGGGCGGGGGCATCCGCGAACGTTCCGAGTATGACCTCCCGCGCAAGGTCCGGGTCCGCATAGCCGAGCGTCTGCATGTCGAGCGCCGTCTCACCCAGCACCAGGCGCGGCGAATGCACCTGCATCCCGTCCCACGGGTGGCGAAAGATGCCGAGCGGCGGCCGGACGGTCATGCGAAGTGTTTCGAAATCATATACCCATCCACGCTTCCAGGAGTCCGGCCAGTCTCCGGACAGGCGCGGCGCGCCCGACCAGAATCGCTCGTCCCGCTCAAGCTGGCGCGCGAGACTGTCGGCCGAGGAGTCCAGTCCGTTCCGCAGTTCCTTCAACGCCTCCGCCTCGCTGGGACCCCGACTGAGGCACACCAGCAACGTGGTGGATGCCCGGGGCGGGACCGTCACCGCATAGCTGAGGCTCGTGCGCAACGGCCCACGGCCACGCAACGATGCGACCCCTCCGGACTGACGGCCGCCCGACCGGACCCACTCCCTCCCATTCTGCGGCGGATTCGAACCCGTGGTGTGCCACGGCAGTGGCGGTCGCACCCATCGCGAACGCGTCACCGTACGCCCAGACCTTGGCCACTGCTCCTCCGGCCTCGGGGACGTACCGCGAGACCATCCCGTCCCTGCCCCACCATTTCAGGGGCCCGGTCGCGTACACGTGTGTCGCGTGAAGCACGACCTCTTCCGAAGTGGACGAAGCGTTCTTGAGCGTCACCAGGCAGGCCAGCGTGTGCTCGCGCGGGAGGAAATACAGCACGCTGGTCGTGATCGACCGGAATGTCCAATCGTAGCTCAACGCATGTTTGGTGTGGTACGACGACGCGAGCTCACAGCCGGCCCGGGCGAAGTCTTCGCTCCCGAGGAATGTCTCGCCGCGTGCCTGCAGGGACACCTGCATCAGCGACACGTAGTTCAGATAGTTTCGCGGGCCGTCGCCGTAGGCGCCCTCGAAATCGGTGCGCCACCAGCCCATCCCGAGCGGGGGATACGATCGGATCACCCCGCTCCGGTTGAACACCATGGAATGGTACGGGTTGTCGATATACCCGTGGGGGGTGTAGGAATCGAGGGGAAACGAAGAAGGATACGCCGGAACAGGAGTCTTTCCCGATTCCGGGCCCGGCCCCTGCCCCGCTGTCGCCTGCGCCGCAAGCGCGGTCAGCGCGGCCGCAAGCGCGATGGGAGCCAGAAGGTGAGCCGGCCAGCCGCCGCGCCGCCGATCAGAACGAAAGCCCGATCCCGATGCGATGACTTCCTCCCAGGGTCTGGTAGTCATTGTAGGCATAATCCATCCGGACCCCGAAGCCACTGATGTCCAGCGCAACGCCGGCTCCGACAGAGTATGTTGCCGCGGAGTAATTGAAGCGGTAGCCGCCTCGGAGAAACAGGAGATTCTGGAATGCGTACTCGCCGCCAATCTGCGCAAGCGGCTCGCCCTCGTTCGGCTTGATCGCTGCGGCGCTCACCAGCAGGATGTGATCATCCCATTCGATCGCGTTCATCGCAAGACCGAACTGGAAGTTCGTCGGGAGCGGATACGACTCATTGACATACTTGACGTTCGACCCGAAGTTGGCGATCTCGAGCGCGAACCGGAAGCCGCGGAAGTCAGAGCGGTACATGACGGCAATATCAGCGGAGAAGGCGTCAGCCGTGAAGTCGCTGTACAGCTTCATGTTGATGTAGCTGACCGTTGCCCCGATCGTCACGCGGTCGGTCAGGAAGCGCGCATAGCTCAGGCCGAACCGGTAGTTGCCGACGTAGAACGTCTCTCCCGTCCCCTCGGGCTGGAGCGGTGTCCGGACCTTCATCTCGTCGGTATACAGTGCGGTCACCGAGAGGCCGAAGGCGCCAATATCGTCGAACGATCTGGCGACCGCGGCAAACTCGTGCTTGACCCCCGCGAACCATTCGGTGTGGGTGAACACGACGTCGGTCCGTTCCAGCCACGGCAGCACCGCCGGGTTGTAGTACGTCGCCTCGGCGCCGTTCGCCACGGCAAGGTAGGCATCGCTCATGCCGGCACCGCGGGCGCTCACCCCCAGCTTCAGAAACTGTGCGTCAGTGCTGCCCGGACGGTTGTACTGAGCCGCCGCGATCCCGGGCAGGAGCACCACCAGCGCTATCCATGTCTTGGTCTTCATGCGTCACCTTCGCAATGCCGCGCTACTTGATGATCACAAATTTGCCGACCTGCACGTTGCCGTTCTTCGTGTCTTCCACGGTGAACAAATACAGCCCGCTGGAGATCGCCTGTCCCACGGACGACGTCAGGTTCCAGTCCTCGTACCCTCGAGAAGGGTCGTTGTGCTGCAGCGTGTTCACCAGGTCGCCGGCAAGCGAATAGATCTTGATCTCGCACAGCTCCGGAAGATTGATGAACTGGATCCGGCGGTCCTGCTCCATCCACCAGGGGCGGTCCCCTGTGGGCCGTTCCCAGGGCGGATTGTAGGAGCTGTAGGGGATATCCCCCCGGTACGGGTTGGGTACCGCAGCTACCTCGCCCACAGTTGCAGGCGGAGAGGTGCCAGGGACGACCTCCTTCACGTTGGCCGAGAGTCCGGATTCCTGCGACGGGAAGTGGATGACCTCATCCGGGAGGGAGAACGACGTCACCGTATAATAGTACTCGACATTATTCAGCAGGCCCGCATCCTTGTACGTGTAATTCAGGCCGGTCTCGTACCCGTGACCGTTTCCCGGGACATCGTACTCCGCGAGCAGCGTCCACGGCCCGTCGGAGCTCTTCGTGCTTCGATAGACACGGTACCCTTCAAACGGATGCGTGATGGTGTCGCCCCGGTTGGCGTCCGTATACGTCTCAGGATTGACGCCGCCCGGCTGCGGCGTCCAGTCCAGGTTGACCTCATGGCTCGTCGTCGTGACACTCAGCGGCGGCTTGGGAGGGGGCGCCGGAACACGGAAGTTCTTGCTCTTCAGGAAATTCAGGTAGTCCGCGTTGGCCAGGGCATCCTTCAACCCGAACCCGAACACTTCACCCATCTCGACAACGATCGTATCTCCGACGCCGAGCGAGAACGGCCCGAGCGCAAAGATGATGTGCGCGCGCGCCCGCTCGATGCGGTCGGGCATGATCGTGCCGCTCGCCATTTCCCTGTAGCATGCCGGATCGCGGCTCGGCAACTCCTCGTGCTCATAGTACTTGAACGACCACTTCTCGACGCCCGCCACAGGGGCCAGAACGCTGAAGCCGACGGGGCTGATCGCCGTCCCATCCGTCCACCCGGGCGAATCCTCGGCGAGGGCCATGTGGTACTGCGGGTAGTAGTGCGTGTACTCGTCGATGAAGTTGTCCGACGCCCCGACGTTCCCGATCGCGCTGTGCATCCAGAATCCGAGGTAGGCATTCGAGATCGGGAACTGCTTGGCCGTGACATAGTACTTGTAGAGCAGGAATTCGTCCAGCTGACCGGAACTCCATGAGTAGACCGTCTGGACCACGTCCAGGTGCATCGGAGTGTGGTCGTCGATATTCAGAAGGTTGTCGTCGCTGTACCGGCACACGAAATCCTGGTCGGAGATGCATTCATAATTCGGCCAGTACGGAATCTGAAGCGTGTCGCCCTTGGAACCCGTCCAGATCGTGTCCCAGTCCGCAGCCGAGGGGTAGAACTCATGCGGCGTGAAGTGCGCTTGCGTCATGGACACGAGCGTATCGCCCGTGGGAGTGATGCCGCCCACCCAGAATCCGGCCTGGTACAAATGTTCCTCGTCGCTGCCCGGCGGGAATTCGGCGTTGATCAGCCCGGGGTAATCGGTGCGGGCCTTGTCGAAGGCCCCCATGTTCGTGATCACCTGTCGGATCTTCCCCGCCGTGGTCATCCGCCAGTCCAGATTTGTATACTGGGCATGGAGGGGCACATCGATCGCCGCACTGAGGACGAGCGCCAGCATGGCTCCGCACGCCAGGCGTGACGCAAGGCCGGCGCATCGCGTCGGTGTTCGTCGGGTGACTTTTCGATCAAGCATTGCGTGCATTCCTTCGTGGTCCATCCAGCGATGACCCATATCAGAAATCGACCCTGAAACCGAGCTTTGTCATGCGTCCCGTGGAGAATACGCTGCGGGTCGCGCAAAGCATACATCGTATAGTAATCATACAGGTTGTTCTGCGGCTGCTCCTGGTCGCCGTAGACATACGGCTTCCCGGTCCATCTGTTGAAGCCCACCGCGCTCTTGAGTCGTTTGGACGTTGCGCTGATCGAAGAAGATTGAAGATGTCGAGCGTGAACGCCAGCCGAACCCCTGCAATAATGAACCCCTTCTCCAGCTTGAGGTCGGTCGACATGGTGGAGGGGCCGTACACAGTGTTCTCCTGCTTCTGCAGCTCCACGGGGTTGAGCGTCGCCTGCCCCGGAGTGTACGGCGTGCCGGTCGAGAAACGGTAGAGAAGCGTCAGATTCCAGTCGTCCGGCATTGGGATCCCGAACACCTCGGGATGCATGCGCGGCGGGACACCCAGGGACGCCTGGACGATCACCTGGTTCCGGACATCCCAGTCCAGCGCGCGCTCGCGGATGGGGTACGGAAGATAGCTCGTCGATCGGACATAGTCGTCGAACGCCGACGAGGAATATCCGTTCGCCCACTGGATCGTGTACGTGGCCCGCCCGGAGAGCAGATCGGAATAGTTCTTCACGACCTCGAACTCCAGGCCCCGCGTCCGCCCGTAGGCCTTGTTGTCGTACAGTTCGATCGGCGTTCCTGCCTCCCCGTACACTGTGGTCGATCCAATCTGGTCCGAGATGTCTTTGCCGTAGCTCTTGATGTCGATGGCCCAGAAGTCGCTCAACTGGTGCGTGAACCCGAATTCGTACATGATTGTCTGCTCGTAGGTGAGCCCCGGATTCCCGGTGTACGTGCTGCTGTAGGGATCCCGGTAGTAGAACTGAAGCTCGGGGAGCTGGTTGAAGTGCCCGTATGAAAAGAACACCACCGTCATCTCTGAAATCGGGAACGACACGCCGAACCGCGGGCTGAACTTGAATTTGCGCTGCGACCAGTCCGCTTGTCAGGCCCGTTGCGAGCTCCCACCTGTTGCGCCACCCCTCTTCCATGACCGTGCTTCCGAGATCGAAATAGTCGACCCGCACGCCGGCGTTGATGACGAGATACTCCAGCTCGAACTTGTCCTGGATGAAGAGCGAGCCGATGATCGGCTTGACGTCGAACACCCACCTGTTCTGGCCGAATTCAGGGTAGGGCCCGGGCGGAGGGATCGAGTCAATGCCCTGTCCGTAGTTGGACATCTTCGTCCCGCCATCCTGGATATCGATGTAGCTGATGTCGTTGTACTGAAGTTCGAAGCCCGTCTTGATCATATGCGCCGGATGGACCTGCGAGGTAAGATCTCCCTTGAGCGTGTATGTGCCGGTTTTGTCGTCGCGCCAGTACGACTCCACGCCGTTCGCGTCAAAGAAGCCGTTGCTGGGATCGATGGCCGGAGACGCGTACAGGGGCGAGAGCTGGCCGCTCGAGTCAGCAGTCCAGAAATCCGGCGGCGCCATGCCATTGAGCGATCCGTTGTACTGCACACCCAGGTACCCTGCCATGACGTTATAGTATGTCGACTTGGACAACACCTGACTGAACGAGGCCATAAGCGAGGTGTTATTCCGCCGCCATGCCGCCCGGTGGTCGGGATAATAGATCCACTGCCACTCGTAGCCGGTCCAGTTCATCCTCGTGTTGTGATAACTCAATGCGAACTTATGTTCGCCGGTGATATCCCAGTTGATCTTGGCGTTGAAGTTCGTGGTGTTGCTCTGCCGCTCGGTGATGTCCCAGAGGAAGAAAGGAATCGTTCCGCGCGTCCGTCCGTTATCGTATTCCGTGTTTGTCAGGTTTGCGTTCGTCGATATGAAGAACGAGAGCCCCCGTCCGACATCGAGACCGAGCGCAGGAAGGAGTGCCTGCGTGATGGGCTCCGGGCCACCGATGTAGAGTGAACCGTAGTCGGTGTTGTACGAATCGCCGAAGAACCCGAGCCGGTCGGTCTTGTACTCAATCCCCCCCGAGTACCGCTCCCCGCCGCTCCGGGTCACGATATTCACCACCCCCGACTGCGCCTGGCCGTATTCGGCGTTGAACGCGCCGGTCAGGAGTTCCACGCTCTGCACGTCCGAAAGGTTCAGGTCCATGACACTTCTGCCGCCGTAGATGGGATGCGTCATCGGCATGCCATCGACCATATAGAGGATCTCGCCTCCCCGGCCGCCGCGGATATGGACGTCCTGGAGGCTCTCGTCCCGGACCTGCAGCTGCGTCCCATTCGCGAGCAGCAAGGGCGTAGAAACGGCTGTCAGCGATGTCCCTGCCTGCAGCTTGAACACGTCGGACATGGCATCCAGCCCGGGGGTCTCGCGCATGGTTTCCTGCGTGACCGTCCGCCGGGTCGAGGTGATGTCTTTCTGCACCATCTTCTGCTCCGCCAGCACTGTCACCCCTTCGACCTCGATGGCCGTCGGCTCGAGCTTCACGTTCAGCTCCGCCGTGAGGTCCACCTGGACTTTCAGTCCCTTGACGGTCACGGACTGGTATCCGACCGACGAAAGCTGCACGTCGTGGACTCCAGGCGGAACGCGGAGGATGAAGAAATGCCCGTCGACGTCCGAGGACGCTCCAAGCGTCGTCCCCTTCACCGAGACATTGGCGCCTACCAGCGCCTCGCCGGTTTGCTTGTCCTTGACAGTCCCGGCAATCTTGCCCGTATTCTGGGCTGACACCGGAGCGGCGCACAGCAGCACCAGTGCCCCGGCAATCCAGGCAATGTCGCGTCCACGAAGAATGAGTTTGCGCATACCACACTCCTCACTGAACATGCAGACTCTGGAGGATTTCACGTGCCATGATCTTCGCATCCTCCCGCTTCACGAAGTACATCGGGAACCCGAGCACGACCGCGTCATACACAGTCCCGTAATACCGCAGTGCGATGGCCCTTCCGCGGTATGAGACGTTCGGACTGTTGTCGGCATTGACGTAAGAATAGAGTATATCGGTGAACCCGGCCATCGTCGTGATGATGTTCACCTGGGAAAGCTTGCCGTCGTACGGGAAGAACGCCAGGCGCGCGGAATCCACCGCAAAATTGCTGAAGTCTCCGGTCTTGCCCTTCCCTCCGGTCATGTCGCCCAGAATGTCCGTCTCGGTCACCGTGCGGATGTGCAGATAGTCGTAGACGAACGTCCCCGGCTGGAACGCGAACGGGAAGTTATTGTAGTAGGCGAACGACTTGAGGATGCGCCAGCCGCTCATGAAGAACTTCCCTCCGACCTTCATGTAGTCGGTCAGGATCTCGATGTTCGCGGGCTCAGAAATCTTGTGTGGGCGCGAAGCGGGAACGTCGTCTGCATGCCACAACACCAGCTGGTAGTCCGCCAGGACTTCCCGCGGTGGCATGCCGCGCTGTTTGTAATCCCACATCGTCGCGCCCGGAAATGTCTCGGCATAGAATGCGTCCGTGACGGAATCCTTAATGCTGAGCGTAATGAAGGGGTTGTTGAACTCGTCAGTCTCGTCGATGATGAAGACGCTCTGGGTGAACGAGGGCTTCAGGAGATTGACGCGGACGGTATCCCCCCTGGGATCCACCAGATTGGTGTTGTTCCTTGCGGTCACCACGATCGTATGCTGGCCGTTGAGCGTTCCCGCGAACTGACGCGGGGAGATAAACACCGAGGTGTCCTCCTGCCACGTCCAGGCGCCGCCGTCCACCTGCCATGCATACTCCTCGATCTTCCCCTCCTTGCTGATGTCGACGGCCTTGAATGTGAGCAGGACACCCTCCCACCAGTCGGTGATCTCGTCGTCCACAAGCATCGTCATCCCGTCGCGCGGATAGGTAATGGTCGTCACGGGCGCGGCGATCCTGCGCGTGTAGATGATCTTCTCGGCCGGCTGCGGGTCCACGTTTCCGTCGTTGTCATAGGCGCGGACGAGGAAGCGCTGCCTGTTCAGCACCTCCGTAGAGTTGAACGCGATCACGGCACCCGTGCCCACGGTGTCCGTCCAGTCCGTGGAGTCGAACGGCAGCCACAGCGTCGCCGAGCCCGGCGCGAGGTGCTCCGTGAAGTACCTGTACTGGTAGTTCGTGATGAAGCCATCATAGTCGCCCGCGCTCCAGTT
This sequence comes from uncultured Ignavibacteria bacterium, assembly GCA_963701735.1. Classification (GTDB taxonomy): domain Bacteria; phylum Bacteroidota; class Ignavibacteria; order UBA10030; family UBA6906; genus CAWABB01. The sequence continues at coordinate 4,988 of CAVPBI010000027.1, read as the reverse complement.
CAACGTCACGAGTGCAAACAGCGTGTCATTGTCAGCCGGGACGTTCGCCAGCCGCGTATCCGGCGGACCGTTGACGTTCGGAGGGGACGTGGGCCGATCGCAGGACAGGGCCAGGAGCCCTGCCGCCAGCACCGGCAGAAGAAGTCGAATCACTCTGTTCATGGCAGGTCTCACTGCACGGTCACCACGTGACTTTGCTCACCACCATCTGGCGGTCAAAATAGAATGCGTCTTTGTACCGCGAGAGGGACTGGTACGGGTAGATTTCAAGATAGACTTCCGTCACTCCGCCCTCCACCACCGTGAACGGGATGTCGAAGCTCATCCCGGGGTCGACCCCCGGAGGCAGCTGGACAGGGTTCAGATAGTGCTTCGGGATGAAGATCTCCATTTCCGTAGCCGTCAGCGCGAAGTACAGCCGGTCGTAATTGCCGGGCGGGACGTAGGACTCGAAAATCACATAATTGATCCACTTGCTGTTCTGAGGCGTGATGCGCGCCGTATCCCGAGGGGTAATCGGCGATCCGTCGAGCCATTCGCGCGCAAGGATATTGGCGGTGTCTGATCCTTTGCGCTCGTCACTCGGGTTGTTGTAAATCGTGGAGTAGATATCGCCCTGATAGATCCTCCCTGTCGAAAGATAGAGATCGAAGACGTCCCACCGCGAGAACTCGGACGAATCGCTCTGGATCACGATCATCGTATCGGTTTCGACGCCCTTGATCATGACCCGGATAGTCCCGGGTCCCGGGGAAGGCTCCACGCCGGTGGTGCATTGCACTGCCGCGAACGCGAACAGGGCGACCCCCGCAAACTGTACGAGCCGGTTGCGCATAACACCCTCGCTGTCTGATCGTAACACGGGGCTTCGCCGCCGCCCCGCCGTGAGGCGGGGCGGCGGCTGGGCGCCCGTTCACATTACCGCACCAGCATCATCTTCTCGACCTTCGTGAACGACCCCGCGGTCAGCTTGTAGAAGTACGTCCCGCTGGACACGCTGCGGCCGACACTGTTCGTGCCGTCCCACTGGACGAAGTGCTGGCCCGCATGCTTCTCCTCGTTCACAAGCGTCTTCACCCGACGCCCGGTGAGATCGTACACCACGAGCTCCGCCTTCATCGCCTTCGGCAGCGTGAATTCAATGCGCGTCGTCGGGTTGAAGGGGTTCGGGTAGTTCTGGCGGAGCGAGAATTCCAGCGGAATCTGATCATCCGGGTCCGTCACGCCGGAGATCCCGCTCGAGGGATAGTTGAAGATCTGGACGTTGTCCAGGTAGCCGCGGAATGGCGGGATATACCACCAGTTGCCCGCATCCGTGTCCGCACGCCCGATCTTCACCGTGGTCGGCGCTACCGAACCGCCCATAATCGGCGGCTCGACCATGGCCTTCATCTCATAAAAGACACGGGTGTCATTCTCGTCCCGGACCTCGAGGGCCAGCTTGCCGGTGGCGCTGCTCCGCTCGAAGATGACGTGGAACCACTTCCCGAGGCTCACGAGATTGCTGTCCTGAATGACCACCGCGCTCAGGTTGGAAGCCTTCCAGGAACGCCCGGTGATCCAGGGCACGCCCTTGGAGTTGTTCCTGAAGCTGATCTCGTAGTTGTTGTTGTTCCAGTCGTTCTTCTGCATCGCGTAGTTGATGATGCGCGACGCATGCTCCGTCGTGTCCGCCTTCAGCCAGAAGTCGATGCAGAACTCCTCGGCGGCCAGGAACGGCGACTCGGCCTCGACCCATCCGCTGTCGATGTTCGGACGATCATAGTACAGGTACATCGAGGCAGCGCCTTCCTTGGCATCAGTCGAGTACGTCGGAACGCGCTTCGTGAGGATCGTCGAGTTGTTCTGAGAGTGATCGATCGGATTGTTCCCGGCGCCCTCCTCGAATGTCAGCCACAGCGTCTGCACGTTGGGCGTGAACACGTAGAAGGCGTAGTACTGGGGATTGGTGGCGGCTTCTGCCGTCAACGGCACGAGCGAGGACAGGTTGTTGTTATCCGTCGCCTTGACGTAGTACTCGATCTTCGAGCCGCCCGCCTGCCCGGGGATCGCGCCGGTGTAATCCACGCCCGATCCGCTCAAGGCAACCGTTTGCCACCCCCCGCCGTTCACACGATAGTAGAGGCTCGCCACGACGATCGAGCCGCCTGCGTTGAACGGCTGCATCTTCGCGGTCACCGTGTAGTTCGGCAGCGTCGCGGCCTGATTCGCCAGGCGCGCCACGTTCGTCACGAGCGGCGGTCCGGCAAAGTTCCGGACCACGTTGCTGATGCGGATCTCGTCCACGAACCCGTCAAGCCAGGAATCGATGCTCGGGTCCGCGTTCACTTTTGCGCCAGCCCAGCCGATGTGGATCGGGTTGATGTTCGTCTTGGGAACGTCCACGGCAGGATCGAAACCGGCCGCGGTGAACGACAGCAGGTTCTTGTTCACGTCGTGCACCATCTGCGCGATGATCCCGCGGTCCACGTCCCGGATGAACGTCAGGTGCACCCACTGTCCCGGGGTGAACATGTTGATCTCCGACGTCACGCTGATGAACGCGTCGTTCGGGGTGTAGTACCCGGCATGGAACAGCCTGTTGTCGCCCCACATCTCCAGCCAGTAGTTCGGGTGCCAGAACACGTCGACGCCGGGTTTCATCACCACGCGCGGGACCCAGCGGTAATCCTGGCTGTTGTCGCCGAACGAGAAGATGTTCGCCCATGCCTCGATCGTCCAGCTGCCCGTCAGATCGAACGCATCGTTGTCCTCGACCGTCAGATAGGTCGAGTCCACCGACGCGCCGTTGTCCAGACGAACGCACTGCCCGAGCGCCGGGACGCCGGTGTTGTTCAGGAAGTACACCTTCGCCGGATTGGTCGTGTTGGCAACCGCCGCCGCGGGCGTGCCGGCACCGGCCGCGGCCGCGTTGGTCAGGTCCCCGTCAAAGTGGAGCAGCAGGACCGTGTTGGCATCGGCCGTGTACGGACCTCCTACCGGATCCAGCGGCGTGCCCGTGATCCGACGCGCAGGATAGTTGAAGATCTGGACGTTGTCCAGGTAGCCGCGGAACGGCGGGATATACCACCAGTTGCCCGCATCCGTGTCGGCACGCCCGATCTTCACCGTGGTCGGCGAGACCGAACCGCCCATGATCGGCGGCTCGACCATGTCCTTGATCTCGTAGTAGACACGGACGTCACTCTGGTTGCGGACTTCGAGCGCCAGCTTGCCGGTGGCGCTGCTCCGCTCGAAGATGACGTGGAACCACTCCCCGAGCGTGACGGCATTGGTGTCCTGAAGGACGACCGCGCTCAGGTTGGAAGCCTTCCAGGAACGCGCAGTGATCCAGGGCACTCCCTTGGAGTTGTTCCTGAAGCTGATCTCGTAGTTGTTGTTGTTCCAGTCGTTCTTCTGCATCGCGTAGTTGATGATGCGCGACGCATGCTCCGTCGTGTCGGCCTTCAGCCAGAAGTCGATGCAGAACTCCTCGGCGGCCAGGAACGGCGACTCGGCCTCGACCCATCCGCTGTCGATGTTCGGACGATCATAGTACAGGTACATCGAGGCAGCGCCTTCCTTGGCATCGGTCGAGTATGTCGGAACGCGCTTCGTGATGATCGTCGAATTGTTCGGCGAGTGGTCGATCGGATTGTTCCCGGCGCCTTCCTCGAACGTCAGGTGCAAAACCTGGACGTTGGGCGTGAACACGTAGAAGGCGTAGTACTGGGGATTGGTGGCGGCTTCCGCCGTCAACGGCACGAGCGAGGACAGGTTGTTGTTGTCCGTCGCCTTGACGTAGTACTCGATCTTCGAGCCGCCCGCCTGCCCGGGGATCGTGGCAGTGTAATCGACCCCCGCCCCGCTCATAGCGACGGTCGACCATCCGCCGCCGTTGACCCGGTAGTACAGCGTCGCCGCCGTGATCGATCCACCGGTGTTGAACGGCTGGATCTTTGCAGTCACCGCGTAGCTCGGCAGCGTCGCGGCCTGGTTCGCCAGGCGCGCCACGTTCGTCACGAGCGGCGGTCCGGCGAAGTTGCGGACCACGTTGCTGATCCGGATCTCGTCCACGAACCCGTCAAGCCAGGAATCGATGCTCGGTTCGGCAAGCCCGACCGCGCCGGCCCAGCCGATGTGAATCGGATTGATGTTCGTCTTGGGAACGTCCACGGCAGGATCGAAGCCGGCCGCGGTGAACGACAGCAGGTTCTTGTTCACATCGTGCACCATCTGCGCGATGATCCCGCGGTCCACGTCGCGGATGAACGTCAGGTGCACCCACTGACCCGGGGTGAACATGTTGTTCTCGGACGTCACGCTGATGAACGCGTCGTTCGGGGTGTAGTACCCGGCGTGGAACAGCCTGTTGTCACCCCACATCTCCAGCCAGTAGTTCGGGTGCCAGAACACGTCGACGCCGGGCTTCATCACCACGCGCGGGACCCAGCGGTAATCCTGGCTGTTGTCGCCGAACGAGAAGATGTTTGCCCATGCCTCGATTGTCCAGCTGCCCGTCAGATCGAATGCATCGTTGTCGTCGACCGTCAGATAGGTCGAGTCCACCGACGCGCCGTTGTCCAGACGAACACACGGCCCGAGCCCCGGGACACCGGTGCCGGGGAAGGACACCTTGCCCGGAGTGGTCGTGTGGGCTACCGCCGCCGCAGGGGTGCCGGCCGCGTTGGTCAGGTCCCCGTCGAAGTGGAGCAGCAGGACCGTGTTGGCGTCAGGCGTGTACGGGCCTCCCACCGGATCCAATTGCGCGTAGGCCCCTCCGCCGCCGAATACCACCAACACGGCGATGACACACAGAGAGATGAAAGACTTCATACGTACCTCCATGGTGTGGATGGGTGAAGAAACTCACGGCTTGCATCCCCGGCAGGAACAACGCGCAGGAATGCCCACAATACGATCGTTTCAAACGCCGAAACGGTCACCTCCTTTCGGTTCTTATCGCCTCTATGGATTAGCGCTACGCTCATGTCTCTGCTCGACTCAGC
>CAVPBI010000026.1:0-626202 GCA_963701735.1 uncultured Ignavibacteria bacterium | reverse complement strand
GCCGGCATCCTCATTGGACTGCTATTCGTGGGCTACCGACTTCGATTGAGGGGAATTCAATTGAAGCAGCAGGCAGAGATGGATCACTTCAAAGCGGAGCATCTCGCTGAGATCGACCGTCTCAAATCGCGGTTCTTTGCCAACATCTCGCATGAGTTCCGTACACCTCTGACACTTATTAGCGGTCCGCTCAATGGGATGTTGGCTGTGGAGACGGAAGAAAAGAAGAGACGAAGCCTCAGCATGATGCAGAGAAACAGTCAGCGCCTTCTCAGGCTCATCAATCAGTTGCTTGACCTCTCCAGGTTGGAGGCGGGGGCGATGAAATTGCGCACTACTCGAATGGACATCGTTCCTCTCGTAAAGGGCATTGCGTACTCATTCGAATCGTCCGCGGGTTTAAGAGGCATTTCACTAAGGGTCCTCGCTGACCGGGAAGATATTGAGGTCTATTGTGACCAGGACATGGTGGAGAAGATTCTGGCGACTGGTTTCGAACGCGTTCAAGTTTACGCCGAAGGGAGGGAGGTCGAGTGCAAGTCCCCCTCACGCGTTGACGCACCGGCAAATCCTCGGAGGGGGTGAGTGGGAGAGGCGGGGAATGGCTTGAGCTCACTGTCTCCGACACCGGCATCGGCATACCACCAGATCAGCTCGACAAGGTCTTTGACCGCTTTTACCAGGTCGATGCTCTGCAAACCCGTGAACATGAAGGCTCGGGCATCGGACTTGCGCTTGTGAAGGAGCTGGTTGACTTACACCACGGCACAATCCAGGTGCAGAGCGAAGTCGGCCGAGGGACGACATTCACGGTTCGACTTCCATTGGGACGGAGCCACCTGAAGGACGATGAGATCATCGATGTGCCTGTCAGCGCCGAGCCTCCGTTTCATAAAGTGTACATGTTTGATGCCGACAAGCCTTTTGAAGATCTAGGGGAAGAACCGGATTTCGAAAAGGCCAAGGGTCAGAAAGCGATCGTCCTCATTGTTGAGGATAATGCAGATGTGCGTGCATACATCAAGGACTATCTTGTTTCGGCTTATCAAGTGGTGGAGGCGCGGGATGGGGAGGAAGGCATTGAAAAGGCCCTGGAACTCATACCCGACCTCATCATCAGCGACGTGATGATGCCGAAAAAAGATGGCTTCGAAGTCTGCAGAGTATTGAAGTCTGACGAGAAGACAAGTCACATTCCCATCGTCCTGCTCACAGCAAAAGCGGCCAGTGAAAACAAGATTGAGGGATTGGAGATTGGCGCTGACGACTACCTCATCAAGCCATTTGAACCGAAGGAGCTTCTTGCCAGGGTGAAGAACCTGATCGATCTCCGCCGAAAACTACGGGAACGGTTCAGCGTCTCGGTTCCGCTGAAGCCAGGCGAAATTGCTGTCGCTTCAATGGATGATGTATTTCTCCAGCGCGCAAAGTCAATAGTCGAAAGGAGAATGGCTGATGAGAAGTTCAGTGTCGAAGGATTTGCCGCGGAGCTTCTTATGAGTCGTTCGCAGCTTCACCGCAAGCTCACCGCCCTCACAAACCTTACAGCAAGTGATTTCATCCGGTACCTACGGCTCCATCGAGCAGTGGCTTTGCTCAAGAATGGGACGGGGACAGTTTCGGAAATCGCTTATAGGGTGGGTTTCACCGACCCATCACACTTCTCGAGGAGTTTCCATCGGCAATTTGGTGTCACTCCAAGCGAGTTCCTCAAAGCCTCCGAGGCCACCGGAGGATCTAAGAACTCAGCCTAGTCTGCCCGCAAGCCGAGAATCTGTGTTTATCGCCCCGCAGAGTGTTCTTTTTGAATGGATGCAACGTGGTGGCCCAACATTGCCACCTACATCCTATCTGCCCCCCTCTCATAAGTAGTATTATATCCCCTGACCGATGGTGAGTCCCCCGCCACGAAAGGAGATCAAATGCCAACCATTTCGCCCTTCCGGAGAGTATTCACGGTTCTTGACCTCTGCCCAATCATCAAGCTGGCTCCCCGTGGCATCCTTCCCCAGTGTTACAGTGGCGACGCGCAGAAAGGAGTGTGGTCTATGAAACAGGGCCAACGTTTGCTGAGCATTCTTGGATTTGTTCCTGCAATACTTCTGATGAATTCGGAGTGTGTGTTTGGCCAAAGAAACATACACGAAGAGAGAGTGATACCGAAAAGTGTTGTTGCCAGTTCGGCCGCTTCCCTCAATGCCACCACCTCTGCGATGCGCGATAAGCTCTTGCTCTACGATGTTACATATTACGGTTTGGACCTCAACATCTCCACCGCCGTTACTGCGTTCGGAGGAAACACGACCATGAGCGCATCGGTGGGCGGCACACCCATCGATACCCTCGTCATCGCACTGATCAACACGGTCAGTGGCGCAACGATGATCGCCGATTCAGTATTTGTGGATGGAATCCGACGGTCTTTCGTCCATCAAAAGAACCTCATTCAGATCCCATTGAATCCGCCGATCCCGGGTGGCAGTTCATTCACTTCACAGGTGTTTTATCATGGTGACGACGCGAACACAGGGGTTGGGTTAGTCCGTGGTTCCAAGTACGGTATGACATTCATGTACTCGTATGTATGGGCCCTCTATGCATCCTACCTGTTCCCTTGCAAGGACATGCTGGAAGACTGGGCAGATTCCGTGGACATCGCCATCACGACCGAACCGGCGAACAAAGTCGTGGCGACAGGAGCGCTGGTCCGAACCATACCTGCGGGAGGTGGAAGGATCCGGTGGGAATTTGCCAGCCGATGGGGCCTCCCACCCACTGACATCACGTTTGTGGTTGGACCATACTCGGAGTACAGTACCAGTCTCTATCTACCCGCAGTCAGCGATTCATTGATTATCCGTGGCTTCTTCTTCCCGGCAAGCCCCAAATTAAGCAAGCAGATCGCCGTCCTTGAGAGATCGAAGGAGTACCTGGCATATTTCAGCTCGCTCTTCGGCCCCATCCCGTTCTGGCGGAACGAGCACCATTTCGTGACCACAGATTGGCAAGGCGGCGCCATGTACGTCCTCGGGCTTTCCCTCTTTTCGGAACTCAGATTTGACACCCTGGTGGTGGTGTCCCTGGGGAGCTACGGATATTTCGTTCCACATGAGTTGAGTCATGCATGGTTCGGCTCAACAGTTGGTCCATTGACTGAATGCGATCTTTGGCTCGCTGAAGGGTTCGCGACTTACGCAGAAGAGATAGCGATGGAGCATTTCCTTGATCAGGCGACGGCCCGACGCTATATGGCGTTCAACAAAGAGTTCGTGATGTCTCTTCCGGGCGGAAGCGTCTACATTCCCCCGGCTCAGAGATACAACGAAGATCGTATATTGGACAATCGTCTAACATATGTGAAGGGAGCCAAACTCCTTCACATGCTCAGATTTGAACTGGGGAGCGATTCCCTCTTCTTCCGGCTCCTAAAAGAGTACCTGGCCGAATTTGCCGGCCGCGCCATAACCACGGAGGATCTTAGAGCGTATCTCACGCGGAAAACAGGAAGAAATTTCAGTACGTTCTTTACCCAGTGGTACTATGGGGAGGGATATCCCACCTTCGCTATTCGTTGGAGCAGAGAATCCGGTAAGGTGAAAGTCATTTCAACACAGTCCGCCTCGATGCCGTCAGTAACGCCGCTTTTCCAGACTTCTCTGGAGTTCAAGCTAATATATGCAGGTGGAGATACAACTGTCCGAGTGTTTCAAAGCAGCGAGACGGACACATTTAGGATCGCGACTTCGAGAATCGTAGATTCGATCGTTGTGGATCCGAACGGCTGGCTACTCTGTAGGGTGAGCAGAGTAACATATGATCCCACGGTGAGTGTCGAGGGCCAGCAGACTCCGCTACCAGTAGAGTTTGCTCTCGAACAGAATTATCCAAATCCTTTCAATCCAGTAACGACGATCAGTTACCAGTTGCCAGTGACGAGTCCGGCAAGGCTCGTTGTCCATGATATGCTCGGCCGTGAGGTGGCGGTGCTGGTGAATGAACGGAAAGATCCGGGGGCGTACGAGGTCAAGTTCGACGGGTCTGGCCTTGCAAGCGGCGTGTACCTCTATCGGCTGACCGCCGGGAGCTTGGTTCAGACCCGGAAGATGGTCGTGGTAAAATAAGTGATCCCCGGTCGTGCGGTGAAGACGCCAGCGAATAGGCAATATTCGAGCTACTTCTGTTATTGCACCACCCCGACCTAAACCTGCAACCGCACCTGCAGCTGTAACCCATTGAAACAAACGAGCCTCTGGAGATCTCCAGAGGCTCGGGTCCGTAGCGGGGACCCGAACTTCGATCAACCTGCAACTTTCACCGTCCAACGGGAACTGCCTCTTCTACGCCTCTTTGCACCACACTGCTGATCAGAACCACCAAATTCGGCCAATGTCAAACGATTTCAGCCTGGCAGCAAATACGGCCGGCGTCGGGTGACAGGTTCCGACCCGTCACCAGGTGAGGCCTGCCCGGCCTCCCCCGTTTGACACCGTCAATTTCCTCTCTATATTGCAGCCAGACACTCGCAGGAGGCAGCCATGCAATCAGCGTCTGGGGCAACTCCTGTTCTTCTTCGCGACACTCCATTCTCGAGTCGATCACAGATCCGCCCGGGGATGACTACTGTCAGTCGTCTCCAGCACTTTGCGTTGGCCGTGATCTTCTTCGTCCTCCTGGCTTCGTGTTCTGACTTGGGAACAGATCCCCCCCCACCTGAGCCATCCGGCAGGCAGAATCCAATTCTGTGGCCAAGTCTGGCCAATTCACCCTGGCCAATGGGAAATCATGACGCCCAGGGGACCGGACGGAGCTCGTATGTCGCCGCTTCAAGTGGAATGATCTCAAAGCATGTAGAGGGGCTCAGAGTCACCGGCGGCCCCGTGCTCGGAGAGGATGGGACGATCTATTACCAAAGCGCGGACAATGTCCTGAGATGCGCCATCTGTGCCCTCCACCCGGATGGGACGCTCAAGTGGAAGGTGGGTATCGACAGCCTTCACAAGACAAGTTCCGTGCAGAAGCTCTACTCCCGACTGATTGTCAGCTCTGACGGGACCATCTATACCAACTCGCTGGATGAGGCGATCTATGCCATCAATCCCGACGGGACAATCAAGTGGCTGTTGGCAGTCCCCGAGAGGTTTCTCGAAAACAGCATGAGCATTGGGATGGACGGCACGCTCTATGCGGGCACTGAAGGGGGGACTCTGTATGCGATCACACCCGAGGGAAAGGTGAAATGGAGCAGGGCGGGTGGCTTTTCGGGTTACTCCCATGCGGTCTTCTCGCCTGATGGAAGTACGCTCTACGTGGGAGGGTGGCCGCTAGGGATGTATGCGTTGGCGTTAGACGGAAGCACGAAATGGTTCTACCCACAGCTGGAAAGTGAGCAATACGACTTCAGAATGGTAGACAACTCAGGCAATATCTACGCTGCGACGCGTGATTCTCTGGTAAGTATTCGGCCCGACGGCAGCCGCCGATGGGCGCTGACGGTGGGGGATTATGTAGTCGGGGGAACGATTGACTGGAATGGCAACATCTACTTCGCTGCTCAGAAACCGGACCGTCTCTACCATCTCTGCTCTGTTGATCAGAGTGGGAATCTTTTGTGGACACATCCTTTAGGTCGGTGGTTCCCTGAACACATGGTCTGTGATGCCGCCAACACGGTCTATGCTGGCAGCGGAAGTGACGGGGAATACTTCAGCGTTCATCCCAGCGGGACAACGAAATGGAAGCTGGTATTCAACCCTCATATTGAGGTGTCTACTTCACCTGCGATCACATCAAGTGGCATACTGTTGCTCCCGTCTGGCAGCACAACACCAACTGAGGTATTCGGAATCTTCTTCGTGGAGTGACCATGGACCACACCTCAAGACAAGAGGGCAGATACATGAACGCAAACCTAACGAGATTCTCACTTCTCTGCATATTGTTCACCATTCCATGGGTGACTGTGCTCCCGCAGGAAGACCCTGTCGCCGACGACGAAGTGATCCTAAACACCCTGAACACCAACGGTGCGACGATGCATTTCGTGGCAGAAGCTCAGGGTGCGCGATGGGATTCTGGCGGGTACCTGACCTCAGACTATGGCTCGTCTCACCGTTACATCTACGGCGACTGCGATCAATGCTCGCCCCCGCAAGGGTGGGATCTGGTGTGCTCTTCGGAATTCAATGACCCCGTGCTTGCGTACGGGTTGTACAAGATCTACCATTCCACTTACCCGGCTGAGGCCTTTTTCTACATCGACCTGACAGACGATCGGGTTGGCTACAGTGGCGAGAATCCTGACATCATCTACACGTGGGACAATAATGCCCCGGCATGGTGGTGGAGACGACCTGGCAACCCCGACACCTTGATTGTCGATGGTCAAATCCTCAAGCTCTGGCTGCAATGTGCATGGGGCGGGGGCTATCAGTCGGCCTCGAAATTCCAGCCGACGAATCCGACCAATCTGACGCTCACCAATTCGGGTGGCCACCCAAAGCTGACATGGCGCAAGTCTGATCCACGAGTTTCGGCCAAGTACAAGGTCTATCGCGGATCCACCTTGCTCACGCCTACCGCCATCAGTGATACAAGCTACACTGACACGCAGGTGTCAATCGGTGGTGGAGCCACCACCTTCTTCTACAAAGTGCGATCCATTAGCGGAGACGGAACGAAGGAATCACCGGACTTTTCCAACACTGTCTCAACCACAGGACTGTATGAGGATCGCCCGGCGGATCTCGCTGGCGTGGCGCAACGCCGTTACAGACTTGATTCAAGCTATCCCAACCCGTTCAACCCTTCGACCACTCTCCGCTACACCCTGCCCGACCGTTCACAAGTCACCCTTCTGGTGTTCAACACTCTCGGCCAGAAAGTGGCGACACTTGTGGAAGGGGAAGTGAACGCAGGGTCACATGAAGCGATATTCGACGCGGGCGGATTGCCGAGTGGAGCATACATTGCCAGGCTCTTCGCCGGTGGAACCGTCCAGACCACCCGGATGCAACTCGTCCGGTGACATGCATTCCAGCAACGTGCAGGCCAGCCCGGGCAGCGATGTTCGGGCTTCTTGTTGGCTGCTAATCAGGACAAGGTAGTGCCAGAGGGGGAGTCTTATTCACTACGTTATGCCGCCTGTCTCGAATATTGATGGTGTAATACACCTAGCACGCCAGCCTTGCGGATGGAACCGACCGTTCTCTGTGCTTCAGCATGCTTCGGGATCTGCTGGTGGATCCCCTGATGCGGTCGCTGAGGGTTGTAGAAGGTGGCGTACTCCTCCAGAATCCTCTGAATCTAGCTCCTGGCTGGAATGTGTTCAGTGTCCAGACCCGCCGCATGAGGGTCCGTTGCCTGGCTAGCAGCGTGTCCGGTTTGACGAGGGTCAGCCGGTGCTTGAGATCGGCTGCCCAATTCGGAACAACGAGGAGAAACCGGTCATTGAAGCTGAAATGGACGCACCTTCTACCGACTCTCCGTGACAGGTTTTCGGTACCATTCCATAGATCTTCTAGAACTGGTCAGATCGAGAAAGAAGCGGAGCAGGGAGGCGAAGAAGAGTGCAATGTCAGCTCTGGGGTGAGGCGGCGATTTCCCTGCTAGAGAGAATTATCCGCGGTCCAAACATCGGACGGTATAGGTTCCTCTACGGGTTTCGGCAACTTGGTCAAACGGCAGTCTGGGATTCAGCATGCGGGTGCAAATGCACATACTTCTCATTAGCGAGAGCTGCGATTCTGTTTCCAGCGATTCATCTAACCAAGGGAACGCGCTCTCGAAAGATGCGCTGTCTGATAGATGTTAGTGACGAAGGAGGATCGCTATGCGAAGGTTTGGATCATTGCCCGTGCTAATCGCAGCGTTAGCCATCATGGTCCCGTGCTGCGCCCTCTATGCACAGCGCACGAGTGAAAGCCCTTGGAGTTGGCGTGAGGCCCCTGTGTCGAAGATGGCCCGCGCCTGGGAGAGGTACGAAATCGAAGGCTTCGCCTGGCCCCACAGCTTCAAGTCCGGTGAGACTCTCAATCTGTACGTAAGCTCGCTGCCAATCATTCCTTTGCATCGCCGCGGTCAACGAGCCCCCGGATCAAGCAACTACCATATCCGCATCTATCGCTGCGGACAAGACACGGTTCTTGTGCATCAGGCATTAGGTGTTGGGGGGTTCTTCTTTCCCCTCCATGATTCGGTTGGAGGTGAAATCGGCTGGGGGGACGAAAGCCGAAGACCCGTCGAATTTAAGAGAGGTTGCCTTCAATACTGGCAGGCGGGACGCGTATCGATACAGACTACTGGATGGCCGAGTGGCGTTTACTATGCAAAGTTGACCCACGCTGTGGATGACACCAAGAACTATTGGGTCGGTTTCGTAATAAGGTCAGCCACCCTCCCCTCCAACTCCAAGATCCTTTTCAAGTATGAGCTTAACACATTTCAGGCGTACAACTACTGGGGAGGCGGCTCCCTCTATTCCCGCGATCAAGATGCGACGTTGCAGCCAACGGATACTGTAGCCATGGACCGCCCGATCACCATGGTGCAATCTCAGTCGCTCACGTACTTCGCACAGAATTTCATAAAGGTATTGACCGACAGCGGTTACACGCTGGATTACTGCAATAATATCGATCTCGACATTGCAGGTCAAGGATTTGGGTACGATCTTCTGAGACATTACCAGCTACTCATTCTATGGAACCATGACGAGTATTGGTCAGCTAACGAGAGGACGAACACCATCAAGTTCCTGGATACTCTGGGTGGTCATATCGCTCGATTCGCGCCAAATACCTGTTACTGGCAGATTCATTGGGTGGACAGCACAAAAGGCGACTATCTGAAGCTCTACTGCAGGAAGGACAATGGCCTCGACACCGTGGCAATTGACAAATGGCGGAATCTCGGTGCGGAATTCCACGAGGCGAAGTTCTTAGGCTCCGAATATCAGACAGGCTACAATCGGGCGTCACCTCCTGCCATTGTCAGGAAGGCTGATCATTGGATATTCAACGGAACCGGACTGAAGAATGGGGATATCTTTGGCATCGGATATCCATCGAACGGCATCCCATGTGGGATCGTCAACGGTGAAGTAGACAACACATTGATAAGCCGACCGGATGTTCCTGTGGACATTCTCGCCGATGCATATGTATGGAGCTACGCAGAGCCAGATTCCATCTGCATCTTGTGGCAAATGGTGTACTATGAGAATGCAGCCACAGGGGCCAAAGTCTTTTCCCAGGGTGCTGCAGGTTGGATTTGTGCCCTTGACTCTCAGGCGACCTTTCCGGATGATTATAGGCGGACAAAACAGATTACGATCAACATTGTGAAATGCCTGCTTGATAGTAACTGCGTGCCCGCAAGCTCGAAAAAGCCCTAGGTTGAGGATGCTTGAGGCTGAGTGACCATTGGATGCGAACGATTTGACCTCACCTCAGGCCCGCACTACCAATGCTGCCAAGGCGCTTCAACGAAGGTTGGGATCAGGAATCCCCCGCGGACGAGAGGCCGAAATGAAAAGACAATTGGTGTTGCTTGCCTTGACCGTGGCATGTTCTCGAATGTTCGCGCAAAGCCTTTTGTGGGAGAAAACTTCAGGGCCTGTGTACCCGGTGATTTCTCTGGCAAGGTCTTCTACAGGATCTCTCTTCGCCGGCACGAGGATCGGCTGGACAGGCTATCTCTACAAATCCACCGACTCGGGAAATTCCTGGATGACTGTCGCTTCTCCTGGTGCACCTGTGTACGACATTGCGTGTAATGCCAGTGTTGTCTTCTTCGGCAGCGCCGGTGGACGGTGGTCGACGGATGATGGCACAACGTGGCATGGGTCCGAACCCCTCGCGGGCTGGGATGTTCCGGGGGTGGCGGCATTCGATGACACGATTCTCCTGGCTGCGACATTTAGAACGAATCCGCCATATGATCCACCGACAGGCGCGCTTCTGCGATCTAACGATAATGGCGTGAGCTGGCTCCCCATAGGGATGAGCGACGGCATTGCACTGATGGTTGAGGTGACCCCTGGCAAGGACATACTCCCCGCTTCCAGAAGCACGGTCTGGACGTGGGGAGGGCCTCAAGGCTACGGTTGGCATGGCCGCGCCGTCGATTACGACAGGCGTGTTGAACTCTATACCATCTATGCTGACAGCTCTGGCAACGCGTTTGTCGGCACTAGCTATGGAGTGTACCGTTCAACGGATAATGGGGTGAACTGGCAGAATATTGGCCTCGCTGATGCTCAGGTGTTTGGCCTGATCACCGACAGGAGAGGACATCTTTTCGCGGCAACACCTGGGGCTGGTGTCTTCCGGACATCCGATATGGGACAATCGTGGGAGCTCATCATTGACGGGCTTACCAACCTGTATGCGACGTCGCTTGTAATCGACACGAACGGCTTCCTTTATGTGGGGACAAATGACGGGGTGTTTCGCTCGACAGAGCCGACGACTGCAATAGAGGTAAGGCCAGGTGAACATCCGACAACTATCGAGCTGCTTCAAAACTACCCCAACCCTTTCAACCCGAGCACGACCATCAAGTACGGGTTGCCAGAGAGATCGCACGTGACGCTGACCATCTTCAATACCCTCGGACAGCAGGTCGCGACGCTGGTGGATGGGGAGACGGAGGCGGGATACCACGAAGTGAAGTTCGGTGCGTCACGACTGCCAAGCGGGGTTTATCTCTACAGATTCCAGGCTGGAGATCGTATCGAGGTGAGGAAGGCGCTCTTGATGAAGTAGCCCGTGCGTGATGTGGTACTGGGAGCGGCTCCGCGACTCAAGAGGTACTTCTGTTATTGCGCAACACGGCTGGGATCTGTAACCGCACCCACAGCTGTGACCCCGCAGGGGGGACTTATTCCGTACGTCATGCCGCCTGTCTCGAATAGTGGTGGTGTAACCCACCCAGAACGGCATTCTTGCGAATGGGACCACGGGTTCTCTCTGCTTCACCAGGTTTCGGGATCTGCTGGCGGATCCCCTGATGCGGTCGCTGGGTGTTGTAGAAGGCGATATACTCCTCCAGAATCCCTTGGATCTGATCCCTGCCAAGCAGTAGAAAATTGTCCAAGGCTTCTCTCCTTACGGTCCTGAAGAACCGCTCCATGATGCTGTTCATGTTCGGCGCTTCCACTGCGGTATTGATCGAGACCAGACCGTATGCCGCGAAGTCGATATTGAACATCGGCGCATTGTCATGAATCATGATATGCTGTGCCAGCCATGCGTTCGGTGAATAGGATCAACTGCTGGCGGACAAATTCCCGGGTCGGGTTCTCGGTGATGGCGAACCGCACGATCTCGCGTGTCTTGTGCGAGATGACCGCGAAGACGTAATGATCCTCTTCCCCAGCATAGTATCGACCGTAAGGAAGTCCATCGCGTAAATGGACTGCATCTGGGTCTCCAGGAACTTCTTCCAGGTGAGGGACCTCCGGATCTTCCCTCGCCGCCTGAAGGACTGAAGAATCTTGCGGATTGTCTTTGTGCTCAAGGAGATATCGAGTTTCAGGAGTTCGCCCTGAATCCTCTTCACGCCCCAGAGCAGGTTGTCGTTCTTCATGGACAGGATCAGGTCCTTGATCTCGGTGTCGACAGGCTTTCGACCCTTCTTGGCTGGACGGTGCTCAAATGTCCACGACCGCCGGATGAGTGTCCGTTGCCAGGCAAGCACCGTTGCGGGCTTGACCAGCGTCAGGTGGTGCTTGATGTCAGATGCCCGATTCAGGACAACGAGGAAGAACCGGTCGTAGAAGCAGAAGCGGGCCCGTTTCTTGCCGGCTCTGCGCAAGAGGATTTCGTTCTCCTTCTTGAGCACGGCGTTCTCAGAGAGGATAGCGCCTTTTGAGCTGAATGCACGGAGAAGGAGGCGGAGGAGGGACGCCAGGAAGAGGACCATGTCTGCTCTGGGAGTGAGGGGAACTGCCTGCCAGAGAGAAATATCGGCTGTTCAGAGGACAGATGGAATAAGTCCCCCTTACGGGGTGCCGGCAGTGAGCGCCGAACTGGAAGAGCTGTTCACCAGAAAAAGAAAACCTGCAGCCGGAGTTGCAGGTTTAGCGAATCACGGGGTGGATCGCCACCCCTCAAAAACAAACCCTGCAACGCAAGTTGCAGGGTTATCGAGTAGACCGTATGATTAAGACGTAAGCCTCGATTCCGTGCGGTATATTGTGGCGTCAACAAACAATGTACCACTCGAGAAGGGAGGCTTACCATGGAACATACACAACCGGATTTCACGGGTCAACATGTATTTACCGGCCTGGACGTTGCCCTGAGGGCCTGGAAGGTGTGCGTGCTGGTGGGGGAGAGCTACCACCGGCGGTTTTCGATGGAGCCGGATCCTGCGGCGCTGGTGCGGTACCTGAGGCGGCACTTTCCCGGGGCCATCTACCACTGCGTGTACGAGGCGGGATACTGCGGATTCTGGATTTACGATGAGCTCACGCGGCTGGGCGTGGATTGCATCGTGGTCAACCCGGCCGACGTCCCGACGAGCGACAAGGAACGGCGCACTAAGACAGACCACGTGGATGCGGGGAAACTCGCCCGGCATCTCCGTTCGGGAGAGCTCCGCGGGATCTATATCCCGCCTCCGTGGTGCCGGGAGGACCGGACGCTCGTGAGGACTCGTGCGCAGTGCGTGCGGAAGCAGACGCGCTGTAAGAACCAGATCAAATCCCTGCTCCGCTTCTACGGGGAGAAGTGCGCGGAGGAACGGAGCGAACGGTATTGGTCAGGGCCGTACATCCGGTGGCTGGAACGCCTTGCCGGGGAGCGGACGAGCAGGGGAGACTCCCTGGAAGCCCTCGTTCAAGAGCTCTTGTTCCTGAGGGCCCAGATCACCCGCCTCACACGCCAGATCCGTACACTGTCCCACCAGGAACCGTACCAGAAGAAGATACAGCTTCTCTGTACGATTCCCGGGATCAGCATCATCACGGCGATGACGCTCCTGACGGAGCTGATGAGGATCGACCGGTTCCGGAGCCTGGATGAGCTCTCGAGCTACGCCGGGCTTGTTCCGGGAGAGCGGTCCAGCGGGGAAGAGGAGCATGACACGGGGATGACGCCCCGGAGAAATCCTGCGATGCGGCACATGTTGATCGAGAGCGCATGGGTGGCGGCAAGACAGGATCCAGCCCTCATGATGGCATTCCGCACGCTCTCAGCCCGGATGCCCCGGAATCAGGCGATCGTGCGGATCGCGAGGAAACTGTTGAACCGGATCCGGTATGTCCTGAAGAACGAGCAGCCGTACGTCGAAGCAGTACTTGAAAC
Source organism: uncultured Ignavibacteria bacterium (assembly GCA_963701735.1). GTDB lineage: Bacteria > Bacteroidota > Ignavibacteria > UBA10030 > UBA6906 > CAWABB01. Next base: position 612,895 of record CAVPBI010000026.1, on the reverse strand, counting down.
TGCATAAGGAGAGAACGGACGAGAGAGACAGCCACGTTTATCGACATATCCGGGCAAGCGCTCGGTCCCCGCTGCAGTCCCGCGCACCCGTGGGATCTGCTCTTCTGTAGACTGCGCGCCCGGAGACATTGTCATCGTGATCAAGGAGATGTAGCCGTGCCTGTGAGGCATGTGTCTACTTATGACAGCATCCATGGCAGTCTGTCTCGGACACAACGAACGGAGAACTACTATAGAGAAGAACCGATCGGGGCTTGCGTCTTATCATGACAGCGGGGACCCGAACTTCGATCAACCTGCAACTTTCACCGTCAGACGGGAAGTGCCTCTTTTGGAGATCTTCGCACCTCGCAGCGAACAAAACCCCTCAAATCCGACAAATTCCTATAAGTTCCAGCCCGGGCAGCAGATGCAGCGACTCAGTCATGGGCCCGGGTTGCCAGAAACGTTGAATTGCACTTCGGCCTTTTCTAGCGCATATTCCGGCCACATGCTGTCTTGACCCCTGACTGTACCCCAAGTATTGAGGGCCGCTGGGGGCTGGACCGTACCCAAGATCTGTGGCTGTGGCGGCCACCCCCGTGATTGAAGAAGGGACCTAGACCATATCTAGGAGTCAGGGGAAGTGCTTTCAAATGTGATGTATCAGCAGTTCAGAGGTCGGATGGAACTAGTCCCCCCTACGCGCCCATGTAGTCTTCCCATGATCGGCCAGACTGTCTCTCACTACAAGATCCTCGAGCGCCTCGGCAGGGGCGCAATGGGTGTTGCCTACAAAGCCCAGGACCTCAGGCTCGACCGCCCGCTTGCGCTCGAATTCCTCCCTTCCGTATTCACGCTGGACTCAGAAGCTAGGCAGCGATTCGCCCACGACGCCAAGGCCGCCTCTGCCGAGGCTCATGCCAGCATATACTCGGTGCATGTAATCATTTGACCTGCCATGGAAGAGCTGAAGAAATGCGGCCGGTACGCCATGCTTGTCATTGCACTCCTCGCGTCCAGCGTCCTCAACGCCCAATCCGTCGAACCGCGATTTGAGAGATTCGGATTCGTCATCCCTACGTGCGTGTTTCAGGACTCGTTCGGCTTCCTCTGGATCGGCACCGAGGTGGGCTTGTACCGCTACGACGGCTACCGCTTCAAGCAATACACGGTCGCCCTCAATGATTCTAGTGCGATTTCGGACCTCTGGGTAACGGATATCGATGAAGATCATCGCGGGAATCTCTGGATCGGGACCTATGGGGGTGACCTGAATTACTATGATCAGAGAACCGATCGGTTCGTTCATTTCGCTCACATGGACGTGTGGACGATTGTCACCGACGGTGACGGCTCGGTCTGGCTTGGTACCAAGGATCGAGGTGTCATAAACCTGGTTCTGGATTCACAGGGAAACCCACACTGCAGAGTATATGACTGTTCCGACACTGCTTCGCCCGGCTACCCTTCGGGTGACAATTTTGTTCTTGCTCTGCACAAAGATCGTCAGGGATATGTCTGGGCGGGCACAATCCGGGGGGGATTGAAGCGGATTGACCCAAGAACAAGTGAGATACGGCATTTCAGACACGATCCCGGCAATCCGCGAAGCCTGAGCCACAATACGGTGAGTTCCATCTGTGAAGATGAATCGGGGAATCTCTGGATCGGCACAGGGTTCTTGGCGATACCCGATGGCGGGGGGATCAACATGTTCGACCCGAGGACTGAACGATTTCACCGCTTCAGGCACGACGCCTCCGATCGCGCTTCTCTCCCCTCCGACAGGATCGGTTCGCTCCTCATCGACCACGAAGGGACCTTGTGGGTTGGCACCTGGGACGAAGGGCTGGCTTCGATTCCTTTGCAGGCATTGTCGGCTGGAAGGAAACCGTCATTCACACCCTATCAGGCGTTGTGGAAGGAGATTGTGTCTTCTCTGTACGAGGATCACTGGGGGAACCTGTGGATCTCCACCTTCGGATCATTGCTGTTCAAGTACGACCGCCACCAAAGTCCGTTTATCCACTACCGATGGCGCGCTGGAAACCTGAGCAGCATGAGCAGCACGGGCGTCCAGAGCGTATTCTTCGACCGATCGGGAAATCTCTGGTTTGGCCTCTACTCTACCGGCCTTGACAGATACGACTTCCGGTCCGATCGTTTCACGAACTTCCGACGACGTCCGGGCGATCCCCACAGCCTCAGTGCAGACTGTATCAACGGAATCTGTGAAGATGAAAGCGGGTACATATGGCTGGCAACAAACGGCGGTGGCCTGAATCGGCTTGACCCTCGCAATGGGGCAGTCGAGCGTTTTTCGCACGAAGGAATTGGTCCGTCTGGTCTTGTGCCGGATTATCCTAGAGCAATTCTGATGCGGCGAACCGGTGATCTCTGGGTGGCGTCACAGGATCGAGGGCTCCAGCTGTACGACAGAGGGCTAAATCGATTTGACAAGATCGATCTCATCTCCGGAAGCACCGAAGTAGCAGAGATAGGCTCGCTCTTCGAAGATGAATCGGGACTCCTCTGGGTGGGGACGGTTGGTGATGGGGTCTTCAGGGTCCGGATGGAGACCGATCGGTCCGTCGATGTGAAGCGGTACGTGCGTTCCCCGGGTGAACGGAATGGCCTGAGTTATAATCTGACAAGCGACATTATCAGACCGGTCATCGTGGACACCAATGCTGTGTGGATCGCGACGGCTTTTGGTCTGAATCGACTGGACCTGACGACCGAGAGGTTTACGCACTACTTTGTAGGAGACGGTCTGGCAAGTGACTATGTGCTCAAGGTGCTGGAGGATGCCCAGGGAAATATCTGGTGCGCCACGACCGGGGGCATTTCCATGTACGATATCAGAAGCGGAAATATCACGAGCTACGGCACAAGCGAAGGTCTGCCCTTCGCTGACTTCGGCGGCAGCCGCCAGAATGCCGCAAGAGGACCCGATGGACAACTGGTGTTTTCCGGTGCATCAGGGTCTGTCGGATTCTATCCGGAACAGCTCCGCCGAAACACGCATGTTCCTCCGGTCCGTTTGACGGACATCAGGGTCTTCCACCAAAGTCTGAAGCTTGACACCGTCATCCAGTTCGTTCGTCATGTTACACTTCCGTACTCTCAGAATGCCATTTCGTTTGAGTTCGCAGCCTTGAATCTCACTGATCCCGAGAAGAACCAATACGCATACAAACTGGAGGGTTTCCTGGACGAGTGGATCAACTGCGGCACGGAACGATCCGTCAGCTTCACCAGTCTCTCCCCCGGCGAGTACATCTTCCGAGTCAAAGGATCCAACAACCGTGGAGTGTGGAACGAGGAAGGGGCTTCGATCGCCATCACCATCACGCCGCCCTGGTGGCGTTCGAACCTGGCGTACGCTGGATATGCTCTCGTGGCCATCGCGACTATCCTGGGACTCTGGCGGCTGCAAAGCCGTCGTCTCCGGTACCAGCACGAGCTTGAACTGCGACGTGTGGAATCGGAGAAAATGAAAGAACTCGATTCCATGAAGTCCCACTTCTTTGCAAACATTTCGCACGAGTTCCGGACGCCGTTGACGTTGATCCTGGGCCCCGTCTCCCAGCTGTTGGCCCGGACTCGCGATGAATTGGATCGTCACGACCTTCACATCATGGAACGGAGTGCACGGCGTCTGCAAAGGCTCATCGAGCAGCTTCTTGACCTTGCGAAGATCGAAGCCGGACGGCTGAGGCTTCAGGCCCGCCCTGTTGACCTGGTGCGCTTCATGGGCAGAGTCATTGCCAATTTTGAGTCCCATGCCAGATTGAGGCGCATATGCCTGTCATTTACGGCACGTCCTGACCGTGTCGAGGCGTATTTGGACCCCGGGAAATTCGAGAATGTGATATACAATCTGCTCTCCAATGCGTTCAAGTACACGCCGGACGGGGGGGAAGTTCTGGTGGGTGTCTCGCTCGCGGCTAATGAGCTCCGCAAGGAGGGGGATCTCGCAGAGGCCCGCCATGTCGAGATCACGGTGACGGATACCGGGATCGGAATCCCGCCCGAAAGCCTGAAAAAGATATTCTCACGATTCTACCAGGTCGAGGATGCCACGGCGCGTGAGCTGGGGGGAAGCGGTATCGGCCTGGCCCTGGCAAAAGAACTCGTCGACCTGCACCGGGGGAGCATTTCCGTGGAGAGCCGCGTGCAGAAGGGGACGACATTCAGAATCTTGCTCCCCCTCGGGAAAAGCCACCTCAGTTCAGATGAGATCGTGGAGGGTAGTGCTGAATCAGAAGTTGCGGAGGGTCATCCCGGGGAGTCCTCGGATGTGCCCCTGCCGCAGTCGAGCACGGTGAGGCCAGTCCAGAAATCCGGGGCCCGGCACAAAGCGCTGGTGCTCGTGGTGGAGGACAATCCGGATATGCGTGCGTACCTCACTGGATCGCTCAGAGCGGACTATCGCGTTGATGGTGTGACCGACGGTGAGGAAGGACTGCAACGTGCGGTTGACGAGATCCCTGACCTCGTGATAAGTGACGTCATGATGCCGAGGATGGACGGATTCGAGCTTTGCAGGAGGCTCAAGAACGATGAGCGGACCAGCCATGTCCCGGTCATCCTGCTGACTGCACGAGCCACCTCGAGGGACAAGGTGGAGGGATTGCAGTGGGGGGCCGATGACTATCTCGTAAAACCATTCGATCTTGGGGAGCTCAAGGCTCGCGTCGGAAATCTCATCGCTCTCCGGCACCGGTTAAGGGAGAGATTCAGCCGTGAATGGCGGTTTGTTCCGGAGGCTATTCCGGTGGTATCTCTGGACGACGCATTCCTGCAGAAATGTCTCTCCACTGTGCAGCGGCATCTTGGGGACGACCAGTTCGGTGTGGAGCACCTTGCCCGGGAGGTTGGATTCAGCGTCTCCCAGCTGGAACGCAAGCTGACCGCCATCACCGGCCTGCATCCCAATGAGTTCATTCGTGCAATTCGACTGGAGCGGGCGCGTCAGCTGCTCGAACGAAGGGCTGCAACGGTATCGGAAGCTGCATTTGAAGTTGGTTTCAACAGCCTTTCCCATTTCGCACAGTCCTACAGAAGGAAATTCGGCTTTTCCCCCTCGGATACCCCCGTCGTACCCACCATGTGACACCCGCGAAAACCGTACTGCATCCTCGAAGATGAGGCCTGTCGGGACCTGATGGCATTGAAATCAGGTGGTTATGCTGAAAGATCGCAGGAGAATGCTGAATTGTGGATAGACTTCCGGGTACACCGAAGCCTATCTTGCAAGCGATGCTGTGACCAGGGGCAGATCGAAAGGTCTGGTATCCTTGAGTTTCGCTGCGCACCCTAACCTTGCAGTCAGCGATCTGCCGTTGATCCACCGAGAGACAGCACAACGCGCTGTGACTGAGCCGCATCGCTTAAGGTGGAGCAGTGGTCCGGCGGGAATATCAGAGGAGGTGCAAAATGAACGCTACAGGTGTTCTCACATCGGCGTCGATCCTTGCCCTTGCCGTCGTGCTCTTCAGCGGCAATGCGTCGTCTCAGCCTTGGCACTTCAACGCTCACCCCGGGAACCCGGTGCTCGGGAAGGGTGCGGCTGGACAATGGGATGCCGGCGCCGCATTCGCACCCAGCGTTGTGAGTCACAATGACTCGACGTACATCTTCTACACAGGGACTGTAAACGCTGAATCGCAGCCTTTGGCGATCGGACTAGCTGTATCAGCAGACGGATTTGCATTCACCAAGAGTGCCGCCAATCCGGTATTGGCAGCTGATGGGAGCGGGTTCGATGCGTACGCTGTGAGTGGTGCGATAGTGCTGGTAGAAGAATCGGCGTGGATCATGTACTATGGTGCGAAATCATCCGGTGGGTTGGGGCCGGGGGACTTCATCGGGCGCGCAACCGCAGACGGCCCGGAAGGTCCATGGACCCGGCTTGATGCTTCGGTGCTCTCGGTGGGAAGTCCTGGAGAATGGGATGCCGGGTTCATTGCCCCCAGTTCCGCTGTGCGAACTGATTCGGGATACCTGATGTACTATACCGCCAGCAACCTGGAATTTCCACTGGGGTTTTGGCAGGTGGGCATGGCTTCCTCTCCTGACGGGATTGTCTGGACCAAGTACAACGACCCCCCCACACCTGGCTCAAGCGACCCGGTACTCACAGTAGGTTCGACCGGGAGTTGGGATGCCTCAAGGGCTTGTTTCTGTTGGGTCTTGCCGAGTCCGGCCGGCTTTGAAATGTTCTATTATGGAGACAAGGAGAATGGGACCGTAGCGGGAATAGGCTATGCGACCAGTATCGACGGTGTTCATTGGACCAAGTACGATGCTAATCCCGTGTACACGAAACAGGATGATCCGTATGCCGCCGCAAATCCCTATGCCACCGTTGAGGTGCCGGCCGTTGCAGTCAGAGGTTCAACCTATTGCATGTATTACGACTATGGCCCTTTCTCGGTCGGAGAGATCGGGGTGGCAACGGTAAGGCGGTTGTTGAGTGTTCCGTCGTTCTACCCGACGATTCAGGCTGCAATCGACGCAGCTAGCGACGGGGACACAGTCCTGGTGGCAGAGGGTCGGTACTATGAGAACATCGTCATCCAGAGTAAGTCGATCGTTGTCGCAAGTCACTACGCCGTGGATGGAGACACAAGCCACGTCTCCAACACAATCATCGATGGGAGCCGTCCTGTCAATACTGACCTGGGAACCGTTGTAACGATCGCATTCTGCAGAGATACGACCACTGTGCTGTGTGGCTTCACCATCACAGGCGGCTTCGGGACGCGCATGTTCCTCGACGGAGCATATGCCAGGATTGGGGGAGGTGTGTTGGTTGCTGGGTCGAGTGCGCTGATTTTGGACAACCATATAACGGGAAATGTCATAAATCATACGTCGGTTCCTGATCCATATCTGGAGGCAGGTAACGGGGGCCTTGGATCCAACCCGCTCGGTGTTCCCGGAACGTTCCTTGTTGTCCGGGGGAATCTGATTGCGGGCAATAGGGTCGAAGGGGAGAAGCCTGGTGGGGGAGGGATGAGTATCTTGTCTGATCGACCGAATGTGTCCGTGAACTTCATCATCGAGCACAACCTCATCAAGGATAATACGTGCGTTGACTTGGGACCCTGGAAAGCAATGGGTGGCGGACTCGGCCTTGGGATCGCATTTCCGAGTCCGGGAGTCAAGGTCGTTCGCAACAACGTCATCACCGGCAATCAAGCCTTGGGCTATCGGAGCTTCGGGGGAGGAGTGTACATTGCCTATATTGACACGCCCTCAGGTACCCTGGACGACGATCCCGGGGAACTGTTCTACAACAACCTCATACATGACAACCATGCAGGCTATCTGGGTGGCGGAGTTTCGATCTGGAGATACTGCGGCAAAACCACGAATCTGACTTCCCGGGGCAAATACATTCCGAGACCTGCGTTCATCAACAACACGATTGTGAACAATACAGCCGGGGACGGCTCCGGATTCCACATCATGAATCATGTGCCGTTTCTGCTGAACAATATTGTGTGGAATCAGCTCCAGGACACAACGGAGTGGGGAGAGATCTACCTGGGCGATGTCCCCGAATGGACCGCGTGGCACCAACCAAACACGTATGGGGGGGTAGAACTTTTCTATTCGGATGTCCGGGGGGGGCGGGATGATACGCTGGGGAATATCGATGCAGACCCTCTCTTCGTTGACAGCACCTACCGTCTGTCAGATTCCAGTCTGTGCATCGCTGCTGGCGTCGACTCAATGCATATCGCAAGTGTCGACTCAATGCACATCGCGAGTGTCTGGCATCACGCGCCATCGTTCTGTTTCTATGGTGGTCCGCGGCCGCAACCGAGTGGCACAAGCCCCGATATTGGTGCATGCGAAAGCCCGCTGGCTACGGATGTACCTTTTCTCGATGGTTCACACCCGATCAGGTTCGTTTTGAAGCAGAACTATCCGAACCCCTTCAACCCGAGCACGACTATCCGTTACGCGCTGCCAGAAAGGTCGTACGTGAGGCTGACCGTCTTCAATACGCTAGGACAGCAGGTTGCGACGCTGGTGGAAGGGGAGATGGAGGTGGGATACCACGAAGTGAAGTTCGATGCGTCACGTCTTCCAAGCGGAGTCTATTTGTACAGGCTCCATGTCCGCCCTCTGGACTCCGCCATCGGGCGAGACTCAAAGAGCGGAGCTGGAAATCATATTGAGGTGAGGAAGGCCCTGCTGATGAAGTAGCCCTCGAATCATGCAGTGTCGAAAGCAGCTCCGCGAATAAGGATGTAGTTCTGTTATTGCACCACCCCGACTTGCACCTGCAACCACGTCTGCAGCTGTAACCCATTGAAACAAACGGGCCTCTGGAGATTCCAGAGGCCCGGGTTCGTAGACCGTATGATTAAGACGTAAGCCTCGATTCCGGGAGGTATATTGTGGCGTCAACAAACAATGTACCACTCGAGAAGGGAGGCTTACCATGGAATGTACTCAGCCTGATTTCACGGGTCAACACGTATTTGCCGGCCTGGACGTTGCCCTGAGGGCCTGGAAGGTGTGCGTGCTGGTGGGGGAGAGCTATCACCGGCGGTTTTCGATGGAGCCGGATCCGGCGGGCCTGGTCCGCTACCTGAGGCGTCACTTTCCGGGGGCCATCTACCACTGCGTGTACGAGGCGGGATACTGCGGATTCTGGATCTACGATGAGCTCACGCGGCTGGGCGTGGACTGCATCGTGGTCAACCCTGCCGACGTCCCGACGAGCGACAAGGAACGGCGTACCAAGACGGACCATGTAGATGCAGGAAAACTGGCCCGGCATCTGCGCTCTGGAGAGCTCCGCGGGATCTATATCCCGCCGCCCTCCTGCCGGGAAGACCGGACGCTGGTGAGGACGCGCGCGCAGTGTGTCCGGAAGCAGACGCGGTGTAAGAACCAGATCAAGTCGCTGTTGCACTTCTATGGGGAGAGATGTCCCGAGGAACGGAGCGAACGGTACTGGTCACGGCCCTACATCCGGTGGCTGGAACGGCTTGCCGGGGAGCGCACGAGCAGGGGAGAAGCCCTGGAGGCACTTGTGCAAGAGCTCTTGTTCTTGCGAGCCCAGATCACCCGCCTCACGCGTCAGATCCGTACAATGTCCCACCAGGAGCCGTATGCCAGAAGGGTAGGGCTTCTCTGTACCATTCCGGGAATCAGCATCATCACGTCGATGACGCTCCTGACGGAGCTCGTGAGGATGGACCGGTTCCGGAGTCTGGATGAGCTCTCGAGCTACGCCGGGCTGGTACCGGGAGAGCGGTCCAGTGGGGAGGAGGAGCATGACACAGGGATGACGCCCAGGAGAAATCCCGCGATGCGGCACATGTTGATCGAGAGCGCATGGGTGGCGGCAAGACAGGATCCAGCCCTCATGATGGCATTCCACACGCTCTCAGCCCGCATGCCCAGGAATCAGGCGATCGTGCGGATCGCCAGAAAACTCCTGAACCGGATCCGCTACGTCTTGAAGAACGAGAAGCCATATGTCGAAGCAATACTTGAAACTGCATAAGGAGAGAACGGACGAGAGAGACAGCCACGCTCATCGACACATCCGGGCAAGCGCTCGGTCCCCGCTGCAGTCCCGCGCAATCGGGATCTGCTCTTCTGTAGACTACGCGCCCGGAGACATTGTCATCGTGATCACGGAGATGTAGCCGTGCCTGTGAGGCACGTGTCTACTTATGACAGCATCCATGGCAGTCTGTCTCGGACACAACGAACGGAGAAGTACTATAGAATAAAACGGATCGGGGCTTGCGTCTTATCATGACAGCGGGGACCCGAACTTCGATCAACCTGCAACTTGGGACACAGTCCGGGACATTCCTCTATCCGTCCTCACTCCTACCCGGCGCTTCTGAGCGGATTTCCACCAGGGGACCCTCTCGAATCATGACCGACTGAGCTTCTGTGGCGCGCCGACTTAGCGCCCCGAATGGGAGAGGGTCCCCGTGGAAAACGACATCACCCCCTGTCAGCTGGTTGCTTCTTGTCCACACCGCACGTATTTTGAGCCATTCTCATCGATCCAATCCAGACCACTGGTGACGAAATGTCGGCACCTGAAGAAAGCCTGCAGCACACCGACCTCACGACGCATGACCCCGAAGCGAGCCTGAAGGAGCGGTTGGAGTTTGAGATACTCCTGACGGACCTGTCGGCCCACTTTGTCAACCTGCCCACCGACCAGATCGACGGCCATATCGAGTTTGCCCAGCGGCGCATCTGCGAAATGTTGGGGGTCGACATGTCAGCCCTCTGGCAGTGGGGCGAAGTGGTCCCGGGTGCATTCGCGCTGACCCACCTGTATGATGTTTCCGGAGGACCAGAACCCGTCGAGCGAGGGATTGACACTATCTACCCGTGGTGCCGGCAGCAGATGCTCCTGGGCCACGTCGTGGCTCTCTCATCGCTGGACGAGCTCCCGCCGGAGGCGGCACGCGACAAAGAATCCGCACTTCACATCGGCATCAAGTCAAGCTTGCTACTGCCGCTGTCGGTGGGTGGGGGGGCGACCATTGGCATCCTCGCACTGAATTCGATGCATGTCGAACACCCCTGGCCGGCGGACCTCGTCAAGCGGCTGCAGCTGGTCGCTCAGGTGTTCACGAATGCCCTGGCCAGGAAGCGGGCGGAAAACGCCCTCCGTGAAAGCGAGCAACGGATGACGCTGGCTGCCGAGTCGGGAGATGTCGGCATGTGGGTGTGGAACATGGCCCGGAACCGCGTATGGGGTTCAGAGCGGTGGTGGAAACTCTTCGGCTTCCCTCCGGATGCCAACGTAAGCATCGACGATGTTTTCGGGCGGATCCACCCGGACGATCGCGAACGTTTAAGGGACGAGGTCAAGAATGCGATCGCGACGAGTACAGATTTCTCGACGGAATTCCGCTCGGTCCCGCCCGGCGGCGACGGGAGTTGGCTCGCTGCTCGGGGCCGGGTACGGTTGAATGCGGAGGGCAATCCGGCCACGATCCTGGGAGCGACAATCGACATTACTGCACGCAAGCAGATGGAATCGCAGCTCCGCGAGAAGCTCCAGAAGATCGAGGAGCTGGAGCGGCAACTCGAGCGCGAGAACGTCTATCTGAAGGAAGAAATCGGGCTCCTCGTCGACCAGGCGGACATCATCGGCAAGAGTGCGGCAATTAGGACCATCCTGAATCAGGCGCGGCAAGTCGCGGGGACGGACTCGACTGTTCTCCTGCTCGGGGAGACCGGAACTGGCAAGGAACTTCTGGCCAGGGCTATCCACCGCATGAGCCGACGGAAGGATCGGGCCCTTGTCACAGTCAACTGTGCTTCGTTGCCGCCGACGCTGATCGAAAGTGAGCTATTCGGTCGCGAGCGTGGAGCCTACACCGATGCGCTGACGAGGATGGCCGGGCGGTTTGAGCTTGCCGACGGATCTACGCTCTTCCTGGACGAAGTCGGCGAGATCCCCGTCGAAGTGCAGGCCAAGCTCCTCCGTGTTCTTGAGGAGGGCTGTTTTGAGCGCCTGGGTTCGACGAAGACGATAAAGGCCGACGTCCGCATTATTGCCGCGACAAACCGGGATCTGGCACGCGCTGCCACCGATGGACGATTCAGGCCGGACCTGTACTATCGGCTGAATGTCTTTCCGATACAGATCCCTCCGCTTCGCGAGCGTCCGGAAGACATCCCGCTGCTCGTCTGGGCGTTCGTCAGGGAGCATGAGAAGCGGATCGGGAAGCGCATCCAGCGAATTGCGGCGAAATCCCTCGACGCGATGCAGCGCTACTCGTGGCCTGGAAACGTCAGGGAACTAAAGAACGTCATCGAGCACGGAATGATCGTCAGCTCGGGCGGCACGCTCACCGTGAGCCTGCCTGCCGCGATCTCCTCAAAATCCCCGATTGCAGCCGACCTGGACAGCGTCGACCGCAACCACATCCTGAAGGTCCTTAACGATACCGGCTGGCGGATAGGCGGCAGGGGCGGTGCAGCCGAAACCCTGGGGCTGAAGCGGACCACGCTCCAATCAACGATGAAACGACTAGGAATAGCCCGACCCTCCGTCCGGACGCCGAAATAGAGTCGTGGCGCCGATATGTCGGCGCCGACTCGAGCATCATTTCCCGCCAAACAGCCGATTCCGCTGCAGAAACCGCTGAAGTAGCCCGCTTTCGACCGAAACTACATCGAAGGCTTTCGGGCACGACTTTCGCACTCCCTCTGTTAGTCTCCCGCAACTAAATCTCCGTTCTGCGGTGGGCCGCCTCACCTTCCGGTTCTTTGTGCAAACCGATACCGGTCGATCTTCCACTCGAGAATGCTCACATGGTGCACGCAACTATCCGCTTGGATTTGTCTCCCGGGAAGGCCAGGGAGGCGCTAGAGGTCCTGCGCCCCGTGGCTGAGCGAACCAGAATCGAGCCCGGGTGTGTCAGTTGTCGGATCTATCGGGATCTGCAGCTGGATCACGCACTGATGATAGAGGAATTCTGGACCAGCCAGGAGGACCTGCAGCGGCACCTCCGCTCTTCGGACTATCAGAGGATCCTCCTCGTGGTCGAGATGGCAAAGGGACATCCCGAGATCAGGTTCGATGAGGTCACCCACTCGAGCGGTTTCGAAACCATCGCAGCGGCAAGAAGCCACATCGATCAGACCGATGTGAGTGATCGACATGAGTAGGATGGCCTCGATCGCTATGGCGCTGGTGACGGCGCTCGCGCTGCCCGCCAGCCCGGTCATCGCGCAGCAGGAGCCGGACGACTGGACATTCCGTGTCACCCCGTATCTGGTCGGCACGGGGATGAACGGGGACGTCGCGATCCACGGACGCGCCACCGCGTTGGATGCAAGCTTCGGCGATATCCTCGAAAACCTCGAATTCGGCGCCATGCTGAATTTCGTCGCCATGTCAGGGCCCTGGTCGTGCACGGTTGATCTGATCTACATGGGACTCGGCAGCACGACGGACAGGCCGCCGGCAGAGATCGACCTGGACCAATGGCTGGTCGAGGTGGATGGAGCCTATCAGTTCAATTCATGGGTGGCCGCGCTTGCCGGTGTGCGGTTCAATTCGCTCTCCGGCGACATCCTGTTTCAGGGTGAGCGGGAGAGGGAATCCGCGGGGACCAGGAACTGGTTCGATCCGGTCATCGGCACCCGGCTGACAGGGCAGGTGGCGGACCGGTGGACATTGCGAGGTCGGGCCGACATCGGAGGATTCGGCATCGGGTCAAGGCTGACCTGGCAACTCGCGGCTTACATCGATTTTCGTGCCAGTGACCTTGTCGCGGTTGTGGGCGGATATCGCTGGCTCTACAATGACTACGAGGCGGGGAGCGGGGGGGATGAGTTCCGGTACGACATGACCGTGTCCGGTCCCGCGCTGGGAGTGACATTCGTTTTCTGACAAGAATCGGTGAAGGTACACTCGGGCAACGGTGTGCCGGATCAACATCCTGTCCTTCATATCATAGTTCACGACTGAGCGGCCGAAAAGGGATCATCATGACAGCGAAACGAACCGAACCAGCCGAGAAGGTGCGGTTGAGCGAAACGCGGGAAGGGAAAGCCCCGTGGCGAAAATGGGGGCCGTACCTTTCCGAGCGGCAGTGGGGGACGGTGCGCGAGGATTACAGTGAAGGGGGCGACGCCTGGAACTACTTCACCCATGACCAGGCCCGATCACGCGCCTACAGATGGGGCGAGGATGGGTTGGCCGGCGTGTCGGACGAGCACCAGGTGCTCTGTGTCGCGCTCGCGCTCTGGAACGGATCCGATCCGATCCTGAAGGAACGGGCGTTCGGGCTGAACAACAGCGAGGGGAATCACGGGGAAGACGTCAAGGAGTACTACTTCTATCTTGACAGCACCCCGACGCATTCCTACATGAAGTACCTCTACAAGTATCCCCAGGCGGCCTATCCGTATTCGGATCTCATCGAGACCAACCGCAGGCGCGGCCGCCAGGAACTGGAGTATGAGCTGCTTGACACGGGCATCTTCGACGGTGACCGGTACTTCGACGTCTTCGTCGAATACGCGAAGGAGGGGCCCGAGGATATTCTGATCAGGATCACCGTCTGTAACCGCGGCCCCGAGGCAGCTCTCCTCCACGTCCTTCCGACTCTCTGGTACCGCAACACCTGGTCATGGGCAGGCGGGGGGACGAAACCGGTTCTCGCCCGGGTGGAACACCCGGAGCTCAGCGCCATATCCGCCCGCCACACGGACGATCTCTTCCGGGGCCTGCTTTCCGACTACACGCTCTACTGTGACCGGACGGTGCCGCTTCTCTTCACCGAAAACGAAACCAACAACGAACGGCTGTTCGGGACGCCCAGCGCTTCCCCGTACGTCAAGGACGGTATCAACAACTTCGTGGTCCACGGGGCGCAGGGTGCGGTGAATCCCGCGCAGGCCGGGACAAAAGCGGCGGCCCACTACACGCTGAGTGTCGCGCCCGGAGAGTCACAGACCATCCGGCTGCGGTTGACCAGAGATCTCCCCGCTGAGGCCGGAGGCGCCTTCAAGGGCTTCGACGACGTCATGAAGGAGAGAATCCGCGAGGCGGACGAGTTCTATGACAGCATCACTCCGCCGGCAGTCAAAGCTTCTCCCGACCGTGCTCTGGTCATGCGCCAGGCTCTTGCCGGCATGCTCTGGAGCAAGCAGTATTTCTACTACGATGTTCACGCGTGGCTGAAGGAACACAACATCGGGCCAGGCGCGTCTCCGGCAGAGCGCACTGCCGTGCGCAACGGGTCCTGGTTCCACCTGGTCAATAATGACATCGTCTCCATGCCCGACAAGTGGGAATATCCGTGGTACGCGGCATGGGACCTGGCCTTTCACGCGCTCCCACTTGCCACGGTCGATCCGGACTTTGCGAAGTCTCAGCTGGCCCTGCTGCTCCGCAACGAGTATATCCACCCGAACGGTCAGATACCGGCTTACGAGTGGAACTTCAGCGACGTCAACCCGCCTGTCCATGCCTACGCCACGATGCAGATCTACCTGGGGGACAAGGCCAACAACAACGGGAAGGGAGACATCGCGTTCCTCAAGGCAGCCTTCGAGAAGTTGCTGTTGAACTATACCTGGTGGGTCAATCGCAAGGACCGCTACGGGAGCAACGTCTACGAGGGCGGATTCCTCGGCCTGGACAACATCGGCGTGTTCGATCGCAGCGCCCCCCTGCCGACGGGCGGGCATCTCGAGCAGGCGGATGGAACGGCCTGGATGGTCTTCTTCAGCCAGCAGATGGTCCGGATCGCCGTGGAACTCGCCCTGGTTGAGCCGCACTACGAGCAGTTCGTCTCGAAGTTCGCCGAGAGCACGATGTGGATTGCGGGATCCATGGACCGTTTCGGCGGCGGGAGCGAGTCGATGTGGGATGAGGAGGACGGCTTCTTCTACGATGTCTTGCGCCTCCCTGACGGCAGCTCGAGGCGGCTGAAGGTACGGTCGATGGTGGGTCTGCTCCCGCTGGCCGCTGTGGCCACCTTCGAAGAGGATATCCTGGAGAGACTGCCAAGGTTCAGACAGTACGCGACGCGGTTCATGGCCCGCCATCCCGAACTCGCCATGACGGTTCACATGCCGACCACGCCGGGCGTGGGCGGCAGGCGAATGCTCTCCATCCTCAACGAGGAAAAGCTCCGCCGGATTCTCGAACGGATGCTGGATGAGAACGAGTTCTTCGGTCCTCACGGCATTCGCGCGCTGTCTCGCTACCACCTGGACCACCCGTTCGTCTTCAGGCATGGCGGCCAGGAGTTCAGCGTGTCATACCTGCCTGCCGACTCCGACAGCGGCATGTTCGGGGGAAATTCCAACTGGAGAGGTCCGGTCTGGATGCCGGTCAACCTCATGCTGTACACGGCCCTCCTCCGGCTGGGAGCGTACTACGGCGACAGTTTCACGGTGGAATGTCCGACCGGCTCCGGCCGCCGAATGAACCTGATCGATGTGGCGCGCGAACTGGCTGAGCGGCTGATCACGACATTCGAACTGGACGCGTCCGGGCGGCGGCCGGTGTTCGGGGGTATGGAGAAGTTCCAGACCGATCCGCACTGGCGGGACAACATCCTGTTCAATGAATACTTCCACGGCGACAGCGGCGCGGGGGTCGGAGCCAGCCACCAGACCGGATGGACCGGTTGCATCGCCCGGATCATTCAGGCCAACGGCCTCATCACGCAAGAGATGGCCGGGGAGAGCGACTTCGAGCGAACAGTCATCAAAGCCTCGGTCACCGGCGGAACCGGCACTTCGAGGAAGAAAGGACAGACCAGGTGAAAGCGATCACGGTTGAGCCGATGAGGCCCGGCAGCGCGCGATGGGAGGACGTTCCGGAGCCCGATCAGCGCGACGGCTCGGTGCTGGTGGAGGCGGTCGCCGTCGGAGTCTGCGGGACCGATGTCGAAATCGTGGAGGGGAAATACGGATGGGCCCCTTCCGGAAGGTCACGGCTCGTTCTCGGGCACGAGTCGCTTGGCCGCGTGATCGATCCGGGTCCGAACTCCGGCCTCAAGCCGGGAGACCTCGTGGTGGGCATCGTGCGCCGGCCGGATCCCATCCCGTGCCCGAACTGCTCGGTGGGGGAGTGGGACATGTGCCGAAACGGACAGTATACCGAGCGCGGCATCAAGCAGATCGACGGGTACATGTCAGAGCGGTGGAGAATCGAGCCCGAGTACGCCATGAAGGTGGATCCCTCGCTGGGGATTCTCGGCGTCCTGCTGGAGCCGACAACAGTCGTCGCGAAGGCGTGGGAGATGGTCAAGGCGGTCGGACAGCGCTCATTCTGGGAACCGAGAAATGTGCTCGTGACGGGGGCAGGACCCATCGGCCTCCTCGCGGCTCTTATCGGCAAGCTGGCGGGGCTGGACGTTCATGTCCTGGATCGCGTCACGACCGGCAACAAGCCCGAACTCGTGAAAGCGCTAGGGGCGACGTATCACTCGTCGAGCGTCTCGGACGTTGGCTTCGAGCCGGACATCATCATCGAGTGTACGGGTGTCGGCACGGTCATCGCTCAATCCATTCTGAAGGTCGGGGCGGGCGGCATCGTGTGCCTTACTGGGGTCGGCAGGGGAGGCGCGGCGGCTGGGGCGGCCATCGCGGATGTCGCCGCGGCAGCGGTGCTCCGGAACAACGTGATCGTGGGGAGCGTGAACGCCAACAAGCGGCACTGGTACAAGGCCGGCGGGTTCCTGGCGCGCGCGGACCGGAAGTGGCTGGCGGGCCTCATCACGCGTACCGAACGTCCGGAGAATTTCATGCGGGCGCTGGAACGGCGGCCGGATGACATCAAGGTCGTTATTCAATTCTCGGGTGTGTGATGGGCGATGGTTAGCTTCCTCGCCCAGCGGATTGAGGGGGCCAGATTGCACCACTTCGACAGTGAGCGGGACAGATTGTTTCGGAAAACCATTCAGGAGAGCATGTCATGAAAGTCGTCATCGTTGGTGGGGTTGCGGGGGGAGCGTCGTGCGCGGCGCGGCTTCGGAGACTCGATGAGAAGGTGGAGATCGTGATGGTGGAGCGCGGGCCGTACGTGTCATATGCCAACTGCGGGCTGCCGTATCACGTCGGCGGCTCCATCGAGCAGGAAGCCAGTCTGCTGGTGGCGACCGAAGAGATGTTCCGGGGCGTCTTCAACGTCGACTGCCGCACGAACTGCGAGGTGGTCGCGATCTCGCCGAAGACGAAAACGGTGCAGTTGAAGGACACCCGGACAGGCGCGGTCACCACCGAGAAGTACGACAGGCTCGTTCTCTCGCCAGGCGCTGCGCCCATCCGCCCGCCGCTTCCCGGGATCGACCTGCCGGGAGTCTTCTCTGTCAGGACAGTGCCAGATGCGCGACATATCCGCGAATGGCTGGAGCGGGACCGGGAACAGGGCGTGGGGTATGCCTTCAAGGGCATCGACTCGGTCGCCAGACCGAAGCGCGCAGTGGTGGTGGGCGGCGGATTCATCGGCCTCGAGATGGTCGAGAACCTGAAGGAACGCGGGCTGGATGTGACGCTGGTGGAGAAGCTCGACCAGGTCATGCCTCCGCTCGATCCCGAGATGGCGCGGCTTGTCGAACGCTACCTGGCAAAGCACGGCATCCGGGTGGTGCTCAGCGACGGCGTCGCCGGATTCAAGAAGACGGCGGACGGGGCGCTTGAGGTGCTGACAGAAAAGGGCAAGGCCCTCCCAGCGGACATCGTCATCCTGGCGATCGGCGTGCGACCGGAAACAGCGCTGGCAAAGGCGGCCGGGCTGGAGCTGGGAAAGCGCGGAGGCATCCGCGTCGACGAGCAGATGCGGACCTCCGATCCCGATATCTTCGCCGTGGGCGATGCCGTCGAGGTCAGGGACTTCGTGACCGGGGAGTGGACCCTCATTCCGCTTGCCGGGCCCGCGAACCGACAGGGTCGGATCGTGGCCGACGTGATCGCGGGGCGGGACTCCCGCTTCCGGGGCACGCAGGGCACATCGATCTGCAAGCTGTTCGACGCGGCGATCGCCTCGACCGGCGCGAGCGAGAAGACCCTGAAGCGGCTCGGCGATACGGATTTCGAGAAGATCTATCTCTATCCCAACTCGCACGCCGGGTACTACCCGGGGGCGAAGCTGCTGGTCGTCAAGGCGCTGTTCAGAAAATCGAACGGTAAGCTGCTCGGAGCGCAGGTGCTCGGAGAGGACGGCGTTCCCAAGCGGATCGATTCCTTCGCGATGGCGATCCAGATGGGGTGCACCATTTACGACCTCGAGGAGGCCGAGCTGTGCTATGCGCCGCCGTTCGGCAGCGCGAAGGATCCCGTGAACTTCGCCGGTATGGTCGCGGCGGACGTGCTCCGCGGCGACATGCCGCTCACCCACTGGGAGGCACTGAACGGTGCATTCCTCCTGGACGTACGCAATCCTCCCGAAGTCGAGGCGGAGGCAGTGCCGGGGGCTGTCAACATCCCACTGCCACAGCTCCGCGCCCGCATGGGCGAGCTCCCGCGCGACAGGGAGATCAACGTAATCTGCCGGTCGGCGGTGCGCGCGTACTTCGCGACGCGCATCCTGTTGCAGAACGGGTTCAAGGCCAGGAACATCTCCGGCGGGATGCTGGCGAGGTCGCACAGGGTGATCTGACCGGTTGACGCGGGGTCAGGACGCACCGATGCGACTGTCATTCAACCAGGTGCGCTCATGGACAACCGTTCGGATTGATCTTTCTCACGAGCAACTTCATGCATTCATGGTACATTCTGCATTCACTATCTGAGGAGAGGGTACAATGGCACACGATCCATCGGGTCAGACGAGGCCATCCACCGGTCGGGTGAAAGCCGACAACGGACGGATCGACCGTCTGAAAGAGCAGCTCAGGAGTACTCCCGCCGAGGTGGATTTCGAGCGGATCAGGATCATGGAGGAGGTCTACGCGGCGACTCAAGGCGACCAGAACATCATGCGTCGCGCCAAGTTCATGGCCACCCTGCTGGAGCGGAAGAAGCTCTACATCGACGACAACGTCTTCGTGGGCAGCATGGCCAGCACCGTCAACGGCATCTACACGTATCCGGAATGGAACATCGATTGGATGAAGGACGACAACACCGTCGAGAAGTGCAAGGACCCGGAGGACAAGCGAGTGAACCAGTGGGCGCTGGACTACTGGGAAAAGCGGGCGCTGAAGCCCCGCACACTGGAGATCTTCGAGAAGAAGTATGGGTTCGATCCGAAACCTTGCTATGATTCCGGCTTTGTCATCAGTTTCTTTGACTGGCCGGGTGGCGGCGGCAACCTGAACTACCCCAGGATTTACAACCATGGTCTGGCCGCCATGATCAAGGAGGTCGAGGAGCGTCAGGCGGCCCTCGAAATGCGCCTGTCGAATGCGAGCAAGCTCTACTTCTATGAGGCCAGCCTCATCTTGATGCGGTCCATCGTCCGCCTGGCTCATCGCTATGCCGAACTGGCGCGGGACATGGCGGCCAAGGAGAAGGACGCGATCCGCAAGGCGGAGTTGATCGCGATTGCCGAAACCTGCGAATGGGTCCCCGAGCATCCAGCCCGCAACCTGAGAGAGGCTATTCAAGTTCACTTCTTCTGCCACCTCTGCGCGGAACTGGAACAGGTCGGCTGTGGTTACTCCGAGGCTTATCTGGGCCAGAACCTCGAGCCCTACTATCAACGCGACAAGGCGGCCGGGCTGATCGGTCCGGAAGACGCGACGTTCATGCTCCAGAACCTCTTCATCAAGCTGAACGAAATCGGCTACTACTTCGGCGAGAAGGTCGCCTTGCAGAACTCGGCCGACCTGGGCCAGAGCATCACGCTCGGCGGCTACACCGTGGATGGCGAGGATGCCACCGCAGAAATGGACTACCTGATCCTCGATGCCTCCGGCTACCTTCACTTGCCGCAGCCGCCGCTGTCCTGCTGCTGGACGGAGAAGATGAGCGGCAAATTCCTGGAAAAGGTCCTGGATGTCATCGGCACCGGTGTGGGCATGCCTCAGTTCGTGAATGGCGACGTGATGATGACACGCGCCCTCCATCTGTTCGGCGACTCCAAGAAGGGCATCACTCTGGAGCAAGCCAGACGCACCTGCATCGGCGCCTGTGTAGGCTCCTACATTCCTTACGAGACCGGTCACCCGGTGGAAGGCCAGCCCAACCTGGGGAAAATCATCGAATTCACGATGAACAATGGCTTCGATCCGCGACTCAAGCAGCAGATCGGACCCAAGACCGGCGACCCCGAGACCTTCAAGACCTTCGAGGAGTTGTATGCGGCCTTCGAGCACCAACTCCAATTCAATGAGGATGTCCTCCGCCGGGGTGCCTGGATCGCCAGCATGTTGTGCGCTGACTTCCTCCCGGTTCCGTGGCGCTCGCTCCTGACCGGCGGTTGCATTGAAACCGGCACTGAAGTGTGGAACGGCGGGGCCAATTACTACACCGTTGCCCAGATTGTGGTGGGTGGTGTGGACGCGGCCAACTCGCTGATGGCCGTGAAACACCTGGTCTATGACGAGAAGAAGCTGACGATGGCCGAACTCAAGAAAGCCCTGGCGGCCAACTTCGAGGGGGAATACGAGAAGGTCAGGAAGCTGTGCTATGAGGGCGCACCCAAGCACGGTAACGACATCCCGGAAATGAACCGGATGACGCACCGGGTATATGAAAGCATCCTCAAGGCTTTCAACAATGTCGACGGAGGCGGCAACTACCTCAGCAAAGACATCAAATCAACGCCGGATGCCTATACCAAGAGCATCCACAACTTGATGGGGATGGTCACGGGCGCCTTGCCTAACGGCAAGAGAGCCGGAGTGGCCCTCACCGATGGAAGTCTGTCGGCCATGCCGGGCACCGATGTCAACGGACCCACCGCGTTGGTGATGTCGGCGGCCAAGGCTCAGGATGCCATCAAATACACCGCCACCCACATGAACATGAAACTCCCGCCGGATCAGCTCAAGACCCGCAAGGGCAGGGACAACGTGCTGAATCTGGTCAAAACCCTGTTCGACAACGGCGGCTATCACATCCAGTTCAATGTCCTGGACACCAACATCCTGAGGGACGCGCAGAAGCACCCTGAAAACTACCGTGACCTGGTGGTTCGCGTAGCCGGTTTCAGTGCCTTCTTCACCAAACTGGCTCCGGGCGTCCAGAACGAGGTTATCGAACGGACGTTGCAGTCGTTCGAGGGCAGGTAAAGACGGATAACCATGCCGGTGCGGCGTGGCGCAGCGCCACGCTGCACCGGAACTTTCCTGACCATGATCAGCGCACGACCGGCAATGCGCCTATGAGGACCAGGGCCGAACACATGTAAAGAGGAGGCACCGCATGAGCATCGAAGTGGGTCATGGCAGTTATCTCCGGCGCATAGCCATCATGGTCGGCGCCGGCTTTGTCCCGGGGTTGAATTCTGTTGTCATGGGCGCAGCCCTTGCGGCGGGCAAACTGGGGTGGGAACTTGTCGGTATCCGGGATGGCTTCAGAGGCTTGTTTCGTCCGGAACTCCACCCCGAAGGCGGACTGGTAACGCTCAGTCCGCAACTCGCAGAGAACCTCGACCCGAACGCCGGGGGCATCCTCGGCCAGTCGGCCCTCGTGGATCCCTTCCATGTCCGCACCGTCAACAAAGACGACATGGTCGAAGAGGCAGACCTGTCCGACGAGCTGCTCCAGAAGCTTCACGCGGAACGGATTGACGGTCTGATCGCGGTCGTTGGCGGACGCGGAATGACCATCTTCCACAAACTGCACCGGAAGGGGCTCAATGTCGTCTGCATCCCCCGCTCGATTGAGAACGACATTGCGGCCACGGCGGTGTCTTTCGGGTTTAACACAGCCCTCAGCTTCACCATCGAGATGCTGGACCGTGTTCGCCAGGCAGCCCAGTCCGCCCGCAAGATCGCGGTCGTGGAGGTCCTGGGCGCGCAGTCCGGATGGCTGGCACTGCAGGCCGGCATCGCCGTGTGCGCCGATGCGATCCTGATCCCGGAGATCCCCGCCGACCTGGAACTGGTGGCGGCCAGGATGGCGGACAAGGTGACACCCAGAAGGCCTTATGGCATGGTCGTGGTCGCCGAAGGGGCTAGGTTCACCGGCGGCCCGCGCACCCAGGGAAAAGAGTCCCCCCTCAAGGCCTCCCTCTCGCCCCTGGCGACGGGCGACGCCAGCGAATTCGTGATTCAGAAATCGGGCCAGGCGGCCGAAACCGTGGCGACGAAGCTGCAGCTCCTGGTCGCTCAGGAAACGTTCCCCATGGTCCTGGGCCCCTGGGTGCGGGGCGGTACTCCCACCGCCATCGACCGACAATTGGGCCTGTGTTACGGGGTCGGGGCCATTCACGCCGTGAAGTCCGGCAAGTACGGGGTCATGATGGCGTTTGCGCCGCCTGACATCTCCTATGTGCCACTGACAGAGGCAATCAACAAAGTCCGGACGGTGCCTGAAGATAGCGAGTTCATGAAGATCGCCCGCTCGCTCAACATCTGCCTGGGGAGGGAACTATGACCAAACAGACCGTTGACCAGTCCACCCCCACAGGCATCGTCCTGAACATCCAGCGATATTGCAGCCACGACGGGCCGGGCATCCGCACCAACGTCTTTCTCAAAGGCTGCTCGCTTCGCTGCAAATGGTGCAGCAATCCTGAGAGCATTCGTCCGAAGCCGGAGCTGGCATACGATCCGAGGCCGTGCACCGGCAAGGAGGCATGTGGCCTCTGTCTCAAGCCCCCCTTCCCGGAAGGCGCGTTCTATGTGGTTGAAGGCGCCGAGGATGACAAGGTTCGTGTCAACTGGGACCTGGCCAGCGACTGCGACGAGGCGATGGTGTCGCTCTGCCCGACGGGCGCGCTGTACATGCATGGCAAAAGGATGACGGTCAAAGAGGTGCTGGAGGAGGTCGAGAAAGACGCCTCGGCCTACCGCAACACCGGAGGCGGCATCACGGTGAGCGGCGGCGAATGCCTGCTGCAGCCAGACTTCGTGGCCGCTCTGCTGAAGGAGGCGCACGATCGTGGCATCAACACGGCCATCGAGACCGCCTGCAACGTCCCCTGGGCTTTCGTGGAGAAGGTCTTGCCCCACGTAGACACCATGCTCCACGACCACAAGCTCACGATCCCGGAGCGGCACAAGAAATGGACCGGCGTGAGCAACGAGCGGATCCTGGCGAACTTCAAGAAAGCCTACGAAACGTTTCCGGACATCGACTTCATCGCCCGCACCCCGCTGATCCCCGGCATCAACGCCGACGAGGAGCACATCCGGGCGGTCCTGGAGTTCATCCGTCCGCACAAGAACGTAATCGACTACGAGCTGTTGCCGTATCACCGGTTCGGCCTCGGCAAGTACGAACACTTGGGGAAGATCTACGAGCTGGAGGATTATACGTCGCCATCCGAGGACCTTGTGAGGAGGCTACAGGCGATCATCGACGAGGCCTATGGCCGGTCTGGAGGGGGAAAGTGAGCGTCTCGCCAGCCCGCCACCCGACCCGCTTCCCGCAAACGGCCGCTGAGAATCAGGGGAAGAGTACTATGACTGAACTGGACGTGAAATTCACCAGAGAATCCCGCTGTGGCAGGATCGCCGTCATGCTCCTCATGGGCGCCCTGTGGACCTTCTCCGCAGCGGCGCAGCAGGCCCCGGAGCCCGCGGCCGACGATCCCGCGGAGCTTGCCAAGAGGCTGGCCAACCCCATCGGGAATCTCATCAGCCTGCCCTTCCAGAACAACATGGACGTCGGCATCGGGCAGCTCAACGGCTCGCGCAACACGATGAACGTCCAACCGATCGTTCCCTTCCCCCTCACCGAGGACTACACCCTGATCACCCGGTACATCCTCCCGGTCATCACGCAACATGACATCACAGGTGCTGGAACACAACAGACCGGGCTGGCCGACGCACTCGTGAGCGGGTGGATCTCGAACGCCAAGGTGGAGAACGGAGTGGTCTGGGGACTGGGCGGAGCCTTCTTGATTCCCACTGCAACTGACGACCTCCTGGCTTCGAAGAAATTCGCCGTCGGCCCCACCGCGATCTTGCTGAAGCAGGCGCATGGCTGGACGTACGGCGCCCTGGTCAACCAGATCTGGTCCGTTGCCGGCAGCGATGAAACGGCAGACGTCAACCAGATGTACCTGCAACCATTCGTGACGTACAACTGGAAGAGCGGCACCGGGCTGACGGTGAACACCGAGCTGACCCGGAACTGGGAGGCTTCCACCACGACGGCATTCGTCAACATCATGGCAGGAGGGCTCCTGCGGTTCGGCGGGCAACTCGTGCAGCTCCAGGTCGGCCCGAGGATACAGGTGGCCGCCCCCGAAGGAGGCGGCGCGGATTTCGGGGTGCGGACCGCAGTGATCCTCGTCTTCCCGAAGTAAGAGACGGAGCGGGGGAATTGCCAACACGGCTTGATGCAGGCCCATTCTGCAATCTGCCAGTGATTCCTAGAGGGAGGTAACCATGGAGAGTGTCATGCAGTTTCTTCAATCCACGTTCCAGCCGCTCGTGCTTGTCTTCACCGTGTCGAACCTCGCGGCCATGGGGCTGCAGGTCAGGATGCCCGAGGTGGTCGCGGCCCTGCGGCTCAAGAAGTCCCTGGCGCTGATATTCGTCTGGGGCTGGGTGGTCGGGCCTCTGCTGGGGATTGCGATCACGAGGGTCTTGCCTCTGGAGGAGCCCTATGTCATCGTCGTGCTTCTCACGAGTCTGGCGCCATGCGCGCCGTTCCTCCAGCAGATGGTGTCCAAAGCCCACGGCGATATGGGGTTTGCGGGAGCCCTCATCCCGATCGTGGCGGTCGGCACGGTGGTCCTGATGCCGCTGATGGCGCCGTTCCTGATCCGGGGGTTGGAGATCGACACCTGGGCGCTCGCAAAGCCGCTCCTCCTGACGATCCTGCTGCCCCTGATCATCGGGGCGGCCGTCCGGTATTACAGCGATGCGTCGGCGACCAGGTTTTTCCCGGCAGTCAAGGGGTTGGCCAAGCTCTCGACTCTGCTGACAATCGTCTGGTGCCTTGTGATCTACGGCCCGGGGATGCTCAACACGGCCGGCAGCTTCGCGCTCCTGTCGATGACCCTGTTCATGGTCGGCATGGGTCTGATGGTGTATAGTTTCGGCTTCGGGATGACACAGGGACAGCGAAGCGTCATGTCGTTGGGGATGGGTACGCGCAATGTCGCGGCCGTACTGGCTGCCGCGCTTGCCATCCCGGACGCGGACCCGCGCGTCCTGGTGATGGTCATTATGTGGACGCTGTGGTCGGTTGTCCTCGCGGCCATTGGTGCCCGAATATTTGCCAGGGAAGCAATAAGGGGAGGCAAAGGAGCTGACGCATGAGCATTGCATGGGAAACAATGAAGACCATGAAAAGCGTAACAGCAATTCTCTAAGGGGAAAAGCGTTTGAGTGCACAAGATATGTTTGGGATTGTAGCCGTCCTTTACTGTGTGGCGAACCTTGGGTCAATGGGTCTCGAGCTCGACTTGCCCGAAACCATGAAATCGTTACGCAGCCCCCGCTTAGTAACACTCGCTCTGGTGTGGAGCTGGATTTTAGGACCTCCACTGGCAATTGTGATAGCGAAAGTCTTGTCTTTATCCGATGCACACGCCACAGGCTTGATTCTTTTTAGTCTGGCACCAACCGCTCCCATGTTGCCTATTCTAGTCAGAAAGGCAAAAGCCGACATGGACGTTTCAGCCGCTATGATGCCCTTAGCGGTGATTGGAACTGTTGTGCTAATGCCACTCATGGCGCCGCTGCTAATACCCGGTGTATCGGTAAGCGGTTTAGCCCTTGCCAAACAGCTGGTTCTCACTGTGCTGCTTCCTTTGATCGTTGGCGTGGTGGTCAAGGCCTATGCGAGCACCATAGCCGGGAAAATCTTCCCTTACTTTAAGAAACTTGCTGGCCTTACCACGCTGGCCCTCATCGTATTCACTGTAATCATGTACGGTAAAGAACTTCTTAACGCACTGGGTAGCTTTGCTGTGGCAGCACAAGTCCTTTTCGTCCTGGTAACAGCCCTTGTGTCATACGTATTTGGGTTTGGCATGAAGCAGGCACAACGCAGCGCGCTTGCCCTTGGCGTGTGTTCACGCAATGGAGGTGCCATGTTCGTGGCATTCACAACCTTTCCGGTCCAAGATCCAGATGTGTTGGCGATGATTCTATTGGCAGTTCCGGTACCGGTAATCGTGTGGTTGATTCTTGCCCGCTATTTTGCCTCCAGGGCTGATAGGGCTCTGGCAACAGTGTAGTGCAGAAAGTGATGCTGCTGAGATTGCCAAAACACTGGCAAATCCCATTGGAGCGGGCTTAACCCTGAATTCAGAGATAACACAGAACTGGGAAGCTGCAAACACGGCGGCATTTATAATCATATCGTGAACACCCACGGAAATGAATTCAATGGATGAAGCAGAAGGCGAAACGCGAAAGGCATCCCTGGTGAGAGGGCTGAGGAAGTATTTGCCCATCCTTGATTGGGGCGCAAAATACAACCGCGGAACATTCACAAATGACGTGATCGTTGCGTTGATTGTAACGATGATGTTGATCCCTCAGTCGCTGGCATACGCGTTGCTCGCGGGACTGCCGGCCGAGGTGGGTCTCTATGCCTCCATTGCGCCGCTGATCCTCTATGCCGTCCTTGGCACCTCTCGCACGCTCGCCGTCGGCCCCGTCGCGGTCGCAAGCCTGATGACCGCCGCGGCGGTCGGGACTGTCGCCTCGCAGGGTACGCCGGAGTATCTGGGCGCGGCGATCGCGCTGGCCATGGTGTCGGGCCTCATGCTGGTGGCGATGGGACTCCTGCGGCTCGGCTTTCTCGCGAACTTCCTGAGCCATCCCGTCATCTCGGGGTTCATCACGGCGTCGGGAATCCAGATCGCGGCGAGCCAGCTCGGTCCCGTTCTGGGCATCAGCGCGGGAGGACACAACCTCCTGGATGTCCTCTCCGCGCTCGCGGCGAACATAGGGCAGACGAATCTCCCCACGGCGATGATCGGCGTGGCGTCGCTCGTGTTCTTGTTCTGGGTCCGGACCAATCTGAAACCCCTGCTTCGCCGCTGGGGCCTGGGGGAAAGGCCTGCGGACATACTGGCGAAGGCGGGCCCTGCCGCGGCGATCGTTGCGGCCATTGCCGCGGTATGGGGGCTCGGACTCGCCGATCGCGGCGTAAGCATCGTCGGGGAGGTTCCAGAGGGACTCCCGGCAGTCTCGCTTCCCGCATTCGATTTCGGTCTCTGGTCGAAGATCCTCGTTCCCGCGCTCCTGATCTCGATTGTGGGATATGTGGAGTCGATCTCGGTCGCCCTGACGCTGGCCGCGAAGCGCCGCCAGCGCGTTGACCCTGACCAGGAATTGATCGCGCTCGGCGCCTCGAATATCGGCGCCGCGGTTTCCGGCGGATTCCCCGTGACGGGCGGCTTCGCGCGCTCCGTGGTGAACTTCGAAGCCGGCGCCGAGACCCCCGCGGCCGGGGCATTCACGGCGGTGGGGATCGCGCTGGCGACGATGTTCCTGACGCCGCTGCTCTTTTTTCTGCCCAACGCAACGCTGGCGGCGACGATCATCGTGGCGGTCCTGTCGCTCGTCGACCTTGGCGCGCTCAAACGGACCTTTAAATTCTCGAAGGCTGATTTCGCGGCCATGCTCGCGACCATTCTTGTGACGCTCGCGTCCGGCGTCGAAGCCGGCCTGATCGCGGGCGTCGCACTTTCCATCCTGCTCCATCTCTACAGCACGTCGCGGCCGCACGTGGCGGTCGTCGGACAGATCCCGGGCACGGTGCACTTCCGCAATGTGGCCCGCCACGACGTGGTGACCGATCCCGCGATTCTGTCCCTCAGGGTCGACGAGAGTCTCTACTTCCCGAACGCGCGGTTCATTGAGGACCTTGTGAACGACTCTGTGGCCGCGAATCCGGAGGCGCGCCATCTTATCCTTGAATGCGCGGCCGTCAACACCATCGACGCCTCGGCGCTCGAGAGCCTCGAGGCGATCAACCACCGGCTCAAGGATGGCGGGGTCACATTCCACCTCTCGGAGGTCAAAGGTCCGGTAATGGACCGCCTCAAGAGGTCGCATTTTCTGGAAGAGCTGACCGGCAAGATTCACCTCACTCAGTTTGAAGCCGTCGCCAGCATCAATCCGGACCTTGCCCGGCGGACACTGGCAACGAACAATGAAAAGTCGAACGAAATGAGGAGAGAGTAATGCCTGATGACAGCCCTCGAAACGACATACCGCCATGCGGCTGCGCAATCGGAGACCTGTGTGCTATCGACAACCAACCAAAACGAAAGGATACACCTATGGGCACCATGACCATCAAAGGGAAGACAATGCGGTCGGTGGACGTGGACTGGAAGGAGTTCTACTACACCAACTGTCCGCTGATCTCGGCCAGCAATGTGGATCAGGAGCTCGGCTGGGTGAAGGAAGAGTTCAAGAAGATCGGCGTGGCGTACAAGTACCTTCGTTCCAACGTCGAAAACGACTGGTACCCGCACTACGTCCACAACCTCGACAACCTGATGCGCTTTGGCGGCTGCCACCCGGCCATCCACGTCCAGGCCGACGTTCGCCGCACCCGGCTCATTGGGACGACGCAGGTTTACGAAGGCGGCGTCATGATGGTGCGCGCGCGCGACCCCATCTACAAAATGTCGCACCTCAAGGGCAAGAAGATCGGCCTCTCCAAAAGCCAGAACGTCATCAAGAACGATTGGTGGCGCGTCCAGGAAGAGCATGGCATCGAGCTGATGCTCATGCTGAACGACATGACCCGCGACGACGTGCAGATCGTGGAGTTCCCCTACCCGGACGACTGGTACGACAAGCCCGAGATGCTCACCCCGATGGAGAACCCCAATGAGTATCAGCTGAAGCGTGACCACAAGCACGACTTGGCGTTCCGTCCATTGGAGACCGCGCTCGAAAAGGGTACGATCGATGCCATGTATAGTCAAAGCAAGGTCCTGAGCGTGCTCTCGGAGACAACCGGCAAGTTCAAGTCCATCGAGGACCTCTCCCGGTACCCGGACTGGACGCTGCAGGGGGCGGCGAATGTCCCGGCGACCCTCACGGTCACCGATGTGGCGTGCGAGAAGCACCCGGAACTGATCGTCGCGCTCCTGAAGGGCCTGATCAAGGTGGGGCGCTGGGCCAACGCCCACAAGCGCGCC
This sequence comes from uncultured Ignavibacteria bacterium, assembly GCA_963701735.1. Taxonomy (GTDB): domain Bacteria; phylum Bacteroidota; class Ignavibacteria; order UBA10030; family UBA6906; genus CAWABB01. Next base: position 583,188 of record CAVPBI010000026.1, on the reverse strand, counting down.
GCCTCGGCCATCCTCAACAAACAGACCTACTACCGGGATGAAGAAGATACTTATGAAGGCATCCGGCGCGTCGAGATGGTGCCGGTCCTGACGCCCATTAACCTGCAAACGCTCCAGATCAACAAGGATTTCATGCTGAAGCACGGGTACATCGAGCATGATTTCGATGTGTTCGAGTGGGCCGCGCCGGAGTTCCTCCAGAAGGCCGCCAAGGAACTGCTCGAAGAAGAATGGAAGATAAGGTCTACGGCCAAGCTTCCCGAGGGAACCTCGCTTGCCGACGCAATGAAAGGGCGGATCGGGTGATCGCGGGAAGAGAGAGAACATACCCTGCCCATCTCGACGGGGCGAGTGGACGGCGGGCTTCGGCCGGGTGAGTGGCGGCGAGGCCCGCCAGGGGTCTTCTAAGGCCCCAGGGGTGGACGTGTGAACTCGATCGAATCAGCCGAGCAACAAGTAGGCCTTGTGGGGTTTCCGGCGTGCGGAATCGCAGTCACGAACTGACACATCATGAAAGGGTAAAAGAATGAAGCAGGTTTCGATTGTTCTTGTTTTGGCCTTCGTCTTCGCGGGTCTGGCGTACGCGCAGGACAAGGAGGCCGCGAAGCCGGCATCCATGACTGCCTCGCTCAACAAGGCGCTCGGGATGTACGTGTTCCCGGCCAAGGATCAGAAGGCGGAGCAACAGGCGGCGGACGAACAGGCATGTTACTCCTGGGCTGTCGAGCAGAGCGGGGTGGACCCCCTGACCGCGCAGGCGACAAAGCCTGATTCCGTGGAAACCGGGCCCGACGGCACGGCCGTCAAAGGTGCCGCCAAAGGAGCCCTGGTGGGTGTGGCGATTGGGGCGATCGCCGGCGATGCCGGAAAGGGAGCGGCTATCGGCGCAGCGGCTGGCGGTATGGGCGGCGTGGGGGCGAAGAAACAGAAGGACGCGAAGAAACAGCAGCAAGCTGAACAGAAAGCCGTGGCCACGGATCAGGCTAAGATCGACAGCTTCAAGAAGGCGTACTCTGCCTGCCTTGAAGGGAAGGGGTATTCCGTCAAGTAGGGTTGTGGCACTTCTGATTTTCGGCACAACCACCCTCCGTGTGAAGGATGACAATATGACGAAGCCACGGTATCCATCGCTCTATCAGATCAACACACGCGTCTGGCTTACGGAGGTTTCCAGGGGACTGGGCCGCAGGGCCACGCTGGACGATATCCCGGATGCCGACCTGGATCGCATTGCCGGGATGGGATTCGATTGGGTCTGGCTCTTGAGCGTCTGGTCGACCGGGGAAGCCGGGCGGCGCGCGTCGCGCAGCAACCCCGAATGGCGGAAGGAGTTTCGGGAAACCCTGCCGGACCTGCGCGAGGAGGATATCGCCGGCTCCGGTTTTGCAGTCACGAGTTATACTGTCCACCCGGACCTGGGGGGCGATGCGGCGCTCGCCCGGCTTCGCGAGCGATTCCAAAGGCGAGGCCTGAAGCTGATGCTCGATTTCGTCCCTAATCACGTGGCGCTGGACCATCCCTGGGTGGAAAGTCATCCCGAATATTTCGTCCAGGGAACCCCAGGGGATCTCGCGAGCGCGCCGGCGAACTACACGCTATCCAGAAGCGAGCTCGGGGATAGAGTCCTTGCATACGGGCGTGATCCATACTTTCCGGGCTGGCCCGACACGCTGCAACTGGACTACGGCAATCCGGCCACGCAGGAAGCTATGGCCGGAGAACTGCTGAAGATCGCCGCGCAGTGTGACGGAGTTCGCTGCGATATGGCCATGCTTGTCCTGCCGGATATTTTCGAGCGGACTTGGGGCTGCCGCGCGCAGCCATTCTGGCCGATGTCGATTCAACGGGTGCGTGACCGGTTCCCCGAGTTCTGCTTCATGGCCGAGGTCTACTGGGACCTTGAATGGAGGATGATGCAGGAGGGTTTCGATTACGCGTATGACAAGCGGCTCTACGATCGCCTCCGGGAAGGGCATGCACGACCCGTGAGGGAGCATTTGCACGCAGGTCTCGATTATCAGAACAAGCTCGCCCGGTTTCTGGAAAACCATGACGAGCCAAGGGCTGCTTCGGCATTCGCCCGGCGAAAGCACGAGGCGGCGGCGGTCATAACCTTCCTCTCCCCGGGGCTCAGGTTCTTCCATGATGGGCAGTTCATCGGGCGGAAGAAGCGCATCTCTCCGCACCTGGTTCGCGCACCGCTTGAGTCTCCGGATCAATCGCTCCAGGAGTTCTATGACCGGCTCCTGGAGCTTGTGTCGCAGCCCATCGTCCGTGAGGGCCAGTGGCATCTGCTGGCATGTGTTCCTGCCTGGGAAGGGAACTCGACATCGGACTGCTTCTTTGCCTCGTGCTGGAAGGCTCCCGACGGCCTCCGCTTGCTGGTCGCTGTCAACTACGCAGAGAGCCAGAGTCAGTGCTTCGTCCGTCTTCCCGGCTGCGATCTGACAGGTCAAACGGTGCGGTTCATTGACCTCATGGGTCCCGACACCCACGATCGTGAAGCGAGCGATCTCGCGTCCCGGGGTCTCTATCTTGACATGCCCCCCTGGAGCTACCACGTCTTTGCGGTGAAGATGTGAGGAGACAGGCATGAATGGCGAGAGGAAGACTCAAGAGGTTCCCTGGCAGCCCCTGATTGCAGAGCTGGTGGGCACGGCGCTATTGGTGCTCGTCGGCCGGATCGAGGTGGCGAAGGTGTATCACTTCGAGAGCGACCGGCGTCGGCTGTTTCGCACAATCACCTCAGAGTAGTAGCGAAAGTCTCAGGGTAAGTATTAACTCGTCGAATCATTCACACATCACAGTACGGAGAAACAGATGAGATCACTTCTTATTGTAGCACTGCTATCCATCACAGCCACGGCTGTTGCGCAGGAAAAGACTCTCGAGCTGCTCCGCCAGGATCTCAAGACCCAGAAAGTGGCGATCATAACAGCGTCGGTCCCGATGACTCAGGCCCAGGCTGACGCCTTCTGGCCTATCTACCGCGAATATGATCTTGAGCTGAGCAAACTGGGCGACAGGCGGATGGCGGTCATCAAGAAGTACGCTGACAACTTCGAGAAGATAGACGACAAGTTGGCCGGCGAGCTTGTCGAGGAGTCCTTCAGCATCGCCAACGCGAGGAACGATCTGCTGGAGAAGTACTATAAGAAGGCCGCCAAGGCCGTGGGGGTGGTTCCGGCCACTCGCTTCCTCCAGGTTGAGAATCAGATGCTGACGCTCCTCGATGCGCAAATCATCGACCAGGTGCCCCTGGTAAAAGTTCCCAAGGCCGCGGGGGAAAAGAAGTAACGTCTGTATTCTTCCGGGTTGTCTTCGTAACGACGCTTGCGAAGTCCATTCATTACGTCAACAATTGGAAGGAATATTGTCATGAGACGATCTGTTCTGGCACTCGTTCTATGTGTGATCACCCTCCCGGTGCTGGCCCTTTCCCAGGGTGAGCCGGGATGGAACAAACACTCGCTTGGCGCGAATTTCGAGGTGTCACTCCCCATGGGAGACTTCAGCGACATCGCCGGGACCGGATACGGCGGGAACATCCGGTACCAGATGGGGTACAGCGCCACGACGGTATTCACCGCAACGGCCGGATATCTGGCATGGACGGCGAAGGATCTCTCGGCGAACACGTCGATCCAACCGGCGGCGTTCAGCCTGTTCCTGGGTGGGAAGCAGTATCTGGCGGAAGGTTTCTACGGGAGCCTGGAAGCCGGGCTGTATTTCATTGACTACACCTATGAAGGTGCTGTTGTCGGCGCGCTCGGCAATACGAGCCGGTTCATGCTCCCCATCGGCATCGGATATCAGAAATCCGGTTTCGAGGTCGGCGTGCGGTATATGCTCTTTGACCCGAATTTCAATGCGTTCTCATTCACGCTCGGCTACAATTTCATGCTATGAGCTAGTTATGGTCTGCCGCACGAGAAGGCACGCATCCTGAAGCGGCAGGCGCACGCAGTTCGACACCAACAGTATTCATGTATGATAAGATGATATCCATGACGGCTCCCCTGCACCAGAGCAACGGTCTCGACCACCGGAAACTGTACCGGCTACCGTGATCTCTGGCGGACAACGCGATCTCCTGGCGTGAACCGACGTCGGCGTGCAACCTCGCGTGCGACGGGACCCCCGACATCACGGTGTGGAACGGGCAGCTCGTGTGGTCGTGCCGCATGGAGGAGTTGAAGCAGTTCGGCACGTGGGTCAGGACGGTTCCCAAAGAGGTCTGACATGCCGGCGCCCCAGGCCGCCCATCGCCCTCAACCACTATTCGGGCTAGCGTGGCATCCATAGCAGTGCGGTACAGTGCGCCGTACTTGCCATCAGGTTCGCGGTCGTGGTGACCCCCGGAGGGTGGGGCGTCATCCTTCTTTCATCCATACGGTGGATTGTGGCAGTACAGTCTGGAACGTAAGTAGATAGAGGTGGAGATTCACAACCTGAATCACTCTGGAGGCAGTTATGAGACATATGTCGTTTATCATCCTTTGCTTCTCGCTGGTGGCGCTTGCGGGATGCTCATCCGTTTCGGTCACGTCCGACTACGATCCCTCGGCCAACTTCACCGGATTGAAGAGCTATCAATGGGTCAAGATGCAGGGGACCCAGGACGCTCTTGAAAAGGCGCCGCTTCTCCAAAAGCGTGCAATGGTCGCTGTGGACAAGGCCCTGGCCGCGAAAGGATTCAGCAAGCTCGAGAGCGGGGATCCGGACTTTTACGTGGCAGTCCATGCCGGCACGAAGGACAAGGTCAACGTAACCTCCTACGGGTACGGCTACGGAGGAATGTATGGCGGTTACGGCAGAGGGTACGGTGGAATGGGTGGGACCACAGACGTGAGCTATTACACCGAGGGTTCGATCTTTATCGACTTCATTCAGAAGAAGGGCGAAGCCTTCGAGATGATCTGGCGCGGTGTTGGCAAAGGGACGGTCGATCCGCCAAAGGACCCGGTGGAAGGCCAGGCCAAGGCGGACGAGGTCGCCAGGATGATACTCGAGCAATTCCCTCCAGAAGGGAAGTAGTCGCGCTGGGGTTGCCATCTTCGCAGCATAACTGCCGGTGAAGTGCCGGGGAGGGTCCATCAGGGAGCCACCAGGAGAGCTGTCCAACCAGCGACAAAAACGCCGATGCCCCAGGAGGGGGCGCGGCGTTTTCTGTAGCGGGAATCGGGACCATGAAAGGCCCACAACATTCTACAAGGCTAGTTTATGAAAACGAAAGCTGTTGTTTGTTTTCTAATCCTGGCGGCTGTTCCCCTGAAAGCACAAGACAGACAGTTCTGGGATCAGGCATTTGGCGGAAGAGCAGCCCTGCTCGGAGGAATTGCTGTGGCCGGAGTGAGGGATTACAGCGCCACTCTTTATAATCCGGGCGCATTGAGTTTTGTGGGCAAGAAGAGTATGAGCGTCAATTTCAATATGTATGGTATTAAGGATTTCTCGTTCATAAATGGCGGGGGAGCCGACATTGATTCCAGATACACGAGGGTTTCTCTGTACCCTGCCTCGCTAGCCGGACCGTTGCCGTTCCTGGGGGATTCACTCAGCCGGTTCAGTTATATGATTTCCAGTACCGGATATTCATACGTCAGAGTATCGGAAAGATATGAGGGGTATGTGGATGTGATTCCCACACGACCTCCATTCCAACCCGGGCTTGGAAACACTTTTGAGGGGGCTGAATATCTGATCAACCAGGGAAAACTTGACGTATTACTTAGCGAAGTCACCGTAGGATTCGGCTATTCCAAGAAGATTGCCGACAATGTTGGAATAGGTGTTTCCCTGTTAGGCGCTTACCGCGATCAAACAAAAATTCGATATGAATCCTATACGGCTTTTGATTCAACATATGGACGCAGTGCAACCTCAAATCTCTATGTTGATATCGACTATTGGGCAGTCAGGTTCTCCGCGAAGCTCGGAATATCTGCAGAATGGGAGAAACTGAAACTAGGGGCAACAATCACAACCCCCAGCATAGCGATGAAAGTGGCCAGCGGCGGAACAGACGGCGCCAGTGTGACTTCCAACAATGTCCTGGTCCTGGTCGACAGCACCACCAACCAGGTGATCCCCATTGATATCGTGGCGTCCGACAGGCAGGAAGGTCTGCCTGTAAACTACCGATCGCCATTCTCTGTTGCGGCAGGTATTGAATACAAAGTATCAGATGAAACATTGGTTCACCTGGCCATGGAGTGGTTTGCGCCAATCTCTACCTATGCTGTTATGCAGCCGGCAGGCGGCAATTTCATTCTCAACGATCCGACGCAAATCAAACCTTTCGACAGCGCTGACCTCCTAAAAGTGTATGATTCAATGCAGGGTGTATTCAACATTGGTATAGCTGTTGAACACAAAATGAATGATAAACTCACTGGATATGCCGCTGTCAGAACAGATATCAGCAATGCGAATTTTGAAGACATCCAGGGTCTCTATCTTGGCTACACAGATTTCAATATCTACCATTATACGCTCGGAGGCTCGATGGACCTTGATGATACTTCTATATCATTGGGATTCGAGTACAGCCACGGGGCGAGATCAGATTTCCCCAGGATATTCAATTTCCCTTCAGGAGTGGTTGAGCCAAACGATGTAGTAACTGCCCCCCGCGGCACATGCGAGGCACTGTACAATAACTTCAACCTATTCTTCGGCGTAACGCAGCGGTTCTGAAGAGAGATCAAATTGCATGTTATGCGTGAGTCCCTTCCCGAGTTTGTACTGACGCGCAAGTTTGACTCTCGAGTACTCCCTGATCGCGCTGCCCATGGGGGGTCTTTGGCCCGGATGGACTTTTGCACAGGGACAGGAGTGGTTCCATGTATCTTCCAGCATGGCGGAATGGGAGGAGAGGCGCCTGGAGTATCTGGCATCTGCACAAGATTGACGAGTCATGGTTCATATCGCCGTATTTGTTCTTCCCTGGTTCTGGCAGCCATGGTCTGGATCGGTTCAACCGGTCTTGTTTCGGCACAAACATCGCATCTTGAGTTCTGGCCGGAGACCGATATCTGGTACAATCTTCCAGACGATTGGCGCCTGTCAGCATTTGTACCTTTGACCAAATACGCGGAGAGCAGTTACAGAGAACTCAACATATACCTGCATATAGACTACAGGTGGGGGAGAACGAGGGCGCCGCATATCTTAAGGCTCAGTCATGATGCGATTGAAGACAGCGTGAAACCATGGATGCTTCGAGGCGGGTATATGTATGGTACCAGTCTTTTTGACCACGGTGAAAGCTACACGGAAGACATGCTCTTTGTGGAACTGCATGAGAGAATCCCCCTGAACAATCGGGTTTTGATCTCGCACCGTTTGCGTCCTGAGGTTCGCTGGGTTGGGCTGGATCCCAAGTTCTCGTACAGGTTTCGGTATCGATTGATGGTCGAGAAAGAGTTCAAGACGGAGACTCTGTCGCTGATTCCCTATATAAATGTGGAACCTTACTGGGACTCGCGCTACGACACATTCAATCGTGTGCGAGTGATCGGCGGTGCGACCGCTTCCTGGGCAGCGTGGTTTGCACTGGAGGGGAATCTGACCTACCAGTATGATTCGAAGCTCGCCTTTGCTCACATCTATGCGATCAACGGAATACTGCACCTGTATTTCTGATCACCGGGTCAATTGAAGGCGAAGGGGGGATTTATTCCGTACATCACGCGGCCTGCCTGAAATAGTGGTGGTGTAATCCACCGAGCACGGCACTCTTGCGGATGGGACCGGCCGTTCTCTCTGCTTCACCAGGCTTCGGGATCTGCTGTTGGATCCCCTGATGCGGTCGCTGGGTGTTGTAGAAGGAGACGTACTCCTCCAGGATCCCCTGAATCTGATCCCTGCCGAGCAATAGAAAATCGTCCAGGGCCTCTCTCCTCACGGTCCTGAAGAACCGCTCCATGATGCTGTTCACATTCGGGGCTTCCACTGCGGTGTTGATCGAGACCAGACCGTATGCCAGGAAGTCGATATTGAACATCGCCGCATTATCATGAATCACATAGGCTGTGCTGGCCACGCGTTCGCTGAGAAGAATCAGCTGCTGCCGGACGAATTCCCGGGTAGGGTTCTCGGTGATGGCAAACCGGACGATCTCGCGTGTCTTGTGTGAGATGACCGCGAAGACATAGAACCGCTTCCCCAGCATCGTATCGACCGTCAGGAAGTCCATCGCGTAAATGGACTGTATTTGGGTCTCCAGGAACTTCTTCCAGGTGAGAGACCTGTGGATCTTCCCTCGACGCCTGAAGGACTGAAGAATCTTGCGGATTGTCTTTGTGCTCAAGGAGATATCGAGTTTCAGCAGTTCACCCTGAATTCTCTTGACGCCCCAGAGCACGTTATCGTTCTTCATGGACAGGATCAGATTCTTGATCTCGGCGTCGACAGATTTGCGACCCCTCTTGGCTGGACGGTGTTCAAACGTCCAGAACCGCCGGATGAGGGGCCGTTGCCAGGCGAGCACCGTTTCTGGCTTGACCAGCGTCAGGTGGTCCTTGATTTCAGCTGCCCGATTCAAGACGACGAAGAAGAACCGGTCGTAGAAGCTGAAACGAACCCTTTTCTTCCCGACTTTCCGCACAAAGATTTCGTTTTCCTTCTTGAGCACGGCGTTCTCAGCGAGGACAGCGCTTCTGGAACCGAAAGCATGGAGAAATAGGCGGAGGAGGGAGGCGAAAAAGAGGACCATGTCTGCTCTGGGAGTGAGGGGAAATGCCTGCCAGAGAGAAATGTCGGCGTTTCAGAGGTCAGATGGAATTAATCCCCCTTACGAGATCATTCCTATCGTCTTGTCTCCGAAGCTTCGCTTCAGATGTCCATCGTCATTTGTTGTAGTAGGCGAAAACCCCGAAGGCTCGGGCTGCTTCGCCCTGCGCGTGGACTGTCCCGATCTCCCCAACACCATATCCGTCTTCCCCTCCATGTGGGTTCCAGCCGTTTCGCATCGCGTGGTCTGTCGGGCGATGCAGGACAACGGTCGCGCGGCCCCCGTGATTGGTCCAGACATGATCCAGCATTCGCTCTACCTTATGCGGGATCTCGGCAAGGTCCTCCGGTGCGATGGCGAAGACATCGCAAAGGAAGTTCACGAACGCCCCGTTCCCGTCCATGTGGATCTGGTAGTACCACGCCGAGTCCACCCAGCCCGTTGAGGGGTCAAGGATTCTGCGCACGGTGGCGACGGCAATCTTGCGATATTTCTCTTCGGCGGTCGCCCTGTAAAGCGCTGCGGCAAGCGAGGCACACCCCAGGCCGCCCCACGGGAGTTCCTTGCCGAAAGCAGCCTGTCCCTGCTTTCCGCGCCATGCCCCTTTGCCCTTGTACCACCGCTTTTCAATGCCGGGTGTCGTCCCGTCTCCCTCCCAGACCAGCAGGGCATCTTGCAGGTATTGCCGGTCACCGATCGCTAGGTACAATTCGCAGGCCACCGTGGCCATCTGATTCATGTTGCTGCTTGTAAAGATGCGCTCCCCAACGTTTGCCCCAGGCGGCCAGTTGTACCATGCCCAGAATCCCTCGGCTTTGGAAAGCCGACCTTGCCCTCGCATCTCTCCGTATCTGCGCACTGCATCCTGAACAAGACTCCTGTCCCACTTCCCGGCGATTTCCCACCATTTCAGCTCGGCGAGACATACCCAGGCGGCGTCATCGACCCATCTTCCCTCGCACATTCTTAGCAGATCATGTTGAACGAGGTGAAATCTGAAAAGGCTTGAATCGCCGGTAAGGGCAAAGAGGTAGGCGTCGCCAATCGCCCCATAAGCGCCTTCCCAACAGGGCGTATAGACTGCGTGAAACCGCCTGCTGACCGCAAGGGCACGGTCGGACCAACTGTTGAGGTCTTTCGGCCTCTCGGTCGTCTCCGTTCTTTGAAGAGCCGGTTGCGGGGGGGAGGAGTGGAGGTCCTCACAAGGAAGTACAGCGCTACGGCGCCCACAAGAACCAGCAGCAGTGTCAGCACTCTCCCCCGCCCGACTGAGGCAGGACTTCTTGCCGGTTCGGATTTCAAAGCCGAGCGGTGCTTCTTCTTTGATCTGGTCATGGACAAATGTGATATGCGGAGACGAAAGAGTCAAGCATGATCGGTCGGCCATGCTGAGATCTCAGGGCCGTGCGTCGTCCATCATCAGAATTCCATCCGTGCCAAAACTCAACTGCAACTGTCCGATCAGTGAGCAGTGTCGTGATGCGCGATCAGATGGGAGGAAGTATTCGTTGCTCCTCATTGAGAAACGGATAAAAGCCAACGGACCAGTTGCACAATTATCAACACCACAAAGGTCCCTCCTACTGCAAGCCATGAATATGGGGGCCAGCGGTGTCTATCATATTCATCTCCCAATCGAGCCTTAGAGGGGGGTGATAGAATCATAGCGAGCAACCCCCAGAGGTTAGTGAAGAAGCATATAGCCATGCCCCTGGTGATGTAGTCCCGCTTCAAGTAGGCGACGGCTCCGCCTAAGGCCGCAAAGAGAAATATCGCAGCAATCACACAAAGATCAAGAGACGTCATTCTTGTCGAACCTCCACGCCGTTACCTATTCGCGACAGGCGTTCCTTCTTCTCCCATCGTGACATGGAGATCTTCAATGCAGGCGGCGCCAGGAGCGTCGTCAGGAGCACCATGATGACGATGGCCGCGTAGATTGCATCATCAACGATATTCAATGCCTTTCCGACTCCCGCGAAGATCAGACCCACCTCCCCACGGGGAATCATACCGATGCCAACGCTGGTCCTGTCGATGCCTTTCTCAAGGACGCCAAATCCGCAGACCTGCTTGCCGATGATGGCAGCAACTGTCAAACCCACGGCCAGACCTATCACGCTCGGGTCGGCAAATGTCTCGATCCTCACCCTCATGCCCATTAAGACAAAGAAGACTGGGACGAACAGTGCCGAAATGGGCCGGACAAGCTGATGCAGCTGAGTCTCCTCGTTGAACTCCTTGAAATGGACGTCTTCAAGAATGAGACCCGCAGCAAACGCTCCAATGATCATCGCGAGGCCAACCGCCTGGGCAAGCCACGAGAGCAGAAAACAGAAGAGCAACGAAGAAATCACCATTATCCCTGCTGTTCGAAGCCTGGCCAGGATCGGCATGATCCGCGGGATCACAACGATTCCGAGCGCAATGGCGACGACGAAGAACCCAACTGCGGTCGCTGCGATACGCACAAACGTTAGTACTCCCACTTCGGTGCCGCCGATGGAAGCACCTACAATCGCGGACACTACAGCAAGGATGACGAGTCCCATGACATCATCGATGACGGCGGCCCCCAGTATGATTCTGGCCGTCTTCGTCTGAAGCCTTCCCATGTCTTTCAAAACCCGTGCAGTAATTCCGACGCTGGTGGCGCATAGCGTGGCTCCCATAAAGAGGTGGAGATTCGCCACCGCGAAATCATCCGGTAGATATCGCCCCAGATCGGCGGGCACCGCTTCGATAAAGAGATAGCTCACGCCGTAGCCCAGCACGAATGGCGCCAGAACACCAAGAAGGGCGACCAGAAATGACGACGTCCCCACCTTTGCCATTTCTGAGACTGTGGATTCCAATCCCACTTCAAAGAGGAGAAGGATCACGCCGAGGCGAGCCAGGCTGTCGATGACGACTGCCCAGCTTTCGTCGATGGTCGCTCCGCGAAGAGGCTCCAACATCGTCCAACCGGGGAAAAGCAGCACAAGATTTCCCAGTAGAAGGCCGGCGACTAGTTCACCCAGCACCGCAGGTTGGCCAAGGTGTTCGAATATCTCACTGCCAAGTTTCGCTGCACCCAGCATCAGCAGCAGGACCAACAGGACAGGCGCTAGTGGATCGAGATGCATACGTTAGTCCCCGTAGTGTTGATGAAGTCCCCAGCCCTCGGCGAACAGGAAACTATCTGTTGCATAGGTCACTTGAGCCTCCACATGGAACAGGTAGAGGACCCGTGATAGTTGTTGCCGTGGTGTGTCGATTGCCAGGCGCCAGTCTTATCCATCGTTGCTGTGGAAGTCTGTAGGGTGTCACATTGCACCTACGACCTTGAGTACCATCAGCAACACGCCAAGCATGATGACAGACACTACGAGAACGAATGACCACGGAAAACCCGCGATGCGATGATCGAGAAAACTCTCCCGCTTCTCATGGAGCGGCGCATTCTCTCTTGGCCCCTCCACGGCGTGCGAAGAGCGATTGAGTTCAGGTTTCCCTGCAGCTACTAAGTGAATATTGAAATCCCGGGGCTCCTTCCCCTCTGAGTGGGGATGATGAGGTGCATGATGATGGTGTGCCATATGCATAGTCTCCTATCGGCACCAATGGGATAATCCACCGGACGCACGTCATTGAATCCACAACCGAGTTGGATCAATGCTTGGTTGAACTTCGATGTGCGCCCAAGGGATCAAGGGAGTATAACGAAGGAGATTATGTCGTGGGTGGCGCCTTGTTACAGAATGAAGAGTAGTAGAATGAGGAGTAGAAAAGCGCGTACTTCAAATGGGAACAAACCGCAAATGCACCGGAATACTCAGGGATTGAAACTCGGAATGGGACGGTTGGCGTCGGCGCGAACTGGTGAATCGCCTTGGTATTCCTCCCCTGAGCGAACGAATCCTTCGTCCCCTCCTTCGCATGCCCACAATCCTGGACTACACTTGTTTTGTCCGAGGCAACGGGAAGAGGAATGGTCGCGCGCAGACTTTCCGAGTTAGCACGCGAGACAGCCAGTGACAACAGCAGAGCAAGTAGCATCCTTGTCAGAAGACGGAGCACTCGACGATTCTCCCTCAGTAGTCCTGATTCCTGTCCTTTTCCGTCCGGACACTTGTCCCGTCAGACTAACGCGCGTAGGCAATTGTCCAGGGAGGCCCCCGAGACACTATTAGACTAGAAAAGTCCCAGTACCTTGGCAATCAGGCCGAGTACACCTGCGGCGATGACGATCATGACAAAGCGAAATTGCCATGGGAAGCCCGCCGTCTGGGAGACCTGGGGGTCTATCGATTGCTTTTCAAAAGTTGCCATTGCAGAAGACTCCGTTCTTTTCGATTTACTCAGGGGGAGAAGCGTGCCAATGTGACCTCCTCACCCTGCACCAGGGTGAGTACGGCGCATTGACACGTAATCCTACGAATTGCTACGGAACATCTTCAGCAGGCTGGAGGAGACCGTCCAGCGTGAGGAGAGAGTGAAGGGTGAGGGGGAAGGGAATTGCTGCAAAGGCTTATTGCGCCGACGCTCCGTTGAAGTAGTCCGTGATACTTGGCAGTTGAAGGCGGCGGAGCAACAACGGAGATGGTCTTGGCCAACGGCATGTGACGCCGCTGTGTGATGCTAACCTGTGGTTTTTCCTTCGAGGGTGTCGATGATGCCGTGAGGGTTGTGGGGCCCGAACCCATAGCCGGAAAGACGAGAGAATGGATGAGCGCGGCCGACCACGTTGACAGGTACGCGCCAACGAGGAAAGCAACTATCGTCGACAGAACAGTATTACGAATGCTTCGCATTTGATTGATCGGCGTTCGCTCTCTCTGGTAAAATATGAGCATTGCCGCATGCATAGTCAAGCGTTTACGAGGATTTGTTCACTCCACGGAGTAGGGTGCCCCCATTCATCCCCCGGCATGCGGGAAATAAAACCGCAGGCGTTGTCAAAGACTCCCCAGCGTCAAGCAGGACGAGGGTGGGGTCATGGCGAATACCTACCGTATGTTCGTGGGTTCGAAATCAGCGTATCAAGTTTTGGGACATTCAGGATTCGACCCATGAAATTCATTGACGATGCCATTTCAGTTTTGTATCGTTAGAGGGTCCCCTCTCACAGTCCGGCACGCATGAGACCATGAGAAAGCGATTGACCGAGACGTCTATTCTGGTCGTGAGTGTTGTAAAGTGGTTTGCGCTTGCTTCCGTGGTCGGCGTCCTTGTTGGCGGGTCAACGGCCCTGTTCCTCTGGTGCCTGCAATTGACGACTGACGGTCTTCACGGCATCCCTTATCACTACGCTCTTCTGCCTGTTGCGTTGTTCCTATCTGCACTCACTGTCCAATACCTCGCTCCCGATGCGAAGGGCCATGGGACCGAGAAGGTCATTGAGGCAATTCATCAACGTGGCGGCATCATCAAGCCGCTCGTTGTTCCCGTCAAGCTTCTGGCAACAGTAGTCACCCTTGCATCGGGGGGATCTGCCGGGAAGGAAGGGCCATGCGCTCAGATTGGGGCCGGTATTTCATCGGTCCTTGCGGGCCTATTTCGGTTCGATGAGACCGACAGAAAGAAGCTCGTCATTTGTGGGGTTAGCGCGGGGTTCTCAACGGTCTTCGGCACACCAGTGGCCGGAGCGCTCTTCGGAGTCGAGGTCCTCGCGATTGGTCAACTACAGTATGCCGTACTCTTCCCGTCGTTTGTGGCCGGCATCGTTGGGTATCAGATTTCCACGGCCCTTGGGACAACGTATTTTCATCACCCCATCAGTTTCATCCCAACGTTCAGCGAACTCTTCTTCTTCAAAGTTGTTCTTGGAGGCGTGGCATTTGGCCTCGTCTCGTACGTGTTCATCGAAGTGCTCAAGCTTGCAGAACGGGTGTCGGACCGAATCCGCTGGTGGTCTCCATTGAAGGGCTTGCTTGGCGGCGCCCTGTTGCTCCTGACGCTCCTCCTTGGCGACAGGTATCTCGGATTGGGACTCACGACGGTGGAGTCTATGCTAAACGGAACAAGCGTGGGGACGGGATATGATCCGTTCGTCAAGATGGTTGCCACCGCGATTACTCTCTCGTTTGGGGGAAGCGGGGGAATTGTCACTCCGATCTTCTTCATTGGTGCAACCGCAGGGAGCTTTCTTGCGGGCACATTCGTCCTGGACCCGGCGACAGGGGCGGCGCTGGGAATGGTGGGGACCCTGGCTGGTTGTGCAAATACTCCGATTTCGGCAAGCGTCATGGCGATTGAACTCTCCGGCGCGACGCTTAGCCCATATGCCGCCGTAACATGCATCGTCAGTTTCCTTATCGTCGGGCACAGAAGCGTGTACCCAAGTCAGATCCTTGCAATCGCCAAGTCGGCTTCTTTCAAACCGGATCTCGGAAAGACGGTGGAGGAATCGACCGAAGTGACGATCACAACACGGGACCAATCGGTCGTGGGAGTGGGGAGAAGCATTGTCCGGAGACTGCGGAAGAAACCCAAAGGATAGATTCGTTCAGTTTATTTGCCCTCCGGGGTGAGATTCCCTTGACTTTCTAACGCAGTGTCCTAGTTTTCATAGAGAGGCTTGCTTGTCACACCGGAGATCCATAGCGACCATTCTGCTGGCGATTGTCTATTATGCGGCAGCCTACGGGATTTCTTTGCCCGTCATGATCCCGCCGGTCGGGTCCGGCGTCCCGGTCGTGCAAAGGGCCACCGGCCAGACGAAAGAAGCACCTCGCCCCAGCTGGACTCCCCGCCGGCACCTGCCTCTCGTGAAAATCTTCACTCTCGATCAACTCTCGGCGATCGCGAGTGAACTGACGCACAATCGAGGACGTTCTGGGGATCATGTATCGCTCCAGGTCTCCCTCCTCTGTGTAGAGCATTTCGGCTCCGCCTCTCCCGGTCGCGCCCCTCCCGTTACCTGACCGGCGCATCCGCCGGGCTCCATTGCACTCCCGCAGAGGCCACACAGAAATACCGGGCCGATGCCACATTTCTATCGACGACAGACTGAAGGGAACCCGGACCAGCTCTTCATTTTATGTGCAGAGAGCTTCGGTTCTGCAGTCATCCCGGCTTCTCGAAACGACGCATGGACCTTCCGCTCCCGGTTTGAGAGAATGCGCGCGCAAAGCAGAGGAGCTGCAAACCCGGGGAGACGTGGCATCAACGAAAGGTCTCCATTGACCAACCGAGAGGGGTAGCATATGAGCGCGTTTCAGTTCATGACGAAGTCAGACCTGGCATTGCTGCTCGGGCGGAAGGCCAAGAACGCTGCGGAGCTCTATGCCGGACTCCGCGAAGTACCTGAGATGTCCGTCTATTACCACACGCACCGGTTTCTTCAACAGCACCACTATCTCTCCCCGGAGCCTCCCAACGATTTCGCGTACTGGGTGACCAATGTCCTGAACGATGACATCCTGGGAGAGCGCCTTGCGAGCATCGATATCATGCAATTTGTCAGCATTGAAGAGATCCGGGGCCGTTTTGTGTCATTGCTGGAGGAATATCTGCAGGCAGCCGAGCGAAAGATCGACTGCCCCCGAGGCGAGGAATTTCATTTTATGTCTTGTCAGACGTTTGCTTTCCCGACCCCTTATGTGGCAACCGATCTCCGGGAGTTCCGAGATATACTGGAACGGATAAGCATCAATGCAATCTACTACCACATGTTCGACGCGCGCATGCGTCCGGAACTGGGAAACAACGATTTTTCTATCTGGATTCGCGATACCGGATATCCCGAGCTGGCGAAAGCAATCCAGGCTCTCGACCCCTATTCCTATACGCTGGAAGGATTGCGGAAGGCAGTAATCAGACTTACGGAGGACTATGTCAGCGATTGAAGATTACGGGGCCGTTGTCGGCCCTGCGGCAATTGAAGAGCTTTTCCACCTTGCCGGACATCTCCGCGGGATAGCGGTCCAGAACATCAATTCGACCGCCGTAGGAGGTGGGGTCGCGGAAATCTTGAGCAGGATGATTCCGCTTCTCAAACAGCTGGGGGTTGATGCGAGGTGGGATGTCATCAAAGGAGACGAGCGCTTCTTCGTTGTCACCAAAAAGTTCCACAACGCCCTGCATGGCGTTCCGGTGGATATCAGCCAGGGAGAATTGGATCACTTTATCGAGGTGAACCGTCGGAACGCCGCAGAGATGCAATTCGGGGACGTCGTATTTGTGCATGATCCTCAGCCACTTGTCCTGGTAACGGAGCGACCCGCTCGGGGAAGGTACTGGATCTGGCGGTGCCATATTGATTTCTCACAGCCCGACAAGCACCTCTGGAAGTTTCTTGAGCAGTACGTGCGCCAATATGATGCGGCCGTGTTTTCGGCACCGGCTTTCGGACGGTCCCTCCCGATCCCTCAGGTGCTGATTTCCCCGTCCATTGATCCGCTCAGCGACAAGAACCGGGATCTCACCGAGCGGGAGGTCGACGAGGTGTTTGAGCGCTTCGGGATTGACCGGTCGCGTCCGGTGGTGACCCAGGTCTCGAGGTTCGATTTTCTCAAAGATCCTATCGGTGTGATCAAGGCGTTCCGGATTGCGCGGAGGCGCACGGATTGTCAACTTATACTCGCAGGAGGTGGTGCGACGGACGACCCGGAGGGTCCGGCCCTCATGCGACAAGTACAAGAGGAGGCGGAGAAAGACAAGGATATCCACGTCATCTTCCTGCCTCCCTCGAGCGACATCGAGATCAACGCTCTCCAGCGTGGCTCGACCGTCGTTCTCCAGAAATCCCTTCGCGAAGGATTCGGGCTGACGGTCGCAGAGGCTCTCTGGAAGTCGCGCCCGGTGATCGCAGGTGCCGTGGGCGGCATCCCTCTTCAGATCGCACACAAATATTCGGGTATCCTGACGCATTCGATCGAAGGGACGGCCCAATGGATCAAGCACCTGATCAATGAGCCGGAATACGCACGCCGCCTCGGGGAAAACGGGCGAGAGCATATCAAGAACAACTTCCTGATTACGCGCCATATCAAAGACTATCTGCTCCTCTTCCTCTCCATGGCGCATCATGGAGATGTGACGTATCTGGAGTAGCCGGGGAGACAAGGAGCCCGTTATGAAGAGTTCATCCACAAAGCATCGGCGACTCGTCATTGTGTCGAATCGTCTCCCCTTTTCTGTCGCACGCGGAGACGGACGGTACGAATTCCGCGAGACGACAGGGGGCCTCGTGACCGGACTCTCCTCCTATCTGTCCTCGGTGGGGTCTGATCCGAATGGTCCGGCAGAATACATCTGGGTCGGTTGGCCAGGAGCAACGGTCGAGCCGGAGGCACAACAAGAAGTAAGCGGAAGTGCGTTGAAACAATACCATTCCGTCCCGGTGTTCCTCTCGGAAGGGGACATGGACCAGTTCTATCTGGGCTTCTGCAACAAAACCATCTGGCCGCTCTTCCACTCCTTTCCCTCGTTTACGGCGTATGATCAAACGATGTGGCAAACCTACAAGGCCGTCAACGAGAAATTCCGTGATGCGCTCGTCACCATCCTCAGACCGGGCGACCTCGTCTGGATTCACGACTACCACTTGATGCTGCTCCCGCGTCTCTTGAAAGAAGGAATGCCGGCCGTCCACATCGGTTTCTTCCTTCACATTCCGTTCCCCTCGTATGAGATCTTCCGGCTGCTGCCGAGTACCTGGCGAAAGGAGATTCTTGACGGCCTCATGGGTGCGGATCTGGTCGGATTTCATACCTACGAGTACACGCAGCATTTCCTGCAAAGCGTCCTGCGCATTCTGGGGCATGGGAATAACATCGGGCAAATCCTTCTTCCGGAAAGAACTGTCCGCGCCAACACCTTTCCGATGGGCATCGACTACGAGCGGTTCTCGACCGCGGCCTCATCCCCGGATGTTCAGGCCGAAGTGTCCCGCCTCCGTACATCTCTGGGCGATGCCCGGATCATCCTTTCTGCAGACAGACTTGATTACACGAAAGGGATTCTCAATCGCCTTCAGGGTTACGACCTCTTTCTGGAGCAGAATCCTCAGTGGCACGGAAAGATTGTGCTGGCATTGGTCGTGGTGCCGTCACGAATCGGTGTCGACCAATACGATCTGATGAAGCGCCAGGTTGAAGAGCATGTCGGGCGGATCAATGGCAGATACGGAACCATTGGATGGACGCCGGTGGTCTATCAATACCGGTACGTGCCGTTCATTTCCCTTGTGGCGCTTTATGCGGTCAGCGATGTGGCAATGGTGACACCGCTGCGGGACGGAATGAATCTCGTAGCGAAGGAGTACCTTGCAGCCCGGACCGGCGGTAGCGGTGTTCTTATTCTGAGTGAAATGGCGGGGGCGGCAAAAGAGTTGGGTGAAGCTGTTCTTGTCAACCCCAACCACTGTGGTGAGATTGCTGCTTCGATCGCAGCGGCATTGAACATCCCACCTGAAGAGCAGGCACGGCGGTTGCGGATCATGCAAGCCCGCCTGCAGCGCTACACGGTTTATCGCTGGGCCAACGACTTCGTGCAGGCGACGCTCGGTACTGTCGAAGCGAAAAGGAAGCTCGAAACCCAGCGGCTATCCGCCGGGGCACGCAAGACCCTCCTCGACGAGTATAGAAACAGTCGGAAGCGACTCGTTCTCCTGGACTACGATGGCACACTTGTGCCTTTCGTCCGTGATCATGCATTGGCGCGACCTGGCCACAAGGTGCTTGCGCTTGTGCAAAGGCTGGCTGACGATCCTGCCAACTACGTGGTGATTGTCAGCGGAAGGGATCGACAGACGCTTGAGCGCTGGTTTGAGGCTCTGCCCATTCATCTCGTGGCCGAGCACGGGTTCCTTTCACGAAAGGCGAGGAGCGACTGGCGTTCCGTGAAGGCTATCCCCGGAGACTGGAAGCGCCAACTGCTGCCGATACTTCACCTCTTTGCAGATCGACTACCCGGTGCGACTGTCGAAGAAAAGGAGTATTCACTCGTATGGCATTACCGGGGCGCTGATGCCGAGCAGGGGGAGCCGTTTGCGCATGAGTTGGTGGACAATCTCAATGCGCTGACAGGAAATGTAGATGTCCAGGTCATGCAGGCCAACAAGGCGATCGAAATCCGGGTCGCGGGCATTAACAAAGGAACCATTGCGCGGGAAATGCTGGCTGAAGGGGGATTTGACTTCATCCTCGCCATCGGCGACGACAAAACCGATGAAGACCTCTTCGCAGTCTTACCTGACTGGGCACATTCCATCAAAGTTGGGGGGGCACACAGTTACGCGAAATACAATTGCAGGGATGTCGAAGAAGTCCACCGGGTGCTCACCATGCTGACGACGGTCTCTCATGGAGATGAGAATTACGGGGGTACGGTCACGAGAGCGCTTCGATCGCTAGCACGCTTCACGAAAGGATTGAGATCGCAATGACGGCGGGGGGCTGGGGGGTGCGAGTGGATATAGTCCTGGTCCTCCGTCATCCAGCCCTGCTGCCATCGTAGATTGCACTTGGTGCCTTCCTGGAATCCGTATCGAGCATGTCGATTCGCGCAGCGCGCTCCATCCGACGACGCTCCAAGGGGCTGCCGACGCTAGGCGAACGCGGGAACCGTTGGCACGCTCGCACCTCATGAGCGGCCACGTTCCGCACATATGATGGGAGAACGAACTCATGCTTAGAAGTCTGAAGTCAATGGGATATTTGATTATGGACACGAGGAATTGGCTTCCGCTGAGGAGAATTCTCGTTTCACCGCGTGGACACAGGGGATTCATTGGGATCGCCGACAGGTCTCGCTTGACCTCACACAGGAGTCGATACGGAACAGCCCGGCCCATGATACAAAAGGGCCCATTGACAAAGGATACGAATCCCGGCTCTACCACCACTATAGAGACCGAAAGAACAAAGAGAACCAATACTTGAACATTCACCCCTTCTGAGCGAGGTGACCATGAATCGTCCATGCTGGGCTCTGGGCATGCTCTTCCTGTTGCCCTCGTTGCTTCAGTGTCAGGACGCCTATCAGCGCGGACTGGAGGCGTTGGGCAGGCGTGACACAGCCGCTGCCATGGCAGCATTCGATGAGGCTATGAACTCGCCGAGCAGGAAGACAGATGCAGCCCGGCAGCTTGCGCGACTTTCCTATCAAGCGGGCAATATGGGTGCGACGACCAAGCACCTCGATCAGTTGCTTGCTATGGAAGAAGATGACGTCGAGGCACTGAAGCTGTACGGCGACGTCATGGTACGATCAAGTCGCGCAGTGGAAGCGACAGCGTACTATCGAAGGGCATCCCTCCTGGCACCAGACAATCCTGGGATCAGCCTCTCACTGGGAAAAGCCTTGCTGGCCGCGGATTCCGCTGACGCGGCGATTGTCCATCTGTCAATTGCGCGAATCCACGCTCCAAAGAATGCCGAGGTCTATGAAGCCTTGGGTGATGCGTATGCGCGAATCGGCGTCGCACAAATGGCAGTGACAGACTACAAAGAAGCCCTTAGGCTCGATAAGAAAAACACTCGTCTACGCATGAAAGTCGCTGAGTTGCTTGTTGACAATCGGAAGTACAATGAAGCAGCCGACATGTTCAGGTCCATCCATGCCATTGACACGAGTTATGCCGAGGCGTATCTGGAAGAAGCCACACTCTATTGTCGAGCCGAGATGTACAAGAATGCTCTCCCGTCCTTACGGACGTACCGCACGTTACGGCCGAGATCCGTCGCCGCGGATTCCCTGTACGCCATAGCTTTGACAGAGACCCGATCGAATGCAGAAGCAGTACGCTTCTTTCGACAGAAGCTGGCTCGTGATTCCAGCTCCGTTGAATACTGGCGCATGTATGCCCACGCGTTGCACGGGATGCGTGAGTATGGCAAATCAGTGAATGCGTTTGCCGCCCTGAACCGTCGCGGCAGTCTCACGGCGGAGGATAACCGACTGCTGGCGCAGGCTTATGCGAGGCTGGGGAAAGACCAGGATGCCATCGCGGCTTTCGAAGAGGCGATTGCGGCGGATACGGCCGCCTGTGACCCGTTCTACGATCTGGGTACCTTGTATATGAAGCAGAAGGAATACGGAAAAGCCGCAGACATGTTCGAGAGGAGAATCAGGTGCGACTCAAGTTCTGTCGGAGCATACCTGAACGCTGGATCCTGTTGCCTGGCGATGGCAGGGAGTGCGGGTGACCGGAGCGCCTCGCTGGCACGAGCCCGCGAATTGCTGGCGCTTGCTCTCCACAGGGCTCCAGACTATTTGCCGACTCACCACCGCATGGCACAGTATTACGCCCTGGTGGATTCATTTGACCTTGCAAAAGAAGAGTACGAAGCGGTTCTGAAGGAGGCGGCCAAGGATCCCAAGCGATATCGCAAGGAGGCCGCTGAATCGCATGGCCAGATAGCCATGTATTACTCGTACAGGAAGGAACCACAGCGCGCATTGCCCTCCTTCCGGACGGCACATTCGCTGGGATACGAGAATGCCACGATGCAGTTCAACTGGGGACTGGCCTATCTACAGACTGTCGACCCTCAGAAGCCGGAGCAGGAGAACCGTGTGACGACGGAAAGTGCGGTCAGCCATTTCCGGCGGGCAACCGCACTCGACCCGAACAATGCACAGGCACACTTCTGGTTGGGAGCGGGTTTGATCCGGCTTCGCATTCCTGGCAACGACGCGTCAATACGATCCCTGACCGCCGAGGCCTGCAAGGAGTTCCGGACCGCCCTCCGGCTGGCTCCGGAGAACGAAGACGTCAAGAAAGAAATGACGCGATACGGCTGCAAGTAGTGAAGCCGTATCATGTTGCGCCAGTGCGCAGAAGGTTGGGAAGTGGTCCTGAAGGGGGTCCCCAAGAGGATGACCGGGTTGATGACCCACTTCCGTTCCCCCATCCAGGTTGTGAGTTAGAGTGTTTCACGTCTGCGCATTGGCCATCTGTGCGAAGACCCTCGCCTCCGGTGCAGGCGGGGGGCAGTTCAACGCGCTATATGCGGCCGGACCGCACAGGGTGCTGTCACCCGTGCTTACGATCCCCGGACGCTCGTAATGGCCACCATGCGGCCCTACAACTTGTCCAACACCGTGGTTGCCATCCACAGAACGAGGAAGAACCCACACATATCGGTGATCGTGGTAAGTATCGGTCCAGACGCGAGGGCGGGGTCCATGCGAAACCGTCTGAGCAACAGGGGAACCGAGCCCCCAATGAGGACCGAAAGGATCGTATTCGCCGCAAGGGCCAGAGCGACCACCAGGGAAAGATAGATATTTCCCTTCCACACGAAGGCCACGCCACCGAGAAGTACCCCGAGGATGAACCCGTTAAACAATCCCACATACGATTCCTTCAGAAAGACGCGCGCCACTTCGCTCGGCCTGATCAAGCCCAGGGAAAGTTCTCGAATACTCACTGCGACAGCCTGATTGCCTGAGCACCCGCTCATGTCGGAAATGATCGGAAGAAAGACCGCCAACGCAATCGCCGCCTGCAACGTGTCCTGGTAGAGAGCGATCACGCTGGCGGCGAGGATGTTGAGGGCAATGTTCGGTGCCAGCCACGCAAGACGCCGCAGAATCCGGCCCCACGCGGGGGACGATCGAAACTCGTCACCACTGATGATCCCGCTGATCCGCAGGAAGGAATTCTTCGCCTGCCGTCCCCGGGCATCTTCGAGTGCCGTTCGTTCGAGGAGGCCCTTCAGCCGACCCTGTGAGTCCACAACCGGAATCCCAACGAACCTCGTATCGTCGAACACGCGCGCCAAATCGGCGAGCTGTGTGCCGACAGCTACCGAGACCGGCCCGGGAACCATCAGGGAGGAAATCTCCCTGTCGCGAGGAGCGAGCAACAATTCGCGCATCTTCAATACGCCTGTCAATCGACCGGCATGGTCAACGACATACAAGTACTGCACCTCGTAGTCGCTGTACCGCGCACTATGGTGCTCGATATCTTGAATCACATCCCCGACCCGGAATGTCGCCGGATATGCAAGGTATTCGGACGTCATGAGCCCGCCAGCAGTCTCGGGCGGGTATCGAAGAAGGTCGCGCGCGTGCTCCGCCTCTGCTTTCGGCATTGCGTTGAGGATTGCACTTGCTTCTGACAGCTCGATGCTGCCGAGGAGGTCCGCCTGCTCGTCATCGGGCAGTTGCTCGACGATCGCGGCGGCGGCCGTCGGCGAAATCTCAGCAATCACTCCCGCGGCCTGTTCTTCGGGCATGTCGCGCAGGATATCGGCGGCCGCGTCAGGGTTCAAAAGCGTAACAAGCCGCGCCCGCATGTCATCATCCAGGCGCGAGATGGCAAGGGCCGTTTCACCCACCGGCAGGCCATTCACATAGTGCTCAATGTCTTTCGGGACGCCGCTCTCAATCAACTCTGAGAGTCGTTCCCATGATGCTTTCGGTGTCATGGTCGCTTCTCTTGTGAGTCATTCAGCCGATGACCGCTTACCCTTCGGATACCCTGCTTCTCTGAATGCGATTCCTGCTGCACGGATTGCCTTCAGGATCGGCTCGAACACACCCGTGCGCGTCGGGATGTGACAGCCCCGCAACGGCAGTGCGACATTCAACGGCAGCGTTGCGACAATCGCCACGGGAAGTCAGACCGCATGTGACCTCTCACTCCGTCAGCGAGGTACAATCAACACCGGCGAAAGCGCCTTGTGCAGAATCTTCTTTGTGAAGGTTCCGCTAAACATCTCTACGATCCGGAAATCACTGTCCTGGCTGATCACCATGAGTGCACCGCGGTACTAGCGGGCGAATCGCATCGTTGTGTCAGCCAATGGCGTATCCTTTGCAAACGATATCTTGGCCGCCACCCCTCCCTCGCTCAGCGTCTGGGCAATTACGCTGCAGGCGGCCCTTGTCGTTTTCTCGTTCTGCTTCGATCCCGGAATGAAGCCGAGGATATGAACTGTTGACTTGAAGAGCGTGGCGAACATAAGCGCCAGAGGAAGCTTCTTCAGTGCATGCGGATGCTCCCGCACAGGATAGATGATGTGCTTGTACCCCCGCGGGGCCATCCGTGCATGCACGCCGAGCACGGGGACCCGTGAGAGCGTGGACGTCCGGTACGTGTTGCTTCCCAGAAGATTGTCAACGAACCCGGTGGTGCCGTGTGTCCCCATGATGATCAGGTCCGGACGCTCGGACGATGCAATCTCCCTGATGGTTGCTGCGATCGGCCCGATGTCTGCCCGACAGTCAATTCTGATCGCGGAGCGACCTGTGCCGCCCTTCGCAATCTTCCGCAGTCGGGCCAGGGATGCTGTTTTGAGATTCCTCTGCAGCATCAGCGCAGTTGCCATGGCGCCGCTGTCCCCGCTGAACGAGTCGGTGTACGGTTCAACGACATGCAGCAGGGTAATCTGTCCGCCTGTCAGTGCGGCCAGTCGTCGTGCGTGGTTCAATGCGTGCAACGAGAGAGGTGAGAAATCGGTGGGAACAAGGATTCGTCGGATCTTGTGTCGTCGCATGGCCTCGTCCTTTCGTTACCGTGTACGGGAGGAGTGGCTGGATCGGATGCGCCCCGCCTCCGGCGTCCTGGCGCCACAGCGGGATGCAGGCCGCGTGATCAGCCGGATCGGTCGTGTCTGGCGCCTGAGGGCGGTCCGGAGGACTCCGTGGGGGGCGCTCAAACCGCAGAGTCGCGTCAGATACACCTCAGGGTGAGCTGAACACACACTTTGTCAGCGAGGGCATCCTCACAAGCAAGGGAGTCCACACGAGAGGTCCTCTGCTGTCATAGCCAACACGTTCCTCAATCGGAACGGAATTCCACCAGCGTTGCGCTGCCAGGACCTTGACACATGAGTTGGGTGGGGCGTCGTGCCGGATCATCACCCCACCTGTGCCGGGCTGCGTGGGGATAACGGCACTGACCGACGACGCTTCTTCAACATAGTCAATTCTTCTGATCTTGTCCACTGATACTGGCCGTGCTGGAGACGCGGCGGCTAGTCCCGATCTGTACGGGAGAAGCGCGTGCAGTCGCCAGACCAAAAGCTTGCAAATCTTCCAAAGACGCACTATCGTGGTGTATGGAATCGGCGTTGACCATTATATTCGTCGGTGCCCTGGTCTTCCTTGCACACCTGTTTGTGGCGCTGTTCACCAAAACGCGCGTGCCGGATGTCCTGTATCTGGTGGCGATCGGGCTGGTGATTGGCCCGATTCTCCACATTGTCTCGCCGGCCGATTTTGGCAAGGTTGGACATGTCTTTACAACCATCGCCCTTGTCGTCATCCTCTTTGAGGGGGGGATGGAACTGAGCATAGACATGCTCCAGAGGACCCTCCGGACGACCGTGAGCACCACGCTGGTGGTCTATGCGGTGACCGTCGCCATCTGCACGTGGTTGATTACTCTGTTGACGGACTTTTCGTTGCCCCTCGCCCTGTTCGCCGGTGCGGTCATCGCTGCTCCGGCTCCCGCAGTTGTGATCCCTATCGTCCGGCAGCTGCAGCTCAGTCCGACCAGCCACACAATTCTGATGCTTGAATCTCCCCTCGGCGAGGCAATCAGCATCGTTGTCTCGCTGGCGATCCTCGATGGAATGCGACTCGATGCTGTCCACCCTGGCCGTCTCGCGGGTGGGGTGCTTGCATCCTTGCTTGTCGCATTGATCCTCGGCGTTGTTGCAGGAGTTCTCTGGTCCATCCTTCTTCATTGGGTCCGGCAGCTTCGACACGCCATCCTGACAACACCCGCATTTCTGTTCATTCTGTACGGACTGACGGAATTCCTCGGGTTCAGTGGGCCGGTGTCCGCTCTTGCATTCGGGGTGACGCTCGGCAATATCGGCAGCAAGGACCTTCCTGTGCTGACAAAGAAGTACAGGCTCACGCCGTTACAGCACACCGAAACGGAAAAGGCGTTCTTCGGCGAGATTGTCTTTCTGATCAAGACGTTTTTTTTCGTATACCTTGGACTCTCCATACAGCTATCGGACAGCAGGACGCTCTTCCTGGGAGCGCTGCTGACGGGTGCGCTGCTCGTTACTCGTTACGTCTTGATCCACCTGATGGTAAGGCGGAGCCTCCCGGTGAGCAGGGAATCACTGTTGATTGGAGTGATGATACCAAAGGGGACCGCCGCGGCGGTGCTTGCGTCGATCCCGATTCAGATGGGCCTGGTGGGTGGGGATGCCCTTCAGAATCTGATCTATTCTGTGGTCTTGGCCAGCCTGATCGCGACGGGCATTCTGCTGTTCATGATCGATAGATTTGCGGGCTTCCCGAGGGGTGAGGAGGGTCCTCCGGGTGGAGAGGAGAACCGGGGAGCCTGAAGCATCAACGGGTGTCCCCACCGGGTTTGTCGGCTCGTTGCAGCGATTTCAGTGCCTCCGTCGCGGTCGGCGTGCTTGTCCCTTCGGGTTGGGGACCGCTGCACCCGCGCGGGGACCGGTTGAAAGACTCACATCGGTCGATCGGCGAAAGCCTTCTCAGTGCCGCACGCTCGAGTCCACGCCCAATGACCCTCGACGTCTGACGTTTCCGGAGACAGTACCATGAAGAAGTTCGGAACCGAAGTGCATCTCAGCAGGGAGATGAAACTGCTGGACGTCACGATGATTGGCGTCGGGGCAATGATCGGTGCCGGGATTTTTGTCCTTACAGGTATCGCAGCCGGCGTGGCCGGTCCGGCATTGATCATCGCCTTTGCACTCAACGGCGCTGTGGCCCTCCTGACGGCAATGTCCTATGCGGAGCTCGGGTCCTGCTACCACGATGCCGGGGGCGGGTACCTGTGGGTGAAGGAGGGCCTGCCGAAATGGAACGGCTTCCTCTCGGGCTGGATGAGCTGGTTCGCTCATGCCGTGGCATGCAGCCTCTACGCCCTTGGATTCGGCGCATACTTCGGACATGTCCTGGCGGAGTTTGGCGTGGCGATTCCCCACTGGGGGCTTTTGTCTCCGCAAAAGCTGCTTGCGGTTGCGATTGCCATGGTCTTCGCCTTCGTCAATTTCCGCGGCGCATCCGAGACCGGGAAGATCGGCAATTTCGTCACCATGGCCAAGATCGCCATCCTCGCGGTCTTCATCGGCTTTGGCCTGGAGCTCATGTTTCGACGGGGGAATTGGAGCGACGCGCTCGTCCCATTCATGCCTCACGGCTGGGGAGGCGTGTTCCAGGCCATGGGGTTGACATTCATTGCGTTCCAGGGCTTCGAGGTGATCTCGCAGTGTTCCGAAGAGGTCAAGAACCCGAAGAAGAACATCCCCCGGGCGGTGTTCCTGTCCCTGATCATCGTCGTCCCCATCTATCTGCTTGTCGCCGTCACGTCGCTCGGAACCGTCAGACCGGAGGGCGGAATGACGCCCTGGGATTTCCTTGCTGCCCAGAAGGAGATTGCTCTCGTCGGCGTCGCGCAGATGTTCTTCACGGGCGGAGGGGTGATGTTGCTGGTTGGAGGACTCATCTCCACAATGTCTGCCCTGAATGCGACGGTCTATTCGTCATCGCGCGTTGCGTTTGCGATGGGCAGGGACAGGAACTTTCCCACATTCTTCAGCAAGATTCACGCAAAGAAGTTCACGCCGCATTTTGCCATCGTGTTCTCGTTCGTGATCGTCGTGCTCATATGCATTTCGCTGCCCATAGAGGACGTTGCCTCTGCGGCCGACATCATGTTCCTGCTGCTGTTTCTCCAGGTCAACATTACGCTCATACGCCTTCGCAGAAAACGACCCGACCTGGATCGAGGGTTCTTTGTCCCTTTGTTTCCGTATCTCACGATCGCCGGCATCGCCCTCCTCCTGTTCCTCGCCCTGTACATGTTCAACTACAGCCCGCTGGGCTGGTTCGTTACGGCAGGGTGGATCGGTCTCGGCCTGGTCGTGTACCGGTTCTATGCTTCGACGCGGGAGGTCGAGCACGTACGAAAGGTGACGGCCCTTGAAAGGCTGGAACGCAAGGAATTCACCATCCTCGTTCCCCTCGCGAATCCGGAAAGCGCGGACAGCCAGTTGAGCATTGCGATGGCCATAGCGGGGAAACACGATTCGGAAGTCGTCCTGCTGCATGTCATTGAAGTCGATCAGGGCGTTCCGCTCAGAGCCGGCATCGATGAAGGGCAACGCCTCGTTCCATTCCTCGAAGAAGCACGGGCAGTCGTTCAGAGGCAGGGGGTCCCGGTCCGCTCGATTGTCCATGTCGCCCACCGCATCTCGCAGGGCATCCTCGATACGGCAGTTGATGAGAATGTAAATTTCATCATCCTTGGACGCACACAACGCCCGACGCTTGTCGATCGAATCAACGCCTCGGTCATCGACACCGTCCTTGATGGAGCTCCCTGTGAAGTGGCGGTCTTGCACGGCAGGGTGGACCCCGCTTCCGTCAAGAATGTGCTTATTCCATACGGGGAGAACATCCACACGCGGCTGGCGTTCGAGATTGCCCCGGCAATCATTGACTACTTCCACTGCAAGGCGGAAGTGGCCGTCGTCTTTGAACCCGGCACGCCGCCAGATCGCAGGAATGAGGAGGTGACAAAGATCCATGAGCGGCTGAGGTCGGGCGGCCTCGGTGCACGGGTGCATGTCACAAACAACACAGGGATCCGCGAGGGTGTCGTCCAGCGTTCGAAGCGTGTGGACCTCGTGGTCATGGGCGGCAGGTCGGGTGGATTCCTCGGATTGCTGCTCGGACAGTCGCTCACTCAGGAGATCACTGAACAATCGGCCTGTCCCGTCCTGTGGGTGAAGGAGTACGAAGAGCATCGGTCGTTCTGGAACACCCTTTTTATGCCCGCCGAAAAGGAGGTCAAACACCAGCATGAATAGCCCACTGGAAAAGGCCCTTCAGAGCGTTACGGAGAAATTCATCGCCTACCTGCCAAATCTTGCCGCCGGCCTGGTCCTCATCGCTATCGGTTGGGTCCTGGGATGGCTCGTCAAACGCGTTGTTGTGCAGGTCCTTCTGGTACTGCGGTTTGACCGCCTCCTGCGCCGGTTTACGTGGGGAGCCGCATTTGCCAAAGCTGATGTCCGCTATGCTTTCTCCGAGTTCATTGGCAGCGCTGCCTTCCTGATCGTCTTTCTGATTCTGCTGAACGCATCCCTGGAAGCGCTCCAGTTGACAGTCCTGTCCGACATCCTCATTCAGGGAGTGCTCTTCCTGCCGAAGCTCATCATCTCTGTCGTAATCCTGGGGCTCGGGTGGCTCCTCGCCGGTTGGATCGCCGGCAGCATCCAGAGGGCGCTTGCGAAGGAGAGTGTGCCTAGGGCAACGCTGATCGCCCGGTTCACGAAAGTCGGGACCATGCTGTTCTTTTCGGCGATGGCGCTGACGGAGTTGGATATCGCGCGTGAAATCGTCGTGATAGGCTTCAGCGTGACGATCATAACGCTTGGCGCTCTGGTGATTGTGCTGGCACTTGTAGGGGGTAAACGAATGGTTTCGGGAATTCTGGATACCCTGGAGGAATAGACGATCGCACCCCGGACATCAAGTGGCTGGTGCCACTTCGAAAGGAAGAGTGATGAACAGTCTCGACGTGAAGCAGTTCGAAAAGCAGATCCTTCTTCGTCAGATCCGTCCAGAGGATTACGACCAATTGGTTCAACTTCAGTTGAAATGCTTCCCCGGCATGAAGCCCTGGCAGCGTGATCAACTGACCAGCCAGCTGTCAGTGTTCCCGGATGGGCAGCTCTGCATTGAATACGAAGGTCGCATCGTTGCTTCTTCAAGCAGTCTCATCCTGGACTTCGCACTGTACAGTGAATGGCACGACTGGAGGGAGATCGCGGACGCGGGGTTCATCCGGAACCATAACCCGGAGGGGAACACCCTCTACGGGATCGAAATCATGGTGGACCCGCAGTACAGGAAGATGCGTCTGGCACGCCGCCTGTATGAGGCTCGCAAGAAGCTCGCCCGCGAGAAGAACCTCATGAGAATCGTCCTGGGAGGTCGCATTCCGGGCTACGGGGCACACCAGAACGAGATGACGGCGCGCGAATATGTCGACAAGGTCATCAACAAGACCCTGTA
Source organism: uncultured Ignavibacteria bacterium (assembly GCA_963701735.1). Taxonomy (GTDB): domain Bacteria; phylum Bacteroidota; class Ignavibacteria; order UBA10030; family UBA6906; genus CAWABB01. The sequence continues at coordinate 552,494 of CAVPBI010000026.1, read as the reverse complement.
CGATCCGGTTCTCACCACGCAACTCTCGAACGGGTTCGTCCTGAAACGTCTGCTCAAATCGTACATGGATTCAGACAAGGAATCTGTCGGCTATGCGACACTCCTCGAGTGGACGAATATCGATTACCTGCCGGATTTTCAGCGTCAATTCGTTGCCTCTCAGACGGTCAGGATCTGTGTGGTCCAGTACCAGATGAGGGAGATCAAGAGCTTCGAAGAGTTTGCGCGACACTGCGAGTACTTTGTGGATGTTGCAGCGGACTACAAAAGTGACTTCATTTTGTTTCCCGAACTCTTCACCGCTCAACTCCTGTCGTTTGCCAGGTCGCAGCGGCCCGGTCTTGCCGTTCGCGAGCTAGCGCAATTCACCCCGCAATACCTCGAGCTATTCACGAAACTCGCCATCAAATACAACATCAATATCATCGGGGGATCACACTTCAGCGTGGAGGATGAACGGCTGTACGATGTGTCATATCTGTTCAAGCGCGACGGGGGGATCGGGAAGCAGTACAAGCTGCACATCACGCCCGAAGAACGCCGTTGGTGGGGAGTCGAAGCGGGAAACAGCATTGAGGTGTTTGACACCGACAGAGGGAAGATTTCGATTCAGATCGGCTACGATATCACCTTTCCGGAGATCAGCAGACTGGCGGTCCAGCAAGGGGCAAGGATCATCTTTGTGCCGTTCTACACTGACGAGCGTTATGCCTACCTGCGGGTTCGGTACTGTGCGCAGGCCCGGTGCATCGAGAATCACGTGTATGTGGCGATCGCCGGAACGGTAGGAAATCTTCCCGGTGTCGAAAACATGGACATACAGTATGCGCAGTCGGGGATTCTTACGCCTTCGGATATCCCGTTTACGCGCGATGCCGTCGCCGCCGAATGTACGCCCAACATCGAAACAGTCATCGTCGACGATGTAGACCTCGAGCTGTTGAAAAGCCACCGGCAGGCCGGGAGCGTGCTGAACTGGCGGGACCGCCGGGACGATCTCTATGACGTCGTGCAGAAGAGGAAATAGGGTGGACGGCCTGCTGCACGACCTGTGTCACCCTCAACGACCCTATTGAAGGAGTTGTCCATGTGGGATCAATTCGCTACAACGCTCGATTCGATGAAATCGTTCTGGTGGGAGGTCAGTGCCGCTCTCCCGGCCTTATTTGCCGCGACTGTTCTTCTCCTTATTGGCTGGGTCGTCGCCCGCCTCCTCCGCCGGGGTGTCGTGCGCCTTCTCAGACTGCTCCGCATCGATCTTCTGGCGGAGAAGACCGGGATTGAAGACTTCCTTCTTCAAGGGGGTGTGAGGTACACAGCCATCACCCTGCTGGCAAACCTGGTGTACTGGATGATAATGTTCACGGTCATTCTCGCCGCGCTAAACAGCCTGGGCCTGCAGAATGCCTCAGCGCTCTTCAACAAGATTATCCTTTACATGCCCAATGTCATTGTCGCAATGCTGGTGTTGATGTTTGGCGCGTTCATCGCCAAGATTGTTCGGGCCATCACATTCACATACCTGAGCAATATCGGGATCTCAGGGGCGGATGTGATTGGCCACATCGCTCAATGGGCCATCCTGCTGTTCGTGGTTTCCATCGCCCTTGAGCAATTGTCGCTCGGCGGCCAGATCCTCGTTTCGGCATTTCAGATCGGTTTCGGTGCAGTCTGTCTCGCCCTTGCCATCGCGTTTGGCCTGGGGGGAAGGGATCTGGCGGCCCACCTGCTGAGCAAGATCTGGAAGCAATGACCTTCGGCCCTCGAATCTCCCTTCATAGACCTCGGACAGCGCTCATATGATCATTGACTGCCACACGCATATCAACAACTATCACGATGAAACTGCTGATTCTCTGCAGTCATGCGTGGAGAAGCTTCAACTGGAGATGCGCCGGAATCGGATCGATATCGCGCTCGTTCTGACGTCCTACAAAGTAAACCCCGGGAGGCCTTCGACACGGGCGACGATTGAAGCGACACGGGGTCGTAAGCACATCAGGGTTGTCGCCGGGCTGGCCTTCGAGAGCCTTTCTCCTGCCGTCCTCGAAGAATTGCGGGAAGATCTGGCCCAGGGGCTGATTCGTGGCCTGAAACTCTACCCCGGGTATGAACCCTTCTTCCCAAGCGACCAGGCATTGGAGCCAGTATACGCCCTTGCACAGGAATTCAAGGTTCCCGTGATGGTTCATTCGGGCGACACGTTCACGCCGAAGGGAAAACTCAAGTATGCCCACCCGCTCAATGTCGACGAGGTTGCCGTCGACCATCCGGGCGTGGATTTCATTATCTGCCATCTGGGAAATCCCTGGATAAGGGATTGCATGGAGGTCGTGTACAAGAACAGGAATGTATACACGGACATCTCCGGCCTGGTTCTTGGGAATTTCTCGGATCGGTTTGAATCGTTCATGCGGAAACAACTCCAGGAAATGCTGGAATACGGTGTCGAGCCCGATAAAGTCCTTTTCGGCACGGACTGGCCCCTGGCGTCGATGGAATCGTATCTGGAGTTCATCGAAGAACTGAGTATCCCCGAGCGTGAACGTCGGAAGATCATGTGGGAGAACGCGGCCAGATTGTTCAGGCTCTCCCCCTCTGATTCGCTGTTCGCAACGCCGCCCACACTGACGATGTTCAAGTAGCCGAGCATGCAATGAACCTGCTCGCCTCCCGGCGAGGCCGGCGAATACTCTTCACGGCTCTTTATCTCAGTGAGGGTGCGCCAATCGGGTTCATCTGGTGGGCGCTCCCGACCAGATTGCGCATGGCCGGTGTCGACGTTGGAGCCATCACAACGCTCACGTCGTTTCTTGTATTACCGTGGATATTCAAGTTCCTCTGGGCTCCCCTCATCGACGGCATCAGGACACGCCGCTGGACTCTGCGGTCCTGGATACTTCTGATGCAATTCCTGATGGGAAGTTCCCTTATCCCTCTGCTTTTCTGGGATCTTGCGGTGAATCTTGAGTTGTTCGTGCCTCTTCTGCTTCTCCATGCTTTCGCGGCGGCGACTCAGGATGCGTCGATCGATGCCCTTGCGATTGCCTCCGTTCCCAACCGGGAACGGGGATCCGTCAATGGCTGGATGCAAGCGGGGATGCTGGTGGGGAGATCGGCTCTCGGGGGTGGTGCGTTGCTTCTGGAGCAGCGAATCGGGACTACCGCAGTCATTATCTCTTTGGTGGCGATCATCTGGTCATCATCAGCTCTCGTCCTCCTGTCGCAGGAAACAGCTCAGCGCGCTTCTGACGGGGAGAGGGTGAGAGACCGGCTGCGCGGCATGCTCCTCCGGCTTGAAGTGGCATTCAAAAGTCGGACAACCTGGTTCGGGCTGTTCTTTGCGGCGATTGCCGGCGCCGGCTTTGAAGCGGTGGGCGCAGTCGCCGGCCCGTTCATGATTGACCGGGGGTTGTCCTCGGATTACATCGGCAGACTGTTCGCGCTGAATTCGGTCACTGCAATGGCTGCGGGTGCGCTTGTCGGAGGATTCGTCGCCGATCGATATGGAAAGCGTTCTGCTGTGTCAGTCTTTCTCATTCTGGTGTTTGTCTGTACCGTCGGCTTCGCGGCCCTCGACCTGTTGGCTGCCGGTCAGGCTGCTCAATGGGTGGCTCCAGGAATGACCCTTTTGTACTTTTGTATAGGACTCTTCACTTCATCCTCCTACGCGCTGTTCATGGAGATTACCGACCCGGCGCTGGGTGCAACCCAGTTCAGCGCCTTCATGGGGGCGACGAACGGCTGCGAATCCTGGTCGGCCTTCTCCGTTGGCAAGGCAATTCCCGTGATCGGATATCCCGCGGCTTTTTCGCTAATGGGCATTGTCTCTCTTGCCGCACTTCCTCTCATACGCGGTCTGGTCAGGCCGGATGCTTCAACCCGTAGACGGACTAAGTCCATCTGATCCTTGAACTGGTGATATTTCGCTCTGGAAAGCATCTCCCCTCACTCCCGGAGCAGACATGGTCCTCTTCTTCGCCTTGTGCCTCTTCAAAACTCCATCCGCGTTCAGAATGGCGAACTCCAGGCTAAAGCGACACTTTTGTTCTGTATGAACCACAAGGGCAGAATTTCGAATGTTCGGTTCTCTCCTATCCCAGCAGGGGTTCTTCCTCAAATCCCATCCCGCTTCACGTCGCCACGCCCTAATAATGGAGAGCCCATGATGGTTTCTTCGCCTGGCTGGACTATTGAATGGGACTGCCGCGACTTGCTTATATCGCGTGAGTGCCGTATCTATCAGTGGCGAAAGTGGACGCAGACTGTCCCATTATAATACTAAGGCGACACTCTTGAGCGGAAGGATGCCCTTCAAGGACCTACCAGAATACGTGGATCAACTTCAAAGCCAGGGGCGATACAGCTTCTCTTCCCTTGAGGCCAAACATGCCATGAAGGCCAGCAGTGGGGCACTCAGAAAGGCGCTCTGGAGACTTGAGGAGAAGAAACGAATCAGAAAGGCGCGACGCGGGTTCTACGTCATCGTTCCCCTGGAATACTCACGTACCCGCGTTCTTCCCGCAGAGTGGTTCATAGCCGACCTGATGAAGTACCTCAATCAGCCATACTATGTCGGGTTGCTTTCTGCGGCGACTATTCATGGGGCTTCCCATCAACAACCACAGGAATTCCAGGTGGTGGTGCCGGAGGCGGAGAGGGATATCCGCATCGAAGGGCTTCGCATTCGATTCTTCAAAAAAGCCAACATGAAGGCTTCTGCAACAACCAAGTCAAAGACTCCCACGGGCTACATGCGCATTTCAGATCCCGCCGTGACAGCTATTGATCTTGTGGCGTATGCTGATCGCGTGGGGGGACTGGATCGCGTGGCCACGGTACTTCAGGAATTGAGTGAAAAGATCACACCTGACATGCTGGTCGATGCTTCAGACCGGGAACGATGCATCGCCTATATTCAACGCCTAGGATGGCTGCTGGAAAGGCTCCAGCAGAGCGACCTGGTCGCGAGGCTCTCAGATTGGATCTCGAAGAAGCACCCCAGTCGGACATTGCTGGATCCGGCTAGCCCGCGAAAAGGCTTCCGACGGGACGCGCGATGGAATGTTGTCGCTAACACACTAGTCGAGAGCGATATTTGATCCCCCGTGCGGACATTGTTGAGTGGCGATCAAACGTTCCGTGGATCTCAGATGCACAGGTCGAACAGGACCTGTTGATCTGCCGGGTTCTCATTTCCCTCTTCTCGAACCAAGTTATTGCTGACAACCTGGCGTTCCGGGGCGGAACGGCTTTGCATAAGCTATTCTTGAAGCCTCCGTCAAGGTACTCGGAGGATATCGACCTCGTTCAAATCCATGCAGGGCCGATCGGTCCGTTGATGGATGCTGTGCACCTTGCTCTGGATGGCCTCCTCGGAACGCCGAAGCGTCAACAAGCAGAAGATAGCGCCACTCTCATCTATCGTTCTGATTCGGAAATCCCGCCGGTAACACCGTTGAGAATGAAGGTGGAAATCAACACGCGGGAGCACTTCAGCGTCTTGGGATACAGGCAAGAGCCGTTTTCGGTGGGATCGAGGTGGTTCTCCGGAAGCTGCACGCTGAGAACGTACGAGCTGGAGGAACTGCTTGGGAGCAAGCTGCGGGCGCTCTATCAACGGAGGAAGGGAAGAGATCTGTTCGACCTGTGGCTCGGATTGACTCTCGGGAAAGGGAACGCGATTGCGATAATGAAAACGTTTCGCAAATACCTGGAATCCGAAGGCAGCTCGGTATCAAGGGCGGAATTCAGGCAGAACCTCATGAGGAAGATGCAGAGGCCATCATTTCTCTCAGACACAGATACCATTCTTCGCCCCACAATTGCATACAATCCCCATACGGCATTTCAAGTCGTTGATGAGAAGCTACTGGCACTCCTATGAGAAACGGGTGACTCGGAGAGGGCATTGGAAATGAATCCAGAGAGATCTGTCGAACGGTTCTTTCAGGAGAAGCTACCCGGCAAGCCTGGCGGCTTTCCGATTGCAACCATTGCATACTACGGCCCAGACAACGAGACGGCCACAAAGGTCGCGGTTGGCATTGTCGACAGCAAGGACGAGGTCGTTGAACTGAAGCGTTGGCTCGTTCGGAGTCAGGACGTCCGCATCGACCGCTCAATCAACAGCGAAATCTTACTCTATATTAAGGCGCACAGTGTCAAGCGCGTGGCGATAGCCGGGAAGATCATCGGTTGTCCTCATGAAGAAGGGATAGACTATCCAGAAGGGGCCACCTGCCCTCAATGCCAGTTCTGGATGAACAAAGACCGATGGACGGGGCGATTGCTCGAAGAGTGAGACTCAACAGGCCCGTAGGGGGGACTTATTCCGTATGTCACGCCGCCTGTCGAAAATAGTGGTGGTGTAATCCGCCGAGCACGGCGTTCTCAGAGAGGATGCTCTTTCTTGAACTGAATACGTTGAGAAAGCAGCGGAGGAGGGACGCCAGGAAGAGGACCATGTCTGCTCTGGGAGTGAGAGGAACTGCTTGCCAGAGAGAAATCCCGGCGTTCTAGAGGTCAGACGGAATTAATCCCCCTTACGCCGAACTTCGATCAACCTGCAACTTTCACCGTCAGACGGGAAGTGCCTCTTTTGGAGATCTTCGCACCTCGCAGCGAACAAAACCCCTCAAATCCGACAAATTCCTATAAGTTCCAGCCCGGGCAGCAGATGCAGCGACTCAGTCATGGGCCCGGGTTGCCAGAAACGTTGAATTGCACTTCGGCCTTTTCTAGCGCATATTCCGGCCACATGCTGTCTTGACCCCTGACTGTACCCCAAGTATTGAGGGCCGCTGGGGGCTGGACCGTACCCAAGATCTGTGGCTGTGGCGGCCACCCCCGTGATTGAAGAAGGGACCTAGACCATATCTAGGAGTCAGGGGAAGTGCTTTCAAATGTGATGTATCAGCAGTTCAGAGGTCGGATGGAACTAGTCCCCCCTACGGGGAACTACCAGACGGCAAAGAATGGTACCGTTGAGATGTTTAAATTGCTGGCTTCACTGAAATACACGACCGTAAAGGATGAGTTCAGATTTCTGCCGGGCAACACGGTCATTTACGCCTGGTCCGGGAAGTCTGATTTTGCGTTCAAGACCGGCGAACAGGCGAGGATCGACGCATACACCATCACCTTTGTTTTCAGAAAGATGGACAACAGCTGGAAGATCGTCTACGCGCACGAATCTGCGTCGCCGCCGGTTGAGTAGAAGCTGGCAACGCGGCTGATGCAGGTATATGCCTGCTCTATCAAGAAGTAGTGATGGCTCAGGTTGTGGCAGCTAAAGATCAGGACAAGGAGACAATACCCGCCATGCAGGTCAAGGAATCATCAGGCGGCCTCCCGGAGGTCGCAACAAGGATCGCCCGTCAGCCCCGGAGGGGCAAAGGGCTCACCAGCTCTCGTATGCTGAGCCGGCTGCTGACCGCACTGGGTTTCTTCGGAATCGCTGCAGGTCTCGTCGCCCCCGCTGCGGCAGACACTCCCCGCCGGCCTAACATTGTCGTCATTCTGGGTGACGACATGGGGTTCGCCGACATGGGTTCTTACGGCAGCGAGATCAAGACGCCGAACCTCGATGCCCTGGCAAAGGAAGGCGTGCGCTTCACGGACTTCTACACGCACGCCAGCTGTTCGCCGACGCGATCGATCCTGCTGAGCGGCGTGGATACGCACCTGAACGGTCTGGGGAATATGGACGAGTGGACCGCACCGAACCAGGTTGGCCTGGACGGCTACGAAGGACATCTCAACAACCGGGTGACCACGCTGCCGCAGCTGCTCAAGGACGTCGGCTACCACACCTACATGGTCGGCAAGTGGCACATGGGCAAGGCGCCTGATCAGATCCCGGCCGCGCGCGGGTTCGAGCGCGACTTCTCGCTGCTCGACGGGGCGGCCAGCTACTGGGACATGACGAATTTCACGGCGGCTGCGCCTCGGACGGTCTTCACCGAGGACGGTCGCTATCTGACGCGACTTCCCGACGACTACTACGCGACGAAAACGTACACCGACAAGCTGATCGGTTTCATCGACGCCAACCACGGCGACGGCAAACCATTCTTCGCCTATGTCGCGCACCAGGCACCCCACGATCCGTACCACCTGCCCCGGGACTGGCGCAACCGCTATGTCGGGGAGTACGACAAGGGGTGGGATGCCGTGCGGCAGGCGCGCCTGAAGCGGCAGATCGAACTCGGCATCACGCCCGCGGGCACGGAGCTCGCGGAACGAATGTGGTTTCTGCCCGATCCCGTTCTGCTTGCTCCGGCAACCAGGGCATTCCTCGGTAAGAAGATGGAACTGTATGCCGGCATGATGGAAAACCTCGACTTCCACGTCGGCCGCCTCATAGACCATCTCAAGGAAATCGGGGAATATGAAAACACCATCTTCATCGTGTTCGGCGACAACGGTGCCGAAGGAACTGACCTCTTCAAAATGATAGCCGGAACGGCCGGCTCGCGTGACTTCCTCTTCGCTGCCGCCAACTGGTCGCAGACCCATCCCAACGCGTGGGGCGATCCGGGCTCGTACGTCGCCTACGGCCCGATGTGGGCGCAGGTGTCCATGACGCCCTTCAGCCAATACAAGGGCTGGCTCGCCGAAGGCGGCATTCGGAACGCGCTCGTCGTCAGCGGCCCGGCCGTCAAGCGTCAGAAGGGGAGCATCAACAAAGGGCTTATGCATGTGGCGGACATCATGCCGACTCTGCTCGAGTTGGGAGGTGCCCAATACCCGAAGACGTACCAGGGGCGCGAACTGCCATCGCTCCTGGGCAAGTCCTGGGTCCCGGTGCTCGAGGGCAAAGCCGAATCGCCGCGGACAGCGGATGACGTCCTCGCATGGGAAGTCTTCGGTAACCGGGCGGTCCGGCGGGGGGACTGGAAGCTTCGGTGGGAGTACAAGTCCTTCGGCAAAGGCGACTGGGAACTCTTCAACCTCGCAACGGACCCCGGCGAGCGGAAGGATCTCGCCGCGGAGCACCCCGACAAGTTGAGGGAAATGGTCGCGCTCTGGGATGAGTACGTCCGGACGAACCATGTCGTCCTGCCCAGCCGATCGCCGTTTGAAGTCATGGAGGATCAGCTTCCTCCGCGCGTCCCGGACGATCGCGGTTATCCGCCGCTCACCGGCAAGACGCAGTTTATTCCGCCCAAGGACATGATGGCCGATCCGAAGTAGTGAATGCCGATGCTTCCCGCATCTTCGCAAAGGAGACGATGGTATGTTTGAAACGATCAGTTCAAGGAGAGGGGTCGCGCGGGTGGGGCTCGTTCTTGCGTCGGTCGTCGCCCTGGGCATGCTCTGCCCGCTGACGACGCTTTCACAAGTTCCGGCGCGCCTCTACTGGAAGACCCTGGCTGGTGGGAATGCTGTGCCGCTCATGGTCACGGTGGCCAATGGCAACACAAATCCGTTCGATCCCGCTCATATCGTGTCGCCAGGTGCGAACTTTGACGCCACGATGGCCCTGGCGGGCTATGTGCGCACCCTTTCACTGTTCGATCGCGGCGCCACCGTTGCGGTACTTGTCCCCGTGGGACGTATTTCGGGCGAGGTCGATGTGGCCGGCCAGAGGATCACAGAGACGGCCCGGGGGTTCGGCGATCCGACAATTGAGGTCTGTGTCAATATCATCGGTCCGCCGGCGCAGATGAACCTGGTCGATGCTCTTCGGTACGAGCCGGGGTTCTCGCTCGATCTGATCGCTGATCTTGCGGTGCCGATCGGCGAGTATGACACCAGTCGGACACTGAATCTGGGGCAGAACCGATGGTACGGGCGGTTTGGCGCACCCATCGTGTGGCAGATCGGCCCGTGGGTGCCCGGCCGGCGCACGACTCTGGAGTTTCTCCCCGGTGTGTGGCTCTTTGGAGACAACGACGAATTTGCCGGGCAGACGCTCTCGACGGAGCCGATGTTCCAGGTGGATGCGCACCTTACCCGAGACTTCACCGAGCACCTCTGGGGGGCTCTTGATGGTGCATGGTACAAAGGCGGCAAGGCGAGCGTCGATGGGCAGGAAGGCGAAGAGCTCGACAATGTGGCGTTGGGATTCACGCTCGGATACCAGATCAACGACAATTTGAGTCTTACCTTCGGCTACAAGTCGACCATCAAGGACAGCGACGCCGGGGCCCTGCAAATGGACGGGTTCATGGTGTCGCTCGTGGCAGGGTGGCACCCGCTCGTCGAAGGGGCGCGAAGGCTGAAAGGCGAGGAGTAAGGCGAACACTCCATTTTCATGCAGGGCTACGGAGTCGTGTGGATCTCACTCTACAATCTAGACGAGGCTCACATACGAAATCTCTCACCGTAATTGTCATTCTTACCTGCCTCGCGTCCGTATGCGCTGGTGCTCAGGAGACGCAGGCCCCGCAGGCCGCATCGATTACTGCCTCGCTGAATAAATCGCTCGGCATGTATGTCTTTCCCGGGAAAGACCAAAAACCGGAGCAACAGGCGGCCGACGAGCAAGCCTGTTATTCGTGGGCTATCCAACAGAGCGGAGTCGATCCTCTGAATATGACCCCGACCACGCCACAGGCCGTTGACAAGAGTCCGGATGGCTCTGTTGTGGCAGGTGCCACGATGGGTGCGATCGGGGGCGCGGTGGTCGGCGGAATTGTCCATCCTCACTATCATTCGGGCGGCGCTGCCGTCATGGGAGCAATGGTGGGTGGCATGGCAGGAGCAGCCCACAAGGCAAAGAAGGATGCCCAGAAGGAACAGCAAGCCAAACAGTCAGCAGCAGCCACTGACAAAGCGAGGATCGACAGCTTCAAGAAGGCCTACTCTGCGTGCCTTGAAGGCAAGGGGTATTCTGTCAAGTAGGATCGAGGTTTCCAGTGCCGGCTGAATCAGACCCTGACGTGCCCGGCTCGGACCCGCCATCACCCAACCAAAATAAGGGAGAACGTCATGAAAAAGGTTCTGGTCGCGGTTTGTGCCTGCATGATCGCCATGCCGATGGTAACATTCGCCCAGGGCGAACCGGGATGGAACAAGCACTCACTCGGGGCCAACTTTGAATTGTCAATCCCGATGGGAGACTTCGCAGACTTCTTTGCCGGTACCGGGTATGGCGGGAACCTCAAGTACCAGTTCGGAGCCGACACGCGCGGTGTGTTCACGGCCACTGCGGGATACCTTGTCTGGTCGCAGAAGGACCTGGGGGCGGGTACGTCCGTCCAGCCGTCGGCGTTCAACATCTTCCTCGGGGGCAAGTACTACGTGACTGAAGGTTTCTATGCCAGCCTGGAGGGCGGGCTCTACTTTGTCAACTACACGTATGAAGGAGTGGTCGTCGGCGCGGAAGGGAACACGACGCGGTTCATGCTCCCGATCGGCGTAGGATTCCAGAAGTCCGGTTTCGAAGTGGGCGTCCGCTACATGCTCCTCGATGTCGACTTCAACTCGTTCTCCTTCACTGTGGGGTACAACTTCATGCTTTGACCCGGTGAGGGCCTCACACAATCGATTCTGAGTGTTCTCGGCAAAATGCCCCGATGTCAGGGGCATTTGTCGTTCAAGGGTCCGGGGCGGTGACGGCTTCGATGAAATGTCGTGGTGCTTTTGGGGGCGCCACGTTAGCTCCGCTGCCGCCGCAATCTCGCTAGCACGTACAGCAGTATCCCTGCCGAAGCCGCAAAGCCGACGGCAACGAACACTCCGATCTTCCAGAGCGTGCGATCCAGGATCACCTCCGCGCGGTCCATCCAGCCCGAGACCGCCCTGTTTGCGGCCTCCTCTGCGGCGGCCAGCGTCGCTATTCGCATGCGCTCGACATCAGCAGTGACGACCGCTCTCTCTGCGCTCAGCAGCTCCAGGGCGGCCTTGAGATCCGAGTGGAGCGATCGGAGACTGGCGATGTCCACCACAAGCCCGCCGGTTCGAAGCCCCATCTCGAGGCTTTCAAGGGTGGATATCAGAACCGCAATCGATGTATCGAGACTTGCGAGTCGATCCTTCAGGTCGAGGTCGGTCATCAGGTACTCCCCCTGCCAGCGTGCTTCCCGGGGAGGCTGTGCCGCGAAAAGCGAAAGCCTGCCCGATAGATCGTCGACGTCGTCGGCCATGCGACCCACCGCCGAGCCGACGGAATAGTCCTGTCGGGCAAGAAGTTCGTCCATTTCGCTGAAGAAGCTCGCCCGCTCAAACACATGGTTCGTCAGCGGGTTCTTCGCTGCCCATCGGGACGTAGCCACAATGAGCGAATCGAAATTGGCCGTCGTGAGGTAGTGGCGGTTTTCTTCGATCAGCCTGTGCTCGATGGTTTTCGCGGCATTGAGGGCGATCTGCTGCTGATCGCCGAATCGATCCCTTCCGATGCCGGTGCTGAAGTATTCCCGGCATTGCATTGAAAATGCCAGCCCGTCGAACGCTGACACGACGGGATCGCTCTGTGAGTAGATCTGGCGGATGACCGGAATGCAGTAGATCTTCCAGAGGTACGCGTTGGCCTTCACTGTCTGGTTTGTTGCAAGCATGATAATGCTGTCGGCCGCCTGTTCCACGGCCAGGCCGTACCGGTACGCGACCCGGATATTCGCCTCGCGAATGCCTCGATTCGATATGCCGAGCGAGTCGAGAGACTCGGCAACTGTTGATTCGCTCTGTGTCGACACGCATCCCGGAGTAGCCAACAGGGCCATGGGTACAATGAGAGCGCTGAAGACAGCGGAAACTACTTAAGAAATCTGCTTTAGGTGTAGCATTGTTGGTCCCGACCGATTGAAGGAGGCAGAACGGGCACCCGGCGGAGCAGCGGATGGCAGCGAGAGATAGAGCAGAGTAGCGTGAGTGTCAACCCTGGGTGTGGGGTGCTGTCTACAAGAAATGCTTGATTGCGAGCCAGACGACGTTACTGCTTGCTTCATACCGGTCTCCCGTCGTATTGAGCGTCCGCATATGGATGTACTGGAGCTCCAGCCGCAGCTCGGGGCCGAACACGTACCCGAGCCCTGCCTGAAACCGGGTCTTGTCAGCGGACACCTCCCTCGCATCCCCGTCGAGCGGGGTGAAACCCTCCACGAGAAAGAGGAGGTAATACGTTCCTGTATCGAGCGTCTCGCTGTTGAGTGTGAACCTCGCGAAGGCACGGAGTCGAAGGCGCCATTTCGTGTCTTCCGTCCCGCTCGACTGATACCAGAAGTGCCGCCGTTCAAGCCGGGCGCTGATCAGCGGGTAGAACAGATTGAGGTGATTGCCGAACGTCGCCCAGATGAAGCTGAGCCCAAGCCACGGCCGGACCTCCAGGACGTCTTCCGTCGATTCATCGAATGTGTAATGGGTCTCGAAATTTCCTTCTGCGCTGAACCAGTTATACGGTTTGAATGTCGTGTTCAATCCCAGGTAGGTTTCAAGCCACTGGGCCCCGGAGACAGCTTTGGCAATGCCGGGATTGGCCTCGTAGCTCCAGTCGCTCTGAGTGGTCCAGTTGGCAAAATAGTCCAACCATGCCTCTGTCGTTTGCGCCGAAGATCGGCCGGGAGCCACCAGGAGCAGCATCGCACATGCCGTGGTTGTGAGGATTCTCATCCGACGGGTCCGGCTGTGCCTATGGGGGGAGCTAGTGAAGTGCATCGCTTCGTATGACGATAGTCTGCCACGAACGCACGAAAGCCATAAGATCTTTTCGCTCTCCGGGGGTAAGTTGCCTGTGTTGCGGGGAACCGGTTCCCCACGAGGGCATTGGGGTGCCGCGACGGCCGAGCGTGAGGGTGGCCAGCAGGTATCCGTTGGTCGCTGCACCGAGGAACTCCTGGTTGTTCAGAGCAGGAGCCTTCAGTCCCTCTCCGGATCCCCCGTGACACTGAGCGCAGAGTTCCCCGAAGAGCCTTCCTCCGTGCTTCGGATTCCCGGCACTGGCACCGGGGGGAGGAAATCGGGACTGGGTGCAGACCGCATGAATGCGACGACATCACTGACGTCCGCCGCGACGAGTTTCTTCCCTGCCCGTGCTTGCTGCGTCCAGCCGAACATTGGCGTATGCTCTCGTCCGCGCGAAATGGATTCTACCAGGAACCCGTCCGTTGCAGCATTCAGAAAATCGTCGTTTAGGACGGCCGGCCCGAGATCCCCCTCCCCGTACCTTCCGTGGCACCGGCTGCAGAGATAATAGAAGAGTGAATCGCCCCGGGCCGGATCACCTCGGACTCCATCGCTCCCCCCTGGCCCCGTCAATGCACGCCGGACCGGCTTCGTCTGGAGCCCCCGCACGAAGGCGAGCAGGTTCCTCATCTCCCCGTCGCTCAAACGGCTCCAGGCCGGCATCGCGGTGTTGGAGCGGCCTTTCATGATCGTCTCGAGCAGGAACTGATCGCTGGCCATCGCGAGGAAGTCAGGGTTGCTGATTCCCTTTGCCAGACCACCCTCGCCCCGCGTCCCGTGACACTGGGCGCACCACAGGCCGTAGACCCTTTCGCCTTCGGAGCGGGATCCCCCCGCCTGGAAAATGGTTCCCATTGCCCGGAAGGGGGACCTCCATCTCCTCAAAGCCCCGGCGATCTCCCGGAGTTCTCCGGCCTGAAGCCGGGACACGCGGGATGACCACGATGCCATCATTCTCCCGCCCCGCCCCTCGACAAGCGTAAAGAGCAGATACTCTTCCGAAGCCACCGACTGAAAATCCTGGTTCGCAAGTGTCGGGACGCCAAAAGGCTGTTCCGCATACGTTTTCCCCTTGCCTTCCGGACCATGGCAGGCAACACAGAACAGCGTGAACCCTTCTCTGCCTTCAATCGGGTCAATGGCTCCCTTGATCTCTTTCACGAGCGGGAGCGCGAGGTATTCCGGTGGAAGCGTCGAGCTGAAGAGCCCCCGGACAGCAACGATCAAGGCCCCGACCTCTTCGTCGGTCAATGCGAACGACGGCATGACGGACCCCGGTGAGATTTCGGCCGGACGGGCAAAATGCTGGCGCATCCAGTTCGAAATCGTCTTCGGGCCGGACACGCGAGAGAGGTCGAACGCGCGCAGACTTCTGGACCCTTCGTTCGTGAGGTCGGGCCCGACTGACCCGCCCTTCCCACGGACGCGATGACAGCCAAGGCACCCCTCTCTTCGAAAGATCGTCATGCCGCGAACGAGCGTCGGCATGCCGGCCAGGGTTGTGTCGAAGATTGCCAGATGGCAGCGCCCGCAGGATGACTCGATGGCATCGAGGGAGACAAAGGGAGTGTGAAGCTCGTCGGGCTGATCGGCACCGCACGATTCGTCACGGCTGAGCGACCGGCCGATACCGCCGTGGCACACCGTGCAACCGAATCTCTCCGGGGGGTGCGCTGCAAGGAGGGCCCCGCTGTGTGCCCGGTAGGGAAGGGGGAGCTTCCCCATTCTGGCATCTTCGATCCCAACATGGCAGGAGACACAACGGTCCGTTCGCTGAAGTCCCTGGATGCTGATCTGCCGGACTTCGATCGGGTAGTCCAGCGCGGCCTGCTGTTGAAGAGTTGATGAAGCCCGCCCTGCCAGCGTATCCCGATACGACAGCTGGTACTCTTTCCATCTGTTCAGGCTTTCCTCACGGACGGCCGCCAGTCCCACGAGGAGCAGGAACGCCAGCGCGGCAGCGCCCGCCGCCGTGCGATACCAGAGCCTGAATCGGGATTCAGTCACCACACGAACTCCCAGTTCGGTCCTCGAAGCCATATTCCGAGGATCGTAATGACGATACCGCCCGTCAGACAGCAAGAGGCAAGAGCAAACACTCCCATCTTTGTCGATACTGTCGACCGTGCCACCAACCATGACCAGATACCATACAGCGTCGCGAGAATGCTCCCTGGATTGACGATCAGGGCGATGGCAGCCGGCGCGTTTCGAGTCCAGTGCCAGCCCATGCCGATGGCGACCCACATCATGCTGATCGTCAGGACAAGCGCTACGAGCACAGACACGGACACGACGACCTTCCCCCGCCGGCTGCCAAACCAGTATCCGACCCCATTCTCCTCACGGTCCACGAAGGGAACAGCGCCCGCGGCAACTAGCAAGAGCAGCGGGACCAGCACTCCGCCGGTGAAGGCCGAATACGAGACGAGCTCCTGCACTCCGAGAAAATACCATGGCGACTTTGCGGGATTTTCGGGCATGGAAGGATCGGCGGGTGCCAGAAGCGGGGCGTCTACGAGAATGGCAGTGAGCGTGAGCACCGCCAGGGCCCCCAGAAAGATGGCGCCCTCCGCCCAGAGAACTGTTGGCCAGCTCAGGACCGTATGCTCCCGCCGCAATTTCGCGTCTTCTAGCTCTTTCGGAGCGCTAATCCCCTGCTGCCTTCAGGACCAGATCGTCTGCGTCGGGTGGAATGGCCAGTCCGTCGCTCTTCCTGATTCGCCACAAGTGCACTCCGATGAGAACGATGGTGGCAATCGGGAGAACGACGACGTGCAGCAGATAGAACCGTGTGAGGGCGTCCTGGTCCACGCTGTCGCCACCGAGGAGGAGGCGGCGGACAAATCCCCCGGGATCGAACAGTGCGGTGATGCCTGCGAGATCGGTCAGTTCACGGGTAGAGGCGACGATGTTTGCCGCTATGGTGACCGCCCAGAATGCCAGCTGGTCCCAGGGGAGCAGGTATCCGCTGAAGCTGAACAGGATTGTCATGCAAAACAGGACGATCCCCACAATCCAGTTTACCCTCCGCGATCCAGTGTACCCGGTGGTGAAGAGCACCCTGAGGAGATGGAAGAGAACCACCGCCACCATTCCATGCGACCCCCACCGGTGGATATTTCTGATGTACTTGCCTCCGGCAACCACCGTAGAGATGTCCTTTACCGATCCGTACGCCTGCTCGACGGAGGGCACATAGTACACCATCAGGAGGACACCGGTCAGCAGAAGGATCAGAAAGAGAGAGAGGGAGAGGACGCCCAATCCCAGCGTGAAACCCGGACGCAGACTGTAGAGATGCGTCCGTGCGCTGTGCATATGAAGGAAGAAGTTCCTGGAGACGGAGTGGGAGCGTTCGCGGACCGAGGTCCGCTCGGTCCGTACCCGCCGCAGAATCGCGAGGAACGAACCGAGAGCAGCTCTCAGGTTCTGTCGAACGGTATGGCCCGGTTCCGGCACTGGGTCAGACCTTGAGGAGTTGATCCCCGGGAACCCGCTCGGACGTGTCCACGGTGATTTGTCCGTCGGGAGCCATGCCGACCCTCAGCCACGACAACGGCCGCGGTGCCGGCCCATCCAGGACCGCGCCATGGGCGTCAAATGTGGATCCATGGCAGGGGCATCGAAAACCGGACCCTTGAGGCGCAACGACACACCCAAGGTGGGGACAGAGAGCCGAGAGCGCTCTGAAACCTCCACGGGTCCGGTAGATGAATATGTTTCTTTCCGACACGAACGTGAAGGTGTTGAACGGGAACTGATCCGGGTTCCCGACTCTGACAAGCGTTCGCTCCCTCAGGCTGGACGGGATGGGGAGACGGAGGAACACCAAGACCGCAACAACAGCGGCGAGGACGACAGAACCTCTCGCCAGTCTTGCAAGCGCCTCTCGCCGAGAGAGCGTGCCGGCAGTGGTTCCACCATTCTGAGGGGGGGGCATTGGGAGGTCTGGGCCACAATTGGTGACTCTGTTGAATATACCTCATGCTCTCGGGAATTGAAAGAGCACTCCCACGCAACGACCTCCGATGCAAAGGGCTCCCACGCAACGACCTCCGATGCAAAGGCGCAAAGGCCTACGACTGCAAAGGCCTCCGACCTCCGCTCTATTGCATTTCCACTGGCAAACCTCGTCCTTTTGTCTATCACGCCCAGCACAGGTCCCCCATGCCTCTGACACCCGCTCGCGTTTGGCCTGCCGTCCTGGTTGCCGCATCGACGCTGATGAACCTTGGCTGTCCGTCCCCGCGGGATCGAGTCAGTCAGACGGTTGCGGTCACCGCGTCGTATGTGGGTCATTCGGCCTGTGTCGACTGCCACAAGCGCGAGTTCGGGCTCTGGACGAAATCTGATCATGCCCGGGCGATGGCGGTGCCTGAGGATTCCACTGTCCTCGGCGATTTCAACAACGCCACGTTCACGCAGCATGGTATCACCTCGCGATTCACGAAGAACCAGAGCGGGTACTTCGTGCGCACAGAGGGGGAGGATGGGAAGCTGCACGACTACAGGATCAGCTACGTGTTTGGATACTCTCCTCTCCAGCAATACCTCGTAGAATTCCCCGGAGGCAAGTACCAGGCCCTCCCGCTTTGCTGGGACACGCGGCCTAAGCGGCAGGGGGGACAGCGTTGGTTCCACATTTACGGCGACGAGCGGATCCCTCCGAACGATATTCTATTCTGGACGCGTGTGACCCAGAACTGGAACTACATGTGCGCCGAATGTCACTCCACGAATCTGCTGAAGAGCTACGACGGGGAGCAGCAGAGGTATGCAACTTCATGGACTGACATCAATGTGGCCTGCGAAGCCTGCCACGGGCCAGGGTCGGAACACGCGGCCTGGGCAAAAACGATCACCGAAGGGCAGAAGCCCGAACCGGATGCTGCGATGGGTTTGACCGTTCGGTTGAAGGACCCGGACCGCGGGTCGTGGACTATGGATGCGAAGACAGGAAACTCAACACGAACGACGCCCCTCAAGTCGGACGTCCTCCTGGAAACCTGTGCCCGATGCCACGCCCGCCGCGCGCAGCTCCGCGAACCATACGTTCCCGGTCAGCCTCTGATGACCACCCACCTGCCTTCACTCCTGGAGGAACAGCTCTACTTTGCCGACGGGCAGATCCGGGACGAGGTCTACGAGTACGCGTCGTTCAAGCAGAGCAAGATGTACCAGCGTGGAGTGACCTGCACCGAATGTCACGAGCCGCACAGCATGAAGGTGTATGCCCGGGATAACACGCTCTGCTACCGCTGCCATCTGGCGGAGAAGTTCGGGGCGCGCTCGCATCACTTCCACGATCCAGACTCGACAGGGGCGAGCTGCATTGACTGTCATATGCCGACCCGGACCTACATGGGGGTGGACGTCCGGCGTGATCACAGCTACCGCATCCCGAGGCCGGCGCTCGCCGCGCAGCTGGGCGTGCCCAACACGTGCACCGCGTGTCACACCGGGAAGAGTGTCCGTTGGGCGGCAGATTACGTGAAGAAATGGTACGGCACGGAGGCGGCAGACACGCTCCATTACGCCCGCGCCTTGCACGCAGGTCGGACAGGACGGCCCGATGCGCCGGATCTCCTTGCGCAGCTTGCCGCGGATCGCGCTGTCCCGACACTTGTTCGGGGGACGGCGCTTTCGATGCTTGGACGATATCCGGGTAAGAACGCGGAGGATGCCGTCGGGCGAGGGCTCCTCGACGGAGACCCGATGATACGACTCGGGGCAGCCCAGGCACTTTCCATCTTCCCGCACACCGAGCGATTCTCCAGGGCGCGACATCTGCTGGGGGACGATTTGCTGGCGATCCGGATTGAAGCAACGGGAGCTCTGCTGGAGGTGCCAGCGACCTCCCTGTCCGCCGACGGTCGGGAGCTCCTGAACAAGGCAATCCTGGAGTACAGCTCCGTGCAGGAGTTTAACGCAGACCACCCGTCGGCCCACATGAACCTGGGCAATCTGAGCTTGTGGCAGGGAGACCACGCGACTGCGGAGGCGGAGTTCCGGAAAGCTATCAAAATAGAACCGACGTTCATGCTTGCATACGTGAATCTTGCAGATCTGTACCGCGTGACAGGGGAGGAAGCGAAGGGGGAGCAGGTGCTGAAAGAAGCGCTGGAAATAAACTCCGACTTTAGCGATGGCCACTATGCGCTGGGCCTGGTTTTGGTCCGACAAAAGAGGGTGGCTGAAGGGCTCAGCCATCTGAAGCGGGCCTCAGTCCTGCGACCCGAGGAACCGCGGTTCGCATACGCCTACGCCGTCGGGCTCCACTCCACGGGTGACGCTGCCGGAGCGATATCGGTTCTCGAGGAGGCTCTCGCGAGCCATCCTTACAGCAGCGACGTTCTTGTTGCCCTCGTCACAATCCAGCGGGATCGGGGACAGCGGGAAGAAGCCCTCCATCATGCAGAAGCGTTAGTGCGTTTCTGGCCCCAGGATCCATCGTACGCCAGGCTGTACCAGGAACTGGCCACGAGCGGCAAGAGGTAGCCGAATCCGCAAGATCGCGGTGCTGCCCTGTGCCTCGTCGAAAGTCCATCCGCCGACAGCATATCGATGGCTCATGACGGTAGGATTCTTGGGCGGGATAGCATTATGAAGAGGGACAACAGGGTCATTCAGATTGCCGTGCGGAGGGTTCCGGCAGTTAGTGCCGAGCTGGAGGAGCTTTTCACCAGAAAAAGAAAACCCGCAACCGGAGTTGCAGGTTTAGCGAATCACGGGGTGGAACGCCACCCCTCAAAAACAAACCCTGCAACGGAAGTTGCAGGGTTATCGAGTAGCGGGGACAGGACTTGAACCTGCAACCTTCGGGTTATGAGCCCGACGAGCTACCAATTGCTCCACCCCGCGGTGTCACAGCATTACAATATACGTCTCCCGCCTATCAAAGTCAAATCGGGTCACCCTGGCAACGCAGCGATCCATGCGGGCGTGTGCGTTGTTCTACAACCACCCATGTTTCTTGTACCACTCCACCGTCCCGCGAATCCCTTCCTCGAGCGAAATCTCCTGCTTGTATCCGAAATCCCTCAACGCCTTCGATGAATCGCATGTCCAGTAATCCTGCACCATGTCCTTCGCCTTCTCCAGATTGATCAACGCGGGTTTCGGACTGAATTTCGCGCCGATCTCCGCAAACGCCGAAATCACGTACACCAGAGGCTCAGGAATGCGCACGCGGATCGCCCCTTTGCCCATCGCCGCCCTTGTCGCCTCGCCTACCTCTTTCCAGCCGTATGCCCGGTCACTGGAAATGAAGTAGATTTGACCCCTGGCTTTGTCACTCTCTCCCGCCAGGACGAACCCGCGCACGAGATCGGTCACGTGCACAAGACTGACGTATTTCTCAGAGAATCCGACAATCGGCTGAAGGCCCTTCTTGTACGTGTTGAAGAACTCAAAGACATCCTTGTCCCTCGGCCCATATACCGCAGGCGGCCTGCAGATCGTGACCGGCAACCGAGAGGCCACTGCAAGAACCTCTTCCTCCGCCTTGCGCTTGCTCTTCCCGTATGTCGTAAGCGGATGGGGAGGGAAACCCTCGTTGATGGGTGCGGAGGTCGGGCTGGGCCCGGCTGCAGCCTGGCTGCTGATGTGCACGAACCGGCGAATCTGCGGCGCCTTCGAAAGCGCTGCATTCAGCAGGTTTCTGGTCCCTTCCTGATTCGCTCTATAATACTCCTCCGGCGTCTTCGCCTTCGTCAGTCCCGCCGAGTGATAGATGTAATCCACCCCGCTAGCGGCCTTTTCCATCGCTTGCATGTCAAACAGATCGCCGTAAAACATGTCGATTGGAAGCCCTTTGAGCCACTCAAGCGAGCTGGTTTTTCGAAGAAGGACGCGAACAGTGTGCCCTTTGGAGAGAAGAAGCTCGACAAGATGGCTTCCAATGAAGCCCGTTGCCCCTGTGACGAGTGATGTCATGGTCTCTTCGTTGACTTTATGGACGGTCTAAACTATATTAAATTCGCTTCACTATTACAAACCCGCCGCTTCGCGGGCATTTTACCCGACTCCGAGAGAACCATGTCCGCCGACAGCTCCGCCCATTCGCACGCTTCATCCCATTCCAAGCCAGCCACCAAGAAAGCCCCCGTCGACCTGTTCCAGAAGTGCCGGGTCGTTCACGCGCGCCGATGAAATCAAGGCTCAGGGGTTCTACCCCTACTTCCGGCCGATCGAGGAGAACGAAGGCCCTGTGGTGACGATCGAGGGTCGGAAGATCATCATGGCGGGCTCGAACAACTATCTCGGGCTCACGGCGGATCCGAGGGTCAAGGAAGCAGCGGTCCAGGCGATCAAGAAGTACGGGACGGGCTGCTCTGGCTCCCGGTACCTGACAGGGACGCTGGATCTGCACATCGAGCTGGAATCCCGTCTCGCGGGGTTCTTCGGGCGCGAGGCGTGCCTCCTCTTCAGCACAGGATATCAGACGGCACAGGGGATCATCCCCACGCTCGTGCAGAAGGGCGACTACGTCGTTTCTGACCGCGACAACCACGCCTGCATCGTGGCCGGCAACCTCATGGCGAAGGGTGCGTTCGCGGACTTCGTCCGGTACAAGCATAACGACATGGAGGACCTCGAGAGGGTCCTCACAAAGCTCCCCGCCGAGGCGGCGAAGTTGATCGTGTCGGACGGCGTCTTCAGCACCACCGGCATGATCGTGAACCTTCCGAAGCTCGTCGAGAGCGCGCGCAAGCACAACGCAAGGATCCTCATCGACGACGCTCATTCGACCGGCGTCATTGGAAAGGGGGGACGCGGGACGGCGAGCCATTACGGCCTCGAGAAAGAGGTCGACATGACCATGGGGACGTTCAGCAAGACGTTCTCCTCGCTCGGCGGCTTCGTGGTCGGCGACACGGCGGTGATCAACTACATCAAGCATCACGCGCCTGCCCTGATCTTCAGCGCCAGCCCGACGCCCGCGCGGTGGCTGCCGCGCTCGCCGCGCTTGCGATCATGGAGAAGGAGCCGGAGCGCATGCACAAGCTGATCGCCAACGCCGACAAGATGCGCAAGGGATTCAAGGCGCTGGGATTCAACGTCATCGAGGAACCGACCGCCATCGTCCCCGTCATCATCGGCGAGGACGTCAAGACCTTCGTGTTCTGGCGTCAGGTGTTTGACGCAGGCGTGTTCGTGAATGCGTTCGTCAGTCCCGGGTGTGCCTCCGGGAATGGCCATGCTCCGGACCAGCTACATGGCCACGCACGAGGACCATCATCTCGACAAGATCCTCGAGGTTTTTGAGACCGTCGGAAAGCGGCTCGGCATCATTTCGTAGCATCGGCTGAACGACATTCGACTCCGCCGGGCTCCCCGGCACTCCCCACACACAGCTCCGGGCCCTCGGGCCGGGGCGTCGACTCCCCTGACAACGGAAGGGCAGCTCTCCTCATGAGCATCCTCACCATCCGACCGGTCACTTCAGCTGCGGACGAACTCCGCTTCATCAAGGCCCAGTGGCTATTCTACGAAGGGAACCCACACTGGGTGCCTCCGCTCATCATGGACCGGAAGAAGCTCATCAACCGCCGGAAGAACCCTTTCTACAAGCACGCGCGGATGGAGCTCTTTCTCGCCGAGCGGGAGGGTAAGGTCGTCGGCCGCATCGGCGCCATCGTCAACGACAATCATAACCGCGAGCACAAGGAGAACATCGGGTTCTTCGGGTTCTTCGAATGCGTGAACGAACAGCCGGTCGCTGACGCGCTGTTCGACGCGGCGGCCGCGTGGCTGAAGACGCAGGGCGTGACGGCGATGCGCGGTCCGGCAAACCCCTCCGTCAACGACGAGTATGGGCTTCTGGTCGAGGGATTCGACCGCACGCCCATGGTCATGATGCCCTACAACCCCCCGTACTACGCCGGGCTGATCGAAGGGTACGGGCTCCAGAAGGTCAAGGACCTGTACGCCTATGAAGTGAGCAGCAAGACGGTGTTCACCGACAAGCTGAAGCGGGTCGCCAAGATCGTGCGCGATCGGGAAGGGCTTGTCGTCCGCACGCTGGACATGAAGAATTTCAAGAACGAAGTCCGGACCATCAGAGACCTGTACTCGCGCGGATGGGAGCGGAACTGGGGCGAAGTCCCGATGACGGAGGATGAGTTCAACTACGCAGCCGGGGACCTGAAGGCCATCGTCGACCCTGACGTCGTGATCATCGCGGAGGTCAAGGGGAAGCCTGTGGGCTTCGGCATGACGCTTCCGGACATCAACCAGGTGCTTATCAAGAACAGGAAGGGCCGGCTGATTCCCGGGGCGCTCCGTCTGCTCTTCCAGAAGAAGCGGATCGACAAGGTGCGTATCGTGATCCTGGGTGTGATTCCCGAGTATCTGAACTCCGGCATCGGGGGGCTGCTCTTCTACGAAACCGGCGTGCGATGCGTCGAGAAGGGGTATCCCATCGGTGAAGCGAGCTGGGTCCTGGAAGACAACGTGATGATGAACCGGGGCGCACAACTGATGAACGGGGTGCTTACGAAACGATATCGCCTGTACCAGAAAGCGTTGGCCTGATCGATCTGCCATCTCGAGGAAGCCCCGTACCATGCCCGTCAAGAAAACCGACAAGATCTGGATGAACGGAACCCTGGTGAACTGGGATGATGCCAGGATTCACGTCATGTCCCACGTCGTTCACTACGGATCGAGCTGGTACGAAGGCA
Organism: uncultured Ignavibacteria bacterium; assembly: GCA_963701735.1. GTDB lineage: Bacteria > Bacteroidota > Ignavibacteria > UBA10030 > UBA6906 > CAWABB01. The sequence goes on along the minus strand of CAVPBI010000026.1, from coordinate 528,177 downwards.
TCCGGTGCTACGCAACCGCGAAGGGGTCCGCCATCTTTCGGCTGGACCGGCACATGCGGCGTCTCGTCGAATCGGCGAAGATCTACAGGACGGAGATCCCCTACACGCAGCAGCAGCTGGAAGAGGCCGTCGTCGCCACGGTCCACGCCAACAATCTCAAGGCCTGCTACATCCGCCCGGTCGTGTACCGCGGGTACGGCGAAGTGGGTTTGAATCCGCTCGGCTGCCCGGTGGACGTCGCCATCGCTGTCTGGGAGTGGGGGGTGTATCTCGGACAGAATGCCCTGACGGACGGCATCGACGTGTGTATCTCCACCTGGAACCGGCCGGCACCGAACACGCTTCCCGCAATGGCAAAGGCAGGGGGGAACTACGTGCTGTCGGGGATGATGAAGATCGAGGCGCTCGAGGCCGGGTTCGGGGAGGCGATCGCGCTGGACGTGAACGGGTACGTCAGCGAAGGGAGCGGCGAGAACATCTTCATCATCAAGGACGGCGTAATCTACACGCCCGCGCTCTCGTCGTCGCTCCTTCCGGGCATCACGCGGCACTCCATCATACAGCTCGCCAGGGAAGCCGGTTACGAGCTTGTGGAAATGAATGTCCCCCGGGAGATGTTGTATGTAGCAGACGAGATCTTCTTCACCGGCACGGCCGTGGAGGTCACGCCCGTGAAGAGTGTGGACCGCTTGCCGGTCGGCGACGGGAAGCCAGGTCCGGTGACCCGGTCGCTTCAGAAAGCGTTCTTTGATGTCGTGAGGGGGGGAGAGGACACGCGGGGCTGGCTTCGCTGGATCTGAGGGTTCCGCACCTGGTGCTCCCCGGCCACGGGGAGGACCTCTGCCAGCGGAAATCACTTCTCTAGAGGGAGGGTGCATCCATGAAAAAGCGAACGCGTCCGGGTCAGGCGGCGCAGCGCAGTGCGCCGAAACCAGCTCGCCAACGGCCGGAACCCGGGAAGGCCAAGGCTCAGCGGGCCATCCAGTCGCTGGCCATCAAATCGATTCTTGTCCCCATCGACTTCTCTGTCCACTCCAAGAAGGCCCTCAAGTACGCCGTGCCGCTCGCGGCCCAGTCGGGGGCCTCGCTCCGCCTGATCTATGTCGTGGAGCCGACCGTGTATCCCGCGGATCTGGGATTCGGACAGGTGGTGCTGCCAGGTGTGGAGGATGAATTGCGGCAGAAGGGGGCGGAGGAGCTTGCGGAGCTGATCGAGAAGGAGATCGGGGATCGCGTCCCGGCGTCATCGACGGTCCGGACCGGCACGCCCTCGAAGGAAATCCTGGCCGAGGCGGAAGAGAGGGGCGTTGACCTGATCGTCGTTGCCACGCACGGGCACAGCGGCGTGGAGCACATGCTGTTCGGGAGCACAGCCGAGCGGATCGTCCGGAAGGCGCACTGCCCGGTGCTGACCGTCAGGCCGACGCCTGAGGGCTAGCGGTTTCGCTCCACCACGAACTGCGCAAAGGTCTCGAGGGACTCGCGGGCCGGGCTTGGAGGGAACGGAGTGAGGCACTCCGTGGCAAGGCCCGCATAGATGCGCGCGCGCCCGGCTGCGTAGTCGAGACCTCCGTGGGCCCGGACAAATTCCAGCACGCGCCGCACGTCCATTTTCTTCCCGCCCTTCTTGATCATGCCGAGCATATCCCCCCGGTCGCGCGCCGACGCCTCCCGAAGGGCATGGATGAGCGGGAGCGTGAGCTTCCGCTCGCTGACGTCAAGTCCCACCGGCTTTCCTGTGATGCTCGCACGGCCGATGTAGTCCAGCAGGTCGTCGCGGATCTGAAACGCCATTCCCACGTTCTCCCCGTACTCGCGCATGCGCCGCGCCTTGTCCGGGTCGTCCGTCGCGCTCGTCGCTCCGATTTCGCAGCAGGTCGACAGCAGTGATGCGGTCTTGTCGCCGATGATCCGGAGATAGCTCTCCTCGTCGATGTTCAGCTTCCTGCTCTTCTGGATCTGGTGGATCTCCCCCTCGCTCATCCGGCGGACGGAGGAGGATGTGATCCGGAGGAACCCCACGTCGTTGTTCTCGAGCGACAGCAGCAGCCCGCGGGCGAGCAGATAGTCGCCCATCAGGACGGCGATCTTGTTCTTCCAGACCGCGTTGATGGATGCGAGCCCGCGCCGCGTGTCCGCTTCGTCCACCACGTCGTCGTGCACGAGCGTCGCGGTGTGCAGGATCTCCACCAGTGTCGCCCCGCGGAACGTCCGCTCGTTCACCCCCCCGCAGACGTCGGCGGTGAGCATGACGAGCAGCGGGCGGACGCGCTTTCCTTTCTGGCGGACGATGTACCGGATCACCAGATCCACAAGCGGGACTTTGGAGCGCATCGCTTCGCGGAACACCCCCTCGAACCGCTCCAGGTGGTGCTGCACCGGGCGGGTGATATCTTTCAGGTCCGCGACCGTTCCCGCTTCTCTCATGGGCCCGCCTCTTCCGACGCCGCCTTTGCCAGCTCCGACTTCTGTCTTGCGCGTGCGGCCCCTGCGGAGACCCAGATGCTGATTTCGTACAGGACCATCAGCGGGATGCCCAGGAGAATCTGGCTGACCGGGTCCGTGCCGGGCGTGAGGACCGCGGCGAGGATGAAGATGATCACGATGGCATGCCTGCGGTATTTCCGCATGAACGCGGGGGTGAGGATGCCGAGGCGGGAGAGGAACCAGGAGACCATCGGGAGCTCGAACACCACTCCGGCCGCCAGCATGATGCTGATGATGAAGCTCATGTACTCGCTGATCGCGAGATTGTTCTCGATCTCCGCCGTGCCGAAGCTGGCGAAAAAGGTCATTGCCGACGGGATGATGACGAAGTACGCGAAGGCGATGCCCGTCAGGAAACAGATCGAGGAGAATGCGACGATCGCGCGGATGTACCGCCGTTCGCTGCGGGAGCAGCCCGGGTGCGATAAACGCCCAGAGCTGATACAGCAGGTTGGGGATGCTCAGGATGACGCCGCCGGCGATCGCCACTTCCATATACAGGAAGACCTGACCGAACGGCTTGAGGTTTTGCAGCTTGATCGGCTGCTGGCCGGGCGCGAGGTTCCGGTTGATTTCAACGATGGGCCGGAGCAGGAACTCGTTGACGAGCGGATCGATGAAGATCCAGCAGATGATCATGCCGAGGACGACCCCGATCAGCGCCTTGATGATGCGCCACCGCAGCTCCTCGAGGTGATCGAAGAACCCCATCTCGGCCGTTACGGGCTCTTTCGCCATACGGTCCTGATCGCCTCAGCCCCGGGCCAGTTCGGGATACAACGGGAAGCCGCCGCAGAATCGCTCGACCTCGGCCGCAATGCGCGAGGCGACGGCGTTGTCTGCGGGAGCCTGAAGGACCTCGTGGATGAAGTCGCCCACCCGGTCCATCTCCGCTTCCTTCATCCCCCTCGTGGTCAGCGCGGGGGTGCCGATCCGGATGCCGCTCGTGATCAGCGGGCTCTTGTCGTCGAACGGAACGCCGTTCTTGTTCACCGTGATGCCCGCCAGGTCCAGGGCCTCCTGCGCCTCCTTCCCCGTGAGCCCTTTGTTCCGGAGATCGACCAGGAAGAGGTGGTTGTCTGTTCCGCCCGAGACGATGTGGTATCCGTACGACTGAAGCCGCGCCGCGAGGCGCTGCGCGTTCTTGATGACCTGCATGCCGTACGACGTGAAGCCGGGCTCGAGAGCCTCCTTGAACGCCACGGCTTTCGCCGCGATCACGTGCATGAGCGGTCCGCCCTGCACCCCCGGGATCACCATCGAGTCCAGCAGCTCGGACATCTTCTTGGTGCGGCCCGATTTCGGCGCGGTGAGCCCGAACGGGTTGTCGTAGTCCTGTCCCATCAGGATCAGTCCGCCGCGCGGCCCGCGGAGTGTCTTGTGGGTCGTGGACGTGACTGCGTGACAGTGGGGGAGCGGATCGTTCAGCAGCTTCGTGGCGATCAGCCCGGCCGGATGCGCGATGTCGGCGAAGAGGAACGCCCCGACGCGGTCGGCGATCTCCCGGAACGCCTTGTAGTCGATGTTCCGCGAGTAGGCGCTGGCCCCGACGGTGATCATCTTCGGCTTTTCGCGCTTTGCGGTGGCCTCGACGTCATTGAAATCGATGTATCCCGTTTCACGATCCACGCCGTAGGAGACGAAGCGGTAGAGCTGACCCGAGAAATTCACGGGCGAGCCGTGCGTCAGGTGGCCGCCGTGCGCGAGGTTCATCCCCATGAGCGTGTCGCCCGGCTTCACGAAGCTGAAGTAGACGGCCATGTTGGCCTGCGAGCCGGAATGGGGCTGGACGTTGGCGTACGCGGCGCCAAAGAGGGCTTTCACCCTGTCCCGGGCGAGGTTCTCGGCCATGTCCACGAATTCGCAGCCGCCGTAGTACCGCTTGCCGGGGTATCCTTCCGCGTACTTGTTCGTGAGGGGCGAACCGACCGCCTCGAGCACGGCGCTGCTGACGAAGTTTTCGGACGCAATCAGCTCGAGCTTGGTGTTCTGCCGGTGGGTCTCGCGACGCACCGCATCGAACACTTCGGGATCATACTGCTGCAGGTGTCTCATGTCTAGTCTTCCTCGGGACGGGTAAACCAGAGTTCGCTGACCAGAAGGGCCACGTGGAACCGTATAATAGTGTCCTTGATGAGCCCCTGGGCGTTGGTTCCGCGTTGGCCGCCTTCGAAGGCGAACGCGATGCGATTCTCGCCGCTCAACGGGATCGTGGCGCCGGCGGAGAGCGACCACTCGTCGATCGACGTGCCGTTGACGTTCAGGTATGTGGACGAATACGATCCGCCGAAACGGTACGCGCACCGGTCGATCCACGACGCGTTGAGCTCCCGTGATCCGGCGTGCTCGAGCCCCAGTCCGAAGCGCGTGCCGTTTTTCAGCGTGCTGACCGGCCGTCCTTCGAGGCGCACCGTGGTCCACGGCTGGTGCACGACGTCCAGCGCGGCGACCCAGCGGGGGCTCAACTGGTAGCCGATGCCGACGCCGATAGTGATCGGGAGTTTCGTCGAAGAATCGAACGTCTCGATCGTGTCCTTTTCCGCGGCGTACGAGAACAGCCGGTCGACCGAGAACGAGAGGTTGCCGCCGGAGGTGAACGCTACGCCCAGGGAGAAGGGTGCGAGCGACGGGGCGATTCTCCCGAGGCTCTCCAGCTGCGCGCCCACGCTGAGCGCCGTTCCTCTCAACGATGTCTCCTGCGTCATCGTGCCGCCTGCGTAGCCGGTCTCCGTTGCCGATTGCTCCAGCGTCTTCGTATACTTGCCGAACCGGAAGAGGAACGCCGCGCCCACCGTGAAGTCGGGGAGCGGGGCCCACGAGAGCCCGATCTGCGCCTGCGAGATCCGTCCGTCCTCCACCTGCCTCACGAGGAAGGAGGTCGAATCGGTCGACGAGGAGTACGATTGCCGGGTCGTGACGTCGTAGTCCGAGCTGGCGTAGGGATTGAACCCGCCGACGAGCACGATCCCGCGGTCTGTCGAGAGGGGGATGGCGAGCATGCCGCCGGAGAACCCGACGCCGCCGAGGTATCGCGTCTGGTTGCCGTCGGTGGAGTTGTACCCTTCGTAGTAGATGCCGGCTTCAAGCCGCGTCTGCGCAATGCGCGCCCATGCCGCCGGGTTGGCGGCGTTGATCGTGTATGGCGACTGCAGGCTGAGCCCGGTCGATCCCATCCCGATGCCTCTGACGCTCGGGTAGTAGCGCAGGTCGCCGATGCCGAAGAGGGAGTAGGCCGAGCCTCCGCTCTGCGCGTGCGACAGGTCCGCCGTCAGTGCGGCGAGGAGCAGGAGGGCGAGCGCCCGGGGCTTCATTGCGAGCCTCCCTGCTTCGGAACCGAGTACGTCACGTGGAGTCGCGGCCGCAGTGCCGGATCGGCGCTCCGCTCATTGTGGAAGACGTACCGGTCGATGCTCCGGGACTCGGCGCTGTTCACGGTCCGCAGCAGCGCGCCGTAGTTCGGGCCGCGCACCCACGCCTGGGCAAGGTGGCGCGCGTCGAAGGAGTAGTGAACCGTCGACCCGGAATCCGGATATCCGTACGCGCCGGACACCTCGGACTCCGACGTCGAGGTGATCTCGGATCCTCCCACCAGGAGCTGGGCGGACACGACGCGCAACTTCACGAACCTGCTCAGGTTTGACCCGGCGTCATTGAATGCGAGTTCCATTCTGGCGGCATTGATGATGGCGCCGCGCGGGATGCTGGCCATCGGGAAGTGTACTTGCGAGCGGTACGCCACGCCGGCCATCAGGTAGAGCAGCGACGGATCCTGCACGACGTTGTCCTGGTTGCCCACGAACGAATCGATGCCGCCCGTGAACGTGGAGGTGTCACGCTTCGTGCCGGCGACGTTCACCGCTATCACGCGCAGCTTCGGCCAGTAGGAGACCGAGTCGATGGCGAATGTTCCGATGCCCCGCGTGATGGTGCTGCCCGGCGTCGGAACGAGCGCGACGCCGTAGTTCGGCACGGCGTCGGTTGCCAGCCGGCGGCACCACTGGCGGACCATGGCGGTGTCGAGGGAGATCACGATGGACTGCGTGTCGGGTCCCGCTCCGCCGGTGTACGAGCCCCGCTCCACCCCCGCCTCATAGAATCCGGCCTGCACCGAGTCCCATGTCACCGCATCGGGATTCCAGCCGCGCTCGACGCGATGCACGGTGATTCCGAGCGTCCCGGAGGAATCCCCGTACCAGGTCACCGCCGTCAGGGTGAGCGTGGCCGATTCAACCAGGATCGTGTCGCGATTGGGGATATTATAGAACTGCACCATGCTGATGGCCTGGTACCCCTCGAACGTCCGGCCGAGGAGGTTCACCGTGCTGTTCATCGGGATGTACCGCCTGGCGCTCCACGAGGAATCTGCGGCGATGGTGGTGTCGCGGATGTCGAACGAGTCCACCGGGAGCGAGCCGACCAGCGACTCGGCTTCGCCGGGCTCCTTGCTGCAGCCCATGACGGACAGGCATGCCGCCGCGGCGATGGCAAGAACGGGGAGTAACCGGCGCACGCCGGACACGCTATCAGCGATGGTCATATTTCTGGAGGATGTGCATGACGGCGTCGGCGAGATCCGACGCCACATAATCGGGAACGATGTCCGTCCCGGCGATCTCTTCGCGGGTCTTCTGCCCGTAGCCGGTCAGGACGAGGATCGCGTAGGCGCCGACGGCCTTCCCGACCTGGATGTCGACGTCGCGGTCGCCGACGACGAATGACCGGGAGAGGTCGACATCGAACTCGCGTGCTCCCTTGAGCAGCATGCCGGGCGCAGGCTTCCGGCACTCGCACACGACATCGTACGGGGGAAGTCCCTTCGTGGGATGATGGGGGCAGTAATAGATGCGATCGATCCGGCCACCGGCCTCTGCAAGCTCGCGCTCGAGCTTCGCGTGGATACCCACGAGCTCGGCCTCGGTGTAGAATCCGCGCGCGACGCCCGACTGGTTGGAGATCACGCAGCTGACGAGCCCCGCGTCGTTGAGACGGCGCACGGCAGCCGCGGCGCCCGGGATGAGCACGAGCTCCTCCGGGGTCCTGACGAAATCCACCTCTTCGTTGATGGTGCCGTCCCTGTCCAGAAAGACGGCGGCGCGGCGAGCGGTCACTTCCTTGCGAGGCTCCTGTACACCTGCAGGTATTTCTTCGCGGAAGCTTCCCAGGAGAAGTCCTTCGCCATCCCCGCCCTCATCAGCTTCTTCCAGGTCGACTGGTTGGCGAAGGCGGCGAGTGCGCGCTGCACCGCCTTGAGCAGGTCGGCGCCCGAATAGCCGGTGAACTTGAACCCCGTGCCCGACGAGCCCGAGATGTCATCGATCGTGTCCTCGAGTCCGCCCGTAGCCCGAACGATCGGCACGGTTCCGTAGCGGAGGCTGTAGATCTGGTTGAGCCCGCAGGGCTCGTACCGGGACGGCATCAGGAACATGTCGGCGCCCGCCTCGATCAGGTGCGCGAGGCTGTTGTTGAACGTCAGCGCCACGGCCATCTTCGTGGGGTGCTTCTTCGCCGCCCGTTCGAACATGTCGTGGTACTTCTTGTCGCCGGTCCCCAGGACCACGAACTGCAGATCGAGCTTCAGGAACTCGTCCAGCACCTCGCCCAGGATGTCGAACCCCTTCTGGTCTGCGAGACGCGAGATCATCCCGATGACGGGGATGTGCTCGTCGAACGGCAGCCCCATCTTGTCCAGCAGCGCCTTCTTGTTTCCCACCTTCATGTCCAGCGAACGCATATCGTACCGGTGGGGGATATGCTCGTCGACTATCGGGTCCCACTGCGTGTAGTCCACGCCGTTCACGATGCCTGTGAGGTGCTTCCTCCGCGCCGCGACGACGCCCTGGAGGCCGGATCCGAACTCTTCCGATGAACAGATCTCTTCCGCATATTTCTGGCTGACCGTCGTGATGGCGTCGGCGTAGACAATCCCGGCCTTCAGGAAGTTCAGCTTCCCGTACGCCTCCACGCCTTCCAGCGAGAATGTTTCGGGAGGAAGGTGTGTCTTCGCGAACGATGCGGCGGGGAACTGCCCCTGGTAGGCCATGTTGTGAATCGTGAACACGGTCCGCGTGTCCTTGAAGAGCGGGTCGTTGGCATACATCGTCTTCAGGTACGCGGGAACCAACCCTGTCGGCCAGTCGTTCGCATGGATGATGTCGGGCGCCCAGCCCATCCGGCGGAGGGACTCAAACACGCCCCGGCAGAAGAAAATGAACCGCTCGTCGTTGTCCGCATAGTCCTTCTTGGATTCCGGGTGGACGTACAATCCCGGCCGGCCGAAGAAATGCTCGTTGTCCAGGAAGTAGACCTGGACTTTGTCGTGCACGCTGGTGAGGAACGAGGACTTCACGCTGGCAGGGTAGGACTTCTTGCCGACGGGGACCTCAATGTCCTTGAGCCTGATCATCTCGTGCAGGCGGGACTTCCGGTCGTTGATGCTGCCGTAGCGCGGCATCATGACGCGGACCTCCTGCCCGAGGGCCTTCAGGACCTGGGGAAGAGCGCCGGAGACATCCGCGAGGCCACCCGTCTTGGCGAACGGCTCTACCTCGCTGGAAAGGAACAACACATTCAGTGGACGCGCCATGAGCACCCGGGGTGAGGAGCGGAGAAGAGCAATAATCATTACAATTTACCATTTTCCGCCTCCGAGAATCAATGGAGTGTACACTGATCGGTGCCGGGCGTCTACTTGACTTTCTTTCGCGCTCTGGTTATCTTTTAATTCAGCATCACAGCGGAGCAGGGCCTATAGAATTGTTTGGTTAAAGGATTTCAAGAGGAGGAACGCCCGGGATCGCGCCCGGACCTCCTATGTGCCGTTGGTCGGGGCGGGGATCTTTTATCAAACAAGTCTATGACGGCCGGTGACGTGGGTGATGCACCACCGCCGAATGTCATAGCAAACGCTAACATTCGGTTTTTTTTGCTATGAAGATGCTCAGGTTCGGCTTTCTATCTCTGCTTGTGGCTCTCGCAGCCTCCGTGGCGAGCGCCGCGGACGCCGGACTTCGCCCGCGTGCGGCAGGCGCGGCCGACGGGTCGTTCGATGACGTGAAGGTGCTTCGAGCCGACGCAGGCTCCCTGCTCATCGAATACCGGCCGCAGTACGGCGCCCGCCGGACGGTCCGATCCGACGCAGCCGAATACGTACAGGTTCCGTTTGACGCCTCGGTGCTGACCGCCCCTCCGGGTTCCCCCGACCTCAGATTCAGGTACTTCTCGTTTGCTGTTCCGACCGAAGCCGGCGTCTCGGCCAGGGTTGTCGCCGCCGACTACGCGGATCTCCCCGGTGCCACCCTTGCACCGGTGCCTCGCTCCCGGATGCGTGACGACCTTCCGGAGGTCGAGATCTTCGAGTATGATGACCAGGCCACGGCACGCGCCGACTGGCAGCCGGCCGCGATCACCGAGATGGCCGGCGTCGGCAAGTCGCGGTCGCTCCTGATTGCAGGACTCCGCGTCTATCCCGTTCAGTACAATCCGTCCACCCGCACCATCCGCACGTACACCCGCATCCGGGTCGAAATCCTGTTCGGCGCATCCAACGGCCCCCGGATCGACGGAAGGCGATCTTCAGCTGCTCGGACCGACGCTTCTGAACGCAAACGCGGCGCGCTCCTGGACGCAAACCGTGCAGAAGAAAGTCGCCGCCGCCACTCCAAGCGTGCTGGCCACGGGGAGCTGGATACGGCTGACCATCGACGACGAAGGAGTGTACCGGCTGAACGCGCAGTATCTCCAGGCCAGCGGGGTGCCGGTCTCGGGACTCGATCCGCGGACCATCCGGCTGTTCGGGAACGGCGGGAGGGAACTCTCCGAAGATCCCCTCGCGGTTCGGCCGGCCGACCTCGAGGAAATTGCCATCGAGGTCCAGGGGGAAGCGGACGGGCGTTTCGATCCGGACGACTATGTGCTCTTCTACGGGCGCTCGACCCGCGGATGGCGCTACGACGCGACGGGCCGGACCATCCGCCATTCGATTCACCGCTACAGTGAAGAGAACTACTACTGGCTGACGTACGGCGGGGCGGCCGGGAAGCGCATGGAAAGCCTTGCCTCGGAATCCGGGCCGGCGACCGTGATCGCGGAGACCACCCTGGACGGCGTCTTCGTCGAAGAGGAGAAGGTGAACATCCTTCGGTCGGGGAAGGACTGGTTCGGTCGATCGTTCAGCGGGTCAGGCGCAGCATTCACGTACGTGAACGCGCTCCCCGGGTTTGTTCCCGGCTCGCAGGCGACGTACCGCTACGTCCTCGGGTCGTCGGCGAGCAGGACCGCCTCGTTCACCGTGCGCGAGAACGGCCAAACCATCGGAACGCATTCGATCGCAGGCGCCAATCCCGAAGCCTATACCTACCTGGCCACCGGGGCGTTCCAGGCGGTCGCGACGCCGGCGCTCAGCGCGGGGCAAAGCCAGCTGAACTTCACGTACTCCACCTACTCCGACCCGGGCGGCGTGGGGTATGTGGACTGGCTGGAGATTGTCTACCAGCGCATGCTCTGGGCGGTCGACGGATATCTGCAGTTCCGCGCACCCGACACTACGGCTGTCGTCGAATACCGTCTGCAGCAATTCCCGTCCGAGCCGGTGATTCTGGACGTGACGGATCATGCCAACGTCCGGCGGGTCCAGGGTGTGACGGGCTCGTACGTCTTCCAGGTCAGGGAAACAGCGGGGCGGGGCGGCGTGTATTGCGCCACGACGGCCCAGGGCTGGAAGGCCCCGGCCGCGGCGCAAGCGATGCAAAATCAGAACCTGCGCGGCGAGGCCGACGGCGCCGATCTGATCATCGTCACCTCCAGCGAGTACAGGGCTTCGGCCGACAGGCTGAAAGAATTCCGCGAGCAGCCGGCCCACGGCGGCCTGGGCGTTATTGTTGCCGAGGTGGGGCAGATCTACAATGAGTTCTCCTCGGGCGTGCCTGACATCACCGCGATCAGGGATTATCTGAAATACGCCTACGACACGTGGACGAAGAAGCCCACGTTCGTGTTGTTCCTCGGCTGGGCGTCGTACGACTACAAGGGGATCCTCGGTTCGAAATCGAGCTATGTCCCGACCTGGCAGTCGGCACAATCCACCAACGACGTGATAAGCTACTGCACGGACGACTTCTTCGTGAAGTTCGGGCGCGGGGACCTGATCTCCCTCGTGAACGGGCGCCTCTCGGCGAGATCGGCGTCCGAAGCGGCTTCGCTCGTGGAGAAGATCATCCGGTACGAAACCAGCTCCATCCAGGACCCGTGGAAACAACGGATCCTGTTCACCGCCGACGACGCCTGGACGCCCGAGCGCGGCGAGGTGGGCGACGGGGTGATCCACAGCGAAGACGCCGAGCGCCTGGCCACCAGGTTCACGCCTGACGAATTTGAGAAGACGAAGATCTACCTGGCCGACTATCCCACGGTCACGACGGCCGCGGGGCGGCGGAAACCGGGCGCATACCAGGCGATCATTGACAACGTCAACCGGGGCGTTCTCGTGGTGAGCTGGACAGGGCACGGGAACCCGGGCGTGTGGGCTCACGAGCGGGTGCTCGAAACCGGAACCTCGATCCCTGCAATGGTCAACGCCGACCGGTTCCCGCTCTTCTTCCTCGCAACCTGCAACTTCACGCAGTTCGACGATGCGAAGACCGTCTCAGGCGGCGAGCTGCTCATGAACCGCCAGAACGGGGGAGCGGTGGCGGTGATCTCCGCGTCTCGAAAAGTGTATGCGGGGTCCAACGCGACGCTCGCCCAGGGGACGTTCCGCGAAATGTTCGGCAGCGACGAGTTCGGCCGCGTGGCGGTGGAGAGGCCCGCGACCGCCCTGTTCCTGTACAAGAACAGCTCCGGGAACCTCACGAACGATCAGAAGTATGTCGTGCTGGGCGATCCGTCGATGAGGCTCCAGTATCCTGTGCGATACGCGTCGATCGACTCGGTCAACGGAGAACCGGTCGATTCCGTCGGAGGTGTGCCGCGCACGTCGCTGATCCCGCTCAAGTCGCTCTCCCGCGTCACCGTGAAGGGCTCGATGCGGGACGCCTCGAATCAGTTTGATCCCAACTTCTCCGGCACGGTCACGCTGGTCGTGAACGATGCCACGCGGGTCAAGACCATCGTGAACTTCTACCCGGGCCGCAACTGGGACTACCTGGAGACCGGCAGCACGATCTTCCGCGGCGAGCACTCGGTCACGGGCGGACGGTTCGAGGCGACGTTTGTCGTCCCCAAAGACGTTGCGTACGCAGACAGCACCGCCGCCGCGCGCCTGGTGGGGTATGTCGGGGCACCCGCCGTGGACGGGAGCGCCTACACGGGTATGATCCGGATCGGGGGGACCGACACTACGGCGGTTTCCGACTCGCAGGGCCCGACGCTGGATCTGTACCTCGAAAATCGCAGCTTCAGGCCGGGTGATATGGTCAGCCCGAATCCCGTGTTGATCGTCGATCTGAAGGACTCCAGCGGCATCAACACCTCCGGCTCCGGGATCGGTCACCGCATCGAGGCGTGGGTCAACAACAGCAGCGAGAGCATCGACATCACGGAGCGGTACAGCAGCAAGCTGGACAATTATAGAGAAGGGACCGTGCAGTACCCTCTCGCCGGGCTTGCGCCGGGACAGCACGTCCTCCGCGTGAGGGCCTGGGACTCGTACAACAATTCGTCGATGACAGAGACCAACTTCACCGTCGCCGCGGCCGAGGGTCTGACGATCACGGACGTCTTCAACCATCCCAACCCGTTCGCCCGCGAAACGGAGTTCACGTTCCGGCACAATCAGCCCTCGTCGCTCTCGGTGGCCGTGAAGATCTACACCGTTGCCGGACGGCTGATCCATTCCCTGGAGACGATCACCGGAGGTGATCTGTTTGTGCGCATACCCTGGGACGGGCGCGATAGGGACGGGGACGAAGTCGCCAACGGGGTCTATCTGTACAAGGTCGTTGCCCGGACGCTGGACGGACGGTACTCGAGCGAGGCGCTCGGGAAGCTTGCAAAAGTGAGATAAGTAAGAATGTTGGTTGGGTTTCACATTTACGCGTGGAGGTCAATATGAAACAGTTCATTCGGTGGCGACATTCTGATTCTGGGCGTGATTGTCGTGGCGGGCCTTGCCCCCGCTCGCGTCCTTGCCCAGGGCGAATCGGCCGTGCCATTTCTCCTCATCTCCCCGACGTCACGGTACGCGGGGATGGGGGAGGCCGGTACCGGCTGGGTCGACGACGCGTCGGCTGTCTTCTGGAACCCCGGGGCGCTGGCCTTTCAGGAGGGGATTGAAGTCAGCCTTACCCATGCCAACTGGCTCCCGAAGTTCAATCTTCCGGACCTGTTCTACGATTACCTGAACTACCGCCAGCGCATCGATGATATCGGCGGAACCGTGAGCGCGAGCTTCACCTATCTGAATCTGGGCGAGTTCTCGGTGACATCTTCAAGCGGTCCGGAGGTTATCGGGAAGTTCAAATCGTACGAGTACGCGATCACCGCCGGCTACTCGACGCTGGTCTGGGAATCGTTCGGCCTCGGCGTCAACCTCCGGTACATCCACAGCGCCCTGTCGCCCATCGGCACCGAGCAGGAGCAGGGGAACGGCATCGCGTCTACAGTCAGCTTCGACATCGGCGGCATGTTCCGGCCCGATTCGACATGGGGCGGCTTCTGGGAGGATTTCTCTGCGGGGTTCAACCTGTCGAACATCGGTCCGAAGGTGACGTACGTCGACGCCGATCAGGCCGATCCGCTCCCGACGAACCTGAGGATCGGATTGGGGTACCGCCTCCTGAACGACGAGTACAATCAGCTGCAGCTCGCGTTGGACTTCGGCCGCCTGCTCGTCAATCGCGAGGAGGACGGGACTTCCGACGACGTGTGGGAGGGGATCTTCACAACCTGGGGCGACGGAAGCGGTTTTCGGAAGGTCATCACCAACATTGGAGCCGAATACTGGTACGGCGCACCCAAGCTGATCGCGCTCCGCATCGGGTACTTCTATGAAGACCCTAACTTCGGAAACCGCAAATTCCTGACGCTCGGTGCGGGCATCCGGTACGACATCTACGGGTTTGACTTCAGCTACATTTCGCCGGTGGGGAACGATTCCGAAAACAGCCCGCTGGGCGACACCATCCGCTTCTCCCTTCTGATCAGCTGGGGCAGCTAACACGAGACACGCATGACCTCACGCGTTGTATTGACCGCCGCCGCTGCGCTTATAGCGGCGGCGCTGCTTCCAATCACAGCCCCCGCGGCAGGGCGGGGTCTGCGCGTTGATCACCAGATCAGCGCGTCATCCGGGGGACGCCGCGCGGCGCCCCCTCGCCACCACGGCCGATACCGTCCGGCTTCTGGCCGTGATGGTGCAGTTTCAGACCGACACCGACGTCCGCACGACCGGCGACGGCAGGTTCGTCCTGACGGCTCCGACCGATTCGCTCCTCGACGCGCCCCCGCGCGATGCCCGGTACTTCCGGGATCACCTCCTGTTTCTCGAACGCTATTACGAGCGAGTCTCCAGAGGAAAGCTCATCGTCCGCACCACGCTCGTCGATTCGGTCGTGACGCTCTCGACGGTCATGGGTACGTACAGCCCGGCCCGCAACGCGTCGAACAAGCCGGTCGCGGATCTGGCCAGGGACACCTGGCGTGCCGTCGACTCGATCGGGCTGGTTGCGGATTTCAGTCCCTACGAGGCGTTCGTCGTATTCCATGCGGGCGTGGGACGGGATATCGACCTCGTCAGCCTGCTCGGATACGATCCCACGCCTCTCGACATTCCCTCGCTGTATGTCGGACCGCAGGCGCTCAAGGAATTCTACGGGGAGGACTTCGAAGGATTCCCCGTGCAGGGAGGGTCGGTCCTCATCACGAATTCCATCGTCCTTCCTGAAACGGAGACCAGGGCGGTCCCTGGCCTCGGCGGGGACGTGACGATCGAGCTGGGCATCAACGGGCTTCTCTGCGCCTCGCTCGGCAATGCGCTCGGGCTCCCGGACCTCTTCGACACCAAGACGGGCGCCTCAGGAATCGGTCGCTTCGGCCTCATGGACGGGCAGTCCATTTTCAGCTTCTCGGGCGCGTTCCCTCCCGAGCCCTCCGCGTGGGAGAAGATGTGGCTTGGATGGCTTCGCCCCATCGATGTGCCCGCCGGAGCGTCGACGCTCAGTCTCCCTGCAACGTCGAGTGCGGACACGGTGTACCGCATCCCCATTGGCGCCTCTGAATACTATCTCGTGGAGAACCGGAACCGGGACGCCGGACGAAATGGCCAGCGGATCGTGTCCGTGTACAATGGCGTGGAACGGACTCAGTTCTTCGCGCGCGACACCGCCGGCTTTGAAGCATTCGACATCACCGCGCTCGCCGGCAGCATCACAGACGTGGACGATTATGACTGGAGCCTCCCCGGCGGCGTGTCGGAAGAGGGAGAGTTCTTCGACGGCGGCATCCTGATCTGGCACATCGACGAAGAGGTGATCGCCCGGACGATCGGCTCGAATGCCGTGAACGCGAATCCGGATCGGCGCGGCGTACGCGTGGTCGAAGCCGACGGCTCGCAGGACATCGGACAGGACTACGGGATGCTCGAGCCGGGTAGCGGGAGCCAGGACGGGACTGCGCTCGACTTCTGGTTCAGTGGCAACCCGGCGCCTGTGTACCTGAATGAGTTTTCAGCCCAAACGCATCCGCCGGCGTTGAGCAACGCCGGGGCGGACCCGCACCTCGTGATGAGCTCGTTCTCCGCGCGCGGTCCGCGTATGACGGTCCAGGTGGCCCGCGGGTCGGCGTCTTTTTCGCCTGTGACCGGATTCCCCAGATATCTCGGCGCAGCGACGGCCGGAGGCGGGTTGAGTTTCGCATCGTCAGGAGCTCCTGTCGGCACCAGTGCTCTTTATTACGTACAGGGGTGACGCCGGCTGGTCCGGTCGAGAACACGCCGGCGGCTCCAGGTTGCCGTTCAGTCTGCCGTGCGTGCGTTTACGCTCGCGGGCTCTGCCGGCGCTCCCTTCCGGTGGGTCCAGCGGCGTGGTGACGACAAACCCTGGCGATCGTCCGTACTCCGGACCCGCAGCCGTCAAGCGATCTGACGGGAGACGGCCAGCCCGAAATCGCAGTCGCAGCTCCGAGGTCCAGCGCGGGCCCGGATATATTTCCGTCACGACGCTTTCGGCGACGTCTCCCGGCGACACGCTCGGCTCCGAGATCGTTCGCATCCCGCTGGACCGCGTTTTCGCGACGCCCGTGCCGTTCTGGTTGATACGCTCCTCGCGGTTGTGGACGAGCTTGACTCGCTCTATCTCTTCGAGCGCACCGGCGCGCCGCGCGGTGTGATGCTCATCCCGTTCCTCGAGGGCGAACGTGTCGCCGGCCTCGAGCGGGTCGGGAGATCCGTCGACGCTCGTCGTGACGGGCGATCAGGGAACCTTCGCGCGAATTGAGATGACCGGCAGCCGGTCCCGTCGTGCAGCGGTTGCGGCGGGTTGGCAGGTCGATCGTGGGCCCCGCATCGTCGGCCTGGATCGGTCGGGAGTATGAAGCGGGACTGGCAAACGCATTCACCACGGCCGACGGATATCTCTACGCGTTCGCACAGGATCTCTCGGACCGGGCAGGCTTTCCCATGCGTCTCGGCGATTCCATCTCCGCGCCTCCGGCCATCGCGGACCTGAACGGCGACGGGAGCCGCGACATCATCGCGTTCAGCGGAAAGACTATCCATGCGATCTCTTCCGCGGGTTCGTCGCTCGACTACTTCCCCGTGACGGTGACGGGCACGTCGTCACTGGCTTCGAATCCCGTGGTGGGCGATCTCAGCGGCACCGGCACGTCGTCCGTGCTGGGCGTGACGCGTGAAGGACTCGTCGTGGCGTATGACGCCCAGGGGCAAACCGCACCAGGGTTCCCGCTGCTTGCCGGGCGGGGCCCGCACACTGCGGCCATCATCGGTCGGCCGATTCGACGTTCGTTGCGGTTGCATCCGCGGGCGACGGCTCCCTCTCGCTCTGGCGCACCGGCAGGCGCGCAGCCAACCATCAGGATGCCGCGGATTGGGCCCAGTACCAGGGCGATGCGTCGCAGTCCGGCGTCCGGATCACCGCGATCTCGGGCATGCCCGTCACGGCAGAGTACTTCCCGCCCTCCCGCGCGTACAACTGGCCGAATCCCGCGTACGACGGCCGCACGTTCATCCGCTACTTCGTCGGCGAACCTTCCGCCGTCCATATCAAGATCTTCGATACCGCCGGGGACCTCGTGAAGGAGATGTCCGGACCCGGCGTGGGCGGCGTGGACAACGAAGTCGAGTGGGACGTCCGCGACGTTCAGAGCGGCGTCTACTTCGCCCGGATCGAGGCACAGTCCGGCGGCCAGAACGGGTCGGCCACCGTCAAGATCGCCATCGTGAAGTAAGATGAGCCATCGCTCCCGGTTCCTCAACGCGTCAGCACTCCTGACCGTCGCACTCCTCCTGGTCGTCCCGGGTACGATGACGGCACAGGAGGAGTTCTTCCATCCCGAGCTCAACTGGCGCGTGATCGAGACCGATCACTTCAAGGTGACATATCACGACGGAGCCGAGCGGACAGCCAGGGTCGTCGCGGTGATCGCGGAAGAGATCTACCAGCCCGTCACGTCGCTCTACCGGCACGAGCCCGACGAGAAGGTCAGCTTCATCATCAAGGACTACGACGACATCTCCAACGGGGCGGCGTACTTCTACGACAACAAGATCGAGATCTATGCGCCGAGCATGGATTTCGAGCTCCGGGGGACGCACAACTGGCTGCGGAACGTCATCACCCACGAGTTCACGCACATCGTCCAGATCCAGACCTCCATGAAGTTCGGCCGAACGATGCCGGCCTTCTACTTCCAGTGGCTCAACTACGAGTCGGAGCGCCGCCCTGACGTCCTCTATGGATACCCGAACGTCATCGTCTCCTACCCGTACTCGGGGTTCGTGGTCCCCGCCTGGTTTGCCGAGGGCGTTGCCCAGTACAACCGGCAGGAGCTTCGCTACGACTTCTGGGACAGCCACCGCGACATGATCCTCCGCTCGTACGCTCTGGACGGGAACATGCTGGGATGGGAAGAGATGGGCGTGTTCGGGAAGACGAGCCTCGGCAACGAATCGTCCTACAACGCCGGCTTCGCGTTCGTGTCGTACCTCGCGAGCACGTACGGTGAGGACAAGCTGACCGAGATTTCGCGGGCCCTGGCGGGCTTCGGGACCGTGACGATCGACGGGGCCATCGAGAAGGTCCTGAACAAACCGGGGCAGACCGTCTATAATGAGTGGCGCGCGATGGTGGAGAAGGAATACGCCTCCCGCGTGGCGCCGCTCCGCGAGCATGTCCAGCGCGGGGAGCCGCTGATCGCCGAGGCCGAAGGCCAGGTCGTCAATCCCCTGCAGATTCAGGGCTCGGAGGGCTTCCATCATCCGGCGTCGCTGAAGCCCGGGAAGCAAATGCTCGAGTGCTGCCGCGCCGCCGCCTCCACGGGGTTCGCGAACCTGTTTTCCGAGTACTCCCCGGACGGCGGAAAGATCGCGTACGTCAGCGCGAAGGGCGGAGACTATTTCTCGCTCTCCGCTCTCTGGGTTTTCGATGTGGCCTCGAAGGAAGACAAGCTTGTCACGGGGAACGTCCGCACCCGCCCGGCATGGTCGCCGGACGGGAAGAAGCTGTACTACGCGCGCCTGACGCGCGACAACCCCCACTGGTCGCTCGTCTACGATCTGTACGTGTACGACCTGGAGCAGGAGGAGGAGGAGCGGCTCACGAAGGGAGTGCGGGCGCTGACGCCGACGGTGTCGCCCGACGGCAAGACGCTCGTGTTCGTGACGAATGCGGACGGGACGACCAACCTGTCGGCGATGCCGGCGTCGGGCGGCGAGATCCGCCGTCTCACCAGCTTCAGCTCGGGCGAGCAAGTGTATAACCCCCGGTGGAGCCCCGCGGGCGACAGGATCGTCTTCGACTACTCCATGAAGGACGGCCGCGACCTGGCGACAATCCGGCCGGACGGCACGGAGCTGACATTCATCCTCTCCGGGCCGGAAGACACGCGCGGAGCGGTGTTCACCCCCGACGGTGCGCGGATTCTTTACTGCTCGGACCGGACCGGCATCTACAACCTGTACGAACAGAACCTGTCGGACGGCTCCACCAGGCAGCTGACCAACGTTCTGGGCGGGGCATTTTACCCGAGCGTGAACGCTGCGGGAGATATCGTCTATTCGCTGTACACGTCCGGCGGATACAAGCTCTACAGGCTTCCGGCGCCCGCGCCTGTTCCTCAGGACGCACCACAGTACCTGCAGCCCCCGATCAAGCTGCCCCCGGGACCCGCACCCGTGCTCGCCTCCGCGGGGGCGACGCCCCAGTTCGATTGGGCAGACCTTCGAACCTACGACGACACGAAGCTGCCGGACCTGCAATCGAAACCGTACAAAAGCGATTTCCTCGGGCTCAGCGTGGTTCCGTTTCTGCGGGTGGACAACTACAACCCCAAAGCGACGGGCCTGGAGCTGATCAAGGCCGGCGCGTACCTGTTCTCCAACGAGCTTCTCGACAAGACCGGATTCTTCGCAGGCGCGGCCCTGAACGTCCTGCTCGAGCGCGATCTCTTCCTGCAATTCTTCTATCGCGGCCAGCTGCCGCTGCTCTACCAGCTCGGCCTGGAGCCGGTCGCGTCGCTGGAGCTTTACAACGTCACCCGGAAAACGGACAACTATATTTCGCTCCCCGCGTCCACAATTCCTGTGGACGTTACATACAACCTCCTCGAGTTCGACGCCGTGTTGAACCAGCGGGCGTTGTCGCAGTTCAGCAACGTCGAGCTGCGGTATGCGCACAGCCGGTACACGTCGATCATCGACAACTTCATCAATCCCGAGACGAACTCGCTGATGACGGGTTCCAGCGACCTGTACCTGATCGCCAACACGCTGACGCTGTTGTTCTCGCTGGACAACATCCTGCCGTCCCGGACGGACGCGATCAACCCCGTGGGGCGGAAAATTCTCCTGCGCGTCGGGCAGGAGTGGAACCTCTTCAACGGTAATGGCGAGTACGAGGTCACGTCGACGGGGCTGCAACCCGTCTACAAAGACGTGGACTTCCAGCGGATCGAGATGCAGTGGCGCGAGCATCTTCCGCTGTTCTTCCGGTCGCACACGCTGACCGCAACCCTGCGGGCCGGCACGATCGTCGGTCCGGCCGTGGACGAGTTCTTCGACTTCTACGCATCCGGGTTGCTCGGGATGAAGGGGTATCCGTTCTACGCCATGGGGGGGAACGAGATGCTGACGTTCGGCCTGGCGTACCGGTTCCCGTTGATCAACTCGATCGATCTGCGGATCGCCGCGCTCTATTTCGACAAGCTGTATCTGTCGCTCTACGGCGACATCGGAAACGCGTGGACCGATTCGAGCCCCGCGCTCAAGGACTACAAGACCGACATCGGCGCCCAGCTGCGCCTGGAGTCGTTCTCGTTCTACTCGTATCCGACACGGATCTTCTTCGATGCCGCATACGGGTTCTCAAAGTTCGACCGGTTCGTGCCGTCACAGAACAAGTCGGTGACGTACGGACAGGAGTGGCGGTTCTACTTCGGCATCCTTTTCGGATTCGATTTCGACTGACGAGGGGCTCCATGCGACACGTCGCCATACTGCTCATGCTGATGATCGTCACGCCGGCGTTCGCCATGGCCCAGGCGTCCTTCCGTTCCCGACCGGCCTGTAACGGTCAGGATCACTGCGCAGGTCAGTCAGCCTGGCGCCGACCTCTTCGTGCCTGCCATGAGTGTCGTGAAAGAGAGCCGCACCGGCGGCGACGAGTCCCTGGCGGAGCTGACCGGTCATGCGCGGATCGATCTCGTGGGGCAGGCTGAGATGTGGGATACGCCACCGGACAAGTCGGCGTCGGCGGGGGGAGCACCCCGAAGGCTGGAAGTCGCCGTGGCTCGCCGGCGGACTCTCGCTTCTGATCCCCGGTTCGGGGGAGATCTATGCGGGCAACTACTGGAAAGCGGCGATCTTCCTGGCCATCGAGGCGGTGGCGATCACGTACGCGGTCACGAACCACAACAAGGGGGATGACCAGACCGCGTACTACCAGAGCTACGCCGAGGCGCACTGGAACGTCGTACGGTACGCCCAGTGGACGGACGATAACCTGGCCCCGCCGGATAAGCCGTATCTGTGGGATCTCGGGAACGGGCAGGTCAATTGGAGCGAGTGAACCGGATGGAACGCGAGATCGGAGGGTGGTATTCGCATACGCTCCCTCCGTACCAGTCGCAGCAGTACTACGAGCTGATCGGCAAGTACCCCCAGTTCGCCCAGGGCTGGGACGACGCCCAGCCGAACGCCTCGGCCTCCTACGATGAGGCGAAAGCCGAGCTCTCGTACAACTACATGTACTACTCGGGCGAGCGCGGGAAGGCGAACGACTACTACAGCAAATCCCAGACCGGCGTCGTCATCATTGTCATCAACCACATCCTGAGCGCCGCCGACGCGGCCTGGACGGCGAGCTCGCACAACAAGGGGCTGAACGCCGGCATCGGCTTGCAGGCCGTGCCTCCCGGCGCGCGGTCACTTGCCGGCCCCGCGGTGAAACTCTCCTACGGGTTCTAGCATGCCCTGCCCGCGTGCGGGGCAGCACTCCAGGAGCTCTTGAGAACTCTCCGCCTGCGCGTGATGCAACCCTCCTGCAGCACCTGAGGACCCTCCCCGGTCCTGAGCGTTTACCCCCGGGTCTCGAACGCTCCCCTTCGCCCCTCACTTCGGGACGCGCAGGATCACCACGATTGCGGCCACCAGGAAGATGATGTTGGCCGTCCACGCGGTCAGCAAAGGCGGGATGTCTCCGTTGTAGCCGAAGACCTGGCTTACCTTCATGAAGATGAGGTACGTGAAGCTGACGAGCAGGCTGATGCCCAGCTGAATGCCCACGCCGCCGCGCCGGCGGACCGACGAAAACGGCACGCCGAACAGCACGACGATCACGGACGCGAACGGGAACGAGATCTTGCTGTAGAAATCGACCCGCCAGCGTGAGGTGTCCTGCCCGGCCCGCTCCTGATTTCGAATGAAGTCCTTCAGGGTGTAGTAGTCCATCTCATCCGGCTTTTCCTGCTTCTTGCGCAGGTCCTCGGGGTTGAAGTTGAGACGCCCGGCAGGCTGAGTGGCGAACTTCTCGAGACGCTCCGACCTTCCGTCAAACCATCTGCGCGTGCCGTCCTGGAGCACCCACGAGCGGGTGGAATCGTCCCAGGCCATGCTCACGGCGTCCACGCGCTCGACCAGTATCGTCCGATCGTCCGGGCTGAAATCCTGGATGCTCACGCGTGACGCGAGCTTCCTGACGTCGTCGTAATAGCCGATCGAGAGGATGCGCGTTCGAGAGTCCTGGATGTAGATGTTTGCGCCCGATCCCGAGACGACGCCTTTCTGAAGGTAGACCCGCTCGATGTTGAACTTCTGCTGGTTGGCCCGCGGAACGATCCATCCGTTGAAGTACACCGATGCCAGGCTGACCAGTAACGCGACCGTGAGATACGGGACGAGGAGCCGGTACAGGCTGATGCCGCTGGATTTCATCGCGCTGAGCTCGTGCTGCGTCGACATGCGGGCGGTGACGAACAGGCTGGCCAGCAACATGGCGACCGGGATCGTCAGCTTGATGATCTCCGGGATGAAGTAGACATAGTACTGGACGATGATGTGCCAGCCGGCATTCCGGTCGAGGAAGTTGTCCATCTTCTCCATCGCGTCGATCACGATGAAGATGATGATCACGGCCGCCAGCGCGAAGATCGCCGTGACGACAAACTGCCGGATGATATAGCGGTCGATGATCGTCATGTCGGGATCTGCGGATCCGGAGGGCTTGCGGTGCGCCAGCGGCGGGGGAGGAACCGTCGCAACCCCGCCCAGTTAATAAGCAAAGCCTCCTTCCGCACCCGTGCGGTGAGATAGACGCCGAGGAGCCCGATGATGATGTTTGCGATCCACATGCCCGTGAACGGCGAGACGATGCCCCGGTCGGCAAGCTTTTCGCCGCCGATCAGGCACGACCAGTAGAGCACGAAGAACCCCAGGCTCATGGAGGCTGCGATGCCGAACCCGCCTCTGCGGGTGATGACGCCCAGGGGTGCCCCGACCAGCACGAAGACGATGCATGCCGCCGGAATGGAGTACTTCTTGTTTATCTCCACCAGGTACACGTTGATCTGACGCCTGAGCCCCTCAAGCCGTCCGGCGTAGCTTCCCGCGACTCCCCGGAGGTGCTGCACTGCCTGCAGGGATGCCCCGGGCACGGCTCCCTGCCGCCCTCGCTGTGGGGCTGTCGGCGGCCGAAGCGACTGCCCCTGGAGCAGGCGCTCGCTCTCCGCCTCCATCGCCTTGGCAAATTCGCGCTGGACGTTCTCGTTGACCGTGCGGAGGCTGTCGACGATCCGCCGCATCACCCGCGCGCTCAGCTCCCGGTCGCTTCTGCTGAAAGCGTCCTTCGCCGACCGTTCGAAGTCAAACCCCTCCACATCCATCGCAATGCGGTGCGTGGCGAACCGAATCTTCCGGTACACGTTCATCTGGTCCAGGTCGAGCGTGTGAATCTCGCCGTCCTGGAGGTCCATGATGAGCTTCCGGTAGTCCGCCGAGAACGAAATCTTCCCCCGCTCGGCCGTGATGGTCACATTCCTCGCGGGGTCGGTGTAGTCGTACAGCGTGACCCCTACGAGCTCATTCGACTGCTGCCGGGCCTTCCTCACGAGGATGCTGTATCCGCCGATATCCTGGGAGAACACGCCGTCCACCAGCGAGAGCGTCGGCCGCTTGCGGCGGATGTCCATCGTCAGCGTCTTGAGCCGGTAGTTGGATTCCGGGAGGACGTAGTTGTTGAACCAGACCATGACGCCGGCCAGCACCACGCTCGCGAGCACGATGGGCATCATCATCCGCGTGACGCTGAGCCCTCCCGCCCGCATTGCGGTGATCTCGTTCCGCGAGGCAAGCCCGCCGAACGCCATCAGCACCGCGACCAGGACGGACATCGGGACGGCCAGCACGAGCATCCACGACAGGTTCAGCAGGATCAGCTCGAGGATGACCCAGGCGCTGAGGCCCTTTCCCACCAGCTGGTCGATGAACTTCATGACGAACTGGAGAAGGAAGAGGAACATCAGCGTCGACACGGAGAAAATGAAGGGGCCGATGTGGGTCCGGAGTATGTAGCGGGAAAGGATCATAGTGGTGCGGTCAGAACGCCGCCTTCATCGCTCAATATACTCCTGTCGCCGTACTTTTCCAACCGTCGGACTTCCTTGATTCGCCATCTTTCTTTTCGTACGATTCCTCGGCTGTTTTCCCTGTTCCTCCGTCTGTTTCCCACCGCGACCGCCGAGCCTCTCCCCATGCCCCGGGCCGTGATCACGGTGAGGGGCGATGTCGGAGCGATCCTCAATTGTGAGGTCCGCATGAAGGCATGGCTCACCAGATACTTCGAGCTCGATCGACTCGGCACCACGATCGGCCGCGAAGCGATCGGCGGCGTCACGACGTTCGTGACGATGGCGTACATCATCATCGTGAACCCCAAGATCCTGGAGGCTGCGGGGATCCCCTTCGGCCCGTCCATGGTGGCGACCATCCTGACGGCCGCGTTCGGGACGCTGACGATGGGACTCTACGCAAAGCGCCCTTTCGCCATCGCACCGTACATGGGCGAGAACGCCTTTCTGGCGTACACGGTCGTGAACGTCATGGGGTATTCCTGGCAAACCGCCCTCGGGGCGGTCTTCCTTGCGGGCATTCTCTTTACAGTCCTCACGCTCCTCAAGGTGCGGTCCTGGCTGGCCGACGCGATTCCCGAAAGCCTCAAGATCGGATTCACGGTCGGTATCGGACTCTTCCTGACATTCATCGGCCTGAATGAGACGGGGTTCGTGCGGCTCGGGGCTCCGGGGGCGCCCGTGCATGTCGGCGATCTGCGCGAGCCTGGCGTGCTCCTGGGCATCGCGGGTTTCGTGCTCGCCGGATTCCTGATGGTGAAGAAGTGGCCGGTGGCCCTGCTTGCCAGCATCCTGGCTGTCAGCGGTATGGCATTCGTTCTTGGCATCGCGCCGGTCCCGGAGTCCCTCTTCAGTTGGCCGCCCGCCCTCGGTCCGGTCGCGCTGCAGCTCGATATCGCGGGGGCCCTCAGCTGGGGCGTCCTCGGCGTGGTCCTCACGGTGTTCGTGATGGGGTTCGTCGATACGCTTGGTACGCTGATCGGGCTCGCCTATAAGGCCGACCTGGTCGACGAAAACGGCAACCTTCCCCAGATCGAGAAGCCGATGCTGGTCGATGCGCTGGCGACGACGGTCGGCGCGTTGCTCGGGACATCCACGAGCGGAGCCTATATCGAGTCCGCTGCCGGGATTGCGGCGGGCGGTCGCTCGGGTCTCACCGCCGTCGTGACGGCGCTCCTCTTCCTCCTTGCGCTCTTCTGCGCCCCGCTGTTCTCGTCCATCCCGTCGTTTGCGTACGGTCCGGCGCTCGTGATGGTGGGGTGCCTGATGGTCGCGAGCGTGGCGCGCCTGAGACTGTCGGACCTTTCGGAAACGATCCCCGTCTTTTCCGTGATCGTGCTGATGAGCTTCACGTATAACGTGGGCATCGGCATGACGGCGGGGTTCATTCTTCATCCGTTGTTCATGGTGCTGACGGGGCGGGGGCGGGCCGTGAAGCCAGGGATGTGGGTCCTTGCCGGCCTGTCAGCGATGTTCTTTGTGTTCTATCCATACTAGATGCCCGTATTGAGCGGCCGTAATGCATGGCCGGCGTGAGTTGCCATATTGGGCGGCCGTGTTCGGTTGTCGTATTGAATGGCCATACTGAGTGGCCGCGCTGACTGGCCTGCGGCGTCGGTGCCCGATCAATGTAACGACTAACCATCCTGCGTGAGCCATCGCCATGGTGAGCAACGATTTCCCGGAGAACTCCTTCACGCGCACCGTCCTGGGCCGCACGGGGCGACCGGTATTTCGCCTCGGGCTTTCCGCCAGCTACCGTCCCGGACCGGACGCAATCATACGCGCGCACGAACGCGGGGTGAACCTCTTCTTCGCCTACGGGTTTGACTTCCAGATGGTGAAGGCGATGCGGGAGATCCTCCCGCGGCATCGGGAATCCACGGTCCTGGTCACCGGCGCGTACAACCTCATCATCGGATATCCGAACATCCGCCGCACGCTGGAAAAGCGGCTGCGGCAGTTCAGGACCGACTACATCGACGTGTTCCTGTTCATGGGAGTGATGAAGGAAAAGGAGTTCCCGCTCCGGGCCAGGGAAGAGTTGCTGAAGTTGAGGGACGAGGGGAAGGTGCGTGCGATCGGGCTCTCGACGCACGACCGGGCGTTCGCGGGACGGCTGGCGTCGAGCGGGGAAGTCGATGTCCTGATGGTCCGGTACAACGCCGCGCACCGCGGGGCGGAGAGGGACATCTTCCCGCATCTCGGCGACCACAACCCCGGGGTGATTTCCTACACGGCCACCCGGTGGACCGCACTGCTCCGGAAGCCGCGGCAGTGGCCGGCGAACGAGCCTCGGCCTGCCGCAGGGCAGCTGTACAGGTTCGCGCTCTCCAACCCCCACGTCCACGTCTGCCTGACCGCGCCGCGCAGCGGGAGGGAGCTTGAGGAAAATCTTGCGGCGCTGGAAGCCGGCCCGCTGAGTCCGCAGGAGATGGAACTCCTCCGCCGATTTGGAGACGCAGTGTACGCCGCCGGGAAGGCGTTCAAGTAGGGACCGTGCAGAGGCGGTTTACTCCGAACCGAGCTCGGCCGCGAGTGCGAGGATTTCCCCCGGCGTTGCAGTGCCGGGTTGGTGCAGCTTCCGTACGGTGACGGCAGCGGCGAGGGTCCCGAGCCGTGCTGCTGCGACGAAATCCACCTTGCCGGCCAGTCCACAGGCGAGCCCCGCGAGGTATGCATCGCCTGCACCCACCGGATCGAGATGCCCGTCCAGCTTCACGGCATCGATGTGGATGACGCCATCCCTCGTCGCCGCAATAGATCCCCTGTCGCCCGCAGTGAGAGCGATCGGCGTCTTCCAGCGATCGACAAGTCGCCTGGCCAGCCGCGACAGGTCCTCCACCTGCATGTACTCGGACGGGACTCCGGCCTCTCCGAGGAGCCGTGTGCCTTCCCGCGCATTCAATTTGCGCATGAGACCGTCGAACTCGTCGATGTAATGTCTGCTGTCTACGATCCCGCGGCCGGGGGCCTTTGACCGCACGAGGGAGAGAAGCGACCGGCGGAAGTCCGGTGATGTGTGGATTCCCTGAAGCGCCTGCTCATTGACGATGACGATATCGGCTGAGGGGAGGGCAGCCTCGATCCGTTCGAGCAACCCGCGGCGGGTGCTGTCGAGCAGTCTGTTCCAATTCCCGAGATCCATCCGCGCCAGTTCTGAGCCGCCCTCGTGAGGCTTCACGAAGACCTGTGTCGCCCAATCGGTCGGCTGGACAAGGACTCCCGTGACGTCGATGCCGGCTCCTCCCAGCGACCCTCGCAACCATCCGCCGAAGGGTCGTCGCCCACCACGCCAAACAGGGCAACGCGCCCGACGCCGAGTGCCTTCAGGTTCATCGCGACGTTCGACCCGCCGCCGGCGAAGTAGCTCTGCTCGCGGACGGGCTGCGTCCGGAGGGAGGTCTCGAGCGACTCTTCGGACCTGCTCTGGTCGATCGTCCAGTAGGCATCCATGCACACGTCGCCCACAACGCAGATGCTGGCCTGGCGAAGCGCTGACAGGGTCTGGCGGAGGGTATCCAGGTCCATCGGATGAGGCAATCTCTGGTCGGCGGCGATGGTGGCTCGATTGAAATGCGGCGTCCGCGTTAACCGACAAGCGCGGG
This sequence comes from uncultured Ignavibacteria bacterium, assembly GCA_963701735.1. Taxonomy (GTDB): domain Bacteria; phylum Bacteroidota; class Ignavibacteria; order UBA10030; family UBA6906; genus CAWABB01. The sequence continues at coordinate 499,795 of CAVPBI010000026.1, read as the reverse complement.
CTCCCGCATCTGTCCTCCAATCTCTCAAGAATATGTCTGCTTTTCAAGGGCCCTTTGATGGCATGTCGGCCCTGCATTTCGGCGACCAAAACCAGCGGTTCGTCGCGCCGGAATTGCGATTCTTAGCAATTGTAACGTTCTTTGAAAACCGCATCCCCGATCGTCCACGATGTGCCCGGTGTGTACCTCCATGACCACTGTTGCAGAAAGCATCGAAGAGAGCAAGAGACAGGTCCGACTGCGCTGGATGATCATTGTCGGATCGTGGGCGGCGTATTTTGTGCTGATGACGCTGCAGACCTATTTCGCGTATGCGCGGGAAGGGAAACCGCTACCCTTCCTGAGCATTCTGGCGCCGGCTGGGATGTACTGTCTCAGCTGGCTGCTCCTGACCCCCCTGGTCCTCCTCCTTGCCGAACACTTCCCCCTTGACCGAAACCACTGGCGCCGCAGCCTCACAATCCACCTTATCGCAAGCCTTGTGATTGCCATCTTCCAGCGGGTGTTCACGGATGTCACGGTGGTCTGGATCAGGTGGGGCGCCGAGTACGCGTTCTCGTACAACAAGATACTGGCCTCCCTGATCGGGTACTTCGATTACGGGGTTCTCGTCTACTGGATTATTGTGCTTCTGGATCAGGGCGTGAAGTACTACCGGACGATCCAGGAGGAGAAGTTGAGGACGTCCAGGCTCGAAACCAGGCTGGCTGAGGCCCGGCTGGAGTCGCTCCGGAACCAGCTTCACCCCCATTTTCTCTTCAATACGCTGAATTCCATTTCCGCGCTCATCCATGTCAGCCCCCGGGCGGCCGACACGATGATCGCAAGGCTGGGGGATTTCCTTCGAATCACGCTGGACAATTCGGGTGCCCGGTTTGCCCCCCTGGCCGCGGAACTGCAGGCTCTTCAAAGCTATTTCGACATCGAACGGGTACGGTTTGCCGACAAGGTGATCCTGGAGACCGAGATCGAGCCGGCGACGCTCAGCGCCCAGGTTCCCTGTTTCGTCTGGCAGCCACTCCTCGAGAACGCGATCAAACACGGGATCGAAACTTCTGGCGGGTCCGGGCGTATTACTGTGAGGGCGCAATCGCGCAACGGGTCATTGCTCTTCCAGATACAGGATACTGGACCGGGCCTTTCGAACAATGGATCGGCGGGGTACCCGCTCCACGAAGGGATTGGGTTGTCCAGGACGCGGGCGATCCTGGAACATCTGTACGGTCCAGACCAGCACCTCGAAATCCAGAGCGTCCCCGGCGGTGGCGTCCTTGCATCGCTCACCATTCCGTTCAGAACCGCGGGCAGCACCCCGGAGGATGTGGATGAAACCGGATTCGAGCGACGGGGATCGGCTTCGGGTCATGATCGTCGACGACGAGCCGCTCGGCCGCCAGAAGATTCATCTCCTGCTCAAGGATGATCCTACCGTAAACGTCGTCGGCGAATCAGCCGGCGGCGACGATGCCGTCCATCAGATTCGCTCCCTTCACCCCGATCTTCTCTTCCTGGACGTCCAGATGCCCGGGAAAGACGGTTTTGCGATCCTTCGCGAGCTGGATCAGGACGACCTCCCCCTCGTCGTGTTTGTGACCGCCTACGACCAGCACGCCGTTGAGGCGTTCCGCGTGCACGCCCTGGACTACCTGTTGAAGCCGTTCGACCAGGAGCGCTTTGTCGAAGCGCTCGGCCGGGCCAGGGAGCAGGTGCTGCAGCAGCGAAACGGCGATAAGGGCCGCCGGCTGCTGAATATGCTCGGTGCCACGTCCGTCAAGGAGGCGCCGGCCGAGCGCCTCATGCTGAAGACCGGGGGGAAGATCGTCTTCCTCCGGGCGGAAGAGATCGACTGGGTCGAGGCGCAGGGCGACTACGTCTGCCTCCATACCGGACAGAAGAAGCACCTCTTGCGCGAAAAGATCTCGGAGCTGGAGCAGCAGTTGCCGTACCGCTCGTTCATGAGGATCCACCGCTCGACGATCGTGAACATCGACCGCATCAAAGAGATGCAGCCGCTGTTCTACGGAGAATATTCGGTTGTGCTGTTCGATGGCACCCGCTTGACACTGAGCAGATCGTTCCGCGAGAGAGTGTTTCAGCGGCTCGGGCCGCATGCCTGAGCCTGCTCCCATGCTCCGGTTGCCCGCGCCGGTGAGCATCGCGCTGCGGCCTTCACGTCATCAGCCGGTCCTGTTCAGGATCGGCTGAACCATTTACAGATATGACGTTTCACTCTCCTCCACTGCGTCCCGCCGTACGCCTCTGAATTTCGTTTCCCCTCTCCAGCATCACGGCGCAAACGGTTTGGACACCCCGCTTGTCGGATCGTACCTTCCTGCTACCATAGATATTCGTCGTCGCTTCGGGGCCGTTCGCTTCAAGGATCTGTGAGATGGGGTGGGCGGGCGGCCCGGGGCGCGCAACGAAGATCCCAAGGAGGTGAGCCGATCGATCGCATTGATACAACCTTCCACGACGTCCTTCCATAGCTGATTACCGTTGGCCGCGTCCGCGTGGCGCGGCGTCGATCCGATTCCCCGGGCAGAAACCCTGTGCGTCCTGTCGCGGGAAATCTACGCCCTTTCCAACAAGGAGTGAAGGAGAGTGACCATGAGGCACTGCATAACCCTGCTCGCGCTACTGTCAGTGCTGTCCTCCGCAGCATGGGCTACGGGCAAGATACGCGGCAAGGTGTATGACCGCGATTCCCGCGAGCCGCTCGTCGGCGCCAATGTTGTCGTGGTGGGGACGACCATGGGGGCCGCGACGGACGTGAACGGAGAGTTCGCCATTCTCGAAGTCCCGGCCGGCACGTACTCGCTGCGGGCGACGTACGTCGGCTATACCGCACTGACGCTCTCCAACGTCCGGGTCAACAACACGCTCACGACCGATGCGGCGCTCGAGCTGGTGAGCGAGACGGTCACGCTGCAGGCCGTCGAGGTCGTCGCGGATCGACCGCTCGTCACGCGGGATGCCACGAACGCGGTCCGCATCACGACGGCCGAGGATATCAGCTCGTTGCCCGTCCGCGGGGTGAACAATATCCTCGCGCTCCAGGCGGGGGTCGTCCTGAAGGACAACGTGGTCTTTATCCGCGGCGGCCGGCAGGACGAAGTGGGCTTCTATCTCGAGGGCGTGTCGGTCACCAACCCCATGGTCGGCGGTGCGGCGGTCACGCTCGTGCAGGACGCCATCGAAGAGGTGCAGGTCCAGGCAGGCGGGTACACCGCCGAATTCGGAGGGGCGAACGCGGGCATCGTCCAGCAACAGCTGAAGACGGGAACCGTCGAACCCCACTTCAGCCTCCACTACGTGACCGACAACGTCGCGTTCCGTTCGCGCGACGAAGCGTACAGCGGAGAGAAGTTCCTCGGAACCTACCAGTACGGCTACAACGAGTTCACCGCCACGGCGAGCGGCCCCCTGGTGGACGAGCGCATCAAGGGGTTCGGGCTCTTCAACTACTACTTCATCCGTGATGCGAACCCGCAGGCCTATCCCGGAATCAACCTGGGAACCGTGGCCAATCTCGGCGACACGGTCAACCTCGTCTATCCCGGCGGACCCCTGCTCCGGAATTCCCTGAATCAGTTCAACTACAGCGGGACGCTCACGTTCGATTTCATGCCGCTGAGGTTCCGGCTCGCGGGCACGTACGCGACGGGCACGGGATACCTTCCCTACAACACCAACCGGAACGCCGGATCCATCGCGAACCTCCTGAACAGTGCCCGCATCGAGCAGGTCGACACCTGGAACGGATCGGGGAACGTCAAGCTCACGCACCTCCTGAACCCGACCACCTTCTACGAGGTGACCGTGGGGTATTTCCAGCAGGCGCAGAAGAACTTCGACCCCTATCTGAAGGACAACTTCTGGGCGTACGGGGACAGCGTCGCCAATGCCGAGGCCGGGTTCATCTGGGAGCGGGAGGAGAACGATACGTTCGGCAGGTTCATACGCCCCGCACAGCGGCAGATCTACACGTTCGCGTTCAACGCGCCGGGAGACGTCACGGCCGCCTACGTCAACTTCAAGCGCGAGGCCTGGAACCTGACCGGGGCCTTCAGCACGCAGCTCGGCAATGTGCACGCGGTCAAGGCCGGCGTCGAGTACCAGCGGTACACGATCAGGAACTACAGCTTCGGAAACGAAGGGGTGTTCGGGCTGGCCGGTCTCATCTATAACAATGATCAGCTGCCCGACGGGGATCCGCAGAAGCAGACGGTCGAACAGATCCTGCGCATCCGGGGCGTGAACAATTTCGGGTACGACGTTTTTGGCAACATCTCCGACGCCGAGGGAATCGAGGGAGCGCGCAATCCGGTGTTCCTGGGCGCGTACGTGCAGGACAAGATCGAGTACAACGACCTGGTCGTGAACGTCGGGCTCCGGTACGACTACATCGACATCGATAACTACGCGTTTGTCGATCCGACCAAGCCGGAGCTGTCGATCGACAAGACGACCCTCGAGTTGAACCCCGAGGGGTTCGTCAAAACGAAGCCGTATTCGTCCGTCAGCCCCAGGATCGGCCTGTCGTTCCCGGTGACGGACCAGACCGTCTTCCACGCTCAGTTCGGGAAGTTCGTTCAGCAGTCGCGGTTGCGGGACGCGTACCAGGGTGCGTACCTGACCGGCTCGAACATGCGGGGCGGGTTCTTCATCGGCGGACCGGTAGGCTTCGACGTCAGGCCCACGCGCACCACGCAATATGAGATCGGCTTCCGCCAGCAGATCGGCGAAGTGGCCGCATTCGATATCACGGGGTACTACAAGGATATCAAGGACCAGATCGTGTACGATCAGGTCTTCACCGAGGGATCGAAATACGGCGCATACGCGGTGTTGCGGAACGGCGACTTTGCCACGACCAAGGGGATCGAGATGACGCTGAATCTCCGCCGCGTGCAGCGGTTTCAGGTGAACGCGACGGTGGCGTTCCAGGACGCAGCGGGCACCGGCTCGTTCCCGAACTCCAGCCGCGGTATCGTCGGGGCCCCGGTGGACGGCGTCACAATCTTCCGCCCGCAGTACATCAGCCCGCTCGAGTTCAACAACGGCGTCCGCGGGAATCTGAACGTCGATTATCGGTTCGGTAAGGACGATGGCGGACCGATCCTGCAGGAGCTCGGAGCGTCCGCGCTGCTGTCGTTCAACAGCGGACACCCGTTCACGCGCGGCATGGGCGGCGCAAACCTGGAAGGGGAAGCCCGGAGCCGCTCACCGGTGGAAGCACTGGGCGCTTCGACCACCCCGTGGATCGTCCAGCTCGACATGCGCGTGGACAAGACGTTCAGGCTGACCGACAAGCTGAGCGCCAACCTCTACGTCTTCGTGATCAACGTGTTTGACCGCCAGAACGTCGAAAACGTCTTCCTGAGAACCGGCAGCGCGTCCGACGACGGCTACCTCACGGATCCCAATCTGGGAGGGAAACTCGTGAGCACCTACGGTCAGCAGTATGCCTCCATGTACCGGTCCATCAACCTCGACTACTACGAGCAGTGGCAGAATGCGCCGTTCCTGAACACAGTGCCGTACCTCTACGGTCCGCCCCGGCAGATCCGGCTGGGCATTCGGCTGGACTACTGAGCCAGACAAACCGGATCGCAACCACTGAGGAGCCGAAGCATCATGAAAAGAATCTGGATGATAGTTGCGGCAGCCATCTTGCTTGCCGCGGCTGCTGCGGACGGGGGTGCAACAGACCGGCGAACGACCGACGGGGCCCCTCCGGCCCGCAAACCGAACGGGGACCCGATCAAGACCTACATGAACATCAACAACATCTCCACGGTCTATTGGACGAACGGGTTCACCGACATCGACGTTCAAGACAACAACGCGGGCTTTGAGTTCCCGAAGGGGAGCAACCGGACAGCGATCTTCAAATCCGGGTTCCTCTGGGGAGGGCTCGTGGACGGCGAAGCGAGAGTCGGGGGGTCATCCTTCAAAAGCGGACTTCAGGGCGGGAAGATCATCTCGCCCGGAATCGCCGAAGACCCGGACTTGCCCAAGAACCGGATCTACCGGGTGCGGAGGGATATCCCTCCGGCGTACGACACGGACACGCCACCCAGCGTGGCGTCGGAGGTGAGCGACGGCGAAGGGAGCGAAGAGCAGATCCTCTCCCAGTACGTCCGCGATTGGAATGAATGGCCTGCGCTGGACGGGGCCCCGTTCGAGGACAAGAACGCGAACGGGATCTATGAGCCCGCCACGGACATCCCGGGATTCCCCGGCGCTGATCAGACCATCTGGTACGTGGCGAACGATCTCAACTCCGCCAATACGACCGACCTGTATGGCTCGAACCCGATCGGCATCGAGCTGCAGGTCACTGCGTGGGCCTATGCCCTGCAGGGAGCGCTCGGCAACATGAACTTTCGACGCTATCTGATGATCAACAAGAGCGCCGCCGTGGTGGAAAGCACGTACGTGACGCAATGGGCCGACCCCGACCTCGGGTTCTCGGATGACGATTACGTCGGCTGCGATACCACCCTCAGTCTCGGCTACGTCTATAACGCGGCGGCGACGGATCAAACCTACAGCCCGCTGCCGCCGCCATCCGCCGGTTTCGATTTCTTCCAGGGGCCGATCGTCCCGTCGCCCGGCAGCACCGCGATTGCCAGGGGACAGGTGATCCACGACGCGATGAACCTCCCGATGACGGCGTTCTACTACTTCGCCAAGGGAGACCTCACGGTCACCGACCCGACGCAGGGGACGTACGAAGGGACGGAGCAGTTCTACAACTTCATGCGGGGGCGCGTCGGAAAGACGGGCGCGCCGTTCGTCGATCCGAATACCAACCAGTCGACGACGTTCTGCATGGCCGGCGATCCGCAAACGCGCCGGGGATGGGTTGACGGCCAGGTGCTCAATCCGGACGACCGCCGCATGGGACTGGCTTCGGGGCCGTTCACCCTCGCACCGGGCGACACGCAGGAAATCGTCGTGGCCGTCATGGCTGCAGGCGCCATCGAAGGGGTGGACCGTCTTTCGGCGATCGGGCTGCTGAAGTTCTACGACCAACAGGCCCAGATCGCGTACAACAACTTCTTCGATCTGCCGGTCCCGCCACCGGCACCGCGGGTCACGATTTCCGAACTCGACCGCGAAGTCGTGCTGAACTGGGGCGAGGATGCGGCGGGTGCACGCCGCATCGAGACCTGGGATTCGAAGGGGTACAAGTTCCAGGGGTACAACGTGTATCAGCTGCCCTCCGCCTCGGCGACGATCGATCAGGCGAAACGGATCGCCACGTATGATATCGTGGACGGGGTGGGGAAGATACGAGACCTCTATTTCGATCCCGTGACGGGGGAGGTTCTTCAGACCGTCAAACAGTTCGGCAACGATACAGGCCTTCGACGCTACGTCTCCGTGAAGAACAACGAGCTCGAGGGGGGCCTGGAGCTGGTCAACGGGATCCGGTACTACTTTGCCGTGACCGCGTACAGCTTCAACGCGGACCCGACCGCGGTCCCGAACAACCTCGAGACCCCGCTGGCCATCCTGACCACGACGCCGAAAGCCCCCGATCCCGGGTACAGGCCGATGGCCTCGCTGGACACGCTCGGAACTGTCACGCACATCACCAACGTGCCCGGGTCGTCGCTGAGCGATGGCTACGTCGTGCCGCAGGTGATCAACCCGGACCTGCTGGAGGGCGCGTCGTACCGGATCGTCTTCCAGGAAGTGGACGGGGCCCAGGTGTGGCATCTCATCCGGACGCTGAACGGCGCGGTGGACACGGTCGCGCGGAACGTCCAGGACCAGAACGGGACGGACGCCGGATCGCCGATCGTGGACGGCGTCATCTTCCGCGTCTACGGGGCGCCGGACGACTTCAAGGAGTTCCTGACGGTCGCCAACGCCGCAGGCCCGCTCTCTCCGCCCGAGGCAGGCGCATTCGGGTTCAACTCGAGCGGGTTCCCCTATCCGAACACAGAAGACAGCCCCAACGGGACACGGCAGCAGACGGCCGGACTCGGCGAGTCGCAGGGGTGGGGCATTCACACTGGTGAGGCGCCGGACCAAAGCAGAACGGACTACACCCAGTTCATTGACCGGGTGACCCAGAGCGGCGCACGGTGGCCTCTCATCATCCCCAATGACTTTGAGATCCGGTTCACCGCAAGGGGCGGCAAGGCGTTGATCCCCGAGGATTTCAGCGGCTATCCCAATCTCGTCATCGACGTGCCGTTCGAGCTCTGGAACACCGGCATCGGCACGCCTGACGACCCGAGCGACGACTACAGGCTGTTTCCGTATATCCTGGACCTCGATGAGGATACGACATTCGACCTGCTGGACCAGCCGACCCTCCAGGCGCTCGGGTTCGGGGACACGGCCGACCATTCGATTTCAGGCGGGACGAACGACCCGTACACCGACTGGTTCTACTGGGTCATCCCCGAAGACGTGACCCCCGGCGAATCAGGATACAGCGCGCTCCTTGCCAGGATCGAGGCGGAGGGCGCCGCCTACGAATACCTCGCCGGAGCGCAGGGCGACGTGATGCGCAGGATGGTACTCGTCCTGTGGAACGGCGGAGACGTCAATACCCCGACCTCGTATTCCGCACAGATGCCGGAGACAGGCACGATCTTCAGGATCACGACCACCAAGCCCAACAGACCGACGGACGAATTCGTGATCAGCACGCCCGTCTACTCGATGGATACGGAGCTCGCGAAGGCGGACGTCGGGTCGGTGAACGTCTTCCCCAATCCGTACTACGCCGTCAACTCCGAAGAGCTGAACAAGTATCAACGCTTCGTCACATTCAGTCACCTTCCGGTGCGCGCGACGATCAGGATCTTCAATCTCGCCGGCGTCATGGTCCGGCGGATCGACAAGGAGTCCAGCAGCCAGTTCGAGCGGTGGGATCTCGCCAACGGCTCGGGTCTGCCGGTCGGAAGCGGGCTGTACATCGCTCACATCGAGATGCCCGATCAGGGCGCGACCAAAATCCTGAAGCTCGCGATCGTCCAGGAGCAACAGATTCTGGATCGGTACTGAAGCCACGAACAGCAGACGAATTGGATGAAGGAGAACATATGAGCTACACAGCACGATTGGCGGTCGTGGCGCTCCTGCTGGCGATGGCATCGGGCGCGGCGGAAGCCGGAGCGGGAAACAGGGCGGGCACGGGAGGAGCGACGGAGTTGCTCATCCCGGTCGGGACGAGAGATATCGGGATGGGGGGCGCGACGGTGTCCACCTCGAAGGGTATCGAGGCGCTCTTCTGGAACCCCGCCGGCGCGGCGAGAGTGCCCGGATCGGCAGCCTTCTACTTCTCGCACATGTCGTACATCGCGGACATCGGCGTCGACTACGGAGCCGCGGCCGTCAACTTTGCCGAATTCGGCGTTCTTGCCATCAACGCGAAGGCACTTTCGATCGGGGACATCGCCGTCACGACTAACGAGAATCCGGACGGCACGGGGACGACGTTCTCACCCCAGTTCTTCAACCTCGGCCTGACCTATGCAAAGATGCTGAGCGAGCGCGTGTCCGTCGGCGTGACCGCCACGTTCATCTCCGAACGCATGGGCGACGTGAGCGCCACCGGCGTCGCCTTTAATGCCGGGGTGACGTACGACAATCTCGCATCGATCGAAGGGTTGAGCATCGGGGTGGTGTTGAAGAACATCGGTCCCCAGATGACGTTCGACGGCGGAGGGTTGATGTATGTTGCCACGGTGGCGGATCAGAACCGGCCGCCGGGATACTACAAGGCGGAAGCCGCCCCGTTCGAGCTCCCGTCGACACTGGAATTTGGCGTCGGATACCGGTACGCGTTCGATTCACAGAACGCCCTGCAGGTAGCGGGCACGTTCCAGAACAACAACTTCGCCGACGACGAGTACCGCGTCGGAGGCGAGTATGCCTTCCAGGGGATGCTGTTCTTCCGGGCGGGCATAACGATGTCGCCGGAGCAGGCTACCCCCGAGTTCATCTATGGTCCGACATTCGGGGCCGGCCTGCGGTACCAGTTCGGTACGCTGGACCTGACGGTGGACTACGCCTTCCGGTCAGTAGAGGTGTTTAACAGCAACCATGTTTTTTCGCTCGGAATCGGGTTGTAGGGTTGCCTTCCCCTCCGGGAAGGGAGGCACGCACGGGGTGTGGCGTCGGGGCGGCGCCGCGCCCCGCCAGCGTGCTGTCACCGGGCCCCAAAAGCCCACGTGAACCACACGTGAACCACACGTGCGTCACCTAGGTGACGCACGTGTCTGCACGTGTGGTCTCCCCGCATCCCGTATGCGAGGGCCCGATTGCCCCCCTTCCTGTGCAAAAACGTGCAGGGGCCCCGCCGACGGCAGGGCCCCTGCGGCATTTCTACCCCGAAGTCCGAAGGTTACGGGGTGTAGGTCAGGTCCAGCCCGAAGAGGCTGGCGCTGCTCTCATACGTGCCAGGGAACGAGTTCTGGTTGGCCAGCGAGAACCCGATCCTGGAACATGATGAACTGATAGGCGACGTCCACGGCGAAGCTCTTCGAGAACTTGTAGCCGAGACCGATGGTGCCTTCCCAACGATTGGCATCCGGGAGCAGAGGCTCGACGGATTTGGTCGGCTGCGGGCTGAAGTCGTAGATAACGCCGAGGCGGAGGGCGACCTTCTCCCAGCGGTATTCGCCGCCGACGCGTGCGATGAAGACGTCAAACCAGTTCTTCACCGAGGTGGACGGGCCCTGCAAAGGCCGGCCGCCGGGGAGGGGGGCTGGCGGAAATACCGGGCCGACGGGCATATCGATGGCAAGTTCTTCATACGTCGACCACCTGGTCCACTGGAAATCGGCTTCCATCGTGAACGGGTCCCAGGGTGACACCGCGACGCCGAGCCATCCCTGGTTTGGCATCGTGATGGTGGTCTTCCCTGTTCCGCCGGGGAAGAACGGTTGAAAGTTGACCGGGCCGACGCCGGGGACGGTGATTGTCGGCATGTTCGTGAATGTGGCGGTCCCTTCGTAGTCCACTTCAGCCGAGTGGCGATACGACGCGCCGATCGAGAACTCCTTCACGGGCTTGTAGAGCACACCGACGCTGAAATCGTACGAGGTGCCGTCGGCCTGGAGATCCACCAGCCCATCGGGCACGGCGGGGGTGATTGATGGGGTGACACCCACCCGGCGCGTCAGTGAAACATTGCTGATGATATAGCTGAATCCGACGCCGATCGAAAGCTCATCGATGGGGCGGAAGGAGACAGCGGGGTTGATGTAGAACGACTGCAACTCGGTTTCTACTGCCAGTCTCTGTCCCGGCCAGTCCGTGGGCCATTTCGTGCCGAGGCCGTACGGGGCGAGGAATCCTATCCCAAAACTCCAGCGTGAATCAAGCCCGTAGGTGACGTAGGCGTTCGGCGGATAGAAGACCTGACTCTCCATATCCGTGGCGACACCACCAAGAGTGGTGTGAGTGGTGGTAGGCATGATCAGGGTCGCGCCCAACATCGCGCTGAACCCCTTCTGAAATCCGAGGCCTGCCGGGTTGAAGAAGATCGCTGACGGATCCGAAGCCTGTGCTACGAACGCGCCCCCCATGCCCATCGCCTTCGCCCCGTGTTCGTTGATCTGGAACCCACTGGCGAAAACGGACGATGTCCACACAAGCGCAACACAGACCACGAGAATGGTGCGTCTCATTGGACCCATAAGTGCTCCTAGGTTTGGTAGATGAGGATGTGGATTGTGGAAGGAACAGAATGATTCGAGATTGCTGCCAGCTCACCAAGAAGTGTAGACAATCTCAACAGTCTGAAGTGCCCCAAATCTACTACTCCTACAAACACTTTGCAAGTCCCCCATGAACCTCCATCCCGTGCATCCCGTGAGCGTCACCTAGGTGACGCTCACGCGGTGACTCTCACGCGGTGTCTCGGGGATGTCCCGAATTTGCAGCGATTTGGGCGGTTTCCTTGATTCTCTTTCTACTCTTTCGTACGTAGTATCATTCCAGCGCTTACGGGCGTAACCGAAGCCCGGTCCACCCAGTGCACGGCGCCCACACGTGCGTCACCTAGGTGACGCACGTGTGGTCGGTGTGGTCGCGGTGTGGGCGGCTTCTTCGTCGGATAGGGAGCACGTATGATCGTCGTAATGAAGTCTCATTCCACCGAGGCTGACACCCAGACAGTTGTTGACCAGATCACGCGGCTCGGACTCCAGGCGCACGTGTCGCGGGGAGTCGAGCGCACGATCATCGGCGTGATCGGCGACGAGCGCCTCATCCGCAAAGAGCAGCTCGGGATGTTGCCGCACGTCGAGGATGTCATCCCGATCCTCAAGCCGTACAAGCTTGCGAGCCGGGAGTTCCGGCAAGAGAATACGGTGGTCGACGTGGCCGGGGTACGGATCGGCGGGGGCGAGCTCGTGGTCATCGCCGGGCCGTGCTCGGTGGAGACCGAGGAGCAGGTCCTCCAGACCGCGCTCGCAGTCAAGCAGGCGGGCGCACGACTGTTGCGTGGCGGTGCGTACAAGCCAAGAACCAGCCCCTATGCGTTCCAGGGGTTGGGGGAGGACGGTCTCCGGATCCTGGCGAACGTGAGGGAGAAGACCGGGCTCGGCATCGTGACAGAGGTGATGGAGTCCGGCGAAGTGGAAATGGTCGCGGAGTATGCCGACATGCTGCAGGTCGGGGCGCGGAACATGCACAACACGAAGCTCCTGCGGTCGCTGGCGCGGATCAAGAAGCCGATTCTCCTGAAGCGCCACTTCTCCGCGACGCTGAACGAGCTCCTGATGAGCGCCGAGTACATACTCTCGGGCGGCAACCAGCAGGTCGTGCTGTGCGAGCGCGGGATCAGGACGTTCGTCGAATACACCCGGAACACGCTCGACCTGAACATCGTGCCCGCGGTGCACCTCCTCTCGCACCTCCCGATCCTGGTCGACCCGAGCCACGGCACCGGCCGGCAAGACCTCGTTCTGCCGATGAGCCTTGCCGCGGTCGCCGCCGGAGCGGACGGCCTGATTGTGGAAGTCCACCCCGACCCCGCCCGGGCGCTCTCGGACGGGGAACAGTCGCTGACCCCCGAGGGATTCCGCGACCTCATGCAGCGGGTGCAGCATCTCTCGCGCGCACTGCGGAACTAGGGCCGTACCAGGCTCCTCCTTGCCGGGGAGCGGGTCAGGCTTCAGCGTGGAGTGGACGTGGACAAAACGCAAACGCCGGGCGATGCCCGGCGTTTGTGCGTTGGGGGGGTGAGCGCCTTGCGGCGCCGCCTCGACAGACGACTGCTAGAAATCCACCCCCAGCGAAATCCTGTGAATGCTCGGGAGCATATCGTAGATCGCATAGGCATAATCGAAGTTTACACGCAGGTCGCCCAGCGGCACCCGCACCCCGGCGCCCATCGTCCCCGATTCGATGTCGTAATTGATGCGGTACCCGCCCCGCAGGAAAAAGTTCTGCAGGACCCGCACTTCTGTCCCCAGGTTCACCCGCTCGCGTGTATCATTCGGATGCGTGACGTCCACCGCCAGCAGCACTCCGACCTCCTCGAGATCGATCACCGTCATGGATATCCCCACCTGGAAATGGAGGGGGAGGGGGAATTCCTCTGACTCCAGGCGGGCGGGCGACAGGCGATTGTTGGGACTGTCGCTACTCCCGTCGTATTTGATGTCCAGATCCTGCCCGTCCATCTTCATATCGGCGCCGAAATTCGTCATGGCCATCGCCAGGGTCAGGTCCCCTACGCCGATGCGGTATTGCGTGCCGACATCGAAAGCGATTCCCGACGCGCTTTCCCGCCAGATCGATTGATAGACGTACTTTGCAGTCACCCCGACGCTGAAGTCATCCGTGAGCCGCCGGGCATAGGAGATCCCGACCATCAGGTCCCGGGCATCAAACGACTCGCCGGTCCCCTCGGGCTGGAGTTCGGTCGTAACAGCCATGGCGTCCATCCCCAGCATGGTGGCCGACACGCCGAACGATCCGACATCCCCGATGGAGTAGACAAACGCCGCATGGCTCAGGCCTACGGAGGCCCACCACGAGGTGTAGCCGGCGAAGAGGGACCCGGAGGGTATACCCACGATCCCTGCCGGATTCCAGAACAGGGACGACGCGTCGTTGATGTGTCCGACAACTGCGCCGCCCATGGCGGTGGCCCGTGCGCCTACCGGGATCTGAAGGAACTGTGCACCCGCGGTGCCGATATTCGGATTTTCGGCAACAGCCGTCTGGTAAGCGAGGAGGCCCAGCGCGATGCATCCGATGCGTATGAAGTTGTTCATCGTGGCCTCCTACTTGATTACCGCGAAGCGGTCAATGCGCTCGCCGGCGTCAGTCTGGACAAGATAGATGTAGACTCCTGAGGCAATCTCTCTCCCCCCATCACCCCGCATATCCCAGGTTTCTGTTCCGTTGTCGCTTTCGTGATGGATCGTCTTGATGCGATCGCCGTCCATCGTGAAGATCGTGATCGTGCACCGCGACGGCAGGTTGTTGAATTTCAACTGCCGAATCGGCTCGCGGCGCGAAGCGCCGAACTCCTCCTCGTACAGCGAGCTGACGATGTACGGATTCGGGACCACCTTGATCCGCTCCAGCCCCGATGCGATGACCGCAGCGTCCTCGCCTGCAGCCGTGGTCTGGAAGGCATAGTGATCAGCGTAGGTAAGGGGGATCTGCCCGACTGTCTTGATCTCGACCTTCGTCCCGACAGTGGGGCGAAGATCGTCGCTTCTGAACGTGATCGTGAGTTCGAACGCTGCCGGGTCGCCCGGCCCGCTCACGATGCCTCCGCTTGGCAGTGCGGCATCGCTTGAAACTCGTCGGCCCCCTGCATCCGGCAGGATGACGCTCAGGAGGTAGTTGGTCCCGGTGGCGTCGGCGGGGTAGACGCTGTCGACGGTCAGTGTGTAGGTCTGCGTCACGATCTGCGACGTGTCCACGGGGTGCGGCAACGACGTTGAGCGGGTTCGCTCCGACCACCTGTTGCACTGATTCGATGGGGGGGATGGGATCGATGCGGAGCAGTACGCCGAGCGAGTCGACGTATGTCGTCCCGAACGACAGTCTCCGGAGCGGAAGTGTCTGGATGCCGTTGGCGCGCATTGACAAGCCCACCGAGAAGAGGACCGAGTCGCCCGCCTGCGGCAGGAAATCGGGATCTGTCGTCGTGTCGGTCAGGACGATGCGGAGCCCGTTGAACCTGATCGGCTGACCAGAGACGTACGGGGCCGACCGGATCTGAAGTCTGTTGATGGAGAGGTCCCAGACCTTGTACGTGGTCGGTGAGATGAAGACGAGCGCATAGGTTCGGGCTGCGCGGGGGTAGACAGAATCAAGGCTGACCTCGATCTCGCTCATCAGATTACCGCTGAGGATCTCGCTGGCCGGCGCGAACAGCACCTCGTAGGCCTTGCCACCGGCCTGGTTCACATCCTGCGTCTGGACCGTCACTACTGCATTGGATGTCCCCTGGTGCGCCACCGCCGTGTTGCCGACCGGTATGCGCCCCACGGCTGCGCTGCGGGGGATCACCCTGACGACGTTCGGCTCGTCCACGGTGTTGCCCCGAGGGCTTTCAAGGCTCTCGCTGACAGAATCGCCTGCATCGTAGGCTGTGACGGAGTACCAGTACTCAAAGCCATTCACGAGGCTGCTGTCGACGAAGAGATACTGAAGCCCCTTGTCTTTGCCGACGCCGTTGACCTTGTCAAACTCGCCGAGCGGTACGGGAGTCGCCCCGAGCTCCGGGAACTGATTCCGGTCGAACTGGTCCCAGTGCTGCCCGCGGTCGGTGCTCTTGTAGATACGGTATCCCTCAAAGTCCATGTAGCCAGTGACCGGGTCTCGCGCCGACTCCGGGAGGTTATCCCAGGTGATGGTGGCGCGGCGGTCACCCTCCAGCGCACTGACGTTTGGCGAGGGCGGTGGCTTTGGTGTCAGGTATCCGTCCGCCACGAGGTCGAACGCCTGACGCGTCACCGCCTTGATCTCGGCTTCCGTGTTTCCGGCGACGAAGGCAGTCACGAATGTGAGTGTGTCGCCAGCGTTCAGCGTGTACGGCCCCGAACTCAGGAAAGCGACATCCTGATATCCCTCCGGCGGGATGATGGACGGGTCATCATAGTGAAGACTTGTGGGGTTTGCACCAAGGTGGAAATACCGGAACCCGTCCGGCGACCGGTACAGCGAATCGGAGCTGGTCATGATTGCATACTCGAGGGCATCCTTGTCGATGTCATCTTCGAGCATGAAGTTATGCCAGTCCGTGATTCCGAGCTGGGAGTCATTGACGGCGGGCGTCTGCAGAAAGGTGACCCCGAAGTAGCCAGTTCTACCGCCTGCCCAGTCGGCAGTATATCCGTCGTCGTAGTAGTACACCAGTTCCAGGGACTTGTCGAACCCTATTCGATCATCGACCCATTCATCGGTGCCCTCTCCGACCGTATTCCCGACGTCACAATCGGCATACATGCCAAAGTAGAGGTCTGGATACGCGGTGGTCGATCTGTTGACGATCTGATAGATGAAAACGATCATGTTCCGCACGCTCTTGTAGCTGAACGCATACCCGGTCTGGTTTATCTGAATGCCGAGTCTGGAGACGGTATTGTTGGAATCGCTATAGACGCAGTAGGTGTCCTCATCGGAGACAAAGACGGGATTCCCCTGGGCGTCCCTGACCGGCCAGCCTGTTGCGGGCCAGGTGTAGGGTTTCGTGGAGACGGCCACGCGTGCGCTGTCCCGGTTGTGATACCCTTCGACAGCCTCCCATTCTTCGTTCTCACGCCAGCGGCCCTGGATCACGTTTCCCGGAATTCCCACGTACGGGTTCGCACGGTAGATGTATTCACGCTGGCTCCCGATGGGAAACTCCCCCGACACGATGCCCTGGTCGAAGTACGACCTCCGCGGGTACTGCTTTCCGCGGTTCTCGAACGAGTGACCGATGTTGCTGCGGCTGTGGATGCCGAGCGCACGGTCGAAGATTGACTCCGGCTTTTCGAGAAGGCGCTCTCGCTCCTCCAGCGCCTTCCTTGATTGTGCCCCCGCCGTGGGCGCCGTCACGATCGAGAGGAATGCGAGGCAACACACGCTCAACCATTTCATGGTTGCGGGTACTCCTTTGACTGGTGAGTGCATGGCTGAGCCTCTGTCAGAACATGATCCGCACGCCGATGCGAAGCCGGCGCGGCGCATAGTAATTGCTGGGGTCGGCCATGTATTCGGCCGAGTGATTGCCGAAGGTGGTGAAATCCGGCAATCCCGTATCCGTATAGACACTCCGCACGTTTTCCTTCCCCAGAATATTCAAGGCCTCGAAAAAGACTCCGAATGTGATCGGCCGTATGCTCCACTCCTTGAGAAGCTCGAAATCGAGCTGAAGGTTTGCAGGAATTCTCGCCGAGTTCTTGGGGACAAACGAGATATCCCGCCCGGATGGAGTGTACGGGAGGCCGCTGGCTGCGCGGAAAAGGAAGTTCCAGTTTGTATTCTCCAGCGGCATGATCCCGAAGAGCTCCGGGCCCTCGTCGTCATCCCAGCCCAGGCTCACGGTGACATTCAGGATATGATTCCGGTCCCAATCGAGGGGATAGAGGCTGGTTGACTTGTAGACGGCCGGGTAGTCCTCCGTTTCGGAGGAGGCGCTTCCGCGAGCGGACATGTACGTGTACGTCAGCGATTCCGGAGACATGGTATGTGCGGCGGAGAACGAGGCTGACCTCGAATCCGCGGGCGTTTGCATAGTCGTCGTTCACGTAGACCGTGTATCCTATATACCGCCCCTCTACGAACGGGTAGTAGTACTGCGTGCCGATGAGTCCTGTGAAGTCCGTGTACTGAGCAGTAAATGTCCCGGCGAGCGTGGCGCTGAATTGATGGGAAAGCCCGACCTCGTAGGCGATCTTGCGTCTCGGCATCCAGGTTGGGGTTCCCGAACAGCGGCTCACGGACGGAGATGTCGTATTGCGAGTTCTCGAAGAATCGGTCGTAGGTTGGAATCTGGAAGAAATGGCCGTAGGAAAAATGCAGCGACGTACGGTCGCTGATGGGGTGGGCCACTCCCAGCCGCGGGCTCCACTGCGCTTTCGGCGTTGACTGGACGACGGAATTCGGGTCGAGCGGGTCGGAACGGTACGGCGAGCGCTGGTTCATGTAATCCAGCCTGAGGCCGAGGTTCACAATGAGGGACCGCAGTTCTATCTTATCCTGGAAGTATGCAGCGGCTTCAACCGGGTTCTTCGTGAAATCAGTGACGTACGGGTTGTCCCGCGTCGGGTCGTAGATATTGACATACTCGCAGGTTGTACTTCTTCATCTGAATCCCGGTCTTGAGCTCATTGATCCGTCCGAGTTGCCAGACCATGTCGGCCTTGAAGTCGAACGTCTCCGTCTTATTGTTCGTGATGTCCAGCGGATCGGCGAGGCTCCAGAATTCGCGCCCGTTGCCCTGGGGCCCCCACAGCCATTTCGTCGCGGAAATGTAGAGCGAGGTGTCCTTGTCGAGTCCCGAGTAGTAGGATTGGTTGAAATACGAAAACCGGACGTCATAGAAGAGATTCGGTGCGACCGTGTGGGTCAGCTGCGAGAATCCCCTGGCGGCTGTACTCCCGTTGGCGGAGGTACTGGTCCGGGATGTATTTCCATTCGTGGTTGTATGGCCGGCGGAAGATCTCGGAGTATCGGCCTGTGGTCACGACTTTCAGGGAGGGGACCGGACGCATCGGCGAGTTTTGCGATCCCCGAGATGACTGACTCCGAGCCATAGGGCAGCCAGCTGCTCCTGGCATCCCGTTCGCCGCTTGCGAAGAATGTGAAATCGTCGCCTGTGATCGGTCCGCCGATCGTCCCGGCGACGCGGTTCTCTCTCATCTCCGCATATTGAGAGGAGTGTTGGTCATTTGGATCAAGGAAGGGGGGAAGCCAGAATTCGCTCGTGCGCGCCTCGAAGCTGCCCGCGAACCTGCTGCCGCCCTCTTTGGTGACGATGTTCACCACGCCGCTCAGCGCGTTGCCGTATTCCGCATTGAATGTTCCGCTGAGCGTGTTCAGTTCGGCGATGGCGTCGTTGTTGATGGCAGTGCCGAGTGTGCCCGAGCACCGGATCCCGGACGTACATTCCGTCGATGAGGTAGGCGACCTCGCTGCCCCGGCCCCCGCGGATGTGCAGCGTGTTCCCGTCACCCACCACGCCGGCCTGAATCTGCACGACCTCCGTGAAGTTCCTGACCGGAAGCTGCTTGATCTGCTCTGCGAAACGACAGCCTGCGTGGCGGTGAGGTCGCGCTGGACCATCGGGCGTTCCGCCTGCACGATCACGTCTGCGAGCTGCACGGCCGACTCGGACATCTGGGCATCGATCGTGGTAGTCTGGTCCGCGACGACGCGGACCTGGCGGACCGTTACCGGGCCGTACCCCACCATGGTCGCCCTGAGTTCGTACGTGCCCGGCGGCACATTGAGGATGATGTACTCTCCGTCGACTTCCGTGGCGGCCCCGAGCTGGGTGCCGACCACCGACACGTTTGCCCCGGCAAGCCCCTCACCGGACGCACGCTCGGTGACGAGGCCGCGGATTTTTCCTGTCGTGCCCGCCAGGAGCAGAGCCGGGAGGGTGAGGCTGATGACGGCGAGGATTAGAGCCGTGCGCATGGCTTCTCCTTCTGACCTGACAGGTGCCGTTCCAACAAATCCCTTGAACGGCACCAGACCTTGTTGAAAGTTGGAACGAGCACTGTGCCCCTCTCTATGATCGGTTAGTTGGTGGGGCACGAGTACGTGCTGATGCTGCGAGTACCGCACGGATCGACCGCGATCCGGGACGACCTCCGGGGTCACTCGGGAGCGAAATGCCCGGTGTCCTTCAGAAGCCTCTCGACCTGTCGCTGCAGCCGGAGCGCCTTGACCCTGTTCCGGAGCGCGACTTCTGTGACGAGCGCGTTGATGACGACTGAAATGGCGGAGAACGAATTCGTGAAGAGCATGTTCTGGCTGCGGATCGCCAGGACCCTGGTCGCGTGAAAGCTGACCGGAGACGTCACCCGGTCGGTCAGCGCCACGACCGGGATCTTCCGGGCTTCTGCGGCGCGCGCCAGGTCGATAGTCTCCCGCGAATACGGAGGAAAAGAGAACACGATGAGCAGATCGTGGCCGCTCACGAACGCCAGCTGCTCCATGAACGTCTCGTAGTCGTGCACGAACGGCAGCGCACGCACGGCGACCTGGTTGAGAGAGTACGCGAGAATCTGTGACATCAGGGAGGAAATCCCGAGCCCCGCAGTGTGCACGCGGCCCGCCTTCAGGATCATGCCCGCGATTTCGGCGAAGGATTCCCGCTCGAGCTGGCTGATCGTCAGGTTGATATTGCTGACGTCCTGCTGGGCGACCAGCGTGAGCGTGTCGCCGTTGCCTCTCCCCGCCGGGACGGGGAACGCCGCCCCGGGGATGAGTTGCGTTTGCAGGCTGCCCACCAGGCGAGACCGGAGCTCCTGGAAGCCCGCGAACCCGAGGCTGCGGGCGAACCGGACGACCGTCGCGCGACTTGTGCCCGTCCGCCGCTCCAGGTCAACGACCGTGAGAAACGGCGCTTCCTGGAGGTGCTGGATCAGGTAGTCCGCGATCTTGCGCTGGTTCCCGGGAAGAGAGGGGTACCTGGACTGAATCAACGCCTTCAGATCCAGATACTCCCCCTTCCCGTTCGTCCCTTTCCTGCGTGCCGGTGCCATATGCGTGCGGCCCCATCCTCCCGATGCGGAAGGCGCGGGACGCGATCCGCGCGGCTACTTCATCAGCAACATTTTGCTGGTGGCCCGGAAGCTGCCGGACTGCATCGTTGCGATGTACGTCCCGCTGGGAAGATTCGCGCCGGAGAACGGAACCTCATACGTGCCCGCGTTGAGGTCCTGGCTCACGAGCGTGGCGACTTCCCGGCCGAGCATGTCGTACACTGTGAGCGTGACGAACCCGGACGCCGGGAGTTCGAACCGGATCTGCGTCGACGGGTTGAACGGATTCGGGTAGTTCTGATGCAGCGCATAGCGTTCCGGCAGCTCGCGGGACACCGGCTCGACCGACGTGAACACGCCGTTGTACTTCTCCTGTGCAGCAGCGCCCATCGCGAACAGGTCTGCGTCGGACATCGCGAACATCACCGCATAGTCGACCGAGACGGAATCGCCCGGAGCCAACGTCCGCATGCCGGCATTGAGATGGTAGACAGACCCGACCGGACCGGCATCATAAGGAGCGTCAAATCCGGGAGGTATGGTCAGGAATGCACGGATGGAGTCGTTGCTGGCGTCGTTGTCCGGATCGGTGGAGTAGACTTCCCAGTCCATGCTGTGATAGGAATACGCCGGACCGTTCAGGATTTTGAGGCCGATGAAGGGATCCTCGCCCAGACGATAGTTGTATGCCACGCCGGAGGGTTCATCGTAGGCGAGAGACTCAAGTCCGAATGTGCCGCCCGGTTGAGGGACAACGGTCGCTCCGATGTAGGCGTTCACGGCGATGGTGGAATCGTTCCGGTACGTGTGGCGCACAATAGCGTAGTCGGTACCATTCCACAGGTAGACCGTGACGCGGAGCGTCACCATCGGGAGACGCTGCGCATAGGTTCCGTTCGTCAGGCAGGTGAGGATCGTGTCCGCGATGCCGTCGGTGATGAGCGATGGCAGCTCGACGCTCTCCGAGTCCTCATAGTAGTCGAAGACCGCGCTCGAGTCCAGCGCGAAGATGCCCGACATCCGGCTGAGTTGACGGACCGGCGCCCCGGCGGGGGCGAGCATACGGATCATGCCGTAGTCCCTCAGGGTGACGCGGATCGACCCGGTCCCGCCGGTCTTATCCGCTGCCTGCAGCAGATCGGGCATGAGCAGCAACCCGCAAAGGAGGAGGAGTGGGAGCAAACGTTTCATGGTGCTCTCCTGGTGATGGGTGGATGTTAGTGATAGTTGAACAGATACGGTGGAATCATGAGCAGCAGGGCGAGGATGAAGAAGAAGACCTGCGCCGGCAGCATCCAGCGAAACCACTTCTCCCAGGAGATGCCGGCGAGGCCGAGCACTCCCATCGTCACCCCGGACGTCGGAAGGATGGGATTGATCCATCCTTCTCCGAATTGAAATGCCAGCACGGCCGTCTGCCGCGAGATGCCGACCACGTCGGCAAGGGGGGCCATGACGGGCATCGTGAGCGCCGCCTGGCCGGACCCCGAATGGACGAAGAAATTGATGATCCCCTGTGCCACAAACATGGCCTGGGCCGCGACGATCGGGTGGAAATCCCGTATGACGGAGGCGATGCCGTACAGCATGAGATCGAGGATCTTTCCGTCCGTGGCGATCACCAGAATCGCCCGCGCGCAGCCGATGATCAGGGCCACGCCCACCATGTCGCGCGCGCCCTCTTTGAACGCGTCGGAGCTTTCGGAGAGCGACAATCCGCCGACAGGTCCCGCCAGCAGGCCCAGGCCGAAAAACAGTCCGGCAATCTGTGGAATATACCACTTGTACTCGAGAATCCCGAACACCAGCAGTGCGATGGTCGCGACCACGGCCACGAGGAGGATCTGGTGCCGCCGGGTGAGGGTCGCGCCCTCCACGGATCCCCTGGCCATGCCGGCGCGGCGCCGCTCCTGGTCGAGCGCGTACACGGGGCTCGATTCGGGGTTCTGGCGCACCCGCGACGCATGCCGCATCACGAACGCTATCATACAGACGGTGCTGATCAACCAGATCACCATCCGGTACTCCATGCCCGAGTAGAGCGGAAGCTCCGCGATGCCCTGGGCGATGCCGACGGTGAACGGGTTGAAGACGGACCCCGCGAATCCGGCCGCGGCCCCGAGGAACGGGATCGCAGTTCCGACCAGCGAGTCGTAGCCGAGCGAGAGGGCGAGCGGGATGAAGACGAGGACGAACGGCATGGTCTCCTCGCACATCCCGAACACCGCCCCGCCGATCGAGAAGACGAGCATCGTGACGGGGATGAAATACCTCTGGAGGTGCGGCTTGCGGGCGAAGGTTGCAGCCAGAGACTGAATCGAAACCGTTACCGCTCCCGTTCGCTCGAGGACCTTGAACGATCCGCCGATCACGAAGAGGAACGCGATGATCTGTGCCGCCTCGACGAATCCCTGCACGGGAGCCATCAGGATCTCGCCGATCCCCTGCGGCTGGCTTTCGACGAACCTGAACGAGTCCGGCTTGACGAGCGTCCGGCCGTCCTTCACCTCGCGCACGTACTCGCCGCCCGGGAGGAACCACGTCACCACGGCGACCGCCACGACGACGCCGAAGATCATCACCAGCGTGTTGAAGTGCCTCTTCATCGGGAGGCCGCTCCCGGCAGGACGCGGCGGGCGGACAGGTCGTACCGGTCGCCCGCTTTCAGGACGTGCAGGACCAGGCCGGAGGCGGCAAGATTGCCGGCTGCGTCGGTGGTGGCCTTCGCAGCCCCGGTGGCGTCATAGACGACGACGATGGATTCCCCGGTGACGCGGAACGAATGGTCCGGTCCGATGACGACGGCCGTGGCCTCGTCGATGCCGACGCCGACCAGCTGCGGGTGTTCGAGCACGACCGTGATCAGCCTGTTGTGCCGTTTGCGGCGGACGAAGTGCTGGTCGATGATGGCATCCGTCACGAAGCCCATCCCCTCGACGGTTTCCACGTTGCCCAGCCGGATCATCGGGAACAGGTTCACCGTGTCCCTGTTGATCTTCTCGTCGCCGGTGATCATGACCTCGCTCATGATAGCGGCTCCGGCGCTGGTGCCGCCGATGACGGCCCCCTGCCGGTACAGGTCGAGCAGCGCCCGGTGCACCGGCGTCTTGAGGAGTGCCCGCGTAATGCGGATCTGGTCGCCGCCCGTGAAGTAGATGCCCGTGGCGCCGTCAAATGCGCGTTCCGCGCCGGGCTTTTCCGCCTGTTCGCGCGTGTACAGGACGTGCGAGACGTCTTTGACGCCGAGGGCTTTGAACTCCTCCGTCATCTCCAGCCCGGAGGTGTCGGCGTCGCCGCTGGCGTTCGGGATGATTCTGATCCGCGCCTTTTCCGGCCCGCCCGCGAGCGTCACGAATTCCTCCATCATCGAGCGCGAGCGGTCGCCGCCCCCAATAATAAAGAGGGAGCCGCGCGGTGCTTCGCCGGCGTATCCCGGGAGGGCGAAGAGCAGGGCGCAGGTGAGGGCGCAGAGGAGGATTCTGTTGGATGTCCTCCCATCCGGCAGCCAGCGTGGTCGTCGCATGTGCGGGTTCCGGTTCAGGCGGTTATGGCGGGACTGGTGAGGACGGCCGCGAGTCTGGCGGATGTATGGAGATCCTCCAGGAGTATGAACTCGTCGTTGCCGTGCGGATTCTGTGCTCCGATGCCGAGGTTGACGGCCGGAATTCCCCTGCCGTTCAGGGTGTTGGCGTCGCTGCCGCCGAGATACTCGATCGGGTTCGGCGTCAGCCCGATGGACCGCAGGGCGTTCTCCGTCATGGCAAACACGGGGCTTGCGGGATCGAGCGTAAACGGCTCGAAGTCCACGGCCGCCTCAAACTGCACCGACCCGCCGCCTTCTTCCGACACCTCGCGGAAGGTTGTGTGGAGCATCTGCAGGTGGACTTCGATGGCGTGCGGATCGAAGGATCGGACCTCGCCCTCGATGAAGCACGAGTCAGGCACGATGTTCGTCGCGGACCCGCCGCGGATCGTCCCCACGTTTGACGTCATGGTGGGGGAGTGGCGGCCCATCGGGATCCGGCTGAGCGCGTTCGCGGCGAGCCGGATCGCGTGAATGCCCTTCTCCGGCGAAACGCCCGCGTGCGACGAGCGCCCCAGAAACGTCGCGGAGTACATCGAGCATCCGACGGCGGCGGAGATGAATGTCCCCGGGCGTCGCGAGCAGTCGAAGATGAAGGCCTTGTCGACATTGTACGGGGCGAGATCCACATGCTTCGACCCGAGCATGCCGAGCTCCTCGCCGACGGTGAACACGACGATGTAGTTCGCGGAGCCGTTCGCAGTGCCGGCTTCCCGCAGCGTGTGCAGCAGGATGCAGGTACCCGCACGGTTGTCCACGCCGAGGATGGTGGTTCCGTCGCTGTCGATGCGGGTGTCCGACACGACCGGGCGCACTCCTTCCGTGGGCCGCGGCGTGTCCAGGTGCGCGAAGAGCGCGATCGCCGGCCTCGAGCTGTCGAATGACGGCGGGAATGCAGATCAGGTTGCCGCAGTCTCCCTTGATGAGCGACGCCGTTCCGTCCTCGACGATCCTCACGGGGGTTCCTTCCAGGGTCCGGCGGACAAACTGGGCCATCGGTCGCTCGGCGAGTGAGGGGGCGTTGACGCGGACGGCGTCAAGGAAGAGGTTGACCAGCGGAGTCGCCATACGGAGAAACGGTTGTTACAGAGGGAAGGGAGAGTGAAAAATTGGTTTCGCGGAATATAGGGCTGCCCGTTGGAAAAGTCAAGAGTCCGCGCCCGCCGCAGCCCCTTGATGTTTCCGTCGTGGCTCGATATATTCCTCCGGCATGCTCACTCCTACCACCAATCGACCCCGGTCCCGGCTGGGCCGTCCGACGACCATCGCCTGTACGCTGCTGTTGATGCTCTGCCTGCTGGCGGGCCGGGCCGGCGCCCAGGGGTCTGTCCTTCTCGTGGGCGGGGGGTCGGAGGAGTACAACGACTGGTCCGACCGCCCCTACCGCTGGCTGGTGGAGCAGGCGCCCAACCGGAACATCCTGATCCTCCACTATGCCACGACCTCGATCGTTCCTCCCCGCGTACTTCCAGTGGCTGGGGGCGAACAGCGCCTCGAATCTCGTCATTGCCACCACGGAGGCGGCCAACGACTCGGCGAACTACCGTGCGATTCTCGAGGCGGACGGCCTCTTTCTGCGGGGAGGTGACCAGTGGGAGTACGTCCGGCTGTGGAAGGGAACGCTCGCCCAGAAGGCGATCAAGGCGGTCTTCCTGCGTGGCGGGGTGGTGGGGGGCACGAGTGCCGGCCTTGCCGTGTTGACCGACCTGGTCTTCGACGCCCGCACCACATCGGTGGATCCCCGAACCGCCCTCCGCTCCCCGATGGCCGCCGGCATCACCTTCACGACCGAATTTCTCCGGCTCGTTCCCGGAGTCCTGGGCGATACCCATTTCTTCGAGCGGGGGAGGCTGGGCCGACTCGCGCCGATGATCGCGGTGTACCGGATGTCCAGCGGCAGAAGCATCGCAGGGGTGGGTGTGGACTACAGCACGGCGCTCGCGGTCCGGCCCGATCTGTCCGCCGAGGTGATGGGCGCCGGGACGGTCACGTTCCTCCGGATTGCGCAATCAACAGTCGTGGACGCGGCCTTCGGGGCGCCGTTCTCTGCCCGCGACATGCTTCTCGACCAGCTCACAGACGGCTTCGTCGTGAATCTCGCACACTGGGGCATCACTCCCCCGGCGGGAGCGATTCCGTTCTCTCCGTCGCCCGTGGCGTTGAGCGCGGCACGGTTGATTGCCGACGGAAGCTCGTCCACGACGCACTGGTTCTCCGCCTCGGGGAGCCTGTCGACACTCCTTGCGACCCTCCCGGCAGGCTCGGGGATCTGCGTGCTCGCGTCGCCTGCGTTCGGTTCGGTCGCGCAGGCGGTGGCTGACGAGATCACCAGGCGCGGCTACCAGGGGCGCGTTCTGCTCCTCGATGCGGTGGCGGCGCATCGCACCGGAGCGGCCGATACGATCGCCACCGCCGCCGGGTTCATCCTCGCCGCGAATACGGAAGACAGTCTTGCCGGATTGCTCGACGCATCGACTCCTGCAGGATCCGCGTTCAGGGCGTCGCTCGCATCGGCAACACCGGTTCTTGCCCTGGGCAACGACGGCAAGCTCCTCTCCGATGAAGCTGTGGGAGGAGTCGAGAGCGACGAATACGCGGCCTACTACGGCTCGATGCGGAATATCCCGGGGCTCGGCCTGGCAGGCGGCATCCAGATCATGACGCGCCTGTACGAGGCGAGTGCGTTCGTCGACAACCGGGCGAGCGGCCTGTTCTGGGGACTGGCGCACGCGCAGCAGCCGTTCGGCCTGCTGCTCGACGCGAGCTCGCACGTCGAGATCCTTCCTGACGGCACGCTCCGCTCCTTCGGCCTGACGCCGGCGATCCTCGTCGACGCCCGGAGGGCAAGCACGGTCGCATTCCCGACCTGGTGCGACCCGGGGAAGAGCCAGCCCCGCCAGAATGCGGCGCTCATCGGAGCGCGCCTGCACGTCATCTCCGGCGGACAGACATTCGGTCTGCTAGAACCGACGGAGGTCACGCCGGACGCGATCGGGCTGCCGGCGGAGCTGGCCCTGCTGCACCCCTATCCCAACCCGTTCAACTCGCGCACCACCATTACGATCCTGCTTGCCGCCCGAACCCGATGCACGCTTGCCGTCCACGACATTCTGGGGAGGCAGGTCGCCCTCCTTGCCGATGGCGGTGAACTTGGGCCCGGGCGGGATCACGTTTTCCTGGGACGCGGCCGGCGCGGCTTCCGGGACGTATTTTGTGAGGCTTCGTTCCGCGAATACCGTTGCAACCGTACCCGTTCAACTTCTACGATAGCAAGACAGGCCATGCACACACGATTCATGCTCCTCGCGGCGATGGTTCTTCCCGGATTGTTCCACGCCCCGGCGCGCGGAGACGCCCCCCTGCGGGCTCCGGGCGAAGAACGCGCCTTCTCCTCGGCGACGTCGTACGCCGACCTGCAAGCGTTTCTCGCGAGGCTGGATTCCCTGCCGACGATCCAGGTGGCTCCGCTCGCGACGACGAGGGAGGGGCGCACTGTGTCGCTGGTGCGCTGGCCGGAGGAATCGTCGCGCGCCGACACGTCAAGGCTCACGGTGCTCCTGTTCGCGCAGCAGCATGGCGACGAGCCGTCGGGCAAAGAAGCGCTCACGCTTCTGCTGGCCCGCCTGGCTGCAGGAGGCGAACAGGAATGGAGGGATCATCTGAACCTCCTCATTGTCCCCCAGATGAACCCCGACGGCGCAGAGGCCGGGCGGCGAAGGACGGCCGACAGTCTCGACATGAATCGCTCGCACGTGCTGCTCCACACGCCGGAAGTCCGCGCCCTGCACGAGCTGTACCTCGCGGCCTGGCCGGAGGTCACGATGGATATCCATGAATACGGTTCGTTCACGAGTTCCTGGAGCGATTCCGGCTTCATCAAGACGGGCGATGTGCAGGTCGGCACACTGACCAACCTGAACTCCGGAGCGGCGCTCCGGTCGTATCAGCGGGTCCGCATGTTCCCGTACATCAGCGCCGCGTTGATGGCGCAGCAGTACTCCTGCCACGAATACATCGTCGGCGAACCGGGGACGCTCATCCGCCACAGCACGACGGAAATCAACGACGGCCGGCAGAGCTTCGGCATCCGGGGTTCGATCTCGTTCATCCAGGAGGGGCGCAAGTGGAGGGACCTGCTGGACCAGCTGGACCGGCGCGCGCGGTCGCAGTACGCGGGGGTGGAGGCGCTTCTGGATTTCTGCTCCGCGAACTGGCGGGAGATACGGCGCCTGGTGCGCGACGAGCGTGCGCGGATCGACACGCTCGCCGGGGCAACGTTGTACACGTGGATGGACCACGTCCAGGGGCAACGCTCCATGTCGATCCCGGTCATGGATGTTGCGTCCTCTGAACCGAAGAGCTGGACGATCACTCCATATCACGGGGTGGTGCAGCCCCGCGACTCCGTCCGGCTCCCGGCCGCATATCTGGTGCCGGGCGCGCTCCGGGACGTGCACGCGCTCCTTGCCATGCACAATGTGCGCGGGATTCCTGCGGGAGGAGAAGCGCTCGCGACCGAGCAGTATGACATCGTGGGATTCGACAGCCTCGTGCTGGAGAGCGATCCTTACCGGATTCCGCAGGTCAAGGTGGCGGAGGAGAGCGTTGTCCCCGATTCAGGGGCGATGATCTATCCGGTGGATCAGGACGGCGGGCTCTTCCTCGGGTCGGTGCTGGAGCCGCGTTCGGTGTGGGGACTTTCGAAGTACGCCCGGTTCGAGGATCTGTTCAGGGGGCCGGCGTATCCTGTGAGGCGGATCGTGGTGATGCCCGGCCGCAACCCGGGCGTTCAGGAAGAGCGGTAGGCCTTTGCCCGGCTCAGCACCCGTCGCCGTGCGCGTGCGGGCCGGGGATCTCGATGCCGATGCGTTGAATCGCGTTCTTCGCGTCGACGAAGGCGACGGTGGGCCGGAACGCGTCCACCATCGATTCCGGAACGCTTGCGAACGCAGCGATGATAATGACATCGCCGGGTCCGGCGAGATGTGCTGCCGCGCCGTTCACGCAGATCGCCCCACTGCTGCGCTCCCCCGTGATCGCGTACGTCTCGAAGCGCGTCCCCCTGTTGACGTTCCAGACGTGAACCGCCTCATACTCCTTGATGTCCACCGCCTCCATCAGCTCCGGCGGGATCGTCAGGCTTCCTTCGTAATGAAGGTCGGCCTCCGTCACGGTGGCGCGATGGATCTTTGCCCGGAGCATTCTTCGGTGAGGTTCCACGGCAGACTCTCTTTCGGCTGAGTTGTGCGGGCGCGTCAGTTCGCCATTGCGCGCAGCGTGAATCGGGGAATCGCGACGTCAAACTCCTCGCCCGACGGACGCACCATCCGGTAGCTTCCTTCCATCGACCCTTCGAACGTCTCCAGGATGGAAAAGCTGTTGTACTCATGGACGGCGCCCGGCTGAATCCGGGGCTGCTGGCCGACCACGCCATCCCCCCGGACTTCCTTGGTCTCCCCGTTTCCATCCATGATCAGCCAGTGGCGATGCAGGAGCTGCACCTCATGGTCGCCGCGATTCTCGATGCGCACAAAATACGCAAAGACAAACCGGCGCGCCAGAGGGTTCGATTGGCCGTCGAGGAACACGGGTTGGACCGTGACCGTGATGTCGTGTGTGGTCGCTGTGTACGTTTTCATATCTGTATGAACACCGGCCGGGCCTTCAGGGTTCACGTAGATCGGCCGAAAAAAGACGGGGCCTCACTGCATTTCATGCGCGAGGCCCCGAAGCCGATGCCCACGGATGGACCCTTACTTCGGGGGCAGCTTGATCGTCTGCCCTGCCATGATCTTGTCGGGATCCTTCAGCTTGTCGGTGTTGAGCTTGAAGATCTCCATGTACCGCTTGGCATCTCCGAGATGGGCCTTTGCCAGCTTGGACAGCGTGTCGCCGGACTGGATCGTGTAGAACCCGTAGGTGTCGGTCCTTTCGACGCCGACGTTGATGGCGACTTCCTTGTCCCAGTTCGCGAACGTCTTGGCCTTGTCCCAGAAGCGGTCCTTGTCGAACTGATATGGGGCGAGGCCCTTGATGTGAAGCTTGCCCGCCTCTTCCGTCACCTGAACGTTCTTCATGTTCAAGCTTGCGCCGAAGTCGAGCAACGACTGATACTTTTCCTTGAGCATGTACTGGTCTCCTTTTCTGAGACGGTGAGCGTCTCGATGATGGTGCTATGGTGCGGTGTACGACGGTCCGGATGTTACCCCGTCGCGTGCGTTACGGCGTCATGCCCTCCGGCACGCCGCCGGGGAATTCCGCGTCAATGGCCTCACTGATGATGCCCCCCCCCGGAGCGCGGCGCGCGTATCCATGACCTGCCGCATGCGCATGGTGACCTGTCCCATGCCGTACGTCTGCTGGATGTGTGAGAGGCTCAGAGCTGACCGAATCGGGATGCCTCACGGAGATGCGACGGCGAAATCGTATGGATTGCACCGAACCCGCCGACGAGCCGGCCGTAGCCGACAGTGATGCGATAGAGGGCGAAGTCCCCGAGCAGGAAGAACCTCCCGCTGTCCGGATTCCGGTTGAGAAACACCTCTTTGCCGGACTCGAACGCCGCTGTGTCCGGATCGATCCTGACCGCCTCCCCCGCGAGAGAGATTCTCGCAAGCGATTGCGGGTCGCGCCCTGCTTCAGCTTCCTCCCAGATCATCAGGCTGACTCGAGGATCGTCCTCGATATGCCGCGTGTGGAATGCAAGCCGGCTCAGATGAAGCCAGAACGTGGTGAAATCGTCGGCAGGCGCGGTCGTCGTCAGGGAGACAAACGGTGCGCCCTCCCGGAGGGTTCCAAGGGCCGCCATCCGCGCAGTACTTAGGAGCCTGTGTATGCTCTGGAGGAGTTCTGGATCCATCAGATGTGGCCTCCTGCTAGCGCCGCCGTCCACCGCCGCCGGAAGGCCTGGAACCGCCTGAGGGGCGTGACCCGTACGACTGGCGAGACTGCTGGTAATTCTGGGTCTGCCGCGTTCCTTGCTGCCGCGCCTGATGCTGCCTGTCCATCTGCTGCCGATCCATCTGGGGCTGACTCCCCGTGGATGGACGGGTGGAGGGCGTCGTGGATGGACGCGTGGAAGGGCTGGCTGACGGCCTGGCCGACGGCGTGGTCGATGGCTTGCTCCATTGGCCCTGGTCCCGCTGCTGCCACCCCTGGTCTGTCTTCCGGTACACGTTTCCGTCACGGTCCGAATAGACGTTGTTTGGCCTCGTCGACGGCTTTGTCGCTGGCTGAGCGGGGCGAGTGCTTACGCCCGGCGCGGAAACGCCCGGTCTGGTTGCCGGCCGCGTAGCAGGTCTGACCCCCGCACTCGGGCGGGACGCATAGATGTTCCGATTCGGGTACTGCGTCGGGCGGCCTGTGCCGGGCCTGTATGCACCCGGAGGGGGATAACCGCCGCCCGGCCTGTATGCGTAAGGCGGTCTATAGTAGGGGGGAGGACGATAGTACGGCGCCGGTCGATACGCGTAGGGGGGACGGTACACCGGGGGCCCCCACCACCCGCCTACGCTCACCCCGAACCATCCATAGGGTCCTGCCGTCCCAACGGTGAACCCCATGCTCCAGCCTGTCCAGGGATTGTAGTGGAAGTTGTAGCCGTAGGTGACCGGGCGAGGATAGTACACGGTTCCGTACCACGGCTGATAGTAGTAGCCTGTTCCGTAGATCACGGTCGGTCCGTATACGTACGACCCGAGGTACCCTGGAGTGTATCCGAATACAACAGTGGTCGGCGTATAGTCGTACACGCGCACGTATGTGACCTGGTGAACAGGACAGCTCGGTGGAATTGTGTAGATCTCGGCCGGTATCGCGCTGGTCACGACCCAGGGCCCGCCAGCGGACGACGCGGAGAACCAGATTCCGTTATCACACGCGTAGTACATGCCTCCGAAAAGGATGATCGGGACGTTCGCGTTCAACGCGTACTGCATCTGCGTCCCTTCGATGGCGTCAAATTTCGGATCGCCGTCAAATTTCACATTCGCGCTCGCGGAGTCGATGCTGACTTCGGCCGTCTGAGGGATCTTGTTTTCGAGAACGGCATCCTTCGCCTGATCGGTTCCGGCGATGGTGGCAAGGAGATCACCCTTTGGCGAATCGGGAGGGATCTTCTTGAAATCCACCGGGAGATTGTCGGATGGAACGTACGCCCACTTTCCTTCGAGAGCCTTGGATGTGTACCAGCGGCCGGAGAAGAGGACGTAGTACATCTGAGACTGAATGTCCAGGAGTACATCCTGATCGCTGTTCGCGATGTACAGAAGCTCAGTCCCCTTGATCGGCTTCATGTCGGGTTTGCCGTCGTACGAGATGAGCTCTGCGGTCTCGCTGGTGAACACAAGCCTGGGAGCCTTCGCCGGGTCGGCCTTGGCCGTATCGGCGACAAGATCTTCCTCGCTTGCGATCGACCGGTAGTACGCGACCACTTCCTGTGGAGCGCTCTGCGTCAGGTCGAACTTCGGCGTTCCTCCCTCCATCGTCCCGCGGTACCAGAACGGCCCGCCCTTCATGTAGTAGACGCCGGTGGCGGACTCTTTGACCAGGAAGAAAGGGGTGTTCTGGGCTTCTTCGAGGTTATACCCCTGGACTTTGGAGAGTTTCACGTCGCCATCGACAGGGATGAGCACGGCGGGGTAGTTGACCACAATGACCTTCGGCGCATCGGTGCTATACGACCCCCCGGTTTCCACCTCTGTGGTGTTTCCGGAGAGCGACGCAACGATCTTGTCGAGCGAGATGACGATCGTGCTCGATTGGAGGGCCTCTTCGATCACTGTCCTGGCCCTGTCCGCGACACCTTCGGCGGTATTGGGGAGCTTGATCCTGGGAACCCGTCCCCCAGTCAGGGTCACCATTCTTTCGTCAAGATCAGTGGCGGCCCTGCTGACCATCCAGATCGCGCCATAGCTCGTCTTGCTCGTGCTTTTGGGCGTGACTG
This sequence comes from uncultured Ignavibacteria bacterium, assembly GCA_963701735.1. Classification (GTDB taxonomy): domain Bacteria; phylum Bacteroidota; class Ignavibacteria; order UBA10030; family UBA6906; genus CAWABB01. The sequence goes on along the minus strand of CAVPBI010000026.1, from coordinate 466,563 downwards.
CGATGGCGGCCCGCGCTGTGAGCGAATCCCCTTCGAACGTGTCGATCTGAGGGCTGTAGACGATAACGGTCATATCGTCCCTCGTGATCTCCACAGGCCAGCTGGGACTCTTTTCCTGCGCCACGGCGAAGGGGGTGGTGCACACCGCAAGGAGCAGCGACACCGCCAGAACCCGCCGGATGGGAAGGGCATGGGAATGTGACATGAGTATCTCTCCGAACTTGCAAAATAATGTAAAAAACGTCGGGATGACTTGCGAGTGGCGGGGGCGCGTCGGGGGAAGAGGTGACGGGGCCGGGAGTGGATGGCTCACCCGGCCCCGCCGTTCTGGTCAGAATGTGAAGTTCAAGCCGAACTTCGCGGTTTCGTGGGTCAGCGGAGTTTCCGAGTTGAAGGGCCAGTTCATCTCCTCGCGCCAGAGCTGGTAGATTCCCCAGACAAGGGCTCCCCGGACGACGAAGATCATGATAGGCCCGAGAGTCGGGGAGCTCTCGAGGATATCCTCACCGAACCACATCACGACACCGTTGGCAAAGGCGGCTATCGAGTAGCTGCCAAGCCACTCCCAGAAGACAAAGCGCGGGTAGACGATGTTGACCTCGTACCCGGCCATGAGGGAGAATGTGGGGCCGATGTTGAATCGGATGCCGGCCTCCGCGGAAGGCCCGAACCGGAAGGTCCCTTCGTATCGATTGAGAATGTCAGTGTCGGTCTCCCCGAGTGTCCCGGGGCGGTCGGTCGAGAGTTCGGTCCAGGAAATGCTGGAGGTGAAATAGGGGACGATGGCGGCGTTCTTCAGATCGTAGCCGTACCCTTTTCGCTTTCCGAATCCGAAGCGGCTGAGCGTGCCGCTCAACCCGTCCGTCCCGCCTGATCCACCGCCCAGGTTGGAATCGTACCATGTTCCGTGGATGAAGCTCTCGTCGAGCGACACGATCCCGCTTTCGAGCACGTCGACCGAGAGATAGCCCGCTTTCAGCTCCAGCGCGCCGATCGACGGGAATTCGGCTTCCAGGTTCTTGTGGCGCATCCAGTCAAGACCGTATCCAAACTCCACAAAAGGCCTCCGATTGCGGCCCAGGACCCAGTCAAAGGAATCTGATCCTGAGGGCCCGGCGGAGGTTGTCGCCGGGAGTGAAAGGCTCAGAAGAGCTGCGCCGGCCGCGAGATAACGAAACCACGATTTCATGCGATGCTCCGGATCGTCGGGGATCGATGAATGGTACGGATGCACTGGATGGATGTCAAGCGATCCCCCCTTGCAGATTTACGTCGTTCTTCGGATTATGTTTCGTTCTCGCGGCCATCAGGTCGTACTCGCCCGGCGTGTCTCCGGCTAAAGCCGCGCAATTCTCTCTGCGAACAGTCCTCCATGCCCGTTTCCGAAACCGAGTTCCGCGCCGCCCTGGGAAGGTTTGCCAGCGGAGTCACGGTAGTCACCGCCCGGGATGCCCGGGGCAATCCGAAGGGGATCACGGTCAGCTCGTTTGCTTCGCTGTCGCTCGTTCCACCCCTTGTCCTCATCGCGATCGGGAAAGAGGCGTCCGCGCACGAGGCGCTCTCGGGCACCGATCGCTTCGCAATCAACGTGCTGAGCGAGGCCCAGGAGGCGGTCTCCCGGAAGTTCGCGAAGCCCGCAGGGACGGCTGACCAGTTCGACGGCGTCCCCACCCGGAGGGGGGCCGGAGACGTACCGTTGCTCGAAGACGCCCTCGCGACGATCGAATGCCGGATCGTCGAGCGCTATCCAGGCGGCGACCACACCATCTTCGTGGGGGCGGTCGATGCCGCAGCGACGCGGGACGGTTTTCCGTTGCTGTATTTTACGGGGCAGTACGGACGCCTCGCGCATGATCCTCAACCCTAACTGAATCCCAAGCTCAGGAGCATGAACCAATGAAAAGACTCGTTCTCTTGCGACACGGCGAAAGCACGTGGAACCGCGAGAACCGGTTCACGGGCTGGACCGATGTTCCGCTCTCCGACCAGGGTGTTGCGGAGGCGCACGAGGCCGGCCGCGTGCTGAAGAAAGATGGTTACGTGTTCGACGTGGCGTACACGTCGGTGCTGAAGCGCGCGATCAAGACGCTCTGGATCGCCCTCGAAGAACTGGATCAGATGTGGCTGCCGGTGATCAACGACTGGCGCTTGAACGAACGTCACTACGGCGCGCTGCAGGGGCTGAACAAGGCCGAGACCGCGGAGCGCCACGGGGAGGAACAGGTGAAGGTGTGGCGGAGGAGCTACGACATTCCGCCGCCGAAGCTCACGATGGACGATCCGCGCTTTCCCGGCAACGATCCTCGCTACGCCGGACTGGCGGCGCCCAGCCTCCCGCTGACCGAGTCCCTCAAGGATACGGTTGCGCGGTTTCTGCCGCTCTGGCATGAAACGATCGCGCCGGCCGTGAAGAGCGGGCGTCGCGTCATTATTGCGGCGCATGGCAACAGCCTGAGGGCGCTCGTCAAGTATCTGGACAACATTCCGGACAGCGAGATCGTCGGGCTGAATATCCCGACGGGTATCCCGCTCGTGTATGAATTGTCGGACGACATGAAGCCGGTCCGCCACTACTATCTTGGCGATCCGGAAGCGGTGGCCAGGGCGGCACAGGCAGTCGCCAACCAAGGGAAGAAGAAGTAGCTGTGAACAACCCGGGAAGACAACCATGAAACGACAGAAGGCATCACCGGAAGCGGAAGAAGGGGAGAAGGGACCCTCGAAGCTTTCTTCGGGAGTGAAGCGCGCGAAGAGCTGGATCCTCCGCACGCTCGCGTTGCTGCTGGTTGCTGTGATCGTCATCCTGGCGGCATGGACCTGGATCGCCCTGAGCTTCTCGTACGCAACGGGGGAGCGGGCAGGCTACGTGCAGAAGCTTTCCAAGAAGGGGTGGATATTCAAGACGTGGGAGGGCGAGCTGGCAATGGCCAATTTGCCCGGCGCGATGCCGGAGGTCTTTCATTTCTCCAGCCGCGACGACGCTGTCGCCAAACAACTGCAGGCATGCCTGGGGCGCCGGGTGAGGATCAAATATGACGAACACGTCGGCATACCGCTCAACTGGTTCGGAGACACCCCGTATTTCGTCGTGGGCATGGAGCTCGTGGACGACGCCCAGCCACCCAAATAACTGAACCAGACAACCTGATGTCACAAGGGATGTGAGGTCATGAAGAGCGGCAGCACGATGCCCGCCGAGCGCCAGAGGCTCCTTGACGCGCGGAGGGGTAATGGTGCCTGCAGCCTTCAACAGCCTCTTCGAGCTTTGCTCACCTGTTCTGCTGTGCCGGCTGAATGAGCGCAGCGACGGCCCCGGCCGGATCCCGAATCACGCAGTAGCGTCCGTGCTGGCCCATGGAGCGCGGCCCGAAGACGACCGACCCGCCCAGCTTCGTGCAGCGCGCGATGCTTTCGTCGAGGTCCGCGACGCTGATGTACACCAGCCACTGCGCGGGCAGGCCCGCATTCACCCCGCGGGCGTGACAGACGCCGGCGACGGCAGCGCCATCCGCCGGCGATGTCATCGTGTAGTCTGCGTACCCTCCCATGTCCACCGGGCTCACGCCCCATCCCGCCACTTCCCGGTAGAAATCGCACACGGCCTCTGCGTTCGGTACCGTGAGGTCGGTCCAGAGAATCGATCCCGGCGATGGAGCTGGTGTGCCGCTCATGGCAGATCCGGAGCTATGGGGTGAGCGTGGAGGAGAGGAACGACTTCATGTCCGCCCATGAAGCGGAGTCGGCCTGCGCATTGTACTCGAGCGGGAGGTTGAACTCCTTCCCGTTCCGGTCGGCATCGGGGCTGGTGAAGGCGTGCTTCGCCCCGGGGTAGGATCGGAACACAAAGCTCACGCCGGCATCGGTCATTTCCTTCTTGAAGGCCTCGATCTGTTCGGGCGTGACGAACGGATCGTCCCCGCCGTTGCAGACAAGGAGACGCGCCTTCACGCCGCCCGGCGTCGGCGGCACGGCGGCCCCGAGGCTTCCATGAAAGCTCACCACGGCGTCGAGGTCCACCCCCGCGCGCGCCATGTTCAGGACGATCCCCCCGCCGAAGCAATACCCGATCGCGGCAATCTTCTCCGGATCGACGGTCGGCTGCGCCTTCAGGAGGTCCCTCGCGGCGAGGAAGCGGGCTTTCGCACCTTCAAAATCCTGGAACACTGCCGAAGCGAACTTCCCCGCGTCCTCGGGGTGGGCCGCCTGCTTGCCGTCGCCGTACATGTCGACGGCCAGTGCCGTGTAACCCAGCTCGGCAAGCATCCGCGCGCGTTTGCGCGCGTACTCGTTGAGTCCCCACCACTCGTGAACGACCAGGACGCCCGGCCGTTTCCCCTCTTTCGAAGCGTCGTACGCGAGATAGCCCTTGAGCGTCGTCTCGCCGGCGGCGTACGTCACTTCCTGCCCCCTGATGTCAGGCTTCGGAGGGGCAGGGGAACACCCTGCGGCGGCCGCAGCCAGCAGGGTCAGGCACAGAGCGGCGGTCAGCCAGAACTTACTCCCTGTCATCGTCTACTTCTCCTTCTCCTTCTTGCTCTTCTTCCTGAGGTCGGCGGAATGAGCGCGCTTGTAGGTCTGGATATCCTTGAACCGGCCCTTGCTGTCACGTACTGCATACAGCTTCGTCCCGGTCGAGCTGCGGTGTGTGGTTCGCGTCGACTTTCCAGCCATGACCGGCTCCCGGTGATGGTGAGTCTGATGACAACGGACAATCGATCAAAATTATGAAACGCGGGAAGAATGTCAAGAGAAGAAGCAGACGATGCGCATCGCCTTGATGCCGACATCCACAGGGAGCGCCGCCAGCTGGTCGGTGAGGACCGTGGGCGATATCTCCACCGGGAACCCGCGCTCCCTGAGGAACCGCACGCCGGTTGTGGCCGGGATCGCCTCGTGGACGGTCATGGCAAGTGGCCAGGATATTCAGTATTTTTGGACATGAGTCAGACGGCGCGACAACCGGTCTTCTGCACGGCGTGCGGGGAGAAGCTGGAGGATTTCTGCTTTTCGCCCGAGGCGAAGGACCTTGAGGCCCTCCGCGCCCACGCGTTCCGGTGCCACGTCGAAGGACGACGCATGGGCGGCATGTGTGCCGCGCTCTACATCGCAGACGACGCGCATCCCGCGCAGCCGGGCGATGCGACAGGCCCCGCGCAGCAGCCAGGCGACCCCTCCGATTTCAAGGCGCAGCCCGCGGATGGCGAGTCTCTGGCACGTCAGACCCCGGACGAAGAATCCCTGCGCCAGGCGATCCTTGCGCGTATTGCCAGAGACGAAGACTCTCCCTCCGGGGGATCCGCCTCAGGTCGAGAGCCCGTGGCCTAGTGCCGTTGCAGCAGAATCCTTAAACGGCCCAATCCGTCTCTGTGACCAGTTTGTGCCGCGCCACGATCATGTGCTACAATGCCCTGTCGGCACAGCCGGTTGGCGCGAGCACGGGCCCCTTTGTGTTTACAGCAAGTGCATAGTGGAGGGGCACTGGTTGGTGGGGCACGAGCCGACAGGCGCCCGCACACCCCAGTTACTTCGTCATTCTCCCGCGCTTCACGCTCTCTTCGGAGTTGTATGGAGCCTTCCCTCCGCCGAGGTACTTCTCGAACCATTCCAGGTGCGCGTTATAGTAGAGGGGCATGGACTTGAGGTGACTCGGCCAATGCCCGTCGTTCTCAAACACGATCAGCCGCGACGGGACCCGCCGTCGCTGCAGGTCGGTGAAGAATTCCAGACTCTGCGTGTACGGGACGCGGAAGTCGCGCTGCCCGGTGACTATCAGACAGGGCGTCGCGAAGTTCTTGACGTGGAGGTTCGGCGACCACCGTTCGTACAGGTCCGACTCCCACGGCACGCCCCCGAGGTCCCATTCGGGAAACCAGAGCTCTTCTGTCGCGCCATGGAACGCCTTCAGGTTGTACAGGCCCATCATCGTTGCGAGCGCCTTGAACCGTGTGGTGTGGCCCTCCATCCACATCATCATATACCCGCCGTACGACCACCCCATCGCTCCCATGCGCTCCGCATCAACCCACGGCACCCGGGAAAGGGAGTCCGCCACAGCCATCACGTCCGCGTAGACCTTTCCTCCCCAATCCTTTGAGATCGCGGCCGTGAACTCCTGTCCGTACCCTGTGGAGCCGTGCGGGTTCGGGAAGGCGACGATGTAACCGGCGCCGGGGTATACCTGCCAGTCGCCGCGGAACGCGTCAGCCCACTGGCTCTGCGGGCCTCCATGGACGTTGAGGATGAGGGGGTACTTCTTGCCGGGATCGAAACCGTACGGCTTCACGATGAATGTGTGGATGAGCTTGCCCGTGGGCGACGGTATCCAGATCTCCTCGGCGGGGCGGATATCGACGCTGTCCTCCACGGACTTGTTGAACGTGGTGACGCGACGCAGGTTCTTGCCTGAGATGTCCGCGCTCCAGAGTTCGCGCGGCTCCCCGACGGAGCGGCGAATGAGGTACACCTCCCGGCCGTTCGGCGCAAGGGCGAACTGGTCGATGGTTTTGGCGTCGACGACCTGTGTGATGGCCCCCGAGGGGATGTCGAGCCGGTAGAGCGGGACATGACCCTTCACGTCGGCCGTAAAGTAGAGCGCCCTCGAGTCCGGGCTCCAGCGCATGTCGTTGACCCAGTTGTCGAAGCCGTCCGTCAGGATGCGGGACCGCCCCGTCGACCGCTCGTACAGCGCGATCCGGAACCGATCGGCCTCGTGCGCCGGAATGGCCTGCGTCCTGTACGCGATGAACTTCCCGTCGGGCGAGTACGCCGGGTTGCCGTCGTACGCCTCGTTGGCGTCCGTGATATTCACCGGAGACCCTCCCGCCACGGGGATCAGCCAGAGGTCCTTGTTGGTCGTCTCGGCTTCGTTGCTGTCGCGGTTTGAAGCCACGCACATCTCTTTCCCGTCAGGTGAGATATCGTATCCTCCTCCGCCGGTGGAAAACGCCGGAGAGTCGAAGTCTCCGGGTGTGAGGTCGACGACCGCTCCGGTAGCGACTATCTCCGCGGAAGACATGTGTCCGTTTCATCTCTGACCACGAGTTCCAGTGGCGGAAGAGCAGGTGGTCTGCAAGGTGCGCCTTGAGCGGTCCGGACTCCGCGTCGCGTTCGATCGTCTTGTTACAGTCGTTGTCTGCGCCGCATTCGGGATAGACCGCGCTGGTGAAGAGGAACGATTTCCCGTCCGGCATCCAGGCGATGTCGCCGACGCCCTGCTCGAACTCTCGTCACCTGCCGCGGTTCCCCGCCGTCCGCCGGGAGGACCCATGCCTGGGCGCTTCCGGAGCGCGTGGAGATGAACAGTATCTGGCTCCCGTCGGGCGACCAGCGTGGGGACGAGTCCGACGCCCTGTCGGATGTCATGCGCGTCATGCGCTTGCCGTCGAGCGTGCGGACATAGAGGTCTGAGTTCGAGGTCGCGTCGGCGAGACTGTTCTCGCCCACCACGAACGCAACGCGCGATCCGTCGGGGGAGCACTGGGGATCGCTGACGTCCCGGATGTCATACAGATGAGAGATCGCGAAAGGCCTCTTGCCGCCGGATTGCGCCATGGCGGCATCCGGGAGCGCATGGCATGCGAGTGCGGCCAGCAGGAAGAGTCGAAGAACGCTCGATGTGCGGTGCATGAAAGGTCTCCGAGGGATGGAGGGATATGCAACGAGCAGGAAAGATGGGGGCGTGACGAATACTAGCGAAGCATGGCTCAAGATGCAACGGCTCAGGGCCGGCAGCGCGCCGCTTCGCGGTGCATGTCGTTCGGCGGCGTGTGGTTCACGATGCAGCGGCTTGCGAAAGTGAACATCCCTCCGGATATTCGAGACAGAGGGAGAGGACTCAATGGCACTTGAAGAACTTCAGGTATCCCACTCGACGCGCGCCGAAATCAGTCTTCCGGCCTTCCGGTCGAACATCGATGCGGTGCGCGCCTATGTCGGGCCGGGCGTTGCGATCATGGCCGTGGTCAAGGCGAACGCGTACGGGCACGGGGCGGTGCGGATGGCAATCGAAGCGGTTGCCCACGGCGTGGAACGCCTGGGGGTCGCGCGCTACCACGAGGGGATCGAATTGCGGGAGGGGGGCGTGACGGCGCCGATCCTGGTCTTCGAGAAGACCGAGGACGCGCACCTTCACACGGCCCTGGGGTATGGCCTCGATCTGACCGTGATGGACAGGCGCGGGCTCGAGGCGGTGGCGTCCGCCGCGCGATCGTCAGGCACGGCACGCGTCCACGTCAAGGTGGACACCGGCATGGGCCGGCTGGGCGTTGCCGACCGGCAGGCGGCCGATTTCATCGAGCACGTCGCCAGAGAGCGAGGGATCGACCTCGTCGGTGTGTACAGCCACTTCGCAACCTCGGAGGAGTCCGACCGCACGTTCGCCGATGCGCAACGTCAAGCGCTTTGAGGCGGTCCTCGAGGAGCTTGGCCGCCGCAACATCGATGTCCAGCTCCGCCACATGGCGAACAGCGGCGCGATCATCTCGATGCCGGAAGCCCACTTCGACATGGTACGCCCCGGAATCATGCTCTATGGATATCCGCCCGGGAACGGCATGCCCGAACGGTTTCCCGTAAAGCCCGTCATGAGCCTGCGCTCGCGCGTTTCCCACCTCAAACACGTCGATGCCGGGGTGAGCATCTCATACGCGAGACGGTACTTCACCAGCGGAAGGACTGCGATCGCGACGATCCCTGTCGGGTATGCCGACGGCTACTTCCGGCCCCTGACCAACCGCACATCTGTTCTCATCAGAGGCAGACGATTCCCGGTCGTCGGCACGATCTGCATGGACCACATCATGGCGGACCTGGGCCCGGTGACGGACGTTGAGGAAGGTGACACCGTGACGCTGATCGGGACAGATGGGCCGGAATCGATTTCGGGCTGGGATGTCGCGGAGATCCTCGGGACGATCCCGTATGAAGTGACGTGCGCAATAGCTCCAAGGGTGTGGAGAAGGTACGACGGCTGACGTCCCGGATCGGATGTAATCTCTACAATTTTCACCAACGTGATCCGGGACAAGGGTTCTCCCGCGCCGATTCGCCATATTGCCACACGATGTCTGCACATTGCCGGTCCGGGAATTTGGGTACGGATTGTGCAAGAGTGTAGCGCAAGAACAGGCACAGATCGGTCGGGGAAGAAGATGACCATACTCGTTGTGGACGACGAGCCGGATTACCGTATCGTCATTCGAAGCATTCTTGGTGCAGAAGGGCATGCCGTCGTTCTGGCTGAAGACGGCGTCGAGGCCCTTGAGAAACTGGATGAGATACCGGTGGACCTCGTCATTGCCGACATTTATATGCCGCGCATGGACGGGATCAAGTTCCATCGCAAACTCAGGAGCCTGCCGCGCTTCGAGAAGCTTCCGGTTCTCTTCGTGTCGGCGTTCGACGACGTGCACACGATGAGTGCCGTGAAAGACCCGCGGTATGACGGCTTCCTGAAGAAGGGGCGGCCGATCGAGGAGTTGCTGGAATGGGTAGTGTACCTTGCGACGCCCGAGGACAAGCGCCCCAAGATGCCGCCCAGCGGGATCAAGGGCAAACCCAACGACCGCAACCTGACGCGGGGGGCTTCCAGCACCCCCATCTATTAATAGTGTCTGCGGGCCCGCTCAGGGCCCGCGGCCGTTTCTGGCCCCTGGCAAATCCACCAGCCGTTTTGTATCTTCTCTCCGCTTGCCTCACCACGACCTCAGCACTTTCCCGCAGACTCCTATGACCAATTCTATTCGGACTCCCGCCACGCTCATCACCGGCGCAAACGGGGAGATGGGACATGGCCTCATCGAGCGGCTGACAGACATCGGCTCCCCGACGATCATCGCAGTCGACGTCCGTCCGGTGGACGACCACATCCGCAAGCGGTGCGCTACGGCGATCGTGGGCGACATCCTGGATCAGCGGCTCATGGAGCGACTGCAGAGCGAGTTTGAGATTCACGCGATCTACCACCTCGCCGCGTTGCTCTCGACGCGGGCGGAGTTCACCCCTGAAGCCGCGCACCGGGTGAACGTGGAAGGGACCATGGCGTTGTTGAAGATCGCGATCGAGCAATCGCGCTGGCACGGTTCTCCGGTCAAGTTTCTGTTCCCGTCGTCCATCGCGGTGTACGGTCTCCCGTCCGTCGAGGCCAAGCACCGGGCGGGCAAGGTTGCCGAGGAGCAGTGGAACTCCCCGATCACGATGTACGGATGCAACAAGCTCTACTGCGAGCACCTGGGCCGCTACTACTCGACACACTACCGTCAGCTCGCCTCGGATGCTGAACGGGGCGGGGTCGATTTCAGGTGCATCAGGTTTCCGGGCCTGATCAGCGCGGTGACCGTGCCGAGCGGGGGGACGAGCGACTACGCCCCCGAGATGCTGCACTCCGCTGCCCAGAAGAAGCCGTACGCCTGCTTCGTGCGGGAGGACGTGCGCATTCCGTTCATGGCCATGCCGGACGGGATCGAGGCGCTGCTCGCGCTCGAACGGGCGCCGCGTGAGAAGCTTACGCGGCCCGTCTATAACATCACCAGCTTCAATCCCTCCGCGGGCGAGATCAGGGATATCGTCATGCGCCAGTTCGGGGACGCGGCGATATCGTTCAAGCCGGATGACAAGCGGCAGGCGATCGTGGATTCGTGGCCGGAAGACGTGGACGATGCGGCCGCGCGGCGCGATTGGGGATTCACCCCGGGGTTCTCGCTCGCACGGGCGTTCGACGAGTACCTCATCCCGGGCATCCGCACGAGGTACGGGATCTGAGATGGTCCGGCGTCGTCCGTTGACGTGGTTCCGCACCGGCTGTGTCCTCGCGGAGTCTCTTCGCTGCAGGTCCCTTCGCCTGGCGTCTCTCCGCCGCAGGTCCGCCCGGCCGGCGTCTGACTGCATGGCGCCCACCCTCATTCTCGCCCTTCTCCTGTCGTCGCCCGGGGTCCCGGCGCGTGCCGCGGACGGAACTCCGGCACGACCGGTTGACGCCATACCTGACTCACTCCCGGCCGAATACCGGGCGTTGAAAGACCGGCTTGTGGCAGAGGGCCTTCGCGACTGCAGGTCGTACGCCCTCCTGGCCGAGCTCGCACGCGAAGCGCCGCTTCGCCTGAGCGGGTCTGCGGGAGCCGAACGTGCGGTGTCGCTCACCGCGGAAATGATGAAACGACTGGGGTTCTCGCACGTCCGCGTAGAATCGGTGATGGTGCCGCACTGGGAGCGCGGCCCTGTCGAGGAGGCGGTGGTGCTCGCGGAGCAGGGGCGGGCTGAGATCCGCCTCGATGTGTGCGCGCTCGGCGGCAGCATCGGGACGGCGGCGGACGGTGTGACCGGGCCGGTGATCGAGGTGAGATCGCTGCAGGAAGTGAAGTCCCTCGGGCGAGAGGGCGCGGGGAGCCATCGTCTTTTATAACCGGCCGATGGATCCCAGCCCTCTCAACACGTTCCAGGGGTATGGCGGGGCGGTCGACCAGCGATCGGGTGGCGCAATCGAGGCCGCCCGCGCCGGCGCTGCAGGCGTGATCGTTCGGTCGGTGACGCTCGCGCGCGACGATGTGCCGCACACGGGCTCGATGTCGTACGCTGACAGCGTTACAAAGATCCCGGCGCTGGCGGTCAGCACGCTCGACGCGGATTCACTCAGCCAATTGCTGAAGGCCGAAGGCGTGGTCCGCCTCCGGATGCGTCTCTCGGCCCGCACGCTCCCGGATGCGCCGTCGGGGAACGTCCTGGGTGAACTCGTCGGCTCTGAGAAGCCGGACGAGATCGTGGTTGTGGGCGGACACCTCGATGCGTGGGACAAGGGGCATGGCGCTCACGACGACGGCGGGGGCTGCATGCAGGCGATCGAGACGCTGGATCTCCTCCAGCGCGTCGGGTTCAAGCCGAAGCGAACCATCCGGGCCGTGATGTTCATGAACGAGGAGAACGGCCTGAGGGGCGGAAGAGCGTACGTGAAGGCGCAGGCAAGGGCGGTCGAACGACACGTGGCCGCGATCGAGGCCGACCGCGGCGCGTTTGCGCCCCGCGGCCTCTCCGTGGAAGCCGATACGACGACCGTGCTCCGGTTGTCGCGTTGGGCTCCGCTGTTCGCGGAGCTGGGGGCGGGCCGAATCGTCAGGGGAGGGAGCGGGGTCGACATCAGTCCGCTCGTGTCCACAGGCGTCCCCGGCGTCGGACTCGTCGTGGAAGACCACCGGTACTTCGATGTTCCACCATTCTGCCAACGACACGATCGACGCCGTGCATCCGCGCGAACTGGAAATGGGCGCGATCGTGATGGCGCTGCTTGCGGCGATCCTGGCGAACCAGTAAGAGTCGTCCTCCCGCCTGCCCCCTTCGTTTCCCTCGTTCGGAAATTCCCCTCCTGCGGTGTATTCCTGGTGAGCGGCCCACGGAGGTCATCATGCCGCGCGCAACGGATGTTCCATCTCGAAAGCCGGAGGACTTCTTGGCAACCACCACCAGCTCCCTGTACTCCTCGGTCGTGCGTGCGGGGCGAACGACCTACTTCGTCGACGTCAAGGAGGCGAAGAACGGAGCAAAGTACCTCTCGATTTCCGAGAGCCGCATCGACAATGACGACAAGCGTCAGCGGACGACGCTCCGGGTGTTTGGCGAGAGCATAGAGCAGTTCCGGCAGGCGGTCGCGGATGCGGCGGCTGCGGTGGCGCAGTAGTCTCGTCGGGTGGCGGGGCGTGCCGGCCCGGGGTACCGACCCGGGAGGGCTCCGGGGTTGCCAGAGAGCTCCGGATGCGCCGGGGCGCCCCGTTCGCCCGCTTTCCGGGGGTCCCGGGCCTTGACCCCCTCGCTTGCCTTTCTGCATCTCATCTGATACAACGAGTACGCGCCACATATCAGAACAGAGAGGCCCATGGAGAAGCTCACAAAAGACACGTTCCGGGAGAAGATCTTCGATTTTGAGAAGAACAAGGATTGGAAGTTCGAAGGAGAACTTCCCGCCATTATCGACTTCTACGCCGACTGGTGCGGTCCCTGCCGCGTCCGTGGCGCCGGTCCTCGAAGAGCTCTCGAAGGAATATGCGGGCAAGGTCAACATCTACAAGATCGACACCGACAAGGAGCAGGAGCTTGCCGCAATGTTCGGCATCCGGAGCATTCCGTCCATCCTCTTCGTCCCGAAGGAGGGGCAGCCCCAGATGGCCATGGGCGCGCTGCCAAAGGATGCGCTCAAGGATGCGATCGCTTCCGTTCTCCTGACGAACTGAAGTCCCGCAGCCGTGCCTGCCGGCATGGCTTGACGATCTGTGCCCTGTTGCGGCCGGTCAGGTGACACCATGACCGGCCGTTTCTATGTGCGCGCCATCCCCCCCGCTGGGGACGATGTCCTGGCGCCCTTTCCCGCTGCCTGCCCCTCGGCGCGCAGCACTCGTTGCCGGATGGCCTGTCCCTTGTCACCGGACGCCCCATCCCTCGTTGCCAAAATGGCCCGTCCTTGACCCCCGCATTGCTTTTCTCTGCCTTCCTCGTATATTCCACCAACCGCGCATCCCCGCCATGATTGACACCTTGCTGATCGTTGCTGTCGTCGCACTCCTGATCGCGCTCGCCCTCCTGGTCGTTCTCCTGATGCGGACCGGCTCGGCCCGCTCGCTGGAGGAGCGCATCAAGGCCCTCGGCGACGCCCTCGAACGATTGGACCGGGGCCTCCGGGACGAAATCGGCCGGAACAGGGTGGAAGCCACCACGACGGCTCACCATGACCGCGAAGAAATGGCCGGTTCTTTCAGATCCCTGGCCGATTCGCTGGGCGGAAGCGTCATGGAAATCGCCAGACTCCAGAAGGACCAGCTCGATACGTTCGGGAACCAGCTCTCGGGCATGAGCCAGACCCTGGACGCGCGCATCGAGGCGGTCCGGACCACGATGGAGCAACGGCTGCAAATCCTCCAGGAGGACAACAGCCGCAAGCTCGAAGCCATGCGGTTCACGGTCGACGAGAAACTCCAGACCACGCTCGAGACAAGGCTCGGACATTCCTTCAGGCAGGTGTCCGAACAGCTGGATCGCGTCGCCCAGGGGCTGGGGGAGATGCAGACGCTCGCCTCGGGCGTCGGCGACCTGAAGAAGGTCCTCACCAACATCAAAACCCGCGGGACCTGGGGCGAGGTTCAGCTCGGCACGTTGCTGGATCAGATCCTGACTCCGGAACAGTACGCCAGCAATGTCGTGACGAAGCTCGGATCTCATGACCGGGTGGAATTCGCCATTCGCCTGCCGGGAAGATCCCTTGACGATCACGAGCCGGTCTGGCTCCCTGTGGACGCGAAGTTTCCCCTCGAGGATTATCAGCGTCTCCTCGATGCGCAGGAGCAAGCCAACGCTCCGCTCGTTGAGGAGGCCGGACGCATGCTCGAGGCGCGGATCAAGCTGGAGGGGAAGACGATCCGCGAAAAGTACCTCGACCCGCCCCGCACGACGGACTTTGCGATCATGTTCCTGCCGACGGAGGGGCTCTTTGCCGAGGTGATCCGGCGGGCCGGGTTGTCGGATACACTCCAGCGCGAATATCGCGTGACGATCGCGGGACCGACAACACTGACGGCAATCCTGAACAGCCTGCAGATGGGCTTCAGGACGCTTGCCATCGAGCGACGTTCGAGCGAGGTCTGGGCGCTGCTCGCTGCCGTGAAGACCGAGTTCGGGCGGTTCGGAGAAATTCTCGACAAGACCAAGCGGAAACTCGACGAGGCGAGCTCCAGCATCGAAAGCGCAGCGACGCGAACGCGCCAGATCGAGCGCAAACTGAAAGCGGTCCAGACCCTGCCGGCGGAGGAAGCCCCCGGGCTCCTCGGGGAACCCGGAAACACGCCCGCACGGCTCGAAGACTGACCATCATCGTTTCTCACACCGTTCTTTCGGATACATCCATGCGATCACCCATGAAAACAACGGCTTCGACCGAAGACGTCTACAGAGTCATTCATACGGATCACCACGATCCGTTCTCCGTGCTCGGCGCGCATCCCGTGACGGTCGGCGGCGCGAAGGCGCTCGCCATCCGGGCGTTCCTTCCGGGATCTCCGGCGGCCGCGGTGGTGCTGGACCAGCCGGTGAACGGAAAGACGGAATATCCGCTCGAGCTGGTTCATCCCGAGGGTTTTTTCGAAGTGGTCCTGCGCGGCGTGAAGGACGTCGTCCCGTACAAGCTGAAGCGCTTTCTCCCGGACGGCGGGGAGACGGTCTTCCATGATTCGTACGCATTCCTTCCGACGCTGACCGATTTCGATCTCTACCTCTTCAACAAGGGCGACCACACCAGGATCTTCGAGAAGCTCGGCGCCCATTACGCGGAGGTGAATGGCGTGGGGGGCGTACAGTTCGCGGTCTGGGCGCCGTCAGCGCGCACGGTCAGCGTGATCGGAGACTTCAACGGATGGGATCGGCGCCGGCATGCGATGCGCGTGCTCGGCTCGTCGGGAGTGTGGGAACTCTTCGTGCCCGGGCTTCCCGAAGGATCCGTCTACAAGTTCCAGGTCAAGACGCAAACGGGTTTCGTCCTCGACAAGACCGACCCGTACGCCACGCAGATGGAGGTCAGGCCGAGAACCGCCGCGACCGTCAACTTCCTCCGCAACTTCGAGTGGCACGACCAGGACTGGATGAACACGCGTGCCCATACCGATCACACCGCACAGCCGATCTCGGTGTACGAAGTGCACCTGGGCTCATGGAAACGAGGCGAGGGCAATGCATGGCTGGGATACCGGCAGCTCGCTCACGACCTTGTTGAGTACGTCAAGTCGGTCGGCTACACCCACATTGAGTTGATGCCCATCCAGGAGCACCCTCTGGACGCCTCGTGGGGATACCAGGTGACGGGGTACTTCGCGCCCACCAGCCGGTTCGGCCAGCCGGCGGACCTCATGTACTTCGTGGACCACTGCCACAGGAACGGGATCGGCGTCATTCTCGATTGGGTGCCGGCACATTTCCCGAAGGACCCGCACGGCCTCGGATGGTTCGACGGCTCGCACCTGTATGAGCACGCGGATCCGAGGAAGGGCGAGCACATGGATTGGGGCACGCTCATCTTCAACTACGGACGGAACGAGGTCCGCAACTTCCTGATCGGGAGCGCGTTGTTCTGGCTCGAATACTATCATATCGACGGCCTCCGCATCGACGCCGTCGCTTCCATGCTCTATCTCGACTACTCCCGGAAGGAAGGGGAGTGGGTCCCGAACCAGTACGGCGGCCGCGAGAACCTCGAAGCGGTCGAGCTGATCAAGTACCTCAACTCCGTCGTCCACCGGTTCCATCCGGGCGTCCTCACGATCGCCGAAGAGTCCACGGCATGGCCCGGCGTGACCAACAGCCTTGAATACGGCGGGCTGGGGTTCGACCTGAAATGGAACATGGGCTGGATGCACGACATGCTCGAGTACTTCTCGAAGGATCCCGTGCACCGCTCGCACCACCACCGGAATCTCACGTTCGTGCTGCTGTATGCGTTCAGCGAGAAGTTCCAGCTTCCGCTCTCGCACGACGAAGTGGTGCACGGCAAGGCGGCGATTCTGTCCAAGATGCCTGGCGATCCGTGGCAGAAGTTCGCAAACCTGCGTCTTCTGTACGGTCTCATGTTCTGTTTCCCGGGAAAGAAGCTCCTGTTCATGGGCGACGACTTCGGGCAATGGGACGAGTGGTACCATGAAAAGAGCATCGACTGGCACCTCCTTCAGTACCCGCCCCATCAGGGCGTGCAACACTGGGTCCGCGATCTCCACGCTGCATACCGCTCCTACCCGGCGATGCACCAGATCGACTTCCACTACTCGGGCTTCCAGTGGATCGACTTCCACGACAGCGCTTCGAGCGTCATATCGTTCGAGCGGCGCAGCAACAATCCCGCAGAGACGGTCGTTTTGGTCTGCAACTTCACGCCGATCCCCCGCAAGGGGTACCGGGTCGGGGTTCCCGCTCCGGGCCTCTACAGGGAGTTCCTGAACAGCGATTCCGCCGCCTACGGGGGCGGAAACGTGGGGAACGGCGGGATTGTCGCGTCGGAGCCCATCCCCCAGCACGGGCGTGAGCATTCGATAAGCCTCACGCTGCCGCCGCTCGGGATCCTGTTCCTCAAAGCCGGGGGATAAGGGGAGCAGCCGGCCACATCAGGGGCAGCCTCAGGCCCCGGTTTAAGCCATTCCCGGCGCCTGGCGGGAACCGGACCGCCACGCATCGTGTTCTTAACGTGTCAGATTCCATGCTATCGTGAAAAACATCGCCATCATAGGATCGGGCTTTGGCGGACTTGCCGAAGCCATTCGCCTGCAGGCGCGGGGCTATGCCGTCACAGTCTTCGAGAAGCGAAGCGCGGTCGGCGGCCGCGCGTACCAGCTCGTGAAGGACGGCTACACGTTCGACATGGGTCCCTCGCTCGTGACCGCCCCCGCGATCATCCGCAGGGTGTTCGAGGCCGCCGGCAAGCGGATGGAGGACTACCTCGACCTGGTTCCCCTTGATCCCTTCTACAGGATCTACTTCCATGACGGCACGTTCATGGACTACACCGGCGATCCGGTGCGCATGAAGGAGGAGATGGCGAAGTTCGACCCGCAGGATGCGGCCCAGTATGACCGGTTCTTCCGTGACGCGAAGGGGATCTACGACGCGGTGATCACCGAGGGTCTCGGGTCGACGCCGTTCCTCACGATGAAGTCGTTCCTGAAATTCGCACCGCGCGCCCTGTCGCTCGGCGGGCTGAGACCGGTCTACACCTACGCGAAGAAGTACTTCCGCGACGAGCGGAACCGCTTCGCCTTTTCGTTCCATCCCCTGTTCATCGGCGGCTCGCCGTTTCGCGCTCCCAGCATCTATATCATGATTCCGTACCTCGAGCGCGAGGGAGGCGTCTGGTTCGCAAAGGGCGGGATGTACAGCCTCGTGCGAGCCCTGGAGACTGTCTTCCGGGAACTCGGCGGAACGGTCAGGACGTCTGCCGAAGTGGACGAGATCGTGGTGGAAGACGGAACGGCCCGCGGCCTCAGGGTGAACGGCGAGTTTGTCGCGGCCGATGGCGTCGTCTCCAACGGCGACGTGGCCTGGACGTACAAACATCTCATCGCTCCCCGGCACCGGAAGAAATGGACGGATCGCGCGATCGATCGTCTCCATATCTCGATGAGCGTCTTCCTTCTGTACATCGGGACACGGAAGAAGTACGATCAGCTGAAGCATCACACGCTGATCCTGAGCAAGCGCTACCGGGAGCTGGTGGCGGACATCTTCGATCGGAAGATCCTTCCCGACGACTTCTCGCTGTATCTCCACGTCCCGACGCGCACCGATTCCTCGATGGCCCCGCCGGGGTGCGAGAGCATGTACCTGCTGGCTCCGGTGCCGCACCTCGGGTCCCACACAGACTGGTCCGTGGAAGGGCCCAGGTATCGCGACAAGATTCTGGAGTTCCTCGAGCATGATTTCGGCATGACCGATCTCCGGAGCAGCATCGATGTGCTGGAGATGTTCACGCCGAAGGATTTTGAAGGGCAGCTGAATGCCCATCTCGGCAACGCCTTCAGCATCGAGCCGCGCCTCACGCAGAGCGCCTACTTCCGCCCGCACAACCGGAGCGAGGACGTCCGCCGGCTCTACCTTGTCGGCGCCGGGACTCACCCGGGCGGCGGCGTCCCCGGCGTGTTGCTCGGCGCAGAAGCGACCGAGCGCTGCGTTGTTGAAGATCTCGGAGTCTCCGGCGGCGCCCCGGTTCGAAACCTGTCCGGTCACCTCACAGCGTCAGCTCCTCATTCGTAGTTGGTGGGTCGTCCCGCATGTCGATGTGGGACGTCCTCTTTGATGAAACGGTCATAACGATTCTATCGTCCGAAGCGGGATGCTTTCATGAGAAGAACAATCCTCTCCACCGCAGACGTCGCGCGGCTGTTCAGCGTAACAGAGACGACCGTCAAGCGTTGGGCGGACGAAGGGACGTTGAAGTGCCAGAAGACCCCCGGCGGTCACAGGAAGTTTGAGATCAGGAACGTCGTCGACTTCGCCGAGAAGAACAACTTCGATCCGGCCGGAGTGCTGGCGTACGCCGGGGACAAACGATTCTCCGAGTCGCTTCAGGTTGCCATCCTCGGGCGGGATCACCCCGCGCTTGTCCGCATGTACGTCGAGCGGGCGCTCTCCCCTGACACCACCGACCTGTTCGCGTTCCTCTCGTTCCTGTACGAGCACAGGATCCCGCTGGCGGACATCTACGACCTGGTGCTGCGTCCGGGCATGCAGGAGATCGGCCAGCTCTGGGCCAGCGGCACAATCGGTATCAGTCATGAGCACCGCGCATCCTATGAAACGATGGACGCGCTGGCCAAGCTGCAGACAGAGATTTGCCTGAAGCCCCCCGCCGGCAAGCACGTGCTCTGCGCCTGCCTGGGCGAGGAGTTGCACGAAATCGGGCTCCGGTGCGCATCGAACCTGTTCGAATCTGAAGGGTGGAAAGTGCACTATCTCGGGGCACGGACACCTTTCGACGCGATCATCGCATCGGTTCGGGAGGTGCGCCCGGATGTCGTCTCCCTCTCGATCACGAATGCTGGCGGAGCGGGTCAGATCGTGCCTGAGCTTGCGGCGATTGCGGAGGCCGTGCAAGCGACCGGCGGCCGGATGATTCTCGGCGGCGCGGGCGCTGCGCGTGCGTTGTCGGCGTCGGGTGTGGAGGCCACCGTTCTCCATTCGTCCGGGGAACTCATCGGGTACATCGGTGCGTTCAGCGGCGGCGTCCATGCGGCGGGAATGCCGCAGGCATAGGTCGCATGGCACCGATCGCGCATACGGCTCAACTCGAGGAGGCCTTCCGACAGGCCCGTTCCCTTACGCGCGTCCACGCAAAGTCCTTCTACTTTGCCTCGCACGTGCTGCCGCAGGCGAAGCGTGACGCGTCGTACGCCGTGTACGAGTTCTGCCGGGTGGCGGACAATGCCGTTGACACGGCGTCGCCCGGAGCGCCGTCGGGCGCCGTTGTGCTGGACGCGCTCCGTTCGGACCTTGACGGCGTGTACGCCGGCACGTCCCGGCGCTGGCTGGCGCTCGCCGACACCGTGCGGCGCTACAGCATCCCCCGCGAGTATTTCGACGACCTCCTGCGGGGCGTCGAGATGGACCTCGCGCCGATTCGCTTCGAGACATTCGACGAACTGGAAGAGTACTGTTATTGCGTCGCGTCCGTCGTCGGGCTGATGATGGCGCGCGTGTTCGGCGTGTCCGATGAGCGGTCGTACGCCCGGGCCCGCGACCTCGGGACGGCGATGCAACTCACGAACATCCTCAGGGACATCGACGAGGACCTGTCGCGCGGGCGCGTGTATCTCCCCCGGGAAGTGCTCCGGCGTCATGGGTGCACCGAGGAGAGCCTTGCCCGGCGGGCAGCTGATGAGCGGTTTGTCTCCATGATGAAGGCGGAGATCGCCCGGGCGCGGGAATTCTACTTGCGCGGAGAAAAGGGGATACCGTCCCTGACGGACGACGGCTCCCGGTTCTGCGTGCAACTCATGGCAGGCACCTACAAGCGCATCCTCGACGCCATCGAGGCGAACGGGTACAACGTCTTCGGCAAACGCGCCCATGTCCCGCTCCGCACGAAGATTGCGGTTGCCGCGGGCGCATATTTTTCCTCACGACATCGGCAGGCAGTATCGGCATGAACTCTGTCACGACTATCCGGCACGCACGAGCCCACCGCATCCGGCACGCACGCGCCCACCGCATCCGACACACATGCTCCACCCGCGTCAGGCCTGAACACCGGGGCGCTCGTCGCCGCCGTCAACGACCGCATCGCGGCAGCGGTGGCGGGTATCGATGAGCCGCATCTCAGGGGCGTTGTGGAGTACGCCATGGACGGCGGGAAGCGGGTGCGACCGCTGCTGACGCTCCTCACATGTGCCGCAGCGGGCGGCGATCCGTTTGACGCGCTGGACGGGGCGGTGGCCTGCGAGCTTCTCCATACGGCCTCCTTGCTGCACGACGACATCATGGACCGCGCGGAGCTCAGGAGAGGCAGGCGCACGGTCCACACGCTCTACGACACTCCCACCGCCATTCTTGCGGGGGACGCAATCACCGCGCTCGCGTTCCGTCATGTTCACCGGCTCCCGCTGCCGGCTCGCGACCCGTCGCTCCGTCTCTTCATTGACGGGTTCCTTGCCCTCTGCGAGGGGCAAAGCCAGGACCTTCGGGGCGCTGCGGGCAAGCATCACGATGTCATGGTGGAAAAGAAGACAGCCCGGCTGCTGGAGGTCTGCACCGGCCTGGGCGGCATTGTCGCCGGCGCCGACCCGGCGGTCATCCTGCGCCTGCGCGTGTTCGGGAGGAATCTGGGTATGGCATTTCAGGCCGTGGATGACCTCCTGGACGCCACCGGCACGGAAGAGTCGACGGGGAAGACGGTCACGGCCGACGCGCGCAACGGTCGAGCCACGTACCTCACGACCGCCCGCGCTGCCGCCGATCCGCTTGCGCGAGTCCGGGCGACGATTGCCGATTACACCGACGCCGCGGTCAGGGCTGTAAGTTCGCTCCCGTCGTCCGAAGCCCGCGAGAGCCTGCTGCGCATTGCGGTGGAGCTCCTGGGGAGGACCTCATGACGGAAGACTCACGCCAGCGTCCCGTCATCGTCTGGATGCGTCGTGCGCTCCGGGTTCAGGACCACCTGGCGCTCTCCGAGGCGGCGAAGAAATCCGGCGCAGTCATTCCTGTCGTGACACTGAGCCGCGACGAGCGGTACCGCGACGACAGCCCGAGAAGAGCGTTCATCCGCGGAGCGATGGCAAATCTGGACGAATCGCTGCGCTCGCTCGGGTCGCGCCTCTTCGTCCTGCAGGGAGATCCCGAGCACGAACTGCCGGCCCTGGCGTCGAGAGTGGGAGCCGCCGCCGTCCATGCCACGCGCACGTACGACCCCGTTTCCAGGGCGCGGGACGAGCGCATCAAGCGTTCCCTCGAGCGGGCGGGGACGGAATTCGTCCCGTTCAAGGATGCGGTGCTCTTTGAGGAACGGGAGATTCTCGCCGGCAGCAACGCGCCCTACAGGGTGTTCACGCCGTACAAGCGGGCATGGCTGGGGCGAGCGGCAGACATCCCCCGTCCGCTCCCTTCGCTTCGCAGCCTGCGGTCCCCGGATTCGGTAGCCGGGGCAACCCGTCTTGTAGACGTCCCCGGGTTCGCCCGGGCGGACAGGGCGGGGGGTGAAGCTGCGGCCAGGCGGTCGATGGAGCGGTTCCTGCGGACCGGCCTGTTGAGCTACGGCGAGCGGCGCGATCTTCTGGCCGTGGACGGCACCTCGCGACTCTCCCAGCACCTGGCGGTCGGGACGCTCTCCATCCGAACGCTGTACCATGGCGTTGCTGACGCCATGAGCCGTGCAGACGCGAACGGACGCACGAACGCGGCCACCTACGTGAGCGAGTTGATATGGAGGGAATTTTACTCTACTATAATCTGCAATTACCCTCACGTGGTCCGCGGTGCGTTCCGGCCCGAGTTCGACCGGATTGCGTGGAGCAGGAGCCGATCGCATCGGGATGCGTGGTGCGAGGGGCGAACCGGCTATCCCATCGTGGACGCTGCCATGCGGCAGTTGAACACGGAGGGGTGGATGCACAACCGCGCGCGGATGATCGTTGCGTCCTTCCTGACGAAGGACCTTCACATCCACTGGATGCACGGCGAGCGGTACTTCTTCGACCGCCTGATCGATGCGGACGTCGCATCGAACAACGGCGGGTGGCAGTGGACCGCCGGGACGGGCACGGACGCGTCGCCGTGGTTCCGCATTTTCAACCCTATCTCTCAGGCCAGGCGGTTTGACCCTGACGGCGTGTACGTCCGACGGTACCTGCCCGCATTGGCGGGCGTTCCTCCCGGGCGTATTCACGAGCCGTGGCTGATGACCGCGTCAGAGCAGCAGGCGTCCGGTGTCGTTCCCGGCACGTCCTATCCGCGGCCGATCGTGGACCACGACGTGGAGCGGAAGGTGACGCTCGACCTGTTCCGAAACGCACATCTGAAGCCCGGACCGGCGGGAAATCCGGGACGTTGACAGCAAGGATAGCACGATGCGGTTTGCACTCATTCTGATCGGTTCCTTTGTCGCGATGGAGTTCTTTTCCTATCTCGTCCATCGGTTTATCTACCATGGTTCGCTCTGGTTCATTCACAAGAGCCATCATACGCCGCGCACCGGCCTGTTCGAGCTGAACGATCTCTTCCCGCTCGTGCTCTCGGCCGCGAGCATCTACCTGATGCTGTACGGGCTGGCACAGCCCGACGGAGCCGATATCGTGGCCGCCAGCATCGGGATCAGCGCCTACGGTATCGTGTATCTTACGATCCATGATCTCTACGTCCACAGGCGGATGCGCTCGCTGACCTTCGCGATTCCCTATCTCAAGAAGGTGAAGAAGGCACACATGGTGCACCATCTGTACGGCGCCGAGCCGTTCGGCCTCCTGCTGTTCTGGCTGCCCAGGGGAGTCAACCTGGACTCGATTCCGGATGAGGAGCCCGTGTGAAGCACGTTGTCGTCGTCGGCGCCGGATTCGGGGGCCTGGCAGCCGCGATCCATCTGCGCCGCCGGGGTGCGCGGGTCACTGTTCTCGAAAAGAACGATCACCCCGGGGGCAAGGTCGATCAGTGGTGTTCCGGCGGGTACAGATTTGACACGGGTCCCACACTGCTCACCATGCCCGACGTCGTCCGCGACGCGTTCAGTGCCGCGGGCGTGCGTCTCGACGATCAACTGGAGCTCGTGCGGCTGGATCCGCTCTGCCGTTACAGGTTTGCGGACGGGTCCATGCTCGACGCAAGCGACGATCCGGCGGTCATGGAATCCCGGGTTGCGGCGTTCAGCCCGGCGGATGCCGGAAGCTACCGGCGTTTCCTGGAGCACGCGCGAGCGCGTCTATGGAGCTGCGGCAGAGCCGTTCCTGTTTACGCCCTTTGGGTCGCTGAGGGCCAGAGAGCTTGTCCGGAACGCCCGGATGGCTCCCGCAGTGTTCCGGATCGACGCCTTCAGAACGCTTCACCGTGCGGTCGCGTCGTTTTTCCGGGACCCGCGCCTGCGCCAGCTCTTCGACAGGTTTGCGACGTACAACGGTTCGTCCCCGTTTCTGGCTCCCGCGACGCTCGCCGTCATACCGTATGTGGAGTTCCATTTCGGCGGTTGGTACGTGCGGGACGGCATGGCGCGGCTTGCGTCAGCCCTCGGAGACGCCGCGCGGTCGGCGGGCGCGGAGATCAGGACCGGTACGGCGGTCGAACAGATTGAATCCGCTTCGGGAATGGTCTCGGGTGTGCGGCTTGCGGGCGGGGAGCGGATCGCGGCTGACGCGGTTGTGTGCAACGCAGACGCGATGTACGCGCAGGACGCATTGCTGGAGGAGTCCGGCCGGTCCCGCGCGTCGCGGCGCACGCCCGAGCCGTCGCTCGCGGGCTTCGTGCTTCTGCTCGGCGTGCGCAGACGGTTCGAACAGCTGGCGCACCACAACGTCTTTTTCTCCGGCGACTACGAAGGCGAGTTCCGGGCTCTGGTCGGGCGGGGAGAGGTCGCAGCCGAACCCACGGTGTACGTTTCGGTCTCGGCGAATGCTGATCCCGGCCATGCGCCTGCCGGAGGGTCCAACCTCTTCGTGCTGGTAAACGCACCTCATCTCGGTGGGCGGGCTCGCTGGGACGACGGCGGCCGCTCGTACCGGGATCTGGTGATCCGGCTTCTGGAGCGTCGGGGCCTCGAGGGACTCGCGGGAGCCATCGAGGTGGAACGCATTATCACCCCGGACATGTTTGCGTCACGGTACAACGCATACCGTGGGTCGATTTACGGAACGTCGTCCAACTCGATGTTCGCAGCGTTTCGCCGCCCCCCGAACAGGTCGAAGGCGTTGCGGCGACTGTATTTTGCGGGAGGGAGCGCGCACCCGGGCGGAGGGATCCCGCTGGTGCTTCTGTCGGGAAAAATGGCCGCCGGACTCGTGGCGGAGGATCTGCTGTGATGGCTGAGCGCACTGACGACGGGGGCCGGGGTTGCTCGTCGCTGCACGGTGACGTCGCATGATTCCCGCGGACAAAAAGCCGTTCCTGGAGACGGCGATGGCAGCCTACAACAGGCGGCTGTTGCGGAAGTACTTCCACGCGATGTGGGTCTCGGGAGAAGAGCATGTTGGAGGGCTGGATAGGAACATTCCGGTTGTCCTGCTGGGGAACCACAGCTGCTGGTGGGATCCGCTGGTGGAGTTCTATTTCTCGCACGATGTGTTCGGGCTGGACGGGTACGCGATGATGGAAGAGAAACAGCTGGAGCGTTACAGGTTCTTCCGCTGGATCGGTGTGTTTTCGGTCCGCCGGGAGTCGCCGCGGGACGCGGTGGCGTCGCTGCGGTATGCCAGCTCGTTGCTCGACCGGCCAAACCGCGCGCTCTGGATCTATCCTCAGGGCGTGATGCTCCCCGGGGACGTCCGGCCGCTCGGCTTCCAGACGGGGATCGGGCGCCTGGCTCACATGGTTGCGCCAGTCCAGTTTGTGCCGTTCGTGCATCGATACGAATTCATCGGCGACCAGAGGCCGGAAGTCTTCACCGAGTACGGCACGCCGTTTGTCCCCGACGCTCGCGTTGATCTCCGCGAGCTCGTTCGCGGGGTCGAGGAGCATGTCACAGCGATGCTTGACGATCTTCGGTCCCGGATCGCGCGGCGGGACCTTGGCGGGTTCCGGAACGTCCTGCGAGGGGCACCTTCCACCAGCACGCGATGGGACCGCGTGCGCCTCCTGGAGGAGGTGTCATGATAGAGCTGTACCTGCTTGTCGTGCTTGGGGCCATCGCCATCATGTCGGTGATCGCGCTGGTCAACGTCCTCACCGTGCGGTCGCTGACGGCCGGCGAGCATCCGTGGGACAGGCCGCTTGTCTCTGTGCTCATTCCCGCGCGGAACGAGGAGCGGACGATCGGCATCGCGCTATCGACGCTTGCCGAGCAGGACTACGGGAACTTCGAAGTCGTCATCCTGGACGACAATTCCGACGACGCGACGTTCGCGATCGCCTCGCAGTGGGTCGCGCGCGACCGCCGGTTCCGGATTGTCAAAGGGACATCCCTTCCTGATGGATGGGTCGGCAAAAGCTATGCGTGCCATCAGCTCTACCGGGAAGCGCGGGGCCGTCTCCTCCTCTTTGTGGACGCCGACACCGTGCATGCCCGGCACAGCCTCAGCGCGGGCGTGGGGGAGCTGCAGCGTTCCGGCGCGGATCTCCTCACCGCCATCCCCCGGCAGCGCACGGAGACGTTCTGGGAGCACGCGCTCCTGCCGCTTCTGCACTTCGTGACATTTGCGTTTCTCCCGATACCCCTGGTCAGCCTGGTGCGCGATGAGCGCATCGCGATGGCCAACGGCCAGTATATGCTCTGGAAGCGCGAGGCCTACCAGGGCGTGGGGGGACATGAGGCGGTGAAGGGCGCAATGGTGGAGGACGTCTGGCTCGCGCGCCGGGTGAAGGAATCCGGCCGCCGGCTGGCCATCCGCTACGGGGCGACGGCGGTGTCGTGCCGTATGTACTCATCCCTCACCGAGATCTGGGACGGCTTCTCAAAAAACATCTTCCCCGGACTCGGGTACTCGATCCCGGCCGTGGCCGCCGTCGTGCTGTTCAGCCTCGCGACCTCCGTGGTCCCGTTCCTCATCATGCTCGACATCGCGGTGACAGGCGGCTGGACGACCACCGCTGCGGAGATCGTCGCCGCCCAGATAGCCCTGGTGCTGCTGATCAGGTTTGTCCTGGCGGTCCGGTTCGACATGGAAATCTGGTCCGCCCTTCTTCACCCCCTGGCCATGGCCGTGCTGATCGGCATCATGGTCAATTCCACACGGTGGGTCCTCGCAGGCAAAGGATCCCGGTGGAAGGGGCGCGTCTACAACGTTCGAAACCTTCTTGTAACCCGTTGAGGTGATCCCGGAATGATTGCTGTCGTCCTGATGCTGATGATGTTCCGTACAGATGTGTTCGTGGCGGAGGCCGCCGCGGAAGCGTCGTATGATGTCGAGGTCAATCGTGAAGCGCTCCGGGGGTATGTCGACGACATCGGCCTCCTCGCGCGGAACATGCCCGGGGTGATCGAAGTCCGGCCCCTCGGCGACAGCACCTACCTGTACCGCACGGAGCGCGATATCCCTCTCTCGGGCTCCATGCAGACCGACTTTGTCATCCGCAAGCGCATGGAGGCCGATTCGGTGACGACCTACGAATCCGTGGATCGCAACGACGACAACTACATGCTCTGCCGCGTGGTGATCCGCCCGCTCACGCCGACGTCCACCACCATCCGCATCCAGTTGCGCCTCCAGCTCTCCCGCGAGCGGGCGTCCGAGGTGCACTGGCTTGCCCCCATCCTTGGGGCCGACTTCATCAGCGAACAGATGCGCAAGGATCTCGTGACCATGCTGGACACCTTCATCGAGCGGTCCAACGAGGAGCTCTACGCGCACCTGAAGCCGGCGGCCGCGAACCGCTGATGGCCCGGATGGCCGGACACATCCGCGCTCTTCTGGAGGGCGGGTTCGCCGATCGGCAATGCCGCGCGGGTGTACCGGCTCTCCCTGAGAGCCCTCTGGTTCTTCTTCCCGTTCGGCATCCCGTTCGTCGCGTTCGGAATGCTCCCTTCGCGGTTTTCCTGGACGGGTTCGCTCGTCATCGGCCTGTACGCCCTCACGACGCTCGGTTCCGAGCTCCGCGCCCGATCTCCCGTCAAGCCATTCCTTGCGTTCGCGCTGCTTTCGGCGGCGCTCTTCGCGGTGGAGTACATCGGCGTCACGACGGGCGTTCCATTCGGGAGGTATGTGTACACCGATGTGCTCGGCGGCCTGGTGGCCGGCGTCCCCGTGGCGATGGCCCTCGCGTGGTACGTCACCGTGGTGAGCACGTGGCGGATCGCCCAGCGCCTCGCGGAGCGGCCGGCAGGGAGGAACGCGGTGCGCGTGGCGCTCCTCAGCGGCGCCCTGACGGTGATTCTTGATATCGCTCTCGAGCCGATGGCCGCAATGATCACGCGCTACTGGGTCTGGGAGGGAGATGGCGTGCCGATGGCGAACTACCTCGCGTGGTTCGCCTTCTCCGTCGCCGCGACCTGGCTGCTCGAGAAGAGTTCGGGTCAGCCGCAGGAGCATCCGGGTCTGTACCTGAACGCACTCATGGTCTATCTGATGCAATGGGTTCTGTTCGCACTGACCGCCGCCGTCGGCGGCCAGGTGCAGCCGGTGGTCGTGTCGGCCGCCGGACTCCTGGCGCTTGGCCTCATGTTCCGCCGGCGGCTCGCGGTCGGGCCCGGCACGAAAGGCGTCGTCGCATGAAATCCGAGTACCTGATCGTCCTCGCGGCGATCGTGATCTTTCCTGCGATCCTCAGCCGGGATCCCAAGATCGGGATCCGGGGAAACTGGAAGCCCCTTGTGAAGGCCATGGGGATAACATGCGCCGTGTTCTGGGTCTGGGATATCATCGCAACGGCGCGCGGGCACTGGTCGTTCAACCCTGCCTACGTCCTCGGACTGACCTTCGCGGGAATGCCGATCGAGGAGTGGCTCTTTTTTGTCGTGGTCTCCTTTGTCTCGGTCTTCACCTGGGAATCCACGAAGTTCTTCATGAGGCGCCAGTGATGGAGTACACGGTTGCAGCTATCGTTGCGGCGGGGTGCGTGATCCTGCTGGACAGGCGGCTCGGAACCCGGTTGTTGCGCCGCCGGGAGTTCTGGGTCTTCCTCGCCGTCATGTACGGCTTCAAGCTGGTCGCGAACGGGTATCTCACGTGGCGTCCCATCGTCATCTACGGGCAGGAGCATTTTCTTGGCGCCCGCCTGGGCACGATACCGCTCGAGGATTTCGTGTACGGCTTTGCGCTCATCGGCCTGAGCGTCGTGCTGTGGGAGTATTTCCGCCGGCGCCAGGCGCGGCCCGAGGGGAGGAACCGCGCGCAGCGAGCGGATGTTACAGGGGGGACATGAGCATGCATTCTTGGAGTTGAACACGTGACCCCGTACGTCCTTGAACGAAGGCTGTTCCTTCCGGTTCCGCCGGATGAGGCATTCCGGTTTTTCGACCGGCCGGAGAATCTGGCCGACGTCACGCCCGCGGAGCTCGGGTTCCGAATCCTGACCCCGTCGCCGATCGCCATGAAAGAGGGGGCGCTGATCGACTACACGATCCGGGTGCTGGGCATGCCCGTGCGCTGGACCACGCTCATCACGTCGTACGATCCGCCCCGCGGGTTCGTCGACCAGCAGCTCAGGGGCCCGTATTCCTTCTGGCATCACACGCACGCGTTCCGCGCAGTCGATGGCGGAACGGAGATGACGGACACCGTCCGGTACCTTCTCCCGTTCGGCCCGCTCGGGGCGCTGGCGCATTCAGTGGCCGTCCGGCGGAAGCTCGAAGGTATCTTCGATCATCGGTCGCGGGTAATCGCCGGCAGGTTTCCCGGCGGTCCTCGTCAGAGGAGTGCGCGATGAAGGTTGTCATCGCAGGAGGGAGCGGGTTCATCGGCCGCAGCCTGATGAAGCGTCTGGCCGGGGACGGGCATTCCGTGGTCCTCCTTAGCCGCTCGCTCAATCCGAAGGCGCCGCTTCCGTCCGGCGTGACGATGGCCCGATGGGACGGCGTCACGAAGGGGGAGTGGTGGTCGGCCGTTGACGGCGCGGATGCGGTCGTGAACCTCTCGGGCGAATCGATCGCGGAAGGGAGATGGACCGAGGCCCGAAAGCGGGCGCTCACGGACAGCAGGCTCAAGAGCACGCGCGCCATCGTTGACGCGGCCGTGGGAGCGCGCGATCGCCCGGGTGTGCTCGTGAACATCTCCGCCGTCGGCTACTACGGCGACGTGCCCGAGGGAGACGTGCTCGAGTCGCATCCCTCCGGCAGGGGATTCCTCCCCGAGCTGTCCGTACAGTGGGAGCGGGAGGCGATGCGCGCCGCAGGATCCGGCGTGAGAGTGGTGCTCCCCCGGGTTGGTATTGTGCTGGATGCCGATGGCGGAGCACTGCCCCGCATGGCGCTGCCATTCCGCCTGTTCGTCGGAGGACCGCTCGGCAGCGGCACGCAGTGGATGCCGTGGGTCCACCTGGATGACGTGCTTGGCATCATACTCACAGCGATCAGGGACCCCGCGCTCGAGGGACCGGTGAATGTCTCTGCGCCCGGCATCGTTCGCATGTCCGAATTCTGCAGGGAGCTCGGACGTGTCCTCGGCCGTCCTTCGTGGTTTCCTGTCCCCTCGTTTGTCTTGCGCCTGATACTCGGCGAGATGTCGGTCGTCGTGCTCTCGGGACAGCGGGTGATCCCGAGGAAGGCGCTGGACGCCGGGTACGTGTTCCGCTATCCTGACCTCGCGAGCGCACTCGCATCTGTCTTCGCCCGAACAGGAAGCCCGGCCTCTAGCCGAACCTGCCCGAGCCCGCACCTGAGCGAAGCAGACAATGGCAAGTCCCGGCTCGGGCGTGGCCACACTCCGCCCAACCATACTCAGCCCAACCGCACTGAGCCCAACCAAACCCCGCCCAACCTCACCCAGGGGAGCCCGGATCAAGTCCATTCCCTTTTCCCGCGAATCCTTCCATTTCAGCAAATACCCCCATCTTTTGAGAAGGTATTCCCAGCGGTAGGAAATCGCCCCGCAGCAGCCTCCGGGAATCACGCGACAACCCTGAATCTTCAGCTTTGGTCTGGTATGAAACTTGCGTGATTCCTCCTGATGTCGCTTCTTTCCCCTCAAGTGCCCGATAGCCCCGTGAAGCGAAAGAGCCACCCATGACCGATGCCGCTCGTGCCACCGCAGACCTCTTGAATGCGATCGAGGAATGGGATCGCGCGGTCTACAAGAAGACGATCGCTCGGACCCCCGAACGTGAACCGGAATACACGACGACCTCATTCGTTCCGGTGAATCCGCTCTACACGCCCGCCGACACGCGCGACGCCGACTACATCGAGAGGCTGGGATTTCCCGGACGCTATCCTTTCACCCGCGGCATTCAGCCGACGATGTACAGGGGAAGGCTCTGGACGATGCGGCAGTATGCCGGGTTCGGAACCGCCCGGGAGTCGAACGCGCGCTACAGGTATCTGCTGGAGCAGGGGCAGTCGGGCCTCTCCGTGGCTTTCGACCTGCCGACACAGATCGGATACGACAGCGACGCGCAGCTGGCTGACGGAGAAGTGGGAAAGGTCGGCGTGGCGATCGACAGCCTTGCGGACATGGAACTCCTGTTTGAAGGCATCCCGCTCGACAGGGTGTCGACGTCGATGACGATCAACGCTCCCGCCGCCGTGCTGCTTGCCATGTACATCGCGGTCGCGGAGAGGCAGGGGGCGAAGCGGACCGATATCAGCGGCACGATTCAGAACGACATCCTGAAGGAGTACATCGCGCGCGGGACGTACATCTTTCCGCCGAGGCCGTCGATGCGGCTCATCACCGACATCTTCGCCTACTGCGCGCGCGAAGTCCCGAAGTGGAACACCATCTCGATCTCGGGGTATCACATCCGCGAGGCCGGGTCGACGGCCGCGCAGGAAGTGGGGTTCACGCTGGCCGACGGGATCGCCTATGTCGCCGCGGCGGTGAAGGCGGGCCTGGACATCGACGCATTCGCGGGGCAGCTCTCCTTCTTCTTCAACGCGCACAACGATCTGCTGGAG
Source organism: uncultured Ignavibacteria bacterium (assembly GCA_963701735.1). Taxonomy (GTDB): domain Bacteria; phylum Bacteroidota; class Ignavibacteria; order UBA10030; family UBA6906; genus CAWABB01. Next base: position 434,882 of record CAVPBI010000026.1, on the reverse strand, counting down.
GAGGTGGCCAAGTTCCGCGCCGCCAGGAGGCTGTGGGCCCGCGTGATGAAGGAGCGCTTCGGCGCGAAGCAGCCGAAATCGATGATGCTCCGGTTTCACGCGCAGACAGCCGGGTCGACGCTCACGGCGCAGCAGGTGGACAACAATATCGTGCGCGTCACGATCCAGACGCTGGCCGCCATCCTGGGCGGGGCCCAGAGCCTGCACACCAACTCCCGCGACGAGGCCCTCGCGCTGCCGAGCGAAGACTCGGTTCGCATCGCGCTGCGGACGCAGCAGATCGTCGCGTTTGAAAGCGGCGTGGCGAACACGATCGATCCGCTGGGAGGGTCGTACTTCGTGGAGGCGATGACCGACGCCATCGAGCGCGACGCGGCCGCCCTGATCGCGCAGATCGATGCGCTCGGCGGCATGGTGGAAGCCATCGAGTCGGGTTTCGTCCAGACGGAGATCCAGAAGGCGGCGTACAGATACGCGCGCGAGGTGGAGGACGAACGCACAATCGTCGTGGGCGTGAACCGGTATCAGATCCGGGAGCAGCCTCCGGAGAATCTCCTGCGGATCGATCGCGGTGTGCAGAACGAGCAGATCGCCTCGCTCAGGGCGCTGCGGGCCAGGAGGAGCGGGGAGGCTGTCGCCCGCACGCTGAAGGCGTCTGCGGACTGCCGCGGAAGGGGACGCGAATCTGATGCCCCCGATCCTTGAAGCGGTCCGGGCATACGCGACCGTGGGCGAGATCTGCGACGTCCTCCGGGGCGTGTTCGGGGAGTACAAAGAGCACATTGTCATCTGAGCGCGCGCGGTTAGAGGCGTGCCGGCGGCAGCAGCCATTTCAGCATTGCACGGACAGCATATGACACCAACGCACATCGAGCACATCGGGATCGCCGTCGCCAGTCTTGAGGAAGCGATCCCCCGGTTCCGTTTGCTGCTGGGGACCGACTGTTATGCTGTCGAAGAGGTCGCGGACCAGAACGTCAGGACAGCGTTTTTCAGGGTCGGACAGACCAAGATCGAGCTGCTGGAATCCACGGCGCCTGACGGGCCAATCGCGAAGTTCATCGAGAAGCGCGGCGAGGGAATTCATCATGTCGCTTTCGCGGTGAGCGGTCTGGACGGAGCCCTGGCGCGCCTCGAAGGCGAAGGACTGCAGCTCATCGACACAGACGGGCCGTGCCGGAGCGGAGGGGCTGCGGATCGCGTTCATCCATCCGAAGTCGTGTCACGGCGTGCTGACGGAGCTGTGCGAACATCCATAAACGGAACTCAACGCATGCAGACGGTTCAGGAAAAGCTTCAGGTGTTGCGCGAGAAGAACGCGCGCACGGTGCTCGGCGGCGGCCCGGAGAAGATCGAGGCGCAGCACAAGGCCGGGAAGATGACGGCGCACGAGCGCCTGCACCTCTTCTTCGACAACGGGTTTTACGATGAGCTGTTCCGCTACGTCGCCCATTCCGCGACGGCCTTCGGAATGGCGGGCCGCGAACTCCCGGGTGACGGCGTCGTCACCGGGCTCGGGGCGGTGCGCGGGCGGCTGGTGTACGCCTCCTCGCAGGACTTCACCGTGATGGGCGGAAGCGTCGGCTGGATGCACGCCCGGAAGATATGCGAGATCATGGACATGGCGCTGAAGGCCGGCGCGCCCTATGTGGCGTTCAACGACAGCGGCGGAGCCAGGATCCAGGAGGGCGTCGACTCCCTCCGCGGGTACGGGAGGATCTTCTACTATAATACGCTCCTCTCGGGGGTGGTTCCGCAGATCGCGGTCATCGCCGGCCCGTGTGCGGGCGGCGCAGCGTATTCCCCCGCGCTGATGGACTTCATCGTGATGGTCCAGGGCACAGGGCAGCTGTTCATCGCCGGCCCCGAAGTGATCAAGGAAGCCACCGGCGAGGTGATCTCGGCGGAGGAGCTGGGCGGTGCAATGGCACAGGCTTCGTACAGCGGCAACGTGCATTTCATCGCGCGCGACGACGCTGACGCGGTGGAGATTGTCCAGACGCTGCTGAGCTACCTCCCCAACAACAACACGGAAGATCCGCCGTCACATGCGACGGGGGATCTGCTCATGATCGAGGACGATTCGCTCAACGCGATTCTTCCCGACGATTCGCGCGAATCGTACGACATGTTTGAGATCCTGAACAGGATCGTCGATCCCGGCACGCTCTTCGAAGTCCAGAGCCATTACGCCCGGAACATGATCGTCGCATTTGCGCGGATGAACGGGCGGGTGATCGGCGTCGTGGCGAACCAGCCGGCCGTGAAGTTCGGGGCGATCGACATCGACGCGTCGGACAAGGCCTCGCGGTTCATCCGGTTCTGCAACGCCTTCAATATCCCGCTGGTGTCGTTTGTGGACGTTCCGGGGTTCCTCCCGGGCGTCGAGCAGGAGTTCGGCGGGATCATCCGCCACGGCGCGAAGATGCTGTTCTCGTTCTCCGCCGCAACGGTGCCAAAGATCTCCATTGTCGTCCGGAAGGCGTACGGCGGGGCGTACCTCGCGATGTGCGCGAAGAGCCTGGGGGCCGACCGCGTGGCCGCATGGCCCACGGCGGAGATCGCCGTGATGGGCGCCGAAGGGGCGGTGAACGTCCTGTTCCGGAACGAAATCAAGGCCGCGCCCGATCCGAAGGGCCGCCGGAAAGAGCTGATCGAGGAGTACCGGCTGCAGTTTTCGACCCCCTATCAGGCCGCGGGAAAGGGGATGATTGACGCGGTCATCGAACCCCGGCGGACGAGGGCGTACCTGTCCGTGGCGCTCGAGTCGCTCAGGAACAAACGCGATCTCCGGCCGCAGAAGAAACACGGCCTGATACCACTCTGATACGGAGCCGCCCATGCTCGATCTCATGCTCGAGGCGTCGCTGATCCTGGTGGTGGGGATGGGCGTCGTCTTTCTCTCGCTGCTCCTGTTTGCCGGGCTCATCGTCGCCCTGCGGGCTTCCGACGAGCGGTTCAATCTCTTCCGCATCCGGCGGTACGCCGCCAGGGTCGAGGCGACGCCCGAACAGCAGGACGTGAACGACGTGCTCGTCGCGGTCCTGACGGCGGCTGCCGCGGTCGCCATCCGGAAGCCCGTGCGCATCCGGCGCATGCGCTTCCTCGACGGCGCCGCCACCGGCGCCTGGACCAGCACGGGCCGTCTGAATATCATGGCTTCACACGCAATTCCAAAGAGGAAATCCACGACATGAAAAAGCTTCTGATCACGGTCAACGGCAAACGCTACGAGGTGGATGTCGAGGTCGTTTCGGACGACGACGCGACGGACCAGCTTCCGCCGTTCCGTCCGCCGGTGCGCACCGTGGACAGCTACATCACGCCTCCCACGGCGCCGATCCCGACGAAAACACGCTCCACCGCCGCCGACAAGAAGACCCTCACCTCGCCGATCAACGGCGTCGTGCTGGAGATACCTGTCAAGGAAGGGCAGTCGGTGAAGGAGAACGACATCCTGTTCATTCTGGAAGCGATGAAGATGAAGACGAACATCTCGTCGCCGCAGACCGGGAAGATCAAAGCGATCAGGGTGAAAGTGAGCGACAGGATCGAGGCCGGGCAGTCGCTCCTGACCTTCGAGTAGGGGGAGCTCCTATGGCCGAGAACATTCAACGATTCCTCCACGGCATGGGGTTCTGGATGCTGACCTGGGGTCAGATCGCCATGCTCGGGGTGGCCTGTCTGCTGATCTACCTTGCGATCCGGCGGGGGTTCGAGCCCTTGCTCCTGCTGCCGATCGGCCTGGGCGCCTTTCTTGCCAACCTTCCGGGCAGCGGCCTCCTGACTCCTCCCGACGGCGACGACGATCGGCGGCCTCTATTATTACCTCTCGAAGGGGATTGAGCTCGAGATCTTTCCGCCGTTGATCTTTCTGGGCATCGGCGCCATGACCGATTTCGGGCCGCTGCTGGCGAATCCGAAAACATTCCTGCTGGGAGCGGCCGCGCAGTTCGGCGTCTTCATCGCGCTGCTCATGGCGGTCGCGCTCGGATTCAACCTGCAGGAAGCCGCGGCTATCGGCATCATCGGCGGCGCCGACGGACCCACCGCCATCTACCTCACGCTGAAGCTTGCCCCGCATCTGCTGGGCCCGATCGCCGTGTCGGCATACTCGTACATGGCGCTCGTTCCGCTGATACAGCCCCCGATCATGCGGGCGCTCACGACGGAAAAGGAGCGGCTCGTCGTGATGGAGACCCCCAGGCCGGTGTCGAAGAAGGTCAAGATCATCTTCCCGCTCGCGGTCGCCGCGATCGGCGTCCTCATCGTTCCCCCGGCGGCGCCGCTGCTTGCCATGCTGATGGGCGGAAACCTGCTCCGCGAAAGCGGAGTCGTCGAGCGCCTCACCAACATGGCCCAGAACGAGCTGATCAATATCGTGACATTCTTCCTCGGGACCTGTGTCGGCATGACGATGGGGGCCGAGGTATTCCTCAGGCTGGAAACCCTCAAGATTCTCTCGCTTGGCGTGATCGCATTCGGTTTTTCGACCGTCGGAGGGGTGCTGGTCGGGAAGCTGATGTATCGTCTGACCGGCGGCAAGGTCAATCCCCTCATCGGCTCGGCCGGCGTGTCGGCAGTCCCCATGGCGGCGCGCGTCTCCCACAACGTCGGGCAGGAGTACAATCCGCAGAACTATCTCCTGATGCACGCGATGGGACCGAACGTCGCGGGGGTGATCGGCACCGCGATCGCCGCCGGCGTGCTGCTCGCGATCCTGGGGTAAGCCTGCGTTGTGTTTCTGGCGCAACCGTGGTATATTTTGTGCTTCCACCAATACGGAGTGAGCGCCAGTGAACCCATGGATCGCCGTCCTGCTCGGAATCGTGCAGGGAGCGACGGAGTTTCTCCCCGTCAGCAGCACCGCGCACCTGACGTTGTCCGGCAAGGTTCTCGGGCTCATCAATCCCGCGCATCCGGAAGCGTGGACAGCGTTCATCGCGGTCATGCAGCTTGGCACGCTCGCAGCCGTCGTCGTCTACTTCTGGCGCGATATTGTGGCGATGGCCACGGCACTGCTGCGTGACCTGCGCGCCCACGGGCTCAGGTTTGCTTCGTACAGCGCCGACTCCCGCCTCGCCCTTGCCATTATCGTCGGCACGGTTCCCGTCGTGCTGATCGGGTTCGCCTTCAAACACGTGATCGAAGGGGTGCTGACCAAGACCACCGCGGTGATGGCCGCGAGTCTGATCGCCCTCGCCCTCCTGTTGTGGCTCGCCGAACGCGTGTCGCGCCACACGCGCACGGCCGCGGAGCTGACCTGGGTTGACGCCCTGATCATCGGCATGGCGCAGGCGCTTGCGCTCATCCCGGGGTCGTCCCGCTCCGGCACCACGCTGACCGCCGGCCTCTTTCTCGGACTCCGCCGCGACGACGCCGCCAGGTTCTCCTTTCTGCTGAGCATCCCGGCTGTCTTTGCGAGCGGCGTGTTCGAGATGACCAGGATCGACCCTTCCGTCTTCGAGCTTGGCGTCGGCAACCTGATCATTGCGACCATCGTGTCCGGCGTCGCGGGGTACGCCGCCATCGCGTGGCTCCTCCGGTACCTCCGCTCACACAGCACGATGATCTTCGTCTGGTACCGCCTTGCGCTCGGACTCCTTCTCTACGTGCTCCTCTCCCGGGGACTGATCGACCCCTGACGCCCGTGGCCGTCTTTTCGTCGTCCTGACGGATCGCCACGTCGGGATTGATGACCGCAGTGGCGTGTCGGGGGGACATGGGTGACGGCAAATCTATCGAAACAAACCCGAAAACGGCACCTCCCGCAATAACCACCCTTTGGTGACGCCCAACACATCCATCACCTCTGCCGGGCCATATATTCATACGTACATTTCAATGCCTCCCCCGCCCAACATCCTCATCACCGTCCAGGCCGGATGGAACAGAACACTCAGGATTTCTTGACACCCGATGAATATCGGCGTGCGAAGGCGGAGCACTACCTGGAGCACGCCCAGGAATGCATCGGTATGTCGCGCTTCAACGCGGCACAACATGCGATCAGAAAGGTCGCGGAAATTGACCCCGAATCTGGAGCACACCGGGATCTTGAACGCATCGTTTCCGAACGCCTTGATCGCCTGACGCATCACCGCAACGGAAACGGGCAGGCACAACAGGGGCGCGCAACGACCCGCGAACGGGCGGCCACCGTACTCCTCGTCGACCAGGACGAACGCGTGCTCACCTCGCTCTCGCACAGCCTTCAGCGGGAGGGGGTCGAGACCGTGGGGGCCTCGAGTCTCGAGGAGGCTGTCGAAGTCCTTGCGACCCTGCAGCCGGACGTCATCGTATCCGAGGTGAACTTCGAGCGCGGCCCCGAGGGGTTCGAGCTCTTTCATCGGATCCGGTCAAACGGCGCCCTTTCCACGACATCGTTCATCTTCTTTGCCGCCCGATTGGATCACGACACCATGGTGGCCGGCAAGCGGTTTGGGGTCGATGATTTCATCGCCAAGCCGGCGGACGATGATCTCGTGGTGGCGTCCATACGCAACTGCATCGCACGCCGAAGGAGCCTTCCGGGCGCTTCCTGAGCGCTTTCGCGGCTTTCTGACAGGTTGCATTTCCTGCGGGCTTTCCGTACGTTGGCCGCACACGCTGACGGACGCCTCCCGCAATGAATTCGCTGCTCGTCAACGAAATTTTCCACAGTATTCAAGGGGAATCCTCACAGGCGGGATTCCCCTGCGTTTTTGTACGGCTCACCGCCTGCAATCTCCGCTGTACCTGGTGCGACACCGAGTACGCCTTCTATGAGGGGACGCGAATGAGCGTCGCCGAACTCCTCGAACGGGTCGAGGCCTTCCGGTGCAAGCTCGTTGAGGTGACCGGTGGCGAGCCGCTGCTGCAAGCAGGGGCGTTCGAGCTCATGACTGCCTTGTGCGACCGGGGGTACGATGTCATGCTGGAAACCAGCGGGGCCGTGAGTGTCGCCCCGGTCGATCCCCGGGTCCGCCGTATCGTGGATATCAAATGCCCCGGGAGCGGGATGAGCCACCGGAATTTCTGGGGAAATATCGCCGAGCTCAAGCAGACCGACGAGCTGAAGTTCGTCCTGCGCGACAGGGCCGATTTCGACTGGGCGGTGGCCAGGATCCGGGACCTCGAGCTTTCGGCCAGCTGCCCCCTCATCTTCTCTCCGGTCTTTGGCGAGCTGGAGCCGGTCACGCTGGCCGGCTGGATTCTGGAGAGCCGCGTCCCCGTCCGTATGCAGCTGCAAATGCACAAGTACGTGTGGGAACCTTCAGCCAGGGGCGTTTGATGGCGCGGGACCTCGCGGTCGTGCTGGTGAGCGGAGGGATGGACAGTTGCGTCGCTGCCGCGCTGGCGCGCGAGACGTACGATTGTGCGTTCCTGCACGTTGACTACGGGCAACGGACCCAGGCGCGGGAGCTCAGCGCCTTTCACGCGATCGCCGAGCACTACGGCGTTGCCCGTCAGCTGGTCGTTTCCATGGAGCAGTTCCGGGACATCCGGGGGTCGAGCCTCACGGACCCGTCTCTGCCCGTCCCGCGCGCCGACCTGGAAAGATCGGGGATCCCGAGCTCCTATGTCCCGTTCCGGAACGCCGGGATGCTGTCTGTCGCAGTGAGCTGGGCGGAGGTGATCGGGGCAAAGGCGATCGTCATCGGGGCGGTGGAGGAAGATTCCTCCGGGTACCCCGATTGCCGCAGAACGTTTTTCGAGGCATTCAACGTTGCGATAGAGAGGGGGACGAGGCCCGGCCACGCTCCCGTGGTGCAGACTCCCGTCATTTCTCTTTCCAAGCGTCAGATCATCCAGCGGGGCATGGAACTGGGGGCCCCGCTCCACCTGACGTGGTCGTGCTACCAGGATGAGGACCTGGCGTGCGGCGTGTGCGACAGTTGCGCGCTCCGCCTCAGGGCGTTCCAATCGCTCGGCCTGGACGACCCGATCCCCTACAGAGAACGACCCCGGTATTACCCCGCCGAATCATAGACGAGGAGAAGGACAATGGATCACTTCAAAGCCAGCATGCTCCGCCTGATCGTTGAGACTTCAAGTAACCTGCCCCCGGATGTCCGCCGCGCGATCGCCGCCTCCCGCGAGCACGAACCGAAGGACACCCGCAGCGGTCTCGCCCTGGAGACGATCGCGATCAACATCGATATGGCGTGCGACAACGCGGCCCCGATCTGCCAGGACACCGGAATGCCCACGTTTGAGATCAAGACTCCGGTGGGCGTCAACCAGCTTGTGATGAAGGCCGCAATCCATGAAGCCATTGTCGAGGCCACGAAGCTCGGAAAGCTCCGGCCCAATACGGTGGACTCGCTCACCGGGAAGAACAGCGGCAACAACCTCGGACAGGGCGCCCCTGTGATTCACTGGGAGCAGTGGGAAGGCGACGACATCGAGGTACGCCTGATCCTCAAGGGCGGCGGCTGCGAGAACAAGAATATCCAGTACTCGGTTCCCATGGAGATCCAGCACCTGGGCCGGGCGGACCGAAATCTGGAAGGCGTCAGGAAGTGCATCCTCCATGCGGTCTGGCAGGCGCAGGGGCACGGGTGCAGCATCGGCGCGGTCGGCGTCGCCATCGGCGGTGACCGCGCGTCGGGGTATCATTACGCAAAGCAACAGCTCTTCAGGACGCTGGACGACATCAATCCGAATCCCGACCTCGCAAAGCTGGAAGCGGAGATCATGCGCACCGCCAATACGCTCGGGATCGGAACGATGGGATTCGGCGGGGAAGCCACGCTCATCGGCTGCAAGATCGGCGCATACCACAGGCTTCCCGCCAGCTTCTTCGTCTCGGTCGCGTACGATTGCTGGGCCTTCCGTCGGCTTGGCGTCATCATTGACGCGAGGACCGGGGAGATCAAGCGCTGGCTGTATCGCGAAGACACGCCTGCCATGCGGATGGCGAAGGACCAGGGGCTCACGCTCACCGGGCGGGAGATCCGCCTCTCGACACCGCTGGGGGAGAGCCAGGTGCGGCAGCTCAAAGTCGGAGACGTTGTGCTCCTGAGCGGCATGGTGTACACCGGGAGGGATGTGCTGCATCATCACCTCCTCACGCACGATTCGCCGCAGGACCTCCGGGGCGCGGCGTTGTATCACTGCGGACCCGTGGCGCTCAAGAAAGGCGAAGAGTGGTTCATCAATGCAGCCGGACCGACCACCAGCAGCCGGGAAGAGCCGTACCAGGCCGACATCATTCAGCGGTTCGGCCTCCGGGCGGTGATCGGGAAGGGCGGGATGGGCCCCAGGACACTGGCGGCGCTGAAGCAACATGGAGCGGTGTATCTGAACGCGATCGGGGGCGCCGCCCAATACTATGCACAGTGTATCGAACGGGTGGAGGGGGTGGATTTCCTCGAGTTCGGCGTTCCGGAAGCGATGTGGCACCTGCGCGTGAAAGACTTCCCGGCCATCGTGACGATGGATGCGGCCGGGAACAGCCTCCACGCGGAGATCGAAACCATGTCGGGAACCCGTCTCGCCACATTGGCCAAGCCTGCCACCGCCTGACGGCGGCGTCTGCGCTGGCTCGGCCGCACAACGGAGCTATTCATGACCGACAACTCTGCACTCTCGTCCATGCCGGAAATCCCGACCATCCAGGACCTCGTCCTGAGGTCGGCGCGGGTCTACGGGGACACACTGGCCCTTGAAGACCTGAAAGAAACGCCACTCCCCCGGGTGACGTACGCCTCGTTGCTCGACTCGGTGCTCCGGTTTGGTACCGCCCTGCGTGCGCTCGGACTGCCCGAGCGGAGCCACATCGCGGTCCTCAGCGAAAACCGGGTTCAGTGGGGCGTCAGCTACCTCACGTGCATGTGCTTCAATCATGTCGTCGTCCCCGTCGACGCCAAACTCTCCATCAACGAGATCCTGAACGTCCTCCACGAGTCGGAAGCGACGGCGATCATCTACAGCGATGCCTTCGAGCCGCTGCTGAGCGAGCGGAGGTCATCGATGAAGAACCTTCGCGTGTACGTCAACATGGACATTCCGGACCACAGGGCGGGCGTTTCCTCGATGGCGCGCCTCCTCTCGTCGACCCCGGCGTGCCGTGCCGAGGATCTCCCGCGGATAGACGCCCAGGCCATGGCGGCGATCCTGTTCACATCCGGCTCCCTTGGCAAGGCAAAGGGGGTGATGCTGAGCCAGCACAACATCGCGTCAAACATCCGCGCGATGTCCTATTCGGTGAGAATCCACCCCGAGGACCGGTTCCTGTCGGTCCTTCCGATCCATCATGCCTACGAATGCACCTGCGGCTTCCTGTGCCCGCTGTACAACGGGGCGAGCGTCAGCTACGCGCGCTCGCTCAAGACCGTGGTGGATGACCTGAAGGCCTCGCGCGCCACGATGCTCCTTGGGGTCCCGCTGCTCTACGACAAGATGTTCAGGCGCATCACGAAGGCGATCCAGGAGAAACGACTGACAGCGTCGATCATCGGCCCGCTCATCAAGGCGACAGATCTGCTGGAGCGGGTCGGATGGTCAAGGTCGAAACGCCAGGTCTTTCACGAGATCCATGAGCGGTTTGGCGGCTCGATCAGGCTGTTCATCGCCGGCGGAGCCGCCCCGGACCCCATGGTGTCGAAGGGCCTCCGGGCCTTCGGATTCGGCTTCCTCCAGGGGTACGGGCTGACGGAGACCTCCCCGATCCTGGCGCTGAACAAGGTGGAGAACTTCAAGGACGAAGCGGCGGGCCTTCCGCTGCCCGGCGTGTCCCTGACCATTCACGATCCAGGACCCGACGGCGTCGGGGAGATCTGGGCCAAGGGTCCCAGCGTCATGCTGGGATACTACAAGAACGATGCTGCCACGGCGGCGACGTTCGAGGACGGATGGTTCAAGACGGGTGACCTGGGCCGCATCGACGAGGACGGGTTCCTTCATATCAGCGGGCGCGCGAAGAACATCATCATCTCGAAGTCGGGAAAGAACGTGTACCCGGAGGAGGTGGAGGATATCCTGCGCCGGAGTCCCTATCTGCTGGAATCCATGGTCTTCGGGGAGGCCGATCCGAAGCTGGGTGAGGTCATCGCGGCCCAGGTGGTGGTCGACGCTGAAGCCTTCATCGAGCTGTCGGAGACACGGGGGGTCCAGATCACGCCGGAGCTGATCAACAAGACGGTCGCCGAGGAGATCGAGCTGGTGAACAAGCAGCTCGCGCCCTTCAAGCAGATCAGGAAGTTCTATGTTCGCGAGAAGGAGTTCGAGAAGACAACCACGCAGAAGGTCAAACGACATCTGGTGCAAACGACAGCATGAAACCACAGGCATACGAAACACACCGGCGGTACGTCCCGCTCTACCATTTTGTGGCGCTGACGCTGATCATCGTCACGCTGATCGGGTCCATCGTGAATCTGATGGCCTCGCTCGGCAACCATCAGCGGATCTACAGCGCGTCTCTTCTGGTGGCAGTGTGCGTGATCCTGCTTCTCATGTACTTCTTCGTGCGGAGCTTTGCGGTGAAGGCGCAGGACCGGGCGATACGGGCGGAGGAAAACCTGCGGCACTTCGCACGCACAGGTACGCTGCTGGACCCGAGGTTGACGATGCGGCAGATCATCGGACTGCGTTTTGCGTCCGACGAAGAGTTCCTGGATCTCGCGCGCCGCGCTGCCGAAGAGGGGCTGACCGAAGACCAGATCAAGCGTGCGGTGCGCTCCTGGCGACCGGATCACCATCGGGCGTGAAGGGCCGATGAGCAGACATGCGCCGCGTCTGGCCGCACGCACGCGGCCCGTGGCGCCGCCGCCGGCAACTCCGTTGGCGCGGGGTTTGCCTCATATGCCATGGACCCGTATCCCCGATCCGTACACACATGATGCCTGATCCCACACAGATTCCCCACCTGCTGCGCCTGCTCGACGACGACACGCCGGAGGTGCGAGAGGCGGTTGTGGCCCAGCTTGCGCTGTTCGGTGAAGACCTCCCCCGGGAGCTCGCGCGCCAGGGCCTCGAGATGACCGCCGAACAGCTGGCGTTCGTTCGCGCCCAGAGTGCGGCCGCTGCCCGGGACCGCCTTCGCAATGGCTGGCGCTCATGGATGGCGAAGGAGGGGGACAAGGAACAGCTGGAGGCGGCGCTGACGTTGATCGCCGATTACCAGGGCGGCGGCAGACGCCCTGGCGCCCTCACGCACCTGCTCGACGCGCTGGCCGGGGAATTCAGGGGAATGGGACTGCAGGCCGACGTTCGCGGGCTCTCGGAATTCCTGTTCGCGCAGAAACAGCTGGCGGGGGCGAAAGACGACTACTACAATCCGCGCAACAGCGACCTCGTCTACGTCATCGAGCAGAAGCGCGGGATCCCCATCAGCCTGGCGCTCGTCTTCATGCTGGTCGGGCACCGCCTGGGCATGTCGATCGACGGGTGCAATTTCCCCGGGCATTTCCTTGCCATGACCTTCGAGCGGGGCGATCCCCTGATTATCGACTGCTTCCACGGCGGGCTGCTGATCGACGACACGCTGCTCGCACGATACCTCGACCCGGTGACGGTCACCGTGCGCGACCTCCTGAACCTCCGGAGCGACGTCCGGTCCATCATCGCGCGCGTGCTGAGGAACCTGATCAATGCGTACAGGGCGGCAGGAGATGAGGAGGACCTGGAGCTGATGACGGAATTGCTGTCAATGCTCCCCGATGCGGACGCCTCACACGACTGACCCGCCTTCCCTGGCGCGCCCCGCGACCTCGCGCGCCAGCACATAATAGAGCCTTCGTCGGGATCAGCCGGGCCGCGAGCCGGATGGCACGGTACGTCCACCCCGGGACGCTGATCACCTTTCCCCGCTTGAGATCCCGCATCGACTGATCGACCACCGCTTCCGGTGTCATGAAGACCCGTCGTATTCCCGGCCCGATCGTCAGGCCGAGACGGGAATGGAAATCGGTCGTCGTGAATCCGGGGCAGAGCGCCTGGACGCGAATCCCGTCTCCGCCCACTTCCAGATGCAGCGCTTCGCTGAAGGCCGTGAGAAACGACTTCGCGGCGCAGTAGGTGGCGCTCCGCCTCCCGGGCGTGAACGAGGCGATGGAGGAGACGTTGATGATCGTTCCGCCTCCAAGGCGCCTCATCATCGGAATCGCTGCAGTGGCACAGGTGGAGCGCCGCCACGACGTGGGTGTGGACCATCCCTTGCTGGCCGGCAAGCTCCTCTTCGTGAAACAGCTTCGTCGAGCCGGAGCCTGCGTTGTTGACAAGCATCGCGAGGCGTTCGACGCGCTCAAGCCTCTGACGGACCCGGTCTACGCCCTCCGGCGATGAGAGCTCGGCCAGGACGTAGTCGGCCCGAACTCCGTGCGAGGTCTCAAGGTCCTTGCAGAGTGAGGCGAGCAGGTGCTCGCGGCGGCCATGCAGGACAAGATCGTACCCGTCGCGCGCGAGGCGACGGGCAAACGCGGCGCCGATCCCTGAGGAGGCGCCGGTAATGAACGCGGTTGGTCGAGGCATTGGACTCGTCAGCGTAGGAGAAGCATGGGGCGGCTCAGCAGCGTGGATCCAGCCAGGAGCCTGGTGAAGTACGCGCCTGAGGCGACGAGGATGCCGTGGTCATTCCGCCCGTCCCAGGACACGACGTGCCAACCCGGCTCACGGATACCCTCCTCAAGCGTGCGCACCAGGCTGCCCGTTGCGTCGAACACCGCCAGGCGTACCTCGCGGGCTCCGGGAAGCGCATACTCAAGGGTTGTCCCGGCATTGAACGGGTTGGGGTAGTTCGGCGCGAGCGAGACCGATGACGGAATCAGCCCGCCCGGGTCGATGACATCCTTCAGAATCCAGCCGTCGGGGTCGATGACCGTCAGGTCCGGAGCCCAGGCAGTGCGCACCGTGAATGTCTGCCCGTCAAACTGATGACTGACGACGACGGTCGTGTCGAACCCGCCCCCGCTGAGACGGAGATCCACCGGCATAACAAAGAATTCGGGAGAGCTGCCCGACGTCGTCTGCTTCAGCGTCACCGTCGTCAGATATGAGTCGCCGTCCCGCGTCACCTGCTGCTCGGATGAGTAGATAGGGTAGCCTTCGCCAAACACCCATTCGTCAAAGAAGTACCCCAGGGATTGGCCGGAGACACGCTCGCACACCTCCCGCAGATCGGCCGTCGTCGCGACGTCGTATCTGAACCGTGAATCGCCGGCATACTCCCTGAGGCACCGGAAGAACGTGCTGTCCCCGAGAACGTGCCGGAGCATGTGCAGGACGGATGCGCCCTTTGCATAGACCCGGGAGAACCGGAACATCTCGCCGACCGTCGAGGTGTCCTGCAGGTATAGCGTCCCCGGCGCGAGATATGCCGCCTGCATTCGCGCAGCGATGTGTTCCCTGTAGGACGAGGAGCCGTAGACCGCTTCCCTGTAGAGTGCCTCGCTGTATGTGGCGAACCCCTCGTTCAACCAGAGCTCCTGCCAGTTGGCGCACGTGATCAGATCGCCGAACCACTGATGCCCCAGCTCGTGGGCGATGACGTCCTCCGCGTACGTCGTTGTTGAGGTCATCGTTTGATGCTCCATCGCCCCGCCCGCGCCGAACCGGGCGTGCCCGTACTTCTCGGTGATGAACGGGTACTCGCCGAACACACGGGTGAAGGCCTCCAGCATGGGGATCGTCCTCGCGAGCGCGGGCCTCGCCTCCGCCAGTTCCCCCGGGAGGACGTAGTTCAATACCTGCATCGAGTCGTTCTGACCGTACCTGAACCAGTCGGAGAATTCGACGTAGTCCGCTGCCGCAAGCGAGACCAGATACGTCGCGATCGGATAGCGCTCGACCCAGTGGTGCGTTCTGGTCCCGTTGCCGTTGTCGGTGACCGCACGGAGGAGTCCGTTTGACCCGACCTTCAGGCCTGACGGGGACCGTGATGTCGATGCTTGCGGAATCGGCCTTGTCGATGGGGTGATCCTTGCACGGCCACCAGTCGCGGGCGCCGTACGGCTCGCTCAGCGTCCAGACCCAGGGGGCGCCGCTGGCGCTTGCGAACATGAAGCTTCCAAACCCTGAGGAGGACGGGATGCCGTGATAATACGTCTCGAGGATGATGGTTCCACCCCGGGCACGGGTGCTGGCAGTTCGACGGAGAAGCCCTGTGGAAAGCGGTTCCACCGGCGGGTCACGCCGTTGGCCCGCACGGAATCCACGGTCATCGGCGCGGAGAGGTCCATGATGACTGATGTGACGGTGTCATGGACTGCGGTTGCGGTCATCGTGACCTGCCCGAGAAGCAGGGGGGAGGACGGAACGATATTCAGACGGAGCGCGTAGTGACGGGCGTCGATGCCCGGGTCGGCGAATGCGGCGGGCGATGCGGCGAGTCTCGCCAGGCCGCGGTTCCTGGCAGAGCACCCTTCGCCCGGGGGGTCCGGCAGGAACTGTCCGGAAGCGCTTCCGACCGCGACGAGGAGCAGGCCGGCGAGAAGTGGTCGGGGAGACATGACGAAAGATACAACCTGGAAGGCCGACGTGCAATCGGGTCCGGTCCGGTCAGCCGACCCGGCGAGGGCCGGGAAACCGCTGCGGGCCAAGGAAACCGCTGCGGGCCAGGGAAACCGCTGCGGGCCCATCTCTTCAGCGCGTGCAGCCGGCTGCTTGCTTCTCTCCTCATGGCTTGGTAGCTTGATCCACCGCACGTTTGTACCCCTGTATCAACGCACATGAGGAAGGACTACACCCTATGTTGAGCACAACTCTGAACGACGCCATCAACGACCAGTTCGCGTTCGAACTGAACTCCGCCTATATCTACCTCGGCATGTCGGCCTACTGCGAAGGCAGGAATCTGCCCGGTTTTGCGAAATGGCTGCGGATTCAATGGCAGGAAGAGGTCGGGCATGGAATGAAGCTGTACGACATGGTTCTGGAGCGGGGAGGGAAGCTGGTCCTCCAGAGCATCGACAAACCGCCGGTAAAGTACGCGTCGGCGCTGGATGTGTTCAAGCAGGTCCTGGCTCACGAGAAGAAAGTGACTGCCGCCATCAATAAGCTGTACGCGCTGGCCTCCAAGGAGAACGACTACGCCACCCAGGTGGCCCTGCAGTGGTTCATCACGGAGCAGGTGGAAGAGGAACGGAACGCGGGTGAAATCATCGCGGCGCTGGAGCTGGTCGGCGACTCCGGGACGGCACTGTATATGCTCGACAAGCAGATGGGGAGCCGGGCGGCGGGTTGAACCTTCGCACAGCCCCCGTCGAGGCACAGACAGAGTCAGCGCATTCGCGCCGGTCGTAGTCCCCCGGGTTGACGTCCACAACCGCCGCCTCGTTTCCATGTCCGTCTCTCCTTGACTCCCACCGTCCACCACCGCCGCCTCTTCCTCACTCAGGAAATTTCTCTCCGGATATTGCATTTTCAATTCTGAACGATGATATTTGCACAATCTTCAGAAGGGTGCCTCGACAGAAATTGAACGCCGAACAACCCCATCTTCCCCGCGTGCTGGGACTCGCAGGACTGTCGCTCTTCCTCGTCGCGGCGCTCGTCAACCTCAACAGCATTCCCGTCGTAGGCAGTATCGGCCCCGCTGCGTTCGTCTTCTGGATTCTGGGGTTCGTCTTCTTCTTCCTCCCTCAGTCGATCGCCGTCATTGAACTCTCCAGTCGATTTCCTCAGGAAGGGGGAATCTACACGTGGAGCAAGCGGGCGTTCGGGGACTTCCACGGGTTCCTTTCCGGGTGGTGTTACTGGACGAACAACATCTTCTACATCCCGACGCTGCTCTTCTATATCGTGGGGTTCGCGGCGTTCGTAGGGGGTGATGCCACGTCCGGCCTGGCCGATGATCCGTTCATGATGTCGCTGATCTCTCTGGTGCTGCTCTGGATCATCACCGGGTTCAACATCGTCGGCCTTCGCTTCGCGTCGATCATCCAGGCGTTGGGTGTCGCCGGCACGGCATTGACCGCTTCGATACTGGTCGCGGTCGGCGTCGTGGCCGCGCGCACGCACGGCCTCGCCAACCCGCTGGACGGCGGATCGATGGCGATGGCGTTCAGCGACTGGCGGACGCTCTCCCTGCTCAGCGTGGTGTGCCTCAACTTCGTCGGTCTCGAGCTCGGCTCCGTGATGGGGGACGAACTGAAGGAGCCGCGCCGCATCATCCCGCGGGCGGTGGTACTTGCCGGGGGGGTGACGATCGTGTTGTACCTCGTCGCCACTGCGGCGCTGCAGGCCAGCATCCCGGCAGCGGAGATCGGCGTCATCGACGGCATCCTGCAGGGCGTGCATCGCACGGCGGAGCAGCTGAACATGCTCTGGGTCGTCGTGCCTGTCGCCATTCTGATGAGCCTGAACGCCGCGGGCAATGCTTCTGCCTGGCTCGCGGGGTCGGCCAGGATTCCGTTCGTCATCGGGATCGATCGCTTTCTTCCCGCGGCGTTCGGCAGAATTCATCCGAGATTTCAGACGCCCCACGTGTCGCTGATCGTGCAGGCGTTCGCGTCGAGCCTCTTCATTGTCATCAGCGCGATCGGCGCGTCCGTGCGCGACATGTACATGGTCCTGCTCCAGACGACGGTGATCCTTCAGCTGATTCCGTATCTCTACATGTTCGCGGCGCTCGTTGTCATTCGTCGCGATCCGGCACGCTACGCCGCAGGGGAGGGGTTCTTCCGATCCACGCCGATTGTCTTCGCGATGGGGGTCGTCGGGTTCATCGTGACACTCGCGGGAGTCCTGCTCGCCTTCATTCCTCCCGCCGGCGTGAGCGACGTCTGGAACTTCGAGGTGAAGACCACGCTGGGGGCGGCGAGTTTCCTGATTCCGGCCGTCATCCTGTTTGCATTGAAGGCACGCCGGATCCGTCGCTCGAGTGTGATTCCCATGCCCGTCCGCGTTCCCGACTAACGTCACGTCTTCCATCCAGCACGAGAACCCCGGGTGTCCTGGAACTTTCCGCGCGCATTCTGGACGGCGAACATCGTCGAGCTCTTCGAGCGTGCGGCGTACTACGCCGTTTTCATCGCGCTCACGCTCTACCTCACCAATATTGTCGGATTTGACGATATCGCCGCCGGCTGGATCGGCGGCGTGTTCTCCGCCGGCCTGTATTTCCTCCCGCCGTTCGCCGGGGCGCTCGCGGACCGGATAGGCTTCCGGAAGGCCATCATCCTCGCCTTTTCGCTCCTGACAATCGGCTATTTCACGCTTGGCGCCGCGCCGTACAAAACCACGGTGCTCCCCGCGCTGGTGGTGCTGATGTTCGGGGGCTCATTCATCAAGTCGATCATCACGGGCACGGTGGCCAAGACCAGCGAGCCGGGCACGCGCGCCCGGGCCTTCTCGATCTTCTACGGCATGGTCAACGTCGGCGCTTTTTCCGGCAAGTCGATTGCGTATCCGCTCCGCATCAACCTCGGGCTGGAGGCGATCAACTACTACGCCGCTGCGATGACCCTGCTGGCGCTTGTCGCCGTCTACCTGTTCTATCGCAACGTGGACATCAGAGGGGAAGGGAAGACGTTCGGCGAGCTGTGGCAGGGCTTGATGCGGATCCTTACGAGCCCGCGGCTCATCACGCTGGTGCTGATCGTCGCGGGGTTCTGGATCATCCAGCACCAGATGTATGCGACGATGCCGAAGTACGTGCTCCGTACCGTGGGCAAGGAGGCCTCGCCCGAGTGGATCGCCAACGTCAATCCGTTCGTCGTCGTCACCACCGTGCTGCTTGTAACGCATCTCATGCGCAAGAGGCTGGCAGTGACCTCCATGGCGGTCGGCATGTTTCTCATGCCGTTTTCCGCGCTCTGCATGGCGTCAAGTTCTCTGCTGGAATCCTGGTTCGGAACTTCCGTGCAGCTTCCCTTCGGCGTTACGGCGCACCCGATTACGATCGTGCTGATCGCGGGCATCGTGGTCCAGGGGCTTGCCGAGTCGTTCATCTCCCCGCGGTACCTGGAGTTCTTCTCGCTGCAGGCGCCCAGGGGGGAGGAGGGCCTCTATCTCGGGTTCAGCCACCTTCATTCGTTCGTTTCATCGCTGCTCGGCTTCGGGATCTCAGGGTATCTGCTGGCGGCGTATGCGCCCGACCCCGCGACGTTGTCCCCCGAAGCTCTCGCCCACGCGTACGACCGGTCGCATCATATCTGGTACTACTTCGCCGCGATCGGATTGTTCTCGGCGCTCGCTCTGCTGCTGTATGCCAGGATTGTGCGCCGGCTTGATGCGCGTGCAGCCGCGCGCGCCTGATCCACTCATCGTGAGTCCGTCATGAATCATCCCGTGAGGTTCGGGATCGCCGGATTCGGCAGCTTCGCCGCCCGGGCGATCGCTCCCGCGATCAAGAACGTCAAGAATGCGCGGCTGGTCGCCGTTCAGAACAGGTCCGCCGAGCGCGCGCGCACCAATGCCGCGGCGGCGGGGGCGCCGCACGGGTTCGCCAGCGTGGAGGATATGGTGCGGCATCCGGATGTCGATGCGATCTTCATCGTATCGGCGAATGTGGCCCACTGCCGCGAGACGATCGCCGCGGCGGAGGCAGGGAAGCACGTCATCGTCGAGAAGCCGATGGCCATGAACACCGCCGAGGCCGAGTCCATGGTCGCGGCGTGCCGCCGGAACGGCGTGCAGCTGATGGTGGGGCACATGATCCGCCTGTCGCCCCTGGCGATCAGGATTCGCGAGGTCCTGAGATCCGGGGTCATCGGCGCCGTGCGTTCCGCACGGGCGGAATTCATCTATGACGCACGCCTCAGCCAGCGCTCGTGGCTGTACGACCGCCGGCTTGCGGGCGGCGGTCCCGTGTTCGACGTCGCCGTGCACTGCATCGATACGCTCCGGTTCGTCCTGGAGGACGAGGTGGTGCACACCGCCGCGGCGCTCGATCCGCCCCCCACGCAGGAACGAACAGAGGCGACCTCCCACCTGGCGCTCCGGTTTTCCCGCGGCACGCTCGCGTCGGTCATCTGTTCGTTCCGGTCGCCGGTTCGCCGCCGCTTCATCGAGATCGTGGGCGACGACGGTATGCTCTCCGCCGCCGATTTCACGGCCGGCGATATCAATGGCCGGCTGGATCTGGCCCTTGGCAGGGATGACCGGGGGATCGAGACGAGGTCCGAGCCGATCGTGGTCCCAAACCTCTACGTGGCCGAAGTCTCCCATTTCTGCGATGCGGTCCTGAACGGGACCCCTCTGGAACTCACGGGCGAAAACGGGCTGGCAAATCAGCGCATTATTGACGCCGCCATGGCCGGGGGGCGAGAATAACCCTCGTGCAACTTCTCGGACGTTTTCCGCGTTCTGATGGGAAGACATTACGCCTGAGGGTGACGTGAATCGAGTTGTCTTGTTTCTGGTGTTCTTTGGGACGATTTTGACCCTGTTTGGCCTGATGCAGTGGCGGCTGTTTCGGCTGTTCAAGGCCTGGGCGCACCGCGCTGCCCATCCCGGGCGGGTTACCGCCTGGCTCGGCCGCGGAAAGGCTGTTCTCATTGCAGTCAACCTGCTGTTCCTCCTCCGGTTTGCATACAGCGAGTTGGGCGGCTATGACTCCCCCCTGGTTCAAGCCCTGGTGATCTATCCGGGCGCGATCATCTTCGCTGCCATCGTCCTCGCATTCCTGGTCGTGTCAGTGCGTGACCTTGCCATGCTGGTATGGTCGGGCCTCAAAGCGCTCACCGTGTGGCTCCGGCCGGCGCCGGCTGCCGCGGATCGTGCGGCGGGTGAGTCCCACGCGGATTTCGACGCGGACCGCCGCCGGTTTCTGAAGGTCGCGGGAATTGCCACGGCCGGCTCCATGGGAGCCATCCCTGCGATCAGCGCCGCCGCAACGGCGCGCGACTACGCGATCAACCGCATCACGCTCTCCCTTCCGGGGCTGCCCTCCGGCCTGAACGGCCTGACGCTCGCGCAGATCAGCGACATCCACTCCGGCATGTTTATGACCGAGCGGAACATGCGCGAGATCTTCGAGCGTGTGAACGCGCTCCACCCCGACATCATCGTCATGACAGGCGACCAGGTGGACAACGCGGACTCGCAGATCGAGCCGCTCCACCGGGCGCTCGAGATGCTGCGCGCCGAGCAGGGAGTGCATGCGGTGCTCGGAAACCACGACCATTATGCCACCGCGCCGAAGGTGGCGGCGGCCATGCGCGACCGCGGCATCAACGTGCTCACAAACGAGCATCGCATCCTTCGCATCAACGGGGAATCGATGGCACTCGTCGGAGTCGACGACGAAGGCAAAGGGGATCGGAATTTTTCCGACCTTCCGGGAGCGCTGACCGGCGTCGATCCGCAGATGTTCAGCGTCCTCCTCACGCACAGGCCGGATGTCTTCCGGCAGAGCAAACGCGCAGGCGTCGACCTGACACTTGCCGGACACACGCACGGCGGTCAGGTGGGGATCCAGATGTACGGAATCAATCTCAACCCGGTCTATCTGATCCATGAATATGCGAGGGGGCTGTATCTCGAGCAGGATCGGTATCTGTATGTGAATGTGGGCGTTGGCATGGTTGGCGTTCCGATCAGGCTTGTGAGGCCGGAGATCTCCCTCTTTACGCTCGCCAGCGGTCCGGCCGCCGTTGCCCGCCTAGCGGATTGCACTGAACATGGAATAGCCATGATCCGACCGACCATTTCCGGCGCGCTCATCCTCGCGCTCGTCGCGGTGGCGTTTGTGTCGCCGGCTGGCGCCGCGCTCCCAGCTGCGCCGCCCGACGATGCGAAGCTCGATCACATCGTCCTTCCTCCCGGATTCTCCATCGAGGTCTTCGCCGATGTCGAGCAGGCCCGCTCACTTGCGATCGGTCCGAAGGGGACCGTGTTTGTCGGATCGCTCTCGCGGGGGACCGTCACGGCACTGGTCGACCGCGACCGCGACGGGAAGGCCGACGAAACAATCGTCATCGCGGAGGATCTCAATACTCCGAACGGTGTCGCAGTCAGGGACGGCGCGCTGTATGTCGCGGAGATCAGCCGCGTGCTCCGGTTCGATGCCATCGAGGAGAATCTGCGGGCGCCGCGCACGCCGGTCGTGGTCAACGACAGCTTCCCGACGGACAAGTCGCATGGCTGGAAGTTCATTGCGTTCGGCCCGGAGGGCAAGCTGTACGTCCCGGTCGGAGCTCCCTGCAACGTGTGTGAGAAGGGGGACAGGCGCTACGCGTCCATCATGCGGATGGATCCCGACGGGAAGAATCTCGAACTCTTTGCGCGCGGCGTTCGGAATACCGTCGGGTTCTCCTGGCACCCGGAAACGGAGGAGCTGTGGTTCACGGACAATGGCCGCGACTGGCTCGGGGATGACCAGCCGCCCGATGAACTGAATCGCGCCCCCGCGGCCGGAATGCACTTCGGCTTCCCGTACGTCCACGGCGGCGACATCCTGGATCCGGAGTTCGGAAAAGGGAAGCGTGTCGAGGACTACACGCCGCCGGCGCGGAAGCTCGGACCGCACGTCGCCTCTCTCGGCATGAGATTCTACACCGGGAAAGCAGTTTCCGGCAGAGTACCGGAACGCCATATTCATAGCCGAACACGGGTCCTGGAATCGGTCCGCGCCGATCGGCTACCGTCTCACCCTCGTCAAATTGCAGGGGAGCAAGGTCGTCTCATATGAACCGTTCGCCGTGGGTTGGCTGAGGGGTGGCGAGGTGTCAGGCAGACCGGTCGATGTCCTGGTGATGCCCGACGGCACTTTGCTGGTCTCAGATGACTATGCGGGGAAGATCTACCGCATCAGCTATAAGGGCTGATAGTACCGTTTTCGTCTCGTTTTCGCAGCATATTCCTGACAATGTGACAGATGTCGTCGATCACCGGACATCGCGGTGCCTGCCTGTCACATTTCTTCCGCTTGATATTGTACATACTTTCCTTCGCATACTCTGGTGGATCCAATCGCACCAGGGAAGACTCCCGCATTCAGCGGGGCTGTAGCCGTTTCCCGCATTTTTCTGCCAACTGACTTCTCACGGGCCTTGCGGGCAACCGTCCGGCGCCCGGCCGCAATCATGCCTCATCCGGGCAGGTTGTGCGTGTTGGAACCTATGTTCGCTCAGGAAGGTTTTTCAGGGTAGAATGTCGATACCTCTTATCTCTTTCTTCTTCATCCTTATCGGATTCACCAGGCCCGAGCCGGCGCCCCTGCCTTTTGGGGACCTGGTCAGCCCGGTGCTCCGATCTATCGCCGTCGATGAATCCTTCGCCGTGGCAGACCTGGTCGAGTCAGGCGACGGGTCCGTTGAGGCAGCCAAGTTCTACGAGCTTCGCGGTTACTCCCCCGCATGGGTCCTTGAAGGCGGATTGACGCCGGCGGGAGAGGAGTTGCTGGGTCTCTTCCGCGCCTCGGGATTGCAGGGACTCGAGCCGAGGGAATACTATCCTGCGGAACTCGAAGCGCTGCTCGCCGACTATCACGAGGTCTCGAAGACGGATCGTTCGCAGCGTGCACGCGAAGCGGCCCGGCTCGACCTCGCTCTGACATCATCGTTCCTTCGATTCGCCAGGCATACGTCGTTCGGGCGGGTTGATCCTCACCGGTTAGAACCTGAATGGCCTGTCGCTCCGCACGCTCTCCGGATTTGTTGAAGGGCTCGTGAATCGTCTCGAGGTTGAAGGACCCGGCGAAGCGGTGCGTTCCGTGGAGGCGAGGCATCCCATCTACCAGAGGCTGATGCGTGCGCTCCGGGAATACCGGGCCATGTATGCGGCGGGAGGATGGATTCAGATCCCGGACGGTGCCGAACTCGCCCCTGGAAGCAAGGGGACTCGCGTGACGATGGTGCGCAGGCGACTGCAACTGAACGTCGAGGGACCGGATTCGGCGGCGTTCGACGCGAAGCTCAAAGCCGCCGTCGAGCGTTTCCAGCGCCTGAACGGTCTCAAGGCGACGGGAAAGGTCGACAAGCCCACGCTTGCCGAGCTCAACGTCCCGGTGGAGGGGCGCATCCGCCAGATCGAGTTGAGCCTCGAACGGGCACGCTGGCTCCCAGCGGATTTCGGTGCGCGCTATATTCTTGTGAACATCCCCGAAGCTGTGTTGCGTGTCGTGGAGCGGGACTCGGTCGTCTTTTCGACGCGCGCCGTGGTCGGGAAATCGGGCAGGCAGACGCCGGTCCTTGTCGACACGATGACCTCGCTCGTGCTGAACCCGGCGTGGAACCTGCCGCCCGTGGTGGTCGACGAGGATGTTCTTCCGAAGCTGGCGAAGAACACGGAGTATCTGAAGAAGAAGAACATCAAGGTGTATCGGGGGTGGGGAAAGGAAGCGCGCGAGATCCATCCGGACTCGGTGAAATGGGCGCGATGGACCGCCAGGACGATGCCGTACAATCTCCGGATGGAGCCCGGACCCGCCAACGCGCTGGGCCGGGTGAAGTTCCTGTTCCCGAACGACGAGCACATCTACATTCACGACTCGCCGCAGCGAAGCCTGTACAGCAAAGAGCAACGCCAGTACAGCTCAGGATGCGTCAGGGTCGAGCGTGCCCGCGACCTCGCGGCCTATCTGCTGGGCGAATCGCCGCGCTGGGACAAGGAGCGGTTGGCGGAGGCGTTTGCCGCAGGGGAGGAGCGGAGCGTGGCGCTGAGGAAGCCCATCCCCGTGTATCTTATCTATCTTACCGCCTGGGTGGGGGACGACGGAGCCATGCATTTCCGGCCGGACCTCTACGGGCGGGACGAGCTGCTCGCTGTTATGCTTGCGGATGGGGCGAGTCCGTCCTGACCGCATGATCTTCCACGAGGCTTGCCTCCCCTTGAACCCGACAGCCTCCGGGTCGTTGCCCCTTCGTACGTTCGACAGGACACGCGGGTAGCCGTCACACTCGTTCCGGCCACTCGCGCAGCGCCCCGCTATTCCGGCCGCTCGCGCCCTGCTGTTCCGCTCCCGCCGCGCCTTGCTATTCCCGCCGATGGTGGGTATTATTCTGAATACATAGCTCTCGCTGTTCACTCGCCCATCGTCCATCGACTACTGTCAATCCTCATGTCATCTCGTCTCCGTAACGCCCTTCTCATCGTCCTTGCCGTCGTTGTCCTCGTCGGCCTGACAAGTCCCCGCCTCCGTGACCTGGTGTTTGGATCCCCGGGGACTGCCGGAGAGGCATCCGGCGACAAACGGCTGCCCGTCGAAACGATCGTCGTCCGGCCGGAAATGGTGCAGGACCGGATCCTCGCCACCGGCACCATCATCGCGGACGAGGAGGTGGAAATACGCAGCGAGATCTCGGGGAAGATCGTCAGCATCGCGTTCAAGGAAGGGACGCGGGTTCGCCGTGGCGATCTGCTCGTGAAGATCGATGACTCCGAGCTGCAGGCGCAGGCTTTCAAGATGGACTCGCAGCAGAAGCTGGCGCAGGACAAAGAGAGCCGGCGCCGGCAACTGCGCGACAAACAGAACATCAGCCCCGAGGATTATGAGGTCGCTCTGAACGAACTCAACGCCATCCGCGGCGAGGTCCAGCTGATCCAGGCTCGCATCCTGAAGACCGAGCTCCGCGCCCCGTTCGACGGGATCATCGGCCTGCGGTACGTCAGCGAGGGCAGCTATGTGTCCCCGCAGACCAGGATCGCGAGTCTGCAGCGGACGAGCGCGCTGAAGATCGACTTCTCCGTCCCGGAGCGGTACGCTGGAATGGTGAAGCCGGGGCAGACAATCTACTTTCATGTCGCCGGGTCGGATGCACGCGCAACGGGCACGATCTACGCTGTAGAGCCGAAGATCGATCCCTCGACCCGGACCGTCCTGATTCGCGCCCGCGCCCCGAATCCCGAGGGCAGGCTTGCCCCCGGCGCATTTGCCGAGGTCGAGCTGGTCCTCCGGGAAATTCCGGATGCGGTCATGATTCCCACCGAGGCGCTCATCCCGGATATCGAGGGACACAAGGTCTTTATCGTCGAGGGAGGTATCGCAGGTGTCCGGCGCGTCGAGATCGGCATCCGAACGGAGAAGGATGTGCAGATCGTCAAAGGGCTGCAGGCGGCCGACACGGTGATCACCACCGGGATTCTTCAGGTGGTCCCGGGCGCGCCTGTCCGCATCGCCGGGGTGCGCTGACCCATGAGTCTCTCCGCCACTTCCATTCGCCGGCCCGTGCTCGCGATCGTCATGTCGATCGCGATCATGCTGTTCGGCTTCATCGGGTTCACCTACCTGGGCGTCCGCGAATACCCGAGCGTTGATCCCCCGATCATCACGGTCTCGGCAACCTACGTGGGCGCGAATGCGGATGTCATCGAGTCGCAGATCACCGAACCTCTCGAGGAATCGATCAGCGGCATCGAAGGCGTCCGGAGCATCAAGTCCACCAGCGCCGAAGGCCGCTCCAACATCACGGTCGAGTTCGAGCTCGGGGTGGACCTGGAAGCCGCTGCCAACGACGTGCGCGACAAGGTGTCCCGGGCCGTACGCCTGCTCCCGCCCGACGCGGAGAACCCCATCGTCCTGAAAGCCGACGCCGATGCCATTCCCATCGTCTTCCTGAATATCAAGAGCGACAAGCGGGACCTGCTGCAGCTTTCGGATATCGCCACGAACGTCTTCCGTGAGCGGATGCAGACCATACCGGGGGTGAGCGAAGTGCAGGTGTGGGGCGAGAAGCGGTACGCGATGCGGCTCTGGATGGACCCGAACAGGCTCGCGTCGTATCGGCTGACCCCCCTGGACATCAGGAGCGCTGTCCTGCGAGAAAACGTCGAGCTTCCGTCCGGGCGCATCGAAGGTACCTCGACAGAGCTGACGGTGCGGACGCAGAGCCGCCTCGTGACTCGCGGAAGATTTCAACAACATGATCATCAGGGAGGTGGACGGGCGCGTCGTCAGGTTCCGCGATGTCGGGAACGCCGAGCTCGGGCCGGAAAACCTGCGCACGATCCTCCGGCGCGACGGCATCCCGATGGTCGGGATTGTCCTCATTCCCAGGTCGGGCGCGAACTACATTGCGATCGTGGACGAGTTCTACAGGAGGGTTGAGGCGATGAAGCGCGACCTTCCGCCGGACCTTCAGCTGGGCCTGGGGTTCGATGTGACGACCTACATCCGGTCGTCCATCAAAGAAGTCGTCGAGACGGTGGGATTGGCGTTCGTGCTGGTCTTCCTGGTGATCTACTTCTTCCTGCGCGACTTGCGGACCACGATCATCCCCATGATCGCCGTGCCGGTTTCGCTGATCGGGGCGTTCTTCATCATGTACGTGATGGATTTCTCGATCAACGTGCTGACGCTGCTGGGGATCGTGCTGGCTATCGGCCTCGTCGTCGACGACGCCATCGTCATGCTGGAGAACATCTTCGCGAAGGTCGAGGCGGGCTTCCAGCCCCGGGAGGCGGGGTTCCGCGGCTCGGCCGAGGTCTATTTCGCGATCATCTCGACGACGGTGGCTCTCGCGGCGGTGTTCCTGCCGGTGATCTTCCTCCAGGGGATCACGGGCCGCCTGTTCAAGGAGTTCGGGATCGTGCTGGCGGGGTCGGTCATCATTTCGGCGTTCGTCTCCCTGACCCTCACGCCCATGATGGCCACGCGGATCCTGAAGCCGCACGCAAAACACAGCAGGTTCTACAGGGCGACAGAGCCGTTCTTTCAGGCCATGGCGGAAGGCTACCGCGGTTCGCTCACCTGGTTCATGCGGCGACGCAGGACGGCCCTTCTGGCGATCGGCCTCGCGATCGTTGCCATCGTCGGATTCGGACTCATGCTTCCATCCGAGCTCTCTCCGCTGGAGGACCGCAGCAGGCTCCGGGTCGTGGCGACCGGACCGGAGGGTGCGACGTTCGAGTACATGGATGCGTACATCATGGACCTCGTGCGCACGTTCCAGCGCGAGGTGCCGGAGGCGGAGGCGATCCTCTCGTTCACCTCTCCGGGGTTCGGGGGAGGCGGCGCCAACAGCGCGAACTCGTTCCTCATTCTCAAGCCTCCCGACCAGCGCGAGCGCTCGCAACAGGAGCTCGCCGACCAGGTCACGGCGCGCGTGAAAGAGTTTTCGGCCGCGCGGACGTTCGTGGTGCAGGAGCAGTCGATCGGCGGCCGCGGAGGTCTTCCGGTGCAGTTCGTCCTCCAGGCGCCGAATTTCGAGAAGCTGAAGGACCGCCTGCCGGTGTTCCTCGCGGAAGCCCGCAAGCGTCCGGAGTTTCAGGTCGTGGAGGTCAACCTCAAGTTCAACAAGCCCGAGCTCCGCATCGGGATCAACCGCGAGAAGGCGCGGGTGCTCGGCATCTCGGCGCTGGACGTCGCACAGACGATGCAGCTCGCCTACAGCGGCTCGCGCTTCGACTACTTCGTGATGAACGGGAAACAGTACCAGGTGATCGGGCAGGTGTCGCGGGAGTCGAGGGACAAGCCGCTGGACCTCAAGACGCTGTCGATCAGGAGCTCGCGCGGCGAGCTGGTGCAGCTCGACAACCTCGTCACCATCGATGAGCAGAGCAGCCCGCCGGCCCTCTACCGGTTCAACCGCTACGTCTCGGCCACCGTGTCGGCCGGGCTGGCGAGAGGGTACACGGTGGGGGACGGCATCGCCGCGATGAGGGAGGTTGCGCCGGCAGACGCTTGACGAGTCGTTCAGTACGGCGCTCGACGGGACATCAAAGGACTTCGAGGAGAGCTCGTCGAGCCTGCTGTTCGCCTTCGTGCTCGCGCTTGCATTGATCTACCTCGTCCTGGCCGCGCAGTTCGAAAGCTTCCGCGATCCGTTCGTGATCATGCTGACGGTGCCGCTCGCGCTCGCCGGCGCGCTCTTTTCGCTCTGGTACTTCCAGCAGACGCTGAACATCTTCAGCCAGATCGGGATGATCATGCTCATCGGCCTGGTCACCAAGAACGGCATCCTCATCGTGGAGTTCGCCAATCAGCGGAAGGCGCAAGGGTTGGCGGTGGGTGAGGCGATCATCGATGCCGCGACGCAGCGGCTGCGCCCGATCCTGATGACCGCGCTCTCCACGATTCTCGGCACGCTGCCCTATCGCGCTCGCCCTGGGGGCGGGGTCCGAAACCAGGGTCCCGATGGGAATCGCAGTGGTGGGAGGGCTGATCGTGGCGACCGGCCTGACGCTCTACGTCATCCCCGCGATCTACTCCTTTGTGTCCAGGGAGACCGGCCCGGAGATTGAAGAGCAGATGAGTCCCCCGATCGCGGCCGCGCCGGCGCAGGATACCGTACAGGCGTGACCTACGGCGATGGCGTCTGCTCCGCTGTCAGCGAGAACGACGACCGATCGAAGTAGATGTTGGCGTCCTCCGATTCCAGCTCCCCGCGCTGGAAATCCACCGTGTCCGACCTGGTAGAACCGCTTCGGCGGTTCCAGCGTCTGGCTGTGGTCCGCGTTGGCCGCGATACGGTACTGGTCAAGCCCGCCGAAGAAGAACTCCTTCAGGCGCTGCCGTTCCTCCGGCGTGAGGCTCGTGAAGTATCGGTGGGCGAACACGCCCATGTCGACGTCGACGGGAATCCAGCCGTAGGGGGCCAGATAGATCTCCGCCCAGTCATGGATCGTCTTCGCGCCCGGGAATGTGTACCAGCCGGATTGCCATCTGGCCGGGATGCCGTTCAGTCGGCAGAGGGTGATGAAGAGGAGCGTGTGCTGCCCGCAGTCGCCGTACCCCTTCCGCAGGCAGAAATCGCTGATGTTGCGGATCGTGGAGTACTCATGGGCGAAGCTGTACATGAAGTTCTCTGCGATCCACGTGTAGATGCGGCGGGCTTTGAGCAGGGGGTTCGTTTCCTTGCCCACAATCGCCTGCGACGCCGCCTTCATGGTGTCGGTGAACACCACATGCGGCGCTTCGCGAAGATAGGGGGCCAGGTCCGGTGACTGCGCATCCAGCCGGCACGACCTTCGCGGGGTCCATCCCGTGGAAGGAGACCCCGCTGCTGACGTACGTATACTTCAGTTCGAATACCGTCGGTCCGCCGGATGCCGCCGGCTGCTCCATGTACGCCGAACGGATGGGTGAGTTCTCGCGGGCGATCGAGACCGCGGGGCTTGACGAGGACGTGACGGCGAACTCGCGCTTGATGGTCGTACTTCCTCGGGATCGGAAGCCAGGCGCGGATGGGCGTTCCCGGGGGCACCGCGCCGGAATCAGCCGAGACCTTCATCGTGACGGCGAAGCGGATCGGCAGGACGTAGGCAGTCCCCGAGAGCCGCGCGGCCTGCATGATCGCGTCCGCGTTCGCCAGCACGGCATGCTCGCCGAGCGAATCGTTCTCCACCGGCCGCCGGCGCGCAGCAATATCCGGATTCCGCCAGAAGAGATTGCTGCGGCTGACCCCGAGGAAGCGCAGCGTGTCGTCGATGACGCGGGTGTCGAACTTTCCCCGGGAGATCCAGCGCTCGAATTCGGGCTCCGTGACGTTCGGGATGGACCTGTCCAGCTGCCGCCAGAGCTTCTCGCGGGTCAGGTTGTAGTCGAGGCGGATGCGCCGCAGGCGATCCAGCTCAAACGCGAGCGTGGGCCTGTCGGCTGCGCCGGCCGCCGACAGAGCGCCGCTCAACACCGCTTCGGCCTCACGGAATCTTCCCGCAGCCTCCAGACGCGCTGCATCTGAAAGGACGTCCGACTTCGCTGCGTCCGGGGGAAGCATGAGGAGAACGGCGAAGAAACAGATGGCCAGGCGGCGCATGACGGGAGTCTCCAGCAGTGGATAGCCAAACGTAGAGAATCGCGTTCTCATTTACAATCTTTCGGCCGCGACGCCTCATCCACCAGATACAGGATCCCCTCGTACGGAACGCCGCCGTGAAGCGTCAGGCCGATCTCGCACGTCCTGCTGGTAGAGTAACCCGCCCTGCACGCCTCCGGGCAGTTTGCCCCTGAGTTCATGGAGCGCTGACTCGTTCAGCTCGGGGAACGAGAAGCCCCGGTCCCCCGCCCATCCGCAGCACTCGATGTCAGAGGGCACCACGACGCGCTCGGAGCACCTGGCTGCGAGCTCCTCGAGATCTCCTGCGAGTCCGAGTTTCCGCGCACTGCACGTTGCATGGATTGCGACGGTTCCGGGGAGTGGCCGGAGGTTCAGCCGGGGAGCGAGAAACTCCATCGCGAACCTCGACTGGTCGTAGAGCTTCAGCCCGTCCCCGAACTCCGAGCGCATGCGGTACAGGCACGGGCTCATATCCATGAGTATCGGCAGCCGTCCGTCGTCGGACGCCGTGAGCAGCGCCTGCCTCAACTCCAACCCCTTCCGCTTCCCCTCCTCCGTGAATCCCTTGCTGGCGAACGCCATGCCGCAGCAGAGGCGGCCGACGTGCTCCGGTATGACGACCTCATACCCCGCCCGCTCAAGGAGCTCGATGGTCAGATTCGGAAGGGATGGCCGCCCCGCATCCGCCGACCCCATCGTGCGCGTGATGCAGGTCGGGAAGTAGACGACCTTTGCGGGCGAACCGCGCCCGGGGTCCGTCGCGCCCGACACGCGCCGTGCCGGAACCTCTCCCCGCCGGGCTCTGGTGTGCTTCGGGAGCGACGGAGGTTGCGCGCCGCAGTCGTCCGGACGCCAGCGGCATCGCGCGGTTCCAGAGCGGAATCCGCTTCCCGGAAATCCTGTGAGCCGTGCCCGCGAGCCTCTCCATCCTTTCCGTGCCGAGGAGGCGATGCATGACGGACGCCCCGCGCAAAGCGACGCGGACAATCGCCGTCGTCGGGCCCATGTTCGACGCGATCAACGACGCAATCGCGTGCGCAAGCCTGCCCTGCTCCGATGCGCGGATCGATTTGACCAGCGAGCCGGTGTCGATGCCGACGGGGCAGGCGGTCGCGCAGAGCCCGTCCGTCGCACACGTTTGCTCGCCCGCATACCTGTACGACGCCCGAAGCCGGCTGGCCGGGCCGTTTCGCTCTCCTTCGGCCTCGAGCCGCACGATCTCCCGGTACGCCGCGATCCGCTGGCGCGGCGTCAGCGTGAGATCGCGCGAAGGGCAGTGGACTTCGCAGAACCCGCATTCGATGCACGTATCGATGACGGGGTGGGCGACCGGCAGCGGCTTCAGGTTCTTGAGGTGGACGGCCGGATCGGAATTCAGTATCACGCCCGGGTTCAGGATGCCGAGCGGATCGAAAATCCGCTTGATCTCCTGCATGATCTCCATCGCGTCCGTGCCCCACTCGAGCTCCACAAAAGGAGCCATGTTCCTCCCGGTCCCGTGCTCCGCCTTCAGCGACCCGTCGTAGCGATCGACCACCATATGAGCGACGTTGTCCATGAAGTCACGGTAGCGCTCGACCTCCTCGCTGCAATTGAAATCCTGCGTGAACACAAAGTGAAGGTTCCCCTCGAGGGCGTGCCCGAAGATGATGGTGTCAGGGTACCCGTGCCGGTCGAACAGTTCCCTCAGTTCGAGCGTCGCTTCTGCGAGACGGTCCACGGGAAACGCAACATCCTCGATGATGACGGTCGTGCCCGCCTTTCGTCGCGCCCCGACGGAAGGGAAGAGTCCCTTCCGGATGTCCCAGAGGCGCGAGAATTCGACCGGATCGTCTGTGAACGAGAGCGGGGTGACCATCGGGAAGCCGGCCAGGGCGGTGGCGATCCCCCGGATGTTGGCCTTCAACTCCTCGTCGGAACCGCCGCGCGTCTCTACCAGGAGAGCGGCGACCGAAGGTCCAAGGCTCTTCAGAACGCCCGGCATGCCGGGCTTGTCCTCGACGGAGGCCAGGGCCGTGCGGTCCATCAATTCCACCGCGTCCACGCGGCACCGCTTCAGGGCGGGGACGGCGGCGCAGGCGTTCCGGATGTCGGGGAAGAACAGCAGCGCGGTCGACTTGTGGCGGTGCTCGGGGACGGTGGCGTACGTGATCTCGGCGATGAAGCCGAGCGTCCCCTCCGAGCCGATCATCAGGTGCTGGAGGATTTCGAAGGGGTCGTCGAAGTCGACGAGCGCATTCAGGCTGTAGCCGGTCGTGTTCTTCATCCCGTACTTCCGGCGGATCCGCCCGGCCAGCTCCTCGTCGTCCCGCACCCGCTTCGAAAGTGCGGAGAGCGCGAGCAGCATCACGCCGTTGTTGCGGCGGAACTCCGCCTTGCTTCCCGTATCGCCCGTATCCAGGATGGTTCCGTCGGCCAGAAGAACCTTCATCGACGCGAGTGTCCGGTAGCTGTTCTGAGCGATGCCGCAGCACATCCCGCTCGCGTTGTTGGCCGCGATCCCGCCGATCATCGCCGCGTTGATCGAGGCCGGGTCCGGGCCGATCTTCCGCCCGTAGCGGGCGAGTGCCATATTGGCGGCGCTCCCGACCACGCCTGGCTGCAGACGGATGTGGGCTCCGCCGTCCAGAACCTGCATGCCCCGCCATGAACGGCCGAGCATGAGAAGGATGGAGTCGGTCACCGCCTGACCCGAGAGGCTGGTTCCCGCGGCTCTGAACGTCACGGGGAGTTCGCGCGCCGACGCCTCGCGAAGCACGACAGCGACTTCTTCGAGCGACTCCGCGCGTACCACCAC
This sequence comes from uncultured Ignavibacteria bacterium, assembly GCA_963701735.1. GTDB lineage: Bacteria > Bacteroidota > Ignavibacteria > UBA10030 > UBA6906 > CAWABB01. The sequence continues at coordinate 401,501 of CAVPBI010000026.1, read as the reverse complement.
CTCCGGGATGAGCCGGTAGAAGCTGGCATCGGTGCCGAAGGCAAGGCGGGAAAGCTCGTCGAGATGAATGCGTTGGGGGGGGATGATCTGCGAAATACTGCCGATAAAGGCGTCGTACCGAGAGGTGCTCATTGGTGCCCGCAACCGGAATGGGATAGTATCGTAAAACTAATGAAATATCACGCAAATTGCCCATCCGGGCGAAACTGGAACTCTCGCTCAAGTTGTTTATATTCCGTTGTGCGGGATTCACCTCGATGATACGAACCACCATAGCGCTCCTGTTCCTGCTGGCGTCCGCCAGCGGGCTCTCCTCGCGTGCCTTCGCGGCCGGAACGCTCACGGGAAAGGTCTTCATCGAGGATGACCAGCCGGCCGTCGGCGCAACCGTGGCGCTCGAGGGGACCCGGTTCGGCGTCGCCGTCGATGCCGGGGGGGAGTTCACCCTGCCAGGTCTTCCCGAGGGCGTCTATACGGTCCGCGTGCGCCTCGTGGGGTACGAGCAGGAGTCGCCCGTTGAGGTGCGGATCACCGACGGGGACACGTCGTCGGTCGTGATCAGGCTGCGTCAGGAGCTGATCGAGATCAGCGGCGTCGAGGTGACCGGATCGCGGCGGCTCGGGGCCGAAGATGTCCGTCCCAGCGTCACGAAGCTTCTCCCGCGCGAATCGAAAATGCTCCCGGGAGCGGCAGAGGACGTCCTGCGATCGCTGCAGGCGCTGCCGGGCGTCACCAGCGTGAGCGACTTTCTCGTCCCAGCTCGTCGTGAGGGGCTCCGGGCCGGATCAGAACCTCATTCTGATCGACGGGTTCGAGGTGATCAACCCGTACCGCCTCTACGGTTTCATCTCGATGTTCAACCCCGAAACCGTGAGCGACATCAGCCTGCAGACCGGTGGATTTGCCGCGCAGTACGGAGACCGGCTGTCCGCGGTCCTGGATGTGCAGAACCGCGACGGCAAATCGGACGTGGCGATCGGAGGGAAGATCAACACGAGCCTCACCAACATGAACGCCCTCATCGAGGGGCGGCTTCCGCTCGGCACAGGCTCGTACCTTTTCTCCGTGCGGCGCACCTACTACGACCTGATCCTCGGCCCGGTCCTGCGCTCGGCGAAACTCGTCAAGGGCGAGGTCGCGCTTCCGAACTTCACCGACTTCCAGGGGAAGCTGGGGCTGTCGCTGGGGCAGGAGAACAAGCTGATATTCACCGGTGTGACGTCGCGCGACGGCGTGGACCTGATTTCAGGCGATGAGCGTCCGACGCCTGACAGCGTCAATGTGTTCGACGAGTCGTACAACACGCTGACGGGAATGACCTGGCAATACAATCCTTCGCCGGACTTCATCTCCCAGACGCATCTCTCGTGGTACCGGAACACGGGGACGGGAGCGTTTGACGGCACGTTCGTGGACCCCGCGCAGAATACCGGAGACCTGGGGCGGGAGGATACCGTGGGAATCCGCTTCCTCAACTTTGGCGTCACGTATGAGTACCGGTACACCAAGACGTCCCTCGCGCAGCAGTTCCTCGCGCACGCCGGGGCGCACCTGGTCGAGTTCGGCGCCGGCGTGGACTTCCTTCGCACCGATTTCACGCGCTACTTCAAAGTTGACCAGGCCTTCCTCGAGTTCCTGGAGTCGGTCGGACAGTCGGTCCCCACCGACGCGTCGGAGGCCGTCCGCTACAACCGGTACAACGCCTTCGTGCAGGACAAGATCGCGATCGGCAACCGGCTGTTCGTGCAGCCGGGTCTGCGGCTTGACTATTATCCGGTGCTCGGAACGACCACCTATCTCTCGCCGCGGGTGAATATTTCGTTCAAGATCGACGAGCTGTCGACGCTCCGGGCCGCGTACGGCATCTATTATCAGTCTCCCGGCATGGACAAGCTGGATTTCCGGTTTCGCGTGATCTACAACGAGTCGTATTTCAGCACGCTCACTGCCGAGCGCGCGGACCATTACGTCCTGGGGGTCGACAGGTTGGTGAGTCCCCAGTGGCAGGTGAAGCTCGAGGGGTACTACAAGCATTTCCAGGACCTGGTCGTGCAGGAGAAGCTCGCGGGATCATCGTGGCAGACGACGTTGAACGGCTCCAACCCCTACGCGCCGGGCGCGTGGACGCCGCCGGTGCGCGTCGCCGACGATTCGCTGACGAGCCGCCCCGTGAACGATGCTGTCGGGGAGTCGTACGGCTTTGAGTTCATGTTCCAGAAGATCCGGACGCTTCCCTCGGACCGTTTCACAGGGTGGGTGAGCTATGCGCTGGCGTTCGCGGAGCGTGATCGAGGCGGGATCCTGACGCCGTTCCTGTTCGATCAGCGCCACGCGGTGAACGTCGTGGGCAACTACAGGTTTGCCGAGCGCTGGGATATTGGCGCGAAGTTCACGCTCAGGACGGGCCGGCCCTATCAGATTGCCGCCGGCGTCAAGCCCCGGGTGATTGTGGCCGGGGTGAACGGCGTGGAAACCCCGATCATTCAGGTCGACGGGTCGGGAAAGGCGATCCTGGACGTCGAGTACGAACAGGAGACCCTCTCGGGCCGTCAGAACCTCTACCATACGCTCGACGTCCGCATCACGACGTATCCCCGCTGGTGGGGGCTCGACTGGTCCGTCTACCTGGACGTCCAGAACGTGTACAACCGCGAGAACGAGCAGGCGGTCCGGTACTATATCGACGAGGAGGCGAACCTGCAGCGCCGCGCGGTGTATGGCATCCCGATATTCCCGTCGCTGGGACTGAGCCTGACATTCTAGGTCTGATGAGTCCGCCGGCCAGGGCCTGACGGGTCCTCCGGACGACGCCTCATGCGACTAAGCTCCTGAAAGCCGGCGCTCGACTCATCCGTGCGATCGGGCATGTTTGGAATTCCACGCGTGCATCCTTACCTTTCTGGCGTATGAAATCCCAGGGCAGCTCCTCCCGTCTGAAGCCGTTCATCCTCTTCCTGCTGCTCATCATTGTCCTCCCTGCCATCCTGTACTCCGGCTACGAGATCAACTCGCTGAGCACCAGCGAGGCGCTGATCGCCGACATCTACCGTCGGCAGCTGGACGTCGTCCTCTATTCTCTGAACCAGTTCGCATGGGATGTCGCGGGGGGATGGGCCACCACCGTCGGTTCATTCGTGACGGCGGGGGAGGACGTCGACGCTCGAGCGCACCCTGAGATCCGGGGCTTTGTGGAGAGGACGGCTGCCGTCCGCGCGGTGGTGCTCGCCGACAGCACCCTGACGCAGGTGGTGGTGATCGGCGACTCGCTCTCCGGGCAGGACCTTGCCTCCCGGGTGCGTCAGACGCTGGCATCCTCCGGCGAGAGGCTCGAACGGTTGATCCGCCTGCGCCGGGGCGAGTACCGCCGGCTCGAGCCGCTCATGATCCCCGAACGCGCGGCGGGTGACAGCACGGCACTGCTCATGGTTGCCCTTCTCGATCCCTCGGGATCCGCGTCCTACGCCGGTCTGGTCCTGAACGATTCGGTCTTCATCCGGTCGGTCCTCGGCCCGCGCGCGAACGAGGCAGCGGGGGGAGAGTTCGTGCTCGCCATCTCGGGGCGGGATCGCAGCAGGCCTCTGTTCCTGACGGGGGCGCTCACCGACACGGTGATGCGCCAGGAGCGGCAGCTCTGGATCTTCCCGCGGTACACGCTGGGCATCCGCCTGGCCGGCCCCTCCCTCGATGAAATCCTGCGCGCACGATTCGAGCGTAACCTCATCCTCATTCTGGTGCTCGACGTCCTGCTCCTGGCCGGCGCGTGGCTGCTGTACCGTGCCTTCTCGAGAGAGCTCGAGCTGACGAGGATGAAGTCGGATTTCGTCTCCACCGTTTCGCACGAGCTCCGCACTCCGCTGGCCTTGATCCGCATGTACGCCGAAACCCTCGATATGGGGAGGATCAAGGACGAGGGGAAGAAGAAGGAGTACCTCGGAACGATCGTCCGTGAAAGCGAGCGGCTCAGCCGGCTGGTGAACAACATTCTCAACTTTGCGCGGATCGAAGCCGGCAGGAAGCAGTACAGACCGGGGCCGCTGGACCTGAATGCCGTGGTCGGGTCCGTGATGAGCTCGTATGCGGACCACCTCAAGGAGCGGGGGTTCAACCCGGTCGTCGAACTGGCGCCGGACCTCCCGGTCATCCAGGCGGACGAGGAGGCGCTCTCCGAGGCGATCATCAACGTGACGGACAACGCGGTGAAGTACAGCGGCGAGTCGCGTTACCTCCGGGTGGCGACCGGACGGGAAGGCGCCCATGTCTTCGTCGAGGTGCAGGATCACGGCGTCGGCATCGCACCCCAGCACCACCGGAAGATCTTTGATACCTTCTACCGCGTGAGCGACGGTCTCGCGCACAACACAAAAGGGAGCGGCCTCGGGCTGGCGCTGGTGCGCCACATCGTGGACGCCCACGGAGGGAGCATCGGATTGACAAGCGTCCCCGGATCGGGAAGCACGTTCCGGCTCTCCTTCCCGATCGATCGACGTCAGGAGAGTGAACAGCGATGAGCAAGATCCTTCTGGTGGAAGACGAGCCCGCGATGCAGGCCGGGCTGAAAGAGAACCTGGAGATCGATGGGTATGAGGTGGACGTCGCCAGCGACGGGCGGGAAGGCCTCGACAAACTAGTGGCCGGCTCCTATGACCTCGCTCTCCTTGACGTCATGCTCCCGAAAATGTCGGGATTCGACCTCCTCAAGGGCGCGAGGCAGCAGGGGATCCGCACCCCGGCCATCATGCTGACCGCGAAGGGGGAGGAAATCGACAAAGTGCTCGGGCTCGAGCTCGGAGCCGACGACTACATCACCAAACCGTTCAGCCTCAGGGAGCTGCTCGCCCGCGTGAAAGCCGTCCTCCGCCGATCCGCCGGCGGCCCGGCGACGGGCCATATCAGAATCGGACCCCTCGACGTGGATTTCACGAGCTACACGGCAACCCGCGAAGGGGCGGCGGTCGAGCTTACAGCCAAGGAATTCGACATCCTGAGGTTCCTGTGGGATCGGCGTAATCAGAACGTCACCCGCGACCAGCTCCTGACAAACGTCTGGGGGTATGACGAACCGCTCAGCACGCGAACAGTGGACAATTTCATTCTCCGCCTCCGGCAGAAGCTGGAGGACGACCCCGCTCATCCCCGCATTATCCTCACAATCCACGGCATCGGGTACAAGCTTGTGTCAGTCTGACACTCGTGTCAGTCTGACACTCGTGTCAGCGTGACACTCCTCTCCCTGTGACATTTCGTGACAAACTCTTTCCGTGTCGGGACATCTCCGACATCGTGTGGGCGTATCATCCATTGGAGTCAGCAAAGAACTCCACCACACTACCAAACGGAGAGAGCCATGAAGTCAACAGCGTTGTTCCTCGCGGGTGCCGTGATGCTCACGATGGCATCCACCGCTGCCGCCCAGGGCGCCAAAGAGACGGCCGAACACAAGACCTACACCGTCCCCTGCAACTGGAAGGGTGATTCCAAGCTTGTCGTGAACCGGTACAGGGAGTGCCTGGCGTCCGACAATCAGGGCGTGGTTGAGGCGGCCCTTGCCCACATCCTCTGGATGCGCGTTGCCGCCCCGTGCGTGGACGTCACCCCTCTGAAGGCCGATGTGGAGCGCCTTTCGATCGAGGGTGCGCCGGCTTCCATCCGCCTCCGGGCATACCTGACGGCGATGGTCTTCGAGAACCCCCAGGAATTCAAGGCCATCGCGCAGCGCGAATTTGAGGGCCCGAACGAGCTGTTCGCCGGCGTGACGCAGCAGATGTACGCGGCAGACTCCGGTGACCGGTATCCGGCGATGGCCGACGGGCAGTGACAAATTCTGACAATCTGTGACTGGTGGGTGACACACGAATCGCGCAGATCCAGTATCTTGAAATGAAACATCGCTCCGAGGTATGCAATGAATCACATGTTCTCCGGCGTCATGGGTCTTCTCCTGGCCCTCTCTCTGCTGCCGACAACCCGTCCGGCGGAGGCCCAGACGCTGGAGATGATCGTTGATCTCTCGGGAGAGTGGAAGTTTGAGGTCGGCGACGAGCCGGCCTGGGGCGCGCAGCAATTTGATGATTCCAGATGGGACCGGGTTCGGTTCCCGGGGCAGTGGGAAGATCAAGGGTTCCCCGGCTACGACGGCTTTGCATGGGCGCGGAAATCGTTCAGAGCTCCGGTCCGAAAGCCTGGCGATGCCATCTACCTTCGCATCGGTAATGTTGACGACGCGGATGAAGTCTACCTCAACGGGGTCCTGATCGGATCTACGGGGGAACTCCCCCCGCACTATGCGACCGGCTACGGCGAACTACGCCAGTACCCGCTGGTCCCGGGTCTGGTTCGATGGGGCGAAGAGAACGTGATCGCGGTCCGGATCTACGACGGGGAGATGGGAGGGGGGATCGCGAATGGACCTGTCGGCATTTATGTGGACCACGGGGCGTTGAGGCTTGAGTATCCGCTCCTGGCGGCGAACGCTCCGAGGACGGGCGGCCAGAAAGGTCCGGGCGATGGGCTCGTCTGGCGTTTTCGCACCGGCGACAAGAAGGAGTGGTCTGACCCGAATTTCGATGACCGGGATTGGGAGACCGCTGGTCGTTCCTCTGCAATGGGAAGCCCAGGGGTACAAGGAATACGACGGGTTCGCGTGGTACAGGGTCCGCTTCAAGACGCCCGATATCGATCGTACGAAACCGATCATTCTCATCCTCGGGAAGATTGACGATGTTGACGAGGTCTATCTGAACGGGTCGCTGATCGGCAGAACCGGAAAGATGCCGCCCCATTGGGGACAGGGTGACGCGTATCAAAAACTCCGGGCATACACCATCCCCGCGGGCAGGATCACGTCCGGGGTTGATAACGTTCTCGCCATCCGCGTGTACGACGGTTTCCGGGACGGCGGGATCTACGACGGGCCGATAGGATTCGTGACGCGAGACAGGTACATTGCCTGGTCTCGCGAGAACCGGCCGAAGACGACCGTCCTGCACCGCATTATTGAGTTCTTCTCCGGGGACGATTCTCCGTATGAACCAGACCCTCCAGAGCCGCCAGCCCAGCTTCACACTCCCTGACCCGCAAGCCCCGCATCGCGCTTCCTGACTCCCCAGCCCAGCGTCACACTCCCTGACCCGCAAGCCCCGCATCGCGCTTCCTGGTCCGGAAGTCTCTCAACGCCCCTGACCCCTGGGCCCCTCGAGGCGTTTCTCCCGCCATAAGCCCGGCGCACGCCCTGGCCTCCCGAAGCTCCCGCATCCATTGAATTTCTGCCCGTGCTTCATTAGTTTCGGTCATGCCGGAACTGCGGCAGAATATCATCACGCGCGACTGGGTCATCATCGCGAGTGATCGGTCCAGAAGGCCCAACGAGTTTGCCGTTCCGCGGGCTGCTCCCAGCGCCATTCCCCGGTACGATCCCGCGTGTCCGTTCTGTCCCGGGAACGAATCCATGACGGTCTCGGAGGTGTTCAGGGACAGCGACGGCGCTGACTGGCGCGTGAGGATAGTCGGGAACAAGTTTCCCGCGTTGCTGCCCGACGGGGAGACCGAGCGCCGCATTCGAAGGCATCCAGCGCTCGATGCGCGGCGTGGGGTTTCACGAAGTCGTGATCGAGCATCCCCGCCACGACCTCTCCCCGGCGCTCTACCCTGCGGCGGACCTCGCGCGGGTCCTGCTCGCGTTCCGTCACCGTTCGAAACAACTGCGCGAAGACCCGCGGGTCGAGGCGGTGATCATCTTCAAGAACCACGGCGAGGCCGCAGGGACCTCGCTTATCCACCCGCACGCCCAGATCGCTGCCACACCGGTAGTTCCACACCAGATCCGGCGCCGCCTCGAGGAGGCAATCAGGTACTTCGACGACACAGGCACCTGTGTCTACTGCCAGACGGTCCGGGAAGAGCTGCGGGCACGGGAGCGCATCGTGTGCGAAACGCCTCACTTTGTGGCGTTCATTCCGTATGCGGCGCTTTCCCCGTTCCACCTATGGATCTTCCCGCGACGGCACTGCTCGTCGTTCGAAGACATCTTTGATGCCGAGCTCGAGGATTTTGCGGAGATCCTCCACGAGGTGCTCCTCCGTCTGTATCTCGCGCTCGGCAACCCCGACTACAATTTCACGCTTCGCTCCCTCCCGGCCCGCGAACCGCAGCGCGACTACGCGCACTGGTATCTTGCGCTCGTGCCCCGCGTCTCCAGGGTCGCAGGGTTTGAGATGGGGAGCGGCATGTACATCAATCCCTCGCTCCCGGAAGAATCGGCCGAGTTCCTCCGTTCCGTCACCCTGCCCATCCAATCGTGAGACGACGCTCCATGACCCTCCGGACTCTCTGGGGAGAATCCTGGAAGGACCGCACCTTCCGGATCGAATCGATCGTCACCGTGGTGCTGCTGGTTGGCATCGTCAGCGGCCTCGCCAATTTCCTTCAGGTCATTGAGCGCCGTCCCGGAGCAGTCCTGAACGATCCGGTCCTGGCGATGTTTCAGCCGGTGGACCTGACCTGGCTGACGTTCGCGCTGATCTACGGCGGGCTGCTGCTGGCGATCGGCATCCTGCTCTCGCACCCCCGGCGGCTGATGGTCGCCTTCCAGTGCTATACGATGATGGTCATCATCCGGATGATCGCCATGAGCCTCACGCCCCTCGATCCTCCGCCGACGATGATCGCCCTTGTCGACCCGACCGTGTCCTTCTTCGGGACAGGGATGACCCCGTCGCGAGACCTGTTCTTCTCGGGGCACACGTCCACCATGCTCCTCCTGGCGCTGACCGTGCCCTCGATCCGCTGGCGCAACGTGTTTGCCGTGGCAACGGTCGCTGTTGGGGGATGCGTCCTGGCCCAGCATGCGCACTACACGATCGATGTCTTCGCGGCCGTGTTCTTCGCGTATGGCGCATATGCCATGGTCCTCCGGGCACGGAACGCACTCTCGCTTCCCAATCCATACGGGCCGGGGGAGATGCCGTGAAGGGTTCCCGGCAGGAGGCCCCGCGCTATATTCATGGGACGGCCGCGGAGGAGCAGGAACGGCTGAAGGTCCTGAACACGCTCACCAATCCGGCATTCGTCGACTTCCTTGATGTCCCGACCGGGGGGCGTGTTCTTGAAGTTGGGAGCGGGCTGGGCCTTCTCGCGCAGGATGTTGGCGGCACGACAAAGCCGTCGCTGGTGGTGGGCGCCGAGCTTTCGTCCGAGCAGCTCGCCCGGGCGCCGAGGCCGTCAGCGCGCCTGGCGTTTGTCCAGGCTGACGCCCATCGGCTCCCGTTCACGTCCGGGACCTTTGAGGTCGTGTACACCCGCTATCTCCTGGAGCACGTGCATGACCCGCGGGCTGTCCTCGGCGAGATCCGCCGTGTTCTCGTCCCCGGCGGCGGCGTCTATCTGCAGGAGAACAATATCCTGATCAACGCGTTCGATCCGGGCTGTCCGGCGTTCGATCTGGTCTGGAAGAAGTTCGCAGAGCTGCAGCGCCGGCTCGGAGGGGATGCCGAGATCGGAAAGAAGCTGTACAGGCTCCTTCGCGAGAGCGGATTCGATGATATCCGGTTGACGATCGCCCCGGAGGTTCACCACGCCGGGATGGAAACGTACCGTCCCTGGGTGGTGAACCTGCTCGGGAACATCCGGAGCGGGGAGGAGGCTCTCATCGATCGCGGGTTTGCCACGCGGAGCCAGATCGAAGCAGCGTACGCCGAGCTCGAGCGGCTTATGGACGATCCGGGAGGCAGCGCATTTTTCTACTGGAACAGAGCGACTGCCCGCACGCCGGGTGGGTCGGACGCGCTGGTTGAATGGCCATGAAGGAGTCCCCCGCGTGGCGGCGACGTTGCCCCGGGCCGACGATCGGAATGTCATCCGCTTCAGAGATCGGAATGAGGCATCAGCCTGTCGTCCAGGATTTTCACTAGCATCAGGAGCAACACGCCATGGAATGGGTCACTCATCCCGAAGGTTGGATCGCGCTGCTGACGCTTACGGCGCTGGAGATCGTGCTCGGGATCGACAATATCATTTTCATCTCAATCCTTTCGGGGAAGCTCCCGCATGCGCAGCAGGCCCGGGCCAGGACGCTGGGGCTGGCTCTGGCAATGCTCACCCGCATCGGGCTTCTCCTTTCATTGACATGGGTGATGGGTCTGACGCAGCCGCTCGTCACGATCGTGAGGGATTTTTCCGGGCGCGATCTCATCCTGGTGCTCGGCGGCCTCTTCCTGATCGCGAAGTCCACGCACGAAATTCACGACAAGCTGGAGGGTGCGCAGGAGGGGGGAAGGAAGGTGATCGTGTCGACGTTTGCGGCCGTCATCATCCAGATCGTGCTGCTGGATATCATCTTCTCGCTGGACTCCGTGATCACTGCCGTCGGGATGGCGCAGCACCTGTCGATCATGGTCATTGCGGTGATCGTCGCCGTGATCTTCATGATGTTCTTTGCCAGGTACATTTCTGATTTCGTGCACAAGCACCCCACCATCAAGATGCTTGCGCTTGCGTTCTTGTTGCTGATCGGCGTGACGCTGATTGCCGACGGGTTCGGCCAGCACGTACCCAAGGGGTATATCTACTTCGCGATGGCGTTTTCGGTCTTTGTCGAAATGCTCAACCTGCGGCTCCGGCGTTCAAAGCCCGAACCGGTGAAGCTGCGGTCGCACTATTCTGATGCAGGGGCGGCGCGGGCGACGAAAGGCGGGAAGGGTTGAAACTCTCGACCCCTTTTTGTATTGTATGGTCTGCGTTTGCTGAAGTAGCTCAGCGGTAGAGCAGCTGATTCGTAATCAGCAGGTCGTGGGTTCAAATCCCACCTTCAGCTCAAAGGCCCCGATTGGCAATAGTCTATGGGCTATTGAGTTGTAGCGGGACGAGGCAATCGTCAGCCTTGACATTTGAATCTTTGCTCCGCACATTCGTTCCGGAACGTTCCCTGCACTGGTCCAACGTTCACCCTCGGCGAGGAGTTCGGTCCATTCGCCGACAGATGAGGCCGGGCAAGACTCTCACCGAGAGAGCTTGGGCGTGAAGCGCTCAACCAAGATCGGCTCTCCTCCCAGGTTGATATCCCACATGCCGCGCGCTGCTCCGGCAGCGATCTGCCTCGCAGCGGCATCCCTCATGATCACCCTCCTTGGCTCCGGTTGCCAGACTCCTGATCCTCTTCGGGCACCGGAGACATTCGACGATGTCTTTGATCAGCGCGATTCATTGCGCGACTCGGTCATAACCCTCACCGGCCGCTGGATGGGCTGGCATGGGACCGATTGCGTCTTCCCATCGTATGCAGCACGTCAGGCGACGCGCAGCGACTGGATTTTCAAGATCGGCCAGACCTGCTTGTATGTCACGGGAGGGAACCCGCCGGGACTGTCAGCCATGGAGGATACCACCACGGGAACGGATATCATTCTGGAAGCCCGTGTGCGAATAACCGGTGACAAGCAGCTCCTCCTGGAATACGTGCGTTCCACACCAGCGTCGCAGCAAGACACCTCATCCACACCGTAGAATCACAAGAGAGAGGCACATCATGCGAACCGTGAAAGTGCTTTTCATCGGCATCCTGTTTGGACTCGCCTCCTCTGGCTGGGCACAGAGCGCGAAGTGGACATTCATGGTCTACATGGCGGCCGACAACGATCTCGAGCCGTTTTCCATTTCGGACTTCAACGAGATGGAGACAGTCGGTTCATCAGCCGACCTCCAGATCATTGTTCAGTATGACAGAAGCCCCGAGTATGATGCCACCAACGGCAACTGGACCGATACCCGCCGCTTTCGCGTCACCCAGGATGCCAACACATCCACCATCTCGTCTCCTGTGGTTCAGAACATGGGCGAGCTGAACATGGGCGACCCGCAAACCCTCGTTGATTTTGTGACGTGGGCCAGGCAGAACTATCCAGCCGAACATTACTGCCTGGTGCTCTGGGACCATGGTGGCGGTTGGAAGCGGACGAGGCTTGCGTCGGACGGCCTGCGGGGCACTCCTACTGCCTTCCCCTCCGGCGGAGCTCGACTGAGCGATCTTCTGAACGCCCGAAAGGCAGACCCGAGCGGGCCCGCGGTAAGGTTCACGAACCCGTTCCGGAGTGGATGGGGCCCGGGGAAGGACGTCTGCCTGGACCAGACAAACAGCGATAGACTCCAGAGCGATGAGATCTCGGGCGCCCTGCAGAGGCTCGGGGGCGGAATTGACGTGCTTGGCTACGACGCATGCCTGATGGCCATGATCGAGAACGCATACGAGGTTCGCGGGAAGGTGAACTACATGGTCGGCTCGGAGGAGACGGAACCTGGAGACGGATGGGCCTACGACCTCATCCTCCCGGAGCTCCGCTCGAGACCCACGATGACGCCGGCGGAACTGAGCACCGTGCTCGTCCAGAAGTATGGACAGTACTATGGCGCTACCCCGGAGACCGATCAGACGCTCTCCGCGGTCGACATGTCAAAGCTCGATGCTGTGATTGTAGCGATCAACAATTTCGCCCAGGCGGTTACCGGAGCCAATGCATGGAGCCTGGTGTCACAGGCCCGTCAGGCCTCGGACAGCTACAACCAGAGCCAGAACATCGACCTCTACGATTTCGCAGACCGTCTGGGGACACTGGTGGCCGGCGTGGGAACCCAGGCAAACGCGCTCAAGACGGCACTCAGTGCTTTTGTGATCAGCAACTATGCCGAGCCATCGCACGGAAATGCTCGCGGGGTGGCAGTCTATTTCCCCCCCTCGTCCGGCTATGATCCTCGGTATGCCAATGGCGTCCTGAACATTGACTTCACTGCCGACACCCAGTGGGACGAAATGATCCAGGCGTCGTATCAAGGAGGAGGAGGCGGAGAGCCGAACGCCGACCCCTATGAGCCCAACGACTCGCCCGCTCAAGCGTACGGCCCTGTCACATCGGGCTTCCAGTACATAGGCTACATCACGAGCAGGAACGACAGAGACTTCTTCAAGATTGTCGCCGGCTCAACGTTCGATCTGCGCATCGACCTGACGGTCCCGGCAGACTACGATATTTACTTGTGGCGCAAGAGCGGGGAGCAGTACCAGCTCGTAGATTCGTCGGCCAATATGAACACGCAAGCCGAGCTCATCCAACGCTCTGGCCTTCCCTCCGGGGAGTACTATGTCGCCGTCATGTATCTGTGGAACAACGACAACTACAGCGCGAATCCCTACCAGCTGACAATTGCGCAGACAGGCGGAGGTGGGGTCGTCGATGTGCTTCTGCAATACGACGACGGTCACCCCAACGGCTGGATATACAGCAATCGATGGGACATCAATGAAGGAGTTGCATGCTACTTTGTGCCTCCGGTGACGCCTGCTGTGCTGAAGGGGTTCTACTTCGATCTTGTTTCTCTCGACGCGTTTCCCAGTGATGGCGGATCGGATGGGTCGTTCTACGTGTTCGGCGCTGATTACTATGGAACGTTTCTTCCTGATACGCTGCGCTACATTCGGCCCGGAGGGACGGGCTGGAATTCTGTAGACCTGACCGCGGATAATATTACGCTCTTTGGGGATTTCTTTGCCGGGTTGTTATGGGACCGCTGGAATTCTCCCGCGATCGGGTGGGACACGAACTCCACGAATGGGCTCAACCTTGTGTTTACCGAGATCGGGGGTTACCAGGACTGGTTCCTGGGAGAGGGCACATTCTTCATCAGGGCCGCGGTCAGCTACCTGAATGAGGTCACGGGAGTCACGGAAGATGTGCTGCTCGCCCCGACGAGGTTTTCACTCTCACAGAACTACCCGAACCCTTTCAACCCTGCCACCAACATCGAATACGACGTGCCGTCCGCAGGACATGTCACCCTCGCCGTATACAACATCATGGGGAGGGAAGTGGCAAAGCTCGTGGACGAGACTCAACCGCCGGGTCATAAGACCGTTTCGTTCAACGGCAAGGGGTTTGCCTCGGGGGTCTACTTCTACACCCTCCGCACCGGCACGTTTTCAGATACGAAGAAACTCATTCTCATTCGCTGAGTCTCCCGCCACACTCCTCAACCACAAGCCCCGGCTTCGGCCGGGGCATTTTTATGCGATCACTCTCCCCCCCGAACTACCTGCTTATCCGACCTCTTCCTGAGCGTCCTTGACTTTGATTCCGCCGTGATGTCCGGACTGGTCCCCCTTGTATCATGATGACACCCTTTGTCGCGCATTGTCGTACCTTATGTGAGGACGGGCAGGGAAGAATCATGAAGAAGTACATATTCGTCAGAGTGCGGTCTTTCGGGAACCAACTCGAAGCCGATATTGCCAGGCAACATCTGGAGGCGGCGGTCATTCCAGCCTTCGTGAGGTCGGACGATGCCGGCGGCATGCAACCCAATTTCCACGGGCAGCTGGGAGTATTCGTTGAGGTTCGGGAGAAAGACCTGAAGAAAGCGGATGAGGTTCTCAGGTCGAGGGGCATCTAGCATAGTTCGGCCGTACCGCGAGCCTCTCAGAGCGTGCCCGGGTGGGGGCGCGAGGAGGTCGGAACGCCAGTGATCGGGAGAAAACAGCTGATGCGGCGCTAGTAACGGCCGGACTTGTTCTCGAGTTGCAGGGGCTTGCCGTATGGGATGGCGCCAACAAGCACTTCGGCATATGCGGTTGCGCCCAGGGTCCCTGTGTCGAAGTCGGCCGCGGCCAGTTTATCATCGATATAGACCAGGAGCTTCGCACTCGCTTCGCCTACGTCTGAATGAAGAATGTCTTCATATCTCACTGATGCAAAAGCCTGAAGCAGGCAACCTTCCGGAACGCTTTCAATCGAGTACCAGAACAGCACCGGCTTGCCAAGCTGAAAAACCAGGGTTGTGTCAGCCTTAATCCCCCCCCATTGAGCCTGATTGCCAGTTCACCCTTACCCTCTTTCCGCTTCTGCCTGCTATTGAGGACGAGGAAGCTGAGCTCGCCCCTCACCGTCACAACGTGGCGAACCTTTTCCGGCTTCACCTGCGCTGGCGCGACATGGTAGGCGCCGGCCAGGAGCAGAAACGCGAGTAGGTATTTCAACAAGCCTCCGAGATTACAGCGGAAATGTACGCCTATTCTGCGCTAACCGCCACGGCTGAATTCACGGCATCGCAACACACGTCATCGCAAGGTTTGCTTCGTCTGACGGATCCCGAATCGACTGCCCTCGCGAGAGAGCCCGGTGCTCCAGGCCGCCCTCACTCAGGGGCGATGGTTGTCCAGGGGTACGATTTCCTGCTGAACAGCAACCCCTCCAGCCAGTCGAACTGCGGGCGTGCTTTCAGGAAGACCTCCGCGTCGAAAGGCGTGCCGCATCCGGATCCCCACCGCGCCGCGAAGCTCATCTGCTTTGCCATCTTCGTATCCACCACCTTCGCGTCCACCGTGCCGTACGGTGTGAACGGCGCGAAGCTTATCTCGGTCGAATCGACGTCCCAGTGCGCGCACAGGCACCGCCCGCCCGGCCTCTCCATCTTCAGGTACGTGTCGTAGTGGTCTCCCTCGAACCGCTTGGCGTGCTCGAGTGTGATCTTCCCCTTGTTCTCCGCCATCAGCTGTTTCCAACGCACCCTGCGGGCGATGTCTGAATTGCGGATGTCGGTCTCGTCCGAGTTGGTTTCCAGCCGGAGAATCTTGATGTTCTCGGCGACGTTCGAGCCGACGAAGTATCCATCCTTGGTTCGCTCCAGCGACGTGTGCTTCAGGCCGAGCTCCAGACGCGCGATCTCGCCGGTGTTGATGTCCCCGACGAGCCAGGCGTTTGCGTACCCTCCGTTGTTCCCTTTCAGCATGATCGCGCACCACTGGTCGATCGACGAAGCATCTTCAACGGCCCGCCGCATCCGCACAAACTCCGGGATCCCGTTCTCGTCAAACCCCGAGAAGCCGCTGATCGTCGTCTCCGAACCGACCAGCCCGGCATCCGTAATGAAAAAGTCCGTTCCACTGTGGACCCATCCCGGGGACCCCTGCATCAGGATGCGACGACCTGATTGCGGTACGATGTCCAGTGCGATGTTCGGGTCCGCCGTGACGTATGACGTCATCGTGTTATGGCCCAGGACGATCCCGCCGTCGGGCGTCATGGAGCCGGTCACGATGAAGCTGCTGCAGCCCTCCTGGGGGCTGTCAGGGGAGCGCGCGCCGATGGAATCCTTCGCCTCGGACCACCAGTAGTCGAGGTCGATGAAGCCGTTGAACGCGATCATCTCGGCCAGCGTGGTCTTCACGCCCGCTGCCGCAAGCCCTTCGACAAGCCCCTCGATCTCCTCCAGAATCTTCGCGTCGACTTTCGGGCGGAGAATCCGGTCGCCCTGCTCCACCAGCCATGCCCACTCCATTCCGCTATCGTGGAGCCATTTCTTCCGCACGATCCCCATGGAAGTCTTGATCTCGGGTGCGAGAAGGTATCCGTGCTGGAAACCCATCTCGCGGGGAGCGCCGGCGATGCGGAGATAGATCCATCCGTCCTGCTCCGCTCGGCGTGCCTTTGACAGCCACTGCTTCTGCTCGGCCGTGAGGCTTGCTGCGGGCTTCTGCTGGGCTGCCATCGCGGCGATGGGGGAGAGAAGGAGAAACGCTGCCAGCGCGGCGTGGCAATGGAGGCGTGCATAGATCATCGGGACGATTCCTGACAGGATTGACAGGGGACCTGTTGTGCTGGGAAAAAGAATCCGGAGCGCTGAGGCGCCACTGATGGGGATAATACGCTACATGACGCCGAGAATCAACCGCCTCCGCACCGTGTCTGTGGAATGCCCTGCGCCTGTCGCTGGAGTTTTGATCGGCTTTTCTGTATCCTCCGGGGTTCATTCAACGATTCCCGCGCCACAGCCTTCCATGATTGATCTGCTTGTCATCGGGTCCGGTCCGGCCGGACTCTCATGCGCCATCGAGGCCCGGAGGGCGGGCCTCAGCACCGTCGTCCTCGAGAAGGGGAGCCTGGTCGACGCCATCCGCCGTTTCCCGGCAGACCTCGTCTGGTTCTCCACGCCCGAGCTCCTCGAGCTTGGCGACGTCCCGTTTGTCATCTCCACCGTCCGGCCGACACGCGTCGACACGCTGAACTACTACCGCAAGGTCACACGCCACTACGAGATCGATGTCCGGCCGTTTGACGCCGCGGTTTCCATCGGGCGGGCAGGCAAGGGACTCGTGGTCGGTACCGCCGGCGGAGCGACGTATGAGGCGGGTGCAGCCGTCGTGGCCACCGGCTATTTCGATGACCCGAATCGGCTCGGCGTCCCCGGAGAGGATCTTCCACATGTCTTTCATTACTACGACGAGCCGTTCAGGTGGGCCGGTCAGGACGTCGTCATCGTCGGCGGCCGCAATTCGGCGGTGGAGGCCGCACTCGATCTCTACCGTCATGGTGCGAAGGTCACGCTCGTTCACAGAGGTTCCCGCCTCAGCGAGGGTGTGAAGTACTGGATCCTGCCGGACATCGAGAATCGAATCAAGGCAGGGGAGATCACGGGGATGTACAACTCCACGGTTCGAGAGTTCCGCCCCGACTCGGTGATCGTCGAAGGGCCGGAGGGCCATCGGCACCTCGCGGCCAGGTGTGCGTATGTGCTGGTCGGGTTCCTCCCTGATGCGGCCCAACTCTCTCGATTCGGGATTCAACTCGATCCTGAGACGCTCGCCCCGATCGCCAATCCGGGGACGCTCGAAACAAACGTCCCGGGGCTGTTCGTCGCAGGATCGGTGGTTGCGGGGAGAAACACCAACAAGATCTTCGTCGAGAACGGCCGTCTCCACGGGAAGGTGATTGTCTCTGCGCTCCTCGCAAGACGTCGATTTTCTTGATTTTTGCCCCCGTTCTGAGTAAATTTATAATCTACTCTCATCGCTGTAGACTTATCCCAGGCAAGGACAGGCAATGAACGAAGGCACAATCGTACAGGTCATCGGACCCGTCGTGGACCTCGATTTCTCGGGCACCACGCTTCCCGCGATCCTGAACTCCGTCTCGATCCCGCGAAAGAACATCGAGGGGAAGGACGAGAACCTTATCGTCGAGGTTCAGCAGCACCTGGGAGACAGCCATGTCCGCACGGTCGCGATGGACTCAACCGACGGCCTGAGCCGGGGGATGAAGGGGTATGACAGCGGCAGCCCGATCACCGTTCCGGTCGGTCCGGTGACGCTGGGCCGCCTCATCAACGTCATCGGCGAGGGAATCGACGGACTTGGCCCGCTGACCTCTGACATCCGCTACCCGATCCACAGGCCGCCGCCGGAATTCCAGAACCTCTCCACGAAGAAGGAGATGTTCGAAACGGGCATCAAGGTCATCGACCTGCTCGAGCCGTACACGAAGGGTGGAAAGACCGGTCTGTTCGGCGGCGCGGGCGTCGGCAAGACTGTCATCATTACAGAATTGATCCACAACATCGCCAAGCACCACGGCGGGTTCTCGGTGTTCGCCGGCGTGGGCGAACGGACGCGCGAAGGGAACGACCTGTGGCTCGAGATGAAGGAGTCCGGCGTGCTCACGAAGACCGCCCTCGTGTTCGGCCAGATGAATGAACCGCCCGGCGCTCGCGCCCGGGTCGGTCTCACAGCCCTCACGATGGCCGAGTACTTCCGCGAAGAGGAAGGGAAGGACGTCCTCCTCTTCATCGACAACATCTTCCGGTTCGTCCAGGCGGGATCCGAAGTATCGGCGCTGCTGGGCCGCATGCCGTCAGCCGTCGGCTACCAGCCCACCCTGGGGACCGAAATGGGCGAGCTGCAGGAGCGCATCACCTCCACGAAGAAGGGATCGATCACATCGGTGCAGGCAATCTACGTGCCCGCCGACGACCTGACCGATCCTGCCCCCGCGACGACGTTTGCTCATCTTGACGCGACGACGGTGTTGAGCCGCCAGATCTCTGATCTCGGTATCTACCCGGCGGTCGATCCCCTCGATTCAACGTCACGCATTCTCCAGCCGGACATTGTGGGCGCGGAGCATTACCAGGTTGCCCGGCGCGTGAAGGAGATCCTCCAGGCGTACAAGGACCTGCAGGACATCATCAATATCCTCGGCATCGACGAGCTCTCGGACGACGACAAGGTGACCGTGGCCCGCGCCCGGAAGATCCAGCGCTTCCTGTCGCAGCCCTTCTTCACCGCGGAGCAGTTCACCAATATCCCGGGCAAGTACGTGAAGCTCGAGGACACCGTCCGCAGCTTCAAAGGCATCATCGAGGGCCAGTACGATCATCTCCCCGAGCAGGCGTTCTTCATGGTGGGCGCGATCGAGGAGGCGGTTGAAAAAGCACAGGCCATGAAGGCCTGACGGAACCGCGCCTCATGTACGAGAAACCGTTCAAGCTGGAGATCGTGTCCCCGCGCCGCGTCGTCTACAGCGGCGATGCGACCAGCGTCTCCCTGCCCGGCGTGATGGGCGGGTTCCAGGTCCTCCATAGCCACGCGCCACTGCTGTCGTCGCTGCACGTCGGGACGATGAAGCTCCGGACCGTGGAGGGGACCGAAGTCTTCTACGCCACCTCCGGCGGCTTCGTGGAGGTGCGCGACAATGTGGTGACCGTCGTTGTGGAGTCCGCCGAGCGGGCCGACGAGATCGACGTCGAGCGTGCGAAGCGGTCAGCGGACCGCGCGCACGAGCGTCTGAAGAACCGCGTGGCCGACATCGACGTCCCTCGCGCCGAGGCATCCCTCGCGCGCGCGATGAACCGTCTTCGGGTTGCCGGGGGAACCTGATCCCCTCACGGGGGCTGCAGTGCTGATGGCTGGCGAGCGAGAACATATTCTGGACGTCATGCAGCTGCTCGAGTCTCGTCTGACCTCATCCAACCGATCGCTCGACGCCGGCCGGATCAGCCTCATCCGACGGGCGCTCTCCTCGTCCCAGCATCTCGATGCCGCGCTGGAATTGCTCTACGGAGTCCAGGGGTACGATCAGGTCGCGCTCCGGTTGATGTGGTACGCTGAGAAGGGGAGCGACCCGTTCGCGGCCGTCCTGACCGATCACGTGGTCTCCCGACGCGCCGACGAGCTCCTCTCCCTGCTTCCAGCCGAATTTCCGGCCCCGGCCGGCCCCGGCCCCGGCCCCGAAGAGCCGAAGTCCATTGCTGCGGCCGTGGATGAATTCGGCGTCGCGGTCGAGGCGTTGAAGGCCGGCTCATTCCGCGAGGGTCAGTTTCCGGAGGTGACAGAAGATCTGGCGGCACGGCTCCGTGCTTCGCTGCAGCCCCTCGGACGCGCGGGCGCGCTCGAGGAGAACCGGGATGTGGCACGGTTCGCAGACGCCGTCGCGCGGTTCCTGGAGCTCGTCCGGGCCCGGTCCCTCGCGCGCGACGTCCGGGTCGTCAACCTCCTGGACAGCGCGAACCTTACGCTTCAGACAGTCATGCAAACGCACGCGGCGGAGGATTACGACTCCCTCCAGGAGATCACGCGCCTGCTGGAAAACCCCCTGCCGCTGCTCGAACAACAACCACCAGATCCCGGGCAAGAATAGATCATGTCCCAGATCTTCGCAGTGATAATGGCGGGTGGCGTCGGCACCCGATTCTGGCCGCGCAGCCGCGAACGCTCCCCGAAGCAGCTGCTGGAGATCCTCGGAAAGGGGACGATGATCCAGAACACGGTGAAGCGTATCCAGCCGCTGGTCCCGCCGCAGAACGTCTTCGTCGTGACCAACCGCGTGCAGCGTGCGGCGGTGATCAAGCAGCTTCCCCAGGTTCCCGAGGAGAACATCCTGGAAGAACCCGTCGGCAGGAATACAGCGCCCTGCATCGGCCTCGCCGCCATGCACGTGCGGCGGCGCATGCCCGACGGGGTGATGGTCGTTCTTCCGGCGGATCACATGATCGCGAACGAGGAGGATTTCCTCCAGGTCCTGTCTGTCGCCATCGAGGTTGCGGGGCAATCGAAAAGCCTGCTGACCCTGGGCATTCACCCGACGCGACCCGAGACGGGGTACGGGTACATCCAGTTCGACAACGAGAAGGGCAACCACAACCCGTACCTCGACCGCGGCGCCATGAAGGTGCGGACGTTTGCCGAAAAGCCGAATATCCCGACCGCCGAGCGGTTCCTCGCCAGCGGTGATTTCCTCTGGAACAGCGGCATGTTCGTCTGGCGCGCCGACGCGATCCTCGAGCAGATCAGCGCGTGCCTCCCCGAGCTCTACGAGGAGCTGTCGAAAGTGGAGCCGGCCATCGGGACGCCGCAGTATCAGAGCATTCTCGAAAAGGTCTACGGCGTCATCCGCGGCATCTCCATTGACTACGGCGTGATGGAGAAATCGGAAGAGGTGTTCGTTCTGCGTGGCGATTTCGGCTGGACGGACGTGGGGTCGTGGGACGAAGTGTATTACCAGTCCGGGAAGGACCCGCATGGCAACTCCCTGACCGGGCGGGTGATTCAGCGCGACCTGAATAATTCGCTCGTGTATTCGCCGGAACGGATCGTGGCCGTGATCGGCGTTGACGATCTCATCGTCGTGGACACTCCGGATGCGCTCCTGATCTGCAGGCGCGGGCGGTCGCAGGACGTGAAAGAGATCGCCGACTACCTCCGCCGGAAGCAGATGGATCAATATCTGTGATCGTCGCGATGCGGGGCGCCGCAATAGCCCTCGCCTTTGCAGCCGCCCTGGCAGGCTGCGCGGCCGGCACGCCCAGGTTTGCGGGGCGTCCAAACACGTCGATGGACCCCGGAGAACTCAGGCTCGAAGGGATCGCGTCGTACTACGCCGATGAGTTCGACGGACGGCCCACCTCGAACGGCGAAACCTACGACATGCACGCGCTGACGGCCGCGCACCGGACGCTTCCGTTCAATACGCGCGTCCGCGTCACAAACCTTTCCAACGGCAAGTCGGTGGTCGTCCGCATCAACGACCGCGGGCCCTTCGTGTCAGACAGGATCATCGACCTCTCGTATCGGGGCCGCCGAAGAGATCTCCATGGTCGGCCCGGGCACGGCACGCGTCACGCTCGAGATTCTGTCCGACTGACCCGCTCCCGCCGCCCTGCGGCTGATAATATCTCCGGCTCCACCCCGGCCCTCCATCGGGAGCTCATATGGCCTGGCGGCCTATGCCTGGCACGGGACAGTGACCAATGACATCACATCGGTCATCCCCCCTCTTCGTTTTCTTTCAACCCGCAGGCGTCCGGCGAGTGAGGGAGAGCCTCACCGTCACCCGCTCAACTTTCGACAATTCAATGAAGAGAAATTAATTCGTTGATTTTGTTGTCGTTATGCGTGAGTGTAACCCCGGAACGCAGTGCCGACCGTCACGTTCGAGCACAGCGGCTGCGTTTTCCCTTGACTGAGGTTTGGCTATTCCTTACCTTATCACACGTTAAGTTGATCGTCCTCCCTGGAACAGGTTCCCCCTCTGATGTGTTGAGATAGGGCGAGGCTGGAGGCAAAAGAGAAACATGCGAAAGGGATTCATGAAGTCAGTCCTTACGACAATTCTACTGTTACCATTGATTCTGGTGGGTTGTACCCCCATGGGCGAAAATGCCCTCCGCAACATCAAAACGGAGGCGCATGCCGAGAATACGGCGAATTCGCAAGGTACTGCTATCTCCGCCCAGGCTGTGCAGACCCCCCGTCTGGATCCCGCGACCCGTATGACTATTCAGGAGTACGGGCACGTTATCAAGGCGAATGCGGAACGGTACGGATTTGACTGGCGGCTGATGCTGGCGGTCATGAAGCAGGAGTCAGGGTATTCAAGCGACGCCGAGAGCCACAAGGGCGCGCGCGGCCTTATGCAGATCATGCCAACAACGGGCGGCCAGGTCGCGGAACAGCTCGGAATTGAGGATCTGGACCACCCCTCGGAGAACATCCGTGGCGGGATCTACTATCTCCGGCAGCTGTACAACTACTTTGACGGGCTGGAGGAGGAAGAGCGGCTGAAGCTCTCGCTGGCGGCGTACAATGCTGGCATCGCACGCGTCTATGACGCCCAGGAGCTCGCGGCATACCTCCACGACGATCCAGGGCGGTGGGAGTCGATCAAGACCGCGCTTCCGCTGCTGTCCAAGCGCTACTATACGCTCCACAAGAACGTGTGGGAACAGGAGCGGCCGCGGGCGGGATGGTTCGGGAACGCCAACGAAACCATCAGCTACGTGGAGAACATCATGCGGTCCTACGATCAGATGAAGCTCGCGCTCAACTGATCGTCCTGTCGCTTCAGGCAAGTGTTCGCGCCCCGTCCCGCTTCAGCGGGACGGGGCGCGCGTGTTTTATGGCAGGAGGATCCCGCAGGCAATGACGGTTGTCCAGATACCGTCCTTGTGCCCTTCCGCGGACTGCGTGATGTTGAAGCTGCGGACGATCTTGCCGCTCATCTTGTACACCTTCTCCCGCTCGTCCCACGCCGCCTGGGAATCAAACTCCACTCCCAGCGTCGTCGCGAGCATCGTCGCGGCAAGGTCTTCGGCGTATTCGCCGGCCCGCTCGTCCGTCTCGCCGAACGGGTGGTGTTCCGAGAGGTACCCGTATGACGATGTCTCCGCGGGCAGTGCCACCCCGATCGAGGCGGCGATCAACCTGTTCGGCTCGTTGGTGGCGTTCCGCGCCATCACGGCGAATGTGATCTGACCGGGCTGCAGCGCCTTCAGCCCCTCTTCCGGGCTGATCCGTTTGCATCCGGGCGGGAAGATGCTCGAGACGGTGACCAGGTTGCAGATTTCTATCTTCGCGTCGCGCAAGGCGAGCTCGAACGATTGGAGATAGTCTTTGTGGCGGCCGACCCCTTTGGTGAAAAAGAGTCTGGTTGGAACGTACACCGCGGTATCCTCCTGAAGTGTGGTGGTGAATGGATGGAGACGGGATCAGGCCCGGGAAACCCGGGCGAACTTCAGCTTCCCTACCTTGACGACGACAGGCGCCGCGAGATCGACCGAGGCGTTCCAGTCAGTGATTTTCTGTCCGTCCACGACGACACCCCCTTGCTCAACGAGGCGTCGGGCTTCGCTCCGGGACGCGGCCAGGCCTGTCTCCGTGAGCAGCGCGAGGACGCCAACCTGCGGGCCCTCGGCGCGAATGCTGGCTTCCGGCATTGCCGACGGAAGCTGCTCCGCCCAGTCCTTGCCCTTCGCCGGCTTGAATCGTCTGACAAACTCCTCTTCCGCCTTCGTCGCCTCCTCGCTGCCGTGGTACATGCTCACGAGCGCAGAGGCGAGCCGCCGCTTCATGTCGTACGGCCGCGTCGCGACGTCGCGCTTGATCCCCGCCAGCTCTGCCAGCGGGATATCGGTCGCCAGCGTGAAGTAATCGAGGATGAGATTGTCGGGGATGGACATCGTCTTCCCGAACATCTCCTGCGGCGGTTCGCTGATGCCGATGTAGTTGTCGAGCGACTTGCTCATCTTCTCCACCCCGTCCGTTCCGGGGAGGATCGGCATCGTGATGATCACCTGCGGATCCTGGCCGTACTCGCGCTGGATGTCGCGCCCCACCAGCAGGTTGAACTTCTGGTCCGTCCCGCCGAGCTCGACGTCTGCCTTGATCGCCACCGAGTCCATCGCCTGCGCGAGTGGATACAGGAACTCGTGCACGCTGATCGGCTCGCCGGCTTTGTAGCGGCGCTCGAAGTCGTCACGCTCCAGCATGCGCGCGACCGTGTAGCGGCTGCCCAGCACGATCACGTCGGTGAAGCTCATCGGTCCCAGCCACTCCGAGTTGTACAGCATCTCGATCTTCGCCGAGGAGAGAATCTTCGTGGCCTGCTCGAAGTAGCTCTGGCCGTTGGCGCGGGTCTCCTCCAGCGTGAGCGGAGGCCGGGTCTTGCTGCGGCCCGAGGGGTCGCCGATCATCCCCGTGAAGTCGCCGACGATAAGGATGGCGTGATGCCCGAGGTCCTGGAACTGGCGCAGCTTTCTGAGGACGACCGAATGACCCAGGTGCAGGTCCGGCCTGCTCGGATCGCAGCCGAGCTTGATCGTGAGCGGCTTCTGCGTCGCCATGGCCCGTTCGATTTTGCGGGCCAGGTCTTCCTCGCGGATGATCTCCGCCGTGCCCCGGCGGATGAGGTCCATCTGTTCGTTCAGAGGTGGGAACACCGGTGGTGCTATCTCCTGTGAATGCGGCGAAGGTCGCGCTCAGCATCGCGTGTGCGGATGTCCTGCCGCCGGTCGTACTCGCGTTTGCCCCGGCAGAGACCCAGCTGCAATTTCGCTTTGTTCCCCTTGAAGTACATCTTGAGGGGGACCAGGGTTGTGCCTTTGTCTGCAAGCTTGGCTGCGAGCTTCCGGATCTCTTTCCGGTGCAGCAACAGCCGGCGCTCCCGCATCGGGTCCACGTTCGCATAGCTCCCCTCTTTGTAGGGGCTGATGTGGACGCCGACCAGCCAGATCTCTCCCTTGCGGAGCTGCGCGAAGCCCTCGCTGAGCGTTACCGCAGCCTGCCGCACCGATTTTATCTCGGTCCCCGTGAGCGCAATCCCGGCCTCCAGAGACTCGAGGACGTGATAGTCGTGTCGCGCCTTGCGGTTGGTCGTGACGACACGCTCTGAGGTCTCCTCCGATGCCGGTTGTGCCATAAAAAATCGGTCGTAGTATACCGAAATCAGCGAGGAAATGCAACGCGCGTGCGCCCGTAATTCGTTGACTTTCTAGGGTGTTGTGACTATATTTTTCGTCTCATCGCGGGCGGCGTATCCCCGTCGGCGCGAAAGCGGGAGGGAGCGGGCGTTCCCTCTCTTGTTGTTTTTGGAGATGACCATGGCTGACCGGCAATACGACATTGTGGTCCTGGGCGCTGGCCCGGGCGGGTACACTGCCGCAATCAGGGCGGCCCAGCTCGGCATGTCAGCCGCCATCGTGGAGCGCGACCGGCTGGGCGGCATCTGCCTGAACTGGGGCTGCGTCCCCACCAAGGCCCTCCTCCGTAACGCCGAAATCCTCACGATGATCCGGAAATCCGAGGAATGGGGGATCTCCGTCGAGAATGTCCGGGTCGATTTCACGAAAGTCATCGGCCGCAGCCGCTCGATCGCCGACAGGATCTCCAAAGGCGTCGAGTACCTGATGAAGAAGAACAAGATCGAGGTCCTTCGTGGGACGGGAACGCTGAAGGATGCTTCGACGCTCACCCTGACGGCGCAGGATGGCAGCACGTCCACGGTTCGCGCCAGGCATATCATCGTCGCGACGGGGGCCAGGCCGCGGACCGTCCCCGGCGTTACCATCGACCGCGATCGCGTCATCACCAGCGCCGAGGCGATGTCGCTCCCGGCCCAGCCGGCATCGCTCATCATCATCGGAGCCGGCGCCATCGGCATCGAGTTCGCCTCCTTCTATAACGCGCTCGGAACGAAGGTGACCGTCGTCGAGATGCTCCCGGCGATCCTCCCGGTCGAAGACCGCGAGATTACGAAGTCGCTCGAAACGAGCCTCAAGAAGCAGGGGATCGAAATTCTGACCGGCACGGCGGTACAGAACGTCACGACCTCGGCAGGCCAGGCGAGCGTCACGGTGCTGTCTGACGGCGCGTCGAAGACGCTGACGGCCGAGCGCGTCCTGATGGCGGTCGGAGTCCGGGGGAACGTCGAGAACCTCGGCCTCGAAGCGGTTGGCGTTGCCGTCGAGCGGGGGCACATCAAGGTCGACGCGGACTACCGGACCAACGTGAAGGGCGTCTACGCGATCGGCGACGTCATCGGACCTCCGTGGCTCGCGCACGTCGCCAGCGCGGAAGGGATTCATTGCGTCGAAGCGATCGCCGGCAAGAGACCCGAACCCATCGACTACAGCTCCATCCCGGGGTGCACGTACTGCCAGCCGCAGGTCGCGAGCGTCGGGCTGACCGAGGAGAAGGCGAAGGCCGAAGGGCACGAGGTGACCATCGGCCGGTTTCCGTTCCGCCCGCTCGGCAAGGCCCTGGCGATCGGCGAGACCGAGGGGATGGTGAAGCTGATCTTCGACGCGAAATACGGGGAGCTGCTCGGTGCGCACATCCTCGGGTCGGAGGCGACCGAGCTCATTGCGGAGCTCGTGCTGGCCAAGCGGCTCGAAGCCACAGGGAAGTCGATCTTCGGCGCGGTGCACGCGCACCCGACGCTGAGCGAAGCGATCATGGAGGCCGCCGCCGCTGCCTATGGCGAGGCAATCAACATCTGATCCGATGCTCGCGGCGCGCCTTGGGAGGACGGAGTATCGCGAATGCTGGGATCTTCAGCGCCGGCTCGCACGCGCCCGCGCAGAAGGCGCGGTTCCCGATATCCTGCTCCTGACCGAACACGACCACGTCTATACCATCGGCCGCTCCGGCGACGACCGCCACCTGCTGGCCACGGACGAGGAGCTGTCACGAACGGGAGTCGCCGTCGTCCACACGGACCGCGGCGGCGACATCACGTACCACGGTCCCGGCCAGCTCGTCGGCTATCCCATTCTCGACCTCGCCCGCCACGGGTCGGACCTGCATCTCTACCTGCGCATGCTCGAAGAGGCGGTGATCCGCACGCTCCTCGAGTTCGGGATCGCCGCGGGGCGCCATCCGTCGTATACAGGCGTGTGGGTGGGCGGGGAGAAGATCTGTGCGATCGGGGTGCGCACGTCCCGGTGGATCACGATGCACGGCTTCGCACTCAACGTCAGGACGGATCTCACGAAGTTCGACAGAATCATACCGTGCGGGATATTTGAAAAGGGTGTCACCTCCATGCATCGCCTCCTCGGCCGTGACGTTGCGCTCGAGGAGGTGGAGCCGGCGATCGCCAGGAACCTGGCAGAGGGCTTCTCGTCGGAGATCCGGTGGGTGACAGAGGACGAACTTGATCGACTTGCCGGCAGGAAGGCCGTTGCTGCGGCCGGCGGGACGGTGGAGGACTAACCGATGGCGACACCGACGTCAGGCATCCAGGCGGCCAGGGGCAAGCCCGCGACAGCGCACGGGACGGCGTTCGACGCGCTCACGCGCGAACAGCTGCTCGGCGCGTACCAGACCATGCTTGCCGCCAGGGTCGTCGACAGCAAGATCCTCATCCTCCTGAAGCAGGGGAAGGTCTTCTTCCATATCGGCGGGTCCGGGCATGAAGCGGCGCAGGTCGCGATGGCGCTGGCGATGCGGCCCGGGCACGACTGGGCCTATCCCTACTACCGGGATCTCGCGTTCTCCCTCCAGTACGGCTATACGATCGAGGAGGTCTTCCTCGAGTCGCTCCATCGGCGCGGCGGGCCGAGCAGCAACGGCTTCTCGATGCCGTCCCACTACGGACACAAGCGGTTGCGGATCGTTGCCCAGTCGAGCCCGACGGGCACGCAGTACCTGCAGGCGGTCGGAACCGCGATGGGCTCCAGGTGGGATGGAACCGATGAGGTGGTGTACGTCTCGTCCGGCGAAGGCGCTACGAGCGAGGGTGAATTCCACGAAGCGGTGAGCTGGGCGGTCCGCGGCAAGTTTCCCGTCATCTTCGTCGTGCAGAACAACGGGTACGCAATTTCCGTCCCCGCGAGCGAGCAGATCGTGGGCGGATCGATCTATGAGGTTGTCGAAGGGTACGAGGGCCTCCACCGCTTCCGGGTCGACGGGTGCGACTTCCGCGCGATGTACAACGTCGGGGCCGAGGCGGTCGCGTTGGCGCGGAACGGCGAAGGACCGTGCCTGATTGAAGCCGAAACTGTCCGGCTGCTCCCGCATTCGTCGTCCGATGATCAGCGGAAGTATCGCGATCCGCAGGAGCTGGCGGAAGAGAGCAAGCGCGACCCGATCCCGCAGCTGGAGTCGCTGCTCATCGAGCGGAAGATCCTGACCGCGTCCGACATCGAAGGGATCAGGACCGAGATGCTGCAGCGCGTCAACCGCGCCGCGGAGACGGCGGAAGCGGAAGGCTCCCCGGACGCCTCGGAGGTGACGGCGTACGTGTACGCGCCGGAAACGGCGGTGCCCGCGGCCGGGTTCGTCGAGCCGCAGCACTCCGGATCAAACGTCGTGATGGTCGACGCCATCAACCACGCCCTGGCGGAAGAGCTCCAGCGGAATCCGAAGATGCTCGTCTACGGCGAGGACGTTGCGGGGGATAAGGGCGGAGTGTTTACGGCGACCAGAGGGCTGACGGCGAAATTCGGACCGGACCGGGTGTTCAACTCTCCGCTGGCGGAAGCCAGCATCGTCGGGACGGCCTTCGGGCTCGCGGTGCGCGGCGACTACCGGCCCGTCGTCGAGATTCAGTTCGGGGACTACATCTGGCCCGCGTTCATGCAGCTGCGCGACGAAGTGGCCATGCTCCGGTACAGATCGTACAACCAGTGGTCGTGCCCGCTCGTGGTCCGCGTCGCGGTGGGTGGCTACATCCACGGCGGCCTCTATCATAGCCAGTCGATCGACGGGTTCTTCACGCACATCCCGGGTATTCGCGTCGTGTATCCGTCGAACGCCGCCGATGCGAAGGGCTTGCTCAAGACCGCGTGCCGCGAACATGACCCCGTGCTGTTCCTCGAGCATAAGGGACTGTACCGCCAGAGCTTCGCGTCCAGGCCCGAACCGGGGCCGGACTACCTGCTTCCGTTCGGTGTCGCGGCGGTCCGCAAAGAAGGTGATGATGTTACGGTCATCACCTGGGGCATGCTGGTCCAGCGCGTGCTCGACGCCGCGCGCAAGCTTGAGGAGCGCGATGGGGCCAGCGTCGAGGTCATCGACCTCCGGACGCTGAACCCGCTCGACCGCGAGACCATTCTCCGGTCCGTCAGAAAGACAGGCAAGGTGCTCATCGCGCATGAGGACACGCTCACCGGCGGTTTCGGCGCTGAGATTGCCGCCATCATCGCGTCGGAGGCATTCGAGCGCCTTGACGCGCCCGTGATGCGCGTGGCCGCGAAAGACGCGCCGGTGCCGTACGCGCCTGCGCTGGAAAGCGCCATGCTCCCACAGGAGAGCGACCTTCTGCACGCGCTCGAGAAACTGCTTCGGTATTGACCGATTGTTCGCATGCAGGCATCTATGACAAACACAGACACTCGGGCTGCCTCGGCGGCCCGGCCGGAACGGGACCTCTCCCGCGACGACCTCCTCGCACTGTACTATTTCATGCGGCTGACGCGTGAGACGGACAACACGATCCTCCGGCTGTACAAGCAGGGGAAGGTTGTCGGGGGAGCCTACACGAGCTACGGGAACGAAGCCACCGCCGTGGGAAGCGCCTATGCGCTCGGACCGCAGGATTACCTGCTCCCGATGCACCGGGATCTGGGCGCGCATCTCGTGAAGGGCCAGACACTCAAGAACGTGTTCCTGCAGCAGCTCGGAAGGGCGAGCAGCCTCACGCGGGGGCGGGATGGAACCGGACACTACGCTGACCCGCCGCTCCGCATTTACGGAAACGTGAGCCACCTCGCCGCCATGATCCCGATGTCCGTGGGGTTTGCGCTCGCCTCGTCGATGAGGGGAGAGCGGGCCGTGGTGATGAATTATATCGGCGACGGGGGATCGAACGTCGGCGACTTCCACGAGGGTCTGAACATGGCTGCGGTCATGAAGCTGCCGTTCGTGCTGATCCTCGAGAACAACCAGTTCGCATACTCCACGCCGGTGCGGAAGCAGTTCGCGGGCGCCAGGTACGCAGACCGCGGCGCGGGATATGGCATCCCGGGAGTCACGGTGGACGGGACGGATGTCCTGGAGGTCTATGCTGCGTGCAGCCGCGCGGTCAAGCTGGCGCGCGACGGCGGGGGGCCGACGCTCATCGAGTCCGTCACCATGCGCATGCACGGCCACTCGGCCTCCGACGATGCGTCGTATGTGCCCGCCGGGATGATCGATGAATGGAAGAAGCGCGATCCGATTTCCCGGCTGGAGCAGAAGCTGCTGGCCGACGGCGTCCTGACGCAGAAGGCGATCGAGGACTACGACAGGAGCATCCATGCGGACCTCGATGCCGCCGTCGCGGCGGCGGAGGCTGACGGATTTCCCGGGGGCGAGGATGCGGGAGAGGGGGTGTACGCTTCCTGATGGCAACCATGACGTACATCGAGGCGATCTCCCGCGCGATGTGGGATGAGATGGAAGCCGATCCGTCGGTCTTCCTGCTCGGAGAGGACATCGGTCTGTATGGCGGAGCGTTCAAGGCGACGAAAGGGTTCCTGCAGCACTTCGGGGAGAAGCGGGTCATCGACGCCACGCTGTCGGAGGCGGCGATCATCGGTGCCGCCACGGGTGCCGCGGTCGCCGGCTTCAGGCCGATCGCAGAGATGCAGTTCGCCGACTTCGTGACCTGCGGGTTCAATCAGCTCGTCAGCAACAGTGCGAAGATCCATTACCGCTGGCATCTCCCCGTGCCCATGGTGGTACGGCTTCCGTCCGGCGGCTACATCCACGGCGGACCGTACCATTCGACGAGCCCCGAGGCGTGGTTCTTCCATGTGCCGGGCCTGAAGATCGTCGCGCCCTCGACGCCGGCCGACGCGTACGGGTTGATGCGGGCTGCCGTGCGAGACAACAACCCCGTCATGTATCTCGAGTTCAAGTACCTGTACCGGCGCATCAAGGGCGAGGTCCCCGACGGCGGACACATCGTCCCGCTCGGGCGCGGCGAGGTGCGGCGCAGCGGTGACGACATGGCCGTGATCACGTACGGTTCGACGACGCATTTCTGCCTCGAGGCTGCCGAGAAACTCGCGCGCGAGGACGGAGTCGAAGCGCGCGTGGTCGATCTCCGCAGCCTGATGCCGCTGGACGTGGAGCTGATTCTCTCGTCGGCCAGGGAGACGGGGAAGGTGCTGGTGGTGCACGAGGACAACCTGACGGGAGGCATCGGTGCCGAAATTGCTGCGCTGATTGCCGACCAGGCGTTCCAGTGGCTTGATGCCCCGATCCGGCGCGTCGGGGCGCTGGACACGCCTGTGCCGTTCGCCCCCCCGCTCGAAGAGTTCGTGCTGCCCAACGCCAGGAAGATTCTGCGCGCGATGCGCGACCTGGCAGCATTCTGAGACTGAACCGAGGACGACCGCAATGGCTCGAATAGACGTGGTGATGCCGCAGATGGGCGAGAGCATCGCCGAAGGGACCATCGTCAAGTGGCACAAGAAAGTCGGTGACCGCGTGATGAAGGACGAGGTCCTGCTGGAAATCAGCACCGACAAGGTGGACTCGGAGATCCCGTCTCCCGCCGCCGGCGTCCTCAGCCAGATCGTGGTGCAGGAGCAGCAAACGGTGCCCGTGCAGACCGTGATCGCGTACATCGAGAGCGAGCCGGGCTCCCCCGCGCTGAAAGCCGACGACATGGTGCCCCCGCCGCCCGCGAAAGCGGCTCCGGCTGCGGCGCCCCAGGGAGCGGGCGCTGCCCATGCTCCGGGTTCCCCTGCCGCGGGCGCCCCGCCTGTGGCCGCAGCAGGCTCCCGGCCGGCAGCCCCACAACCGGCAGGCGGAGCCCGCGCCGTCGCGCAGCGGTTCTATTCCCCGCTCGTGCTGTCGATCGCCCGCGCCGAGGGCATCGGCATGGACGAGCTGGAGGCCGTTCCGGGTACGGGAGAGGGCGGACGGCTGACCAAGAAGGACCTTCTCGCGTATGTTGCCGCCCGGGCCCGCGGCGGCCCGGCGCCCGCCGCCGCAGCACCGGCGCCGCCCCCGATCACGGCGAAGCCCGTGGATGCGCCCGAGCTGCGCGCAAAGTACCCCTCGCCGGCATACGACATCCTGCAGATGAACAACGTCATGCAGAAGATGGCGCAGCACATGATACACAGCGTGCAGACCTCGCCGCACGTGGCGGCGGTGCACGAGGTGGACATGACCACCGTCGCGCGCCACCGCTCCGAGCATGCCGCGGAGTTCGAGCGGCGCGAAGGGTTCAAGCTGACCTTCACGGCCTACATCGCCTATGCGGTCGTGCAGGCCCTCAAGAAATTCCCGCTCGTCAACGCGTCGGTCGAAGGCGACAAGATCATCAAGAAGAACTTCGTGAACCTCGGGATCGCCGTGGCGTCGGACAACGGATTGATCGTTCCCGTGATCCGCCATGCGGAGGAGAAGAACTTCCTCGGTGTTGCGCGCGCGATCAACGACCTGGCGGTGCGTACGCGCGCGAAGAAGCTGACCCCGGACGACATCACGGGCGGCACCTTCACGATCTCCAACTTCGGCGTGTTCGGGACTGTCATGGGGACGCCGATCATCAGCCAGCCGCAGGTGGCGATTCTCGGGACGGGCGCGGTGAAGAAGCGCGTCGCGGTCATCAACGATGCGATCGCGATCCGGTCGATCGCGTACTTCACGATGTCGTTCGACCACCGCATCATCGACGGCGCGCTCGGGGGGATGTTCATGGAGGAGATCGTCCGGGCGCTGGAGCAGTTCGACCCGGCGACGAAAGTGTAGGCGGCGGAAGCCACTCTGGAAACCGCAGGTCCTTCAGGACCGTGGTTCGCGGGCAGCTGTGTGGTCCACAGGTGGGTGTGTGAGGATGGGACAGGGGCGTAGAGGACAATGAACTTCGTGATTCAGGAAATACGCGTGCCGGGTCAGGCGGCGAACGCCCGGGCTGGACTGGCCCCGGCAGACGAGAGCGATCGGGCGCAGACGGTCGACGCGGGCGTCTCTCCCGCGGGCGCGACTCCGCGGCGCCAGCGGCCCGACTGGCTGCGCGTGCGGATCCCTTCCGGCGAGCGGTTTGCGCACCTGAAGACGTTGATCGATTCGCACAGGCTTCACACCGTGTGCGAGGAAGCGCGTTGCCCGAACATGGGCGAGTGCTGGGAAGCGGGGACGGCGACGTTCATGATACTCGGGGACGTCTGCACGCGGTCGTGCGGCTTCTGCGCCGTGGCGACCGGGCGCCCGCCCGTTCTGGACACCGAGGAGCCGCTCCGCGTCGCGGAGGCCATCCGTGTCATGGGCGTGCGGCATGCGGTGATCACCTCCGTGAATCGCGACGAGTTACCCGACGGCGGCGCGTGGGTATTCGCCGAGACCATCAGGAGAGCCCGCGAGGTCCGCCCGGGACTCAAGATCGAAGTGCTCATCCCGGATTTCCGGGGCGAGTGGTGGGCGCTGCAGCGCGTCATGGATGCCCGGCCGGACATCCTCAATCATAACACCGAGACTGTCCCGCGGCTCTACCTTCAGGTCCGCCCCCAGGCGAAATACGACCGGAGCCTCGAGCTGCTCCGCCGGGCGAAGCAGGGGGGAATGGTCACGAAAAGCGGCCTTATGCTGGGGCTGGGGGAACGGACGGAAGAGGTCCGGGCGGTCATGGGCGATTTGCGAACGGTTTCGTGCGATATTCTGACCCTCGGGCAGTATCTTCAGCCGACCAAGAACCACCTCCCGGTGGACAGATATGTGCATCCTGACGAGTTCTTCCAGCTGAAGGAGGAAGGGCTTGCGATGGGGTTCCGGCATGTGGAATCCGGCCCCCTGGTCCGCAGTTCCTACCACGCCGAAGATCAGGTGGGCTGAGGGGGCCGTGCCCCGGCCCATGCGCCCGCCATGATTTCCCGGATACGTTGACAATTTTCGCTGGATTTCATATATTAGTAAGCTTACCAAGTTTCGCCTTACTCATCGCATTTCGCAGGAGAGTTATCCGTGGAGAAGTCCACCCACTTTTTCAGGACCGAGGACGCGCACCGGCAGTGGCATCTGATCGATGCCGACGGCAAGACGCTGGGACGGGTCGCGACGCAGATCGCCCATGTGCTGCGCGGGAAGCACAAGCCCTCATTCACCCCGAACTCCGACATGGGAGACTTCGTCGTGGTCGTGAACGCGTCGAAGATCAAGCTGACGGGCAAGCGCTCGGAGCTGAAGGAGTATTTCCAGCACACCGGTTATCCGGGTGGGGCCACGTTCGAGAAGTTCAAGGACCTGATCCG
The DNA here is from genome assembly GCA_963701735.1 of uncultured Ignavibacteria bacterium. Classification (GTDB taxonomy): domain Bacteria; phylum Bacteroidota; class Ignavibacteria; order UBA10030; family UBA6906; genus CAWABB01. The sequence continues at coordinate 366,731 of CAVPBI010000026.1, read as the reverse complement.
CAAGCACCCCGAGCGGGTGATGGAGCACGCCGTGCGCGGCATGCTCCCGCATAACCGCCTCGGACGCCAGATCTTCAAGAAACTGAAAGTGTACGCAGGGCCCGAGCATCCGCACGTCGCCCAGCATCCTGTCGCACTTACACTGCAGAGGAGCTCGAATCCCGCATGACCACGCAGATCCGCATGGCCGTGGGGCGGCGCAAGACCGCCGTCGCCCGCGTTGTGCTCATCCCGGGTGCCGGGAAGATGACCGTCAACCGCCGGCCTCTCGAAGAGTACTTTCCTCAGGAGACGCTGCGGACGGATGTTCTGAAGCCGTTCAACACCACGCAGACCGCCGGCAAGTTCGACTGCCGCGTCACGGTCGAGGGCGGCGGACCGTCCGGCCAGGCCGGGGCGATCCGCCTCAGCATCTCGCGCGCGCTTGTCGCGCTGAGCGAGGACCATCGCACCGCGTTGCGCGCCGCCGGACTCATGACGCGCGACCCCCGAATGGTCGAGCGCAAAAAGTACGGCCAGAAGAAGGCCCGCAAGAGATTCCAGTTCTCCAAGCGTTAATCGCTGTCAGCTGTAAATACACATACCTCCGGATCCTGCGGGGGAGTGTTCCCGCTGCTGCGGGAATGACTCGCGGGAGATGAAGGGGGTAGACGAACAACTCACATCGTTAGGGAACACCGCATGCCTCGTGTAGAAGTCGCCGAGCTGTTGGCAGCAGGCTGCCACTTCGGCCATCTTACCCGCCGCTGGAATCCCAAAATGCGCCCGTACATTTTCATGGAGCGCAACGGGATCCACATCGTTGACCTCATGAAGACCGCCTTCCTCCTGGAGGAGGCCTGCAACGCCATCTCGAACGTCGTCTCCGAGGGCAAGCGGGTGCTCTTCGTCGGGACGAAGAAGCAGGCGAAGGACGTCGTGAAGGAAGCCGCGATCAAGACGGGCCAGTTCTACGTCACGGACCGCTGGCTGGGCGGAAGCCTCACCAACTTCACCACCATCCGGAAGAGCGTCAAGCGCCTCACGAACATCGAGAAGATGGAGAGCGACGGGACGTTCGACAAGCTCACCAAGAAGGAAGTCCTCTTCCTTCATCGCGAAAAAGACAAGCTGAACAAGGTGCTCTCGGGCGTCGTGGAAATGACACGCCTTCCGGGCGCGATTTTCGTCGTCGATATCAAGAAGGAAGCGATCGCGGTGAAGGAAGCCCGCAGGCTTGGCATCCCTGTGTTCGCGATCGTCGACACCAATTGCGATCCCAACGATGTGGATTTCGTGATCCCTGCCAACGACGACGCGATCAAGTCGGTGCAGGTGATCCTGAAGGCGTTCGGCGACGCGGTGCTGGAAGGCCGCGAACGGGCCAGCCAGAACCAGATGGAAGCGGCAATCGATGCGGAGGCGCGGAGCCGGGAAGCCGCCCCCGAAACAGGCCGACCCCCCCGGCATGAACGTTCAAGCTGATTACCAGGACCGTATGGAAATTACAAGTGCGATGATTAAGACCCTGCGCGACAAGACCGGCGCGGGGATGATGGACTGCAAACGGGCGCTCGAGTCGTCGGCCGGCGACATGGAGGCCGCGATCGAGTACCTTCGCAAGAAGGGAGCCGCGGTCGCCGCGAAGCGCGCCGACCGGGCAGCCAAAGAAGGCATGATCGTCACGCGCGTCACCCCCGACGGGAAGACCGGGGTGATCGTGGAAGTGAACGCGGAGACCGACTTCGTGGGACGGAGTGAGGACTTCGTCGGGTTTGCGAACGCGGTCGCGGAGGGGCTCGAGAAGAACCGTCCGGAGTCGCTTGAGAAAGCGCTCGGGATGACGCTCGGCACGGGCAAGACCGTGACGCAGGCCCTCGACGACCTGCTCGCGAAGGTGGGCGAAAAGATCGAAGTCCGCCGCTTCCAGATCGTCACCTCGAAGGCGGGCGTGGTCAGCGCCTACACGCACCTCGGCAGCAAGATCGGCGTGCTGGTCGATGTCGCCGGGATCGCCCCCGATGCGGCAACAACAGGCATCGGCCGCGACGTCGCCATGCAGATTGCCGCGATGAACCCGATGGTCGTGAACCGCACCGGGATCGGCAAGGAGATGGTGGAGCGCGAGCTCGACATCTACCGGACCCAGGCCAAGAACGAAGGGAAGCCGGCGCAGATCGTGGACCGCATCGCCCAGGGGAAGCTCGAGAAGTTCTACCAGGAGGTCGCACTCCTGGAGCAAACCTTCATCAAGGATCCGGGGAAGACCGTGAAGGAAGTCCTCGCGGAGTCCGGCAAGGACGCAGCGGTCGCGGGGTTCGTCCGGTTCCATCTCGGCGAAGAAACCAGGTAATACCGTGGCCACGGCGAAGCCTGCATACCGGCGGGTGCTGCTCAAGCTGAGCGGCGAAGCCCTGATGGGCGACCAGAAGTTCGGGATCGACGAGAAGATCCTCCGGAGATATTCCCAGGAGATCAAGGCGGTCCACGATCTGGGCGTCCAGATCGGCATCGTCATCGGCGGTGGCAACATATTCCGGGGCGTCTCGAACCATGAGAGCGGCATCGACAAGGTGACGGGCGACCATATGGGGATGCTCGCCACCCTGATCAACGCGCTGGCCCTCCAGAACGCGCTCGAACGGGAGGGCGTGAACACGCGGCTCATGTCCGCCATCCGGGCCGACGTCATCGCGGAGCCGTTCATCCGGCGCCGGGCCGTGCGGCACTTCGAGAAGGGGCGGATCGTGATCTTCGGCGCGGGGACCGGCAATCCCTACTTCACGACCGACACCGCCGCGGCGCTCCGCGCGGTCGAGATCGAGGCCGACGTGATCATCAAGGGCACGCGCGTGGACGGCGTGTACGACGCGGACCCCGAGCGCCATCCGGATGCGAAGCGCTTCGCCGAGATCACCTATTTCGACGTGATGAAGAAAGACCTGAAGGTGATGGACATGACCGCCATTACCCTCTGCCGCGAGAACAAGCTCCCGATCCTCGTATTCAATATGAACGGTCCGGGGAACTTCCAGCGGCTCATCCTGGGCGAGCCGATTGGAACGACGGTGAGAGATCCGAACTGATCGTGTCACTCCCTCAGAGGCTACCATGGTGAAGACGATCCTGAAAGATGCTGAAGACCGGATGCACAAGGCGGCGGAAGTCGTCCGCCAGGAACTCGTCAAGATCAGAACCGGCAAGGCGACGACCGCGCTCCTCGACAGTATCCGCGTCGACTACTACGGATCCCCGCAGCAACTCTCCCACATCGGAAACGTCGGGGTCCTGGATATCCACACGCTGACCGTGCAGCCGTATGAGAAAAGCATGGTCGAGCCGATCCTGAAAGCCATCCAGGTCGCGAACCTCGGCCTGAACCCGATCAAGGACGCGGACATCGTCCGCATCCCCATCCCTGCGCTGAACGAAGAGCGCCGGCGCGAGCTGGTGAAGCTCTCGAAGAAATTCGGGGAAGAGGGGAAGATCGCGGTGCGAAACGTGCGGCGCGATATCATCGAGCAGCTCAAGAAGGCCGAGAAGGCCGAGCATTTCTCCGAGGACGAGAGGAAGCGCGGAGAGACCGAAGTTCAGAAGATGACCGACAGGTGTATCAAGGACATCGACACCTTGCTGACGAACAAAGAGAAAGAGATTATGGAAGTCTGATCCGGTCCTGCCGGAGCCAGAAAACGACAACGCCGGCCCCGTGGCCGGCGTTGTCGTTTCACCGATCCCCCGCAGTGCGGGGCTTCGAGGCACGGGACACTCCTTGCATCCTCAAAAACAGGGCCGCAATCGGGGACGTTCCCGCGGTCCGCACCCTCGAATTGAACCTTCCCCCGGCTTTGTCAAAGAATGTCACGCCCTTCCCTGGCCGCAACACAGACCCCCTCCGCGACGTATTAGATCTAGAGACCGGACACACAACGCGGAGGCACCACATGGAACCCGGGGAGAAAGTGAAGCGACTCTACAAGTCCCGAACTGACCGCATGATCGACGGAGTGTGCGGAGGGGTTGCGGAGTATATCGGGGTCGATCCCGTCCTCGTCCGGATTGCGTTTCTGCTCCTGGTCTTCGCCGGTGGGATCGGCGTGGTCGTCTATATTGTCGGGATGCTTCTGATGCCCGCCGGGAGCGTGCCTGTACCTCCTCCGCCGGGAGCGCGCCCACGCCCCCTGACGGGGCCCCTTCCGGGATTCCCGCCGGCGCCTCTGCCCTCGCCCGTGCGTTCGACGGATTCGACAGCCAGAATTATCGGAATCGGATTCGTGGTGCTGGGTGGAATCCTTCTGCTTGGCAACCTGGGCATAAGCTTCTGGGATCACTGGTGGGGCTTCTCCTGGAGTGCTCTCGGTCCGGTCCTCGTCATCGTTGCCGGCGTGGCTCTGATCCTGCGGTCTCCCCGGACGGGAGCCGCCTCCGCGACCCCCGCACCGGGGGCGGATGCGTCGGGTGCAGGAGTGAACGCCGCATCCGGCACCGAACGCCTCTACCGGTCGCGGCTTGACCGCAAGTTCCTGGGAATCTGCGGAGGAGTGGGCGTGTATCTTTCGGTGGATCCGACGATTCTCAGGCTGTTGTTCGTCATCTCCGCCATTGCCTCGTTCGGCGGGACAGTGTTGCTCTACCTGATCACTGCGATCATCATTCCGGCCGAGCCGCTTGCGGCCCGGCCTGCATAAGACTAACGCTTCCGGAGAAGTCATGGATCGACGTACGTCAATTGCAGGCATCGCACTCATCATCATCGGAGCCGGGCTCCTGCTCGGCAGGCTCGATCTGGTCAGTCTCTCGATGGGAGACGCCCTGTGGCTCGTCGCGGCTGTGGGAGGAGGGGTGATGCTGTACAGGGGGTTCGCGGCTCAGGGGTCCGGGAGCGGGAAGATCTTCTGGGGCACCGCCTTTCTCGCCGTTGGGGCGCTTCAGCTCGCTGACCGGTGGATGCCGATGGGCATTGACCCCGGCGTGGAAGGGCCGCTGTATCTCGCGGTGCCGGCGGTCGCGTGGATTCTTGTCGTGATCAAGTCCCCGCGCGAGTGGCACGTGCTCGTTCCGGCCGTTGCGCTGCTCGGCCTCGCACTGGCGATGTACATGACAGAGATCGGAACCCTCACCAGGGGCGAAGTCATGGATACCGTGGGGCGTTACTGGCCTGTGGCGCTCGTAGCCTTCGGCGTTGCGATGATTCTTACGGGGTGGGGGAAGAGCCAGACTTCTTGATCCTTCGGGCATGCTCCCCTCGCACCCGTCGAGCCTTGTTCGGCGTCGACGGTTCACGGTGCCCCTTGACCTTCTCAATCACCAGGGCCGACTGCCTGGGACTCATCTCGAGACCGTTCTCGAGCTCCCACAACAGCAGACCCTCGGCGTGCTTCTCTCTCAAGCGCTGAAGCAGCTGTTCCTTCGTCTCGTTGGACACATCCCCTTCCCTCCCGTCATCTGTGTCGGGACTCACCTGACGACGAACTCTCTTGGAGTACCTGCCTTCGATTCCCAGCCTCCTTCGTCTAGACGTCCTCCCCCAACGGGGGACAAATGTCCCCACCCCCAACGGGGGGACAAATGGCCTTATCTCAACACGATCATCTTCCGGGTCTGGATGAAATTCCCTGCGGTCAGTCTGTAGAGATACACCCCGCTGGCCAGATTGCCGGCGCTGAAATTCACTTCATACGTTCCCGTTGCCGCCTTCCCGCTCGCCAGCACTGCAACCTCCCGCCCGAGCACGTCGTACACAACCAGCCGGACTTCATCAGCCCGTTGCCCCTGACCCGCCGTCCCTGCGATTGCGTACCGTATTGTGGTCGTGGGATTGAACGGATTCGGGAAGTTCTGCTCCAGCGCACATTGCTTCGGAACGCCGGCGTCTTCCTCCCCGGCGCCGCTCACGACGGTGTTCACGTGCCGCAGGATCTCACCGGCCGACGTGACTGCCCATCCGGCCGTGCTGTCCGCGAACGAAAGATGGTAGATGGATCCCTGTATGGGATAGGTGACTTCTGCGCGCCAGCTCGCGCCATGGTCGGCCGAGAAGAATGGAGCCGCATCCGAAGAGATCCACGCCAGGGGTGAGGATCGGACCACGGAAACCGCGCTGAGCCGGGAGGGACTGATCGGTGCGTTCGACCACGTCAGCCCCCCGTCGGTTGTCCTGGAGACCGTGCCGTCGGTGTGGACGGCCAATCCGTTTTGATTGTCTGCGAAGGCCACGCCGAGGCTTGCCGCCGCGCCGCACGGGGACGACTGCCAGGTCGCTCCTCCGTCCGATGTCCGCCATACCTTGTCGACCGACGTCCCAAACCACCCGTGCATGGCATCCGTCCACCAGAAGGAGTTGTTCAGCCCGCCTTCGCCCGGATCGCCGACGGGCTCGTCCGGCATATGGTCCCATGTCTGGCCGCCGTCGGTGGTGCGGAGGAGAACGTATTTCGATGCTCCCGCCGGGGGATCACCCAATGCGTATCCGACAGCCGGATCGACGAACCACACACCGTTCATGAACGGAGACGCGGGCAGGGGGTAGGAGACGTTGGTCCATGTCGAACCCCCGTCGGTCGTCCGGAAGATGCGGCCTGAGCCTGTCCCGACCCATGCGCTGTCCTGGTTGAGCGCACATACGCAGTAGAGTGCTTCGCCCTGGAGATCTCCTGTCGCGTTCCTCCAGTTCGATCCGCCATCCGTGGTTCGGACCACTGCAGGCCCGCCCCCGGGATGGGATCCCGCAGCCCACGCAGCCTGGCCCGTCGGCGCGCTCACGCTGAAGAATGTGACGGGGACCGGAGACATCTGGCTCACCCAGGCGGGAGCGGTGGGGGAGACCGAAATCGGAATGGCGGTGCGATCGAACTCGCCCCCCGCCCAGCTCCACTCTATCCGCAAAGCGAGAGCGAGCGTACCGGAAACCGGCCCGACCCTGAACAGAAGTGGTGGGACTGCGACTCTCGCGCCGGGAGCCGGGAATCCCACGATCTGTTGGTCGATCAGGGGCTCGACACTCGGATCGCCGGGCACAACGCGCACAGTGAGATCCCAGCCCTGATCCCACACGTCAGAGACGTTTTCGAACGCGAGGCTCACGTGGATCGTGTCTCCCGGAAGGAATATCCCGTGCGCCTTCGGATCTCGATTCTCCGCGCTCGCGCGCTTCAGGGCGATCGCTGCGTGTGATTCCGTCATGGCTCTGAACGCATTGACCCTTCCCTTTCCGAGTCTCCCCGGCAGGGTTGGATTCTCGTCGTCGATATTGTCCGCCGTCATGCGAAGCTGACCGGCGATCCGCTCAGGCGACAGTTCCGGTCGCTGTGAGGCAATGAGGCCGGCGATGCCCGCGACGAGTGGAGCCGAAAACGACGTGCCGTTGAATCCCTTGAGGTAGCCTCCATCCGTTGTCGGCCCCACGACAACAACGCCGGGGGCATAGACCGGAATGCTCGCCCCGTAGTTCGAGAACGAGGCGAGCAGGTCCGATGATGTGTTCGTCGCGCCCACCGCCAGAACTCCGGCGTACGCCACCCGGATACGATGGGAGGACATCGTTGTCCTCAGCGTCATTCCCCGCCGCGGCGACCACGAGCGCTCCGGACAGGGCCGCGGCGTCAATAACATCCTGCTCGAATTGCGAGTACGCCCCTCTTCGCCTCCAGCTGACATTGATGATCCGCGCTCCGCGCAACGCGGCATATAGAATCCCCTCGTATCCGTACTCGATGAGATTGTCCCCCCACGTGGAGGCCGCGCACACCGGCAGCACCGAGCAGTTCCAGCTCGTCCCCGCCATTCCAATGCCGTTGTTGGTCGCTGCACACGCCACTCCGGCCGTGGCAGTTCCGTGTGAGCGACTCTCCGGACATGCGGCGATTCCGTCTGGATCGCAGGACCCGGTGGTGAAATTCCACCCGATCACGTCGTCGACGAACCCGTTGACATCCTGATCGACCCCGTCTTCATCCCCCGCCGGGCGGAGGCCCTGGATCGAAAAGGCCGTTGCTGTTCAGGTCTTCCGCTTGATTGACCCAGAGATTCGGCTGGAGGTCTTCGTGCCGCCAGAACGTGCCGCCATCGACGATGGCGATCGCGATGGCCCGGTCTCCTTTTACGATGCCCCAGGCGGGAAACATCTGCAGACGTTTCATGATCCCGATTTGCTGAGGGACCTGAGGGTCGTCGGGGATATCGTCGACCCGATGGTAGTAGAGAGGCTCGGCGTACTCGATGCCGCTGTGGCCTGCGATCCACTGGTGGATGTGTGAGGCGCCGGGTAGCGGCGGCACCTCCACGATATAGACCCGGTCGAGTCCGGCTTCCATGAAGCCGCGGACGGAGGACTTCCGAAGGATGGACACAGGCAGTATGGGACGAACCCCCGTTCGACCGGCGTCGGCTCCAGCCCCGGCGAGGGCCGACCGTATGGCCTGAAGCGGATCCTCCACGCCGGGTGCTACCTTCACGGCAAACTTTCCCGGGACGATTGCCCCGGAGGTGTATCCGGCGGGAACACGCGTTCGTGAACCTGCATGTACGGACGGCGCGCAGACAACGCCGGCGAGGAAGAGGAGTGGAATCGTCAGGCAGATGATCGGAGTGAACACCTGTCGCACGACCCGGGGCGATGTGAGGCGGAGGTGGATCACAGGTCTGGCAGGGATCGAGACGGTGTCAGCGCATCGCGCCGGCCGTATCGTGAGTCAATGATACCCATCCCGCGGCGGAGATTCAACCGTGTCGGCCTGCGCCACACCCGGCCAGTACATGTGCTCAATGCGCCTCCAGCCAGTTCGCGCCGGAGCCGACGTCGACCTGGACTGGCACCGAGAGCGGGAGGGCGTTCGTCATGACCTCCACAACCAGCGGCTTGAACGCGTCAACTTCCCCCCGCGGCACCTCGCACACCAGCTCGTCGTGCACCTGCAGCAGCATCCGCGTCTTCAGCTTCCGCTTCGCGATCTCCTCGTCCAGCCTGATCATCGCCAGCTTGATCATGTCCGCCGCCGTCCCCTGGATCGGCATGTTGATCGCCTGTCGCTCGGCGTTCCCCCGGATGTTCTGATTCCTGCTGTTGATGTCCGGAAGGAACCGCCGCCGCCCGAGCAACGTGGAAACGAATCCGTCCCGCTTCGCCGCCGCGATCGTGTCCTGGATGTATTGCTTCACCTTCGGGAAACGCTCGAAGTACCGGGAGATGATCTCCCGCGCTTCCGCCTGAGAAATCTCCAGCCGATTCGCCAGCCCGAACGGCCCGATCCCGTACATGATGCCGAAGTTCACTTCCTTGGCTTTGCGGCGCATGTCGCGCGTGACCTCTGGTGCGGCCACGCCGAAGACCTTCGCCGCCGTGGTGGCGTGAATGTCCTCGTTGTTCAGGAACGCCGCCCTGAGCCCCTCGTCCCCCGAAATATGCGCCATGATCCGGAGCTCGATCTGGGAGTAGTCGGCCGACACGAGCACGCGGTCCGCCGACCCCGGGATGAACGCCTTCCTGATCGCCCGGCCAATCTCCGTGCGGATCGGGATGTTCTGCAGATTTGGGTCGCTCGACGAGAGCCGTCCCGTTGCCGCCACGGTCTGGTTGAACGACGTGTGCAGGCGCCCTGTCTCCGGATTGAGCAGGTCCGGAAGGGCATCCACATACGTGGACTTCAACTTCGTGAGCTGCCGGTACTCCAGCAGCCTGGCGATGATGGGGTGCTGACCCGCAAGCGCCTCCAGGACGTTCACGTCGGTGGAATAGCCGGTCTTCGTCTTCCGGACCGGCGGGAGGCCCAGGTCCTTGAACAGGACTTCGGCGAGCTGCTGCGTCGAGTTGATATTGAACTTCTTTCCGGCTGCCTCGTGAATCTCCCCGATCAATCCGCCGAGCTGGCGCTCCAGCAGGACCGACATCTCCGCGAGGTAACCGCGGTCCAGCGAAACACCGGCCTCCTCCATGCGCACGAGTACCGGAAGCAGCGGGAACTCGATACGGTCGCACAATTCCAGAAGGTTCAGTTTTGCCAGCTCCTCGCGCTGCCGGTGGTAAATGCGGAGCGTGAGGTCGGCGTCTTCGGCGGCGTAGTCGGAAACGGCCTCGAGCGGTACCTCGGTGATACGCTTCTGCGCCTTCCCTGTCCCGACGAGGTCCTCGTACGAGATCATCCTGTACCGGAACGCCTCCATCGCGAGCGCGTCCAGGTTGTGCTGGCCGTCGGCGCGCAGCACATAGCTCGCCACCATGGTGTCGTGGGCGACCCCGCAGACCGTGACTCCGTGATGTGAGAGGACGAGCATGTCGTACTTCAGGTTCTGCCCGACCTTCGCGATCCCGGGGTTCTCGAGCACCGGGCGCAATGCATCAAGCACGACGGCTGCCGGAAGGACAGGGGGCCCGGGCAGAGGAGCGGGCGCCGGACTCCCGGCCTGATCCGCGCCGCCGCCCTTGACACCTGACTGGTCCCGCCCGGCTGCCTTGCCGGAGGGCTGACCAAGGTCGAGCTCGCCTTCAGGGGCCTGACCCGGCTGCGAGTTCGCCAGGCGCGGCCATCTCGCGTTCGAGTTCTCCGCGGTCAGGCTGTTTCAGCCCGGGCTCCCCGCCCGGCTCCGGAGACTCCTCGACCTGCACCGGGACGTAGAACGCCCGCCCGGGCTCCGTGCTGAACGATAGTCCGACCAGTTTCGCGCGCAACGGGTCGGTCGATGTCGTCTCTGTGTCGATCGCGATCGGCGATGAGCGCTCCAGAAGCTTCACCAGGTTGAGGAGGGCGTCTTCCGGTCGTCACACACTCATACGTGTGCTCGATCTCATCCAGGGTCTTGATCGGCTCGAGCGGGACCTGCGTTGAGGTCGCGGCATCGCCCGTGGAACCCGCATCGCCGGCGGGAGCTGCGCCTGTCGCAGGGCCCGACCCCGATCCAACCGCCGATCCCACCCCTGATCCCACCCGGGCCCCCGCCTGCATTTCGCCGCCGCCCATCGCCTCGAGGCGGGGAAGGAGGGTGCGGAACTCCAGAGCTTCGAACATCGAGCGGAGCGCAACCTTGTCGGGCCCGACTGCGCGCAATCCCTCGATGTCCACATCCACCGGCGTGTCGGTCTTGATCGTCACCAGCTCCCTCGACAGAAACGCGAGTTCCTTGTTCGCTCTCAGCTTCTCGCGCACGCCCTTCTGCGGGATCTCCTCGAGAATCTCGTACAGCCGGCCGATGCTTCCGTGTGTCTGGATGAGCGGAATAGCAGTCTTCTCGCCGATGCCCGGCACGCCCGGAACATTGTCGGACGTGTCGCCGGCGAGTCCCAGCACTTCGATCACCTGCTCCGGCGGGACGCCGAACTTGGCTTTCACTCCTTCCGCATCCACGACCTCCGCGTCGGTTCCCGATTTCCCCGGCCGGTACATCTTGATGCGGTCGGAGATCAACTGCATGTAGTCCTTGTCGCTGGTGACCATGAATGTGATCATGCCAGCGGCTTCCGCACGGCGCGCAAGCGTGCCGATGACGTCGTCCGCTTCGTACCCTGGCAATTCAATGATCGGCGCGCCAAACGCACGCGCGACATCCTTCAGACGGGGGAGCTGAGACGCCATGTCCTCCGGCATCTTGTCGCGCGTGGCCTTGTATTCGGGGTACTGCTTGTGGCGGAACGTGGGCTCGGGCGTGTCGAACACGACCGCGACGTGTTCCGGGCGTTCCTCGTTCAGGACCTTCATCAGCATCGTGACGAACCCGAAGATCGCGCCGGTGTTCTCGCCCTTGCTGTTGATCAGCGGGCGGCCGATGAACGAATAGTAGGCCCGGTAGGCGAGAGCCATGCCGTCGAGCAGAAACAGCCGTTCCGGTGCAGCCATAAGACCTGCGAGGTTGTTCGACTATCTGTGCGGTTCCGCCGAACCGGGAGAGCCGGCGGCGGCCGGGGTGTCAAGCTCCTTCAACTGAAGCTGACGCGAGATGAGCAGGCTCGTGAGCAACAGCAACGCGCCGTTCGCCACAAAGGTTGCCGTGATGCCGAACGTTCCCGCGATCATCCCGCCCATCATCGGCCCGATCATGTTGCCGAGGACGGTGAGGCTCGAGGCGATTGCCATGGTCCCTCCGCGCCGCTCCGCCGGCGTCAGGAGGCTGACAATAGAATAGAGTGCCGGCAGAACGCCGCCGCGGGCAAATCCCAGCGCAGCCCTGAGGACCGCAAGCTGAATGAGGTTTTCTACGACCGTGTGGAGCAGATAGGCAACCCCCACCACGGTCAGCGCAATCGTAAGGTTCCGCCGGAATCCGGTCTTGTCGTTCCGGCGTCCCCACCAGGGAGCGGCGATGACCATGAAGAAGCCGGAAACGGAAAAGACCGCGCCGGTCAGCGTGGAGACGTAGCGCGATCCGGCCGAGAGCCCCTCGACGAACAGCGCGAAGATCGGCTCGATCATCAGGACCGAGAGCTGCCCGATCACCATCGTGAACCCGACGATGCGGATCCTCCTGTCGTTCCACATGAACCGCGCGTTGTCGAAGACCGAATACGAGCGCTCCCCCTGCCCGGGCCGCACCTGCTCTACCACGCTGGTAAATACCACGATGCCCGCGATGAAGCACAGGGTCGCGGTAATGAAGAAGATCTCCCTGTATCCGATCAGGTCCGCAAGAAGCCCTCCGACCGCGGGGCCGAGCACTGTCCCGGCCGCCGTCGCCGATTGGAGGAACCCGATGGCGTATCCCATACGTTCTTTGGGAGTGTTGGTCGAGACCAGGGCCAGGTTTGCGGCGATGAACCCGCTGATCGCCCCCTGGACAACACGGAAGATCAGCAGCTGGATGACATCCTGCGCGAAGCCGATGAGGAGCTGCGAGATCGCAAGTCCGATCAGCGCGCGGACGACCATCATCTTCCGGCCGTAGCGGTCGCCAAGCACGCCCCAGACAGGCGTGGCGATGAACGACAGGAAGAAGGGTCCGGCGAAGACGAGGCCGCTCCAGCGGGCGAGGGAGGTCGGGTCGGTGACGCCGAGCTGGCGGATGTAGAAGGGGAGGAAGGGGACGACGAGGTTCATCCCCGCCATCGCCAGGAACTGTGTTCCCCAGAGGACGTAGAGGTTTTTTCGCCACAGTTCCATGGCCCAAAAGATACCGATTGCGTGGGGGAGTTGCAAAGAGCGGGTTCGTTGCTTGTCAGACCCGATCTCACTAAATTATCGCTCGACATGGAGCAGGAGGAATGAAGATCTACACCAAGACCGGGGACACGGGCGACACATCGTTGTTCGGCGGACAGCGCGTCCCGAAAGACGCCCTCCGCATCGAAGCGTACGGAACGATCGACGAGCTCAACTCCGTCCTCGGGATTGTGCGCGCGGACAACGGCGATCCCGAGCTGGACGCCATACTCCAGAAGCTCCAGGAGAAGCTGTTTGTGCTGGGGGCGGACCTGGCGACCCCGCGAAGCATCGACCGGAAGGCGGTGCATCGCATCGAGCCAAAGGACGCCCAGCCGCTCGAAAAGATGATCGACCAGCTTGATGCCAGGCTGAAGCCGCTCAAGAATTTCATTCTCCCCGGCGGCTCACCCGCCGCCGCCCGGATCCACTTCGCACGCACCGTCTGCCGCCGCGCCGAACGGGCGGTCGTGCGCATGTCCCGCAACGAGGACATCGGCGAAGGCGCCGTCGTGTTCCTGAACCGCCTCTCCGACTTCCTGTTTGTGCTGGCTCGCTACGTCAACCAGAAGGCGGACGTGCAGGAGACAAAGTGGAAGCCATGATCTGCTCCACCCTCTCCGTCCCCCCGGCCCCGGGAGTGCGCACAGGCAGAGCTCCGATCGCCTCATGTGGCGCGGCCACGATCATCTCCCTCTGGCCCGGCTCCGGCTCTGTCTGTGAACTCAATCCCTTCCTTCGTTGCCGGCACGCAGCGGCCGCCGGCAGCGGCGCGCTGAGACCTCTGAACATGACCACACCCGTGCTGGATGTCAGGTCTCTGAGAAAGACCTACGGTGACCTCGTTGCCGTCGATGGCATTTCGTTCTCCGTTGCCAGGGGTGAAGTGTTCGGGATCCTGGGCCCGAACGGCGCCGGGAAGACCACCACGCTGGAATGCATCGAGACGCTCCGCCCGTTCGACGGGGGAGAGGTCGCGCTGGACGGCATCGACGTGCGCACGAACCCGCAGGAGGTGAAGCGGAGAATCGGCGTGCAGCTCCAGTCTTCCTCGTTCTTCGACCGGCTTTCGCTTCGCGAGCTGCTGTCGCTTTTCGGGGAGCTGTACGGCCGGACAGTCGACCCGCTCGCGTTGCTCGACGAGGTTGAGCTGCGCGAGAAGGCCGCCTCGAAGGTGGCGGAGCTCTCCGGCGGCCAGAAGCAACGGTTCTCCATCGCCGCCGCACTCGTAAACGATCCCGTCATTCTCTTTCTGGACGAACCGACCACCGGACTCGACCCGCAGGCGCGCAGGCATCTGTGGGGAGTCGTGCGCAGGATCCGCTCGGAAGGAACGACCGTCGTCCTGACCACGCACGCCATGGACGAGGCGGAAGAGCTGTGCGACAGGGTGGCCATCATGGATCGCGGCAGGATCGTGGCGATGGACAGGCCGCAGGCGATGATCGACCTGCTGGTCTCGGGCGGGTTCCGGAAGGCGCGCATCGAGCGGCACGCGAACCTGGAGGACGTGTTCCTCGCCCTCACCGGCCATTCGCTGCGGGAGGATGCATGAGCTCTGCGGAAGGACGGATGAACTCGTCGCACGGACGGATGAGGCTGCTCTGGAAACTGACGCTCGCGTCGACGACAATGTATCTCCGTCAGCGCGAGGCGATCATCTGGTCGATCATACTCCCGCTCTTCGTCATCTTCCTGTTCGGGCTGGTGAACTTCGACGGGACCACGCACGTGAGCGTGGGCGTCGTCAACGAGGCCGGGCCCGTGGCCGCTCCGCTGCTGGAGCGGCTGAAGGCCATCGATGCGCTCAAGGTGAGGGAAGGTCCCCGGGACGAAGAGTTCCAGGCGATGCACCGCGGCGAGCGCGACATGCTGCTGTTCATCGGACGGGAGTACACGCCGGACGGCACGCGAGGACTGGTGGTGAACGTGGACAGTGCGGCCAAACCGCGCGAGACACAGCTGGGGTTGATCCTGCTTCGGACCGTCACGGACCGGCTGGCCGCGACCGGGGGGGTGACGTCTCCCGGTGACCTGTCGTCCGCCCGTGACATTATCGCGTCCAGGCCGATTGTTGTCACGTCCATACGCTCGCGAGCCATCCGCTATATCGACTTCCTCCTCCCGGGCATGATCTCGCTCTCCATCATGCAGCTCGGGATCTTCGGCGTCGCGTTCGGGTTCGTCTCGCTCAAGAAGCGCGGGATCCTCCGCCGGCTCTCGGTCACCCCGATGCGCCCCTCGGACTTTATCATCGCGCAGGTCGCGACGCGCGTGTTCGTCCTGATCGCGCAGATGACGGTGCTCATCGTCGTCGGCGTCCTCTTCTTCCACATGCGGATCGAGGGGAACCCGCTCCTGATGGGGCTTCTCGCCGTGCTCGGTGCGGTCGTGTTCCTTTCGATCGGGTTCGCGCTGGCCGGCATTTCGAAATCCGAAGACCAGGTCGCGCCGCTGGCGAACGTCATCAGCGTTCCCATGATGGTCCTTTCAGGCGTCTTCTTCAGCAGGGCCAACCTTCCCGGATTCATCCGCACGATCACGGACTTCTTCCCGCTCACGTTTCTCGCGGACGGCATGCGCGCGGTCGCGACCGAAGGCGCCACGCTCGTCCAGATTCTTCCGCAGATCGGCGGCCTCGCCGTCTGGGGCGTTCTCACCGTTGCGCTTGCGGCACGCCTGTTCCGCTGGGAATAGCGCCCAGGTTTGACATTCCTGAGCCGTTGTAGTATATTATGCCACGTTCTTTCGCTCCGGTGGCGCCTGGACCCTAGCCACCACCTCCCAGTTCACCCCCAGGAGAATCGACCGCATGCTCACCGAGTTCGGGCGGGTTCTCATCTTCTTCTTGATCGGGGTGGTGTTCGTTGCAGCAGGCTTGATAGTGGCGTGGCTCCTGCGACCTCATCGCCCGTATCCAAGCAAGCTCTCCACCTATGAATGTGGAGAGCCGCCAATTGGCGATACCCGCATCAGATTCAACATCCGCTTTTACGTTGTCGCCCTCATCTTCCTGATCTTCGATGTTGAAGTGGTCTTCCTGTTCCCCTGGGCCACGGTCTATAAATCCCTCGGCTGGTTCGCCTTCATTGAAATGCTTGTCTTCCTGGGCATCCTCTTCGTCGGGTATGCGTACGTCTGGCGGAACGGTGACCTGGATTGGGACAAGCCCGCCCCCAGGATCCCGCTCTTCGAGCGCGGGGTGGGCGTCCGTGAACCCCGCCTCGACGAAGAAGAAGTGGCAGTAGGATGACCCATGGGCCTTCTCGACCAGAAATTCGATAACAGCAATATCATCATAACGACGATGGACGACCTGCTGAACTGGGCGCGTCTCTCGTCGATCTGGGGCATGCAGTTCGGCCTGGCCTGCTGCGCCATCGAGATGATGGCCACCGGCGCGTCCCACTACGACCTCGACCGCTTCGGCACGTTTTTCCGGGCCTCCCCCCGCCAGTCGGATGTGATGATCGTGGCCGGCACGGTGACGCTCAAGATGGCCTCGCGCATCAAGACCCTCTACGACCAGATGTCCGAGCCCCGGTACGTGCTCTCGATGGGCAGCTGCTCCAACTGCGGCGGCCCGTACTGGGAACACGGCTACCATGTGCTGAAAGGCGTGGACCGGGTCATCCCGGTCGACGTGTATGTCCCCGGATGTCCCCCAAGGCCCGAGGCGCTGATGGAGGGCCTGCTGAAGCTGCAGGAAAAGATCCGCGCCAACAGTTCCGTCCGAACAAAGTCCGCCTGATACTCCGACCCAGTGACCCCAACCCGCACACCATGATCCCATCTGAGATTACTGAGCTCCTCAAGGCCCGCTTCGGTTCGGCCGTGCTGGAGTCAAAGCTCGACGGCGTGATCGACCCGTGGGTCAAGATCGCCCCGGACCGCATTCGCGACGTCGCGATGTTCCTCCGCGACGACAGGACGCAGTTCGATACGCTGATGTGCCTGACCGGCATGGACTACACCGGCGGCAAGCTGGGCGTTGTCTACCACCTTGCCTCCACGACGCTCGGGCACAAGATCACGCTGAAGGTCGACGCGACCATCGAGAACCCTCATGTCCAATCGGTGGAAGCCGTCTGGAAGACCGCCAACTGGCACGAGCGCGAGGCGTACGACATGATCGGGATCGTCTTCGACGGCCATCCCGACCTCCGGAGGATGCTCAGTCCGTACGACTGGGAAGGTCATCCGCTCCGAAAGGACTACCAGGTGCCCGAGTACTATAACGGAATGAAGGTGCCGTACTGATGGACGCCACCATGACTGCCGCCGACCTGGCAACCCGCCCGGTCACGATCCCCGGCCTCGGACGTCCGCTCAGGACGGAGGAGATGGTCATCAGCATGGGCCCCCAGCACCCGTCGACGCACGGCGTGCTGCGGCTCGAGCTGGTGGTGGACGGGGAAATCGTCGTCGACGTGATCCCGCACCTCGGCTATCTGCATCGCTGCTTCGAGAAGCACTGCGAGAAGATGTCGAACTACCAGCAGGTGATCCCGTACGCCGACCGTCTGGACTATGTCGCCGCGATGAGCAACGAGCTGGGCTATGTGATCGCGGTGGAACGGCTCCTGAAGATCCAGGTGCCGGAGCGCGTGGAGTATATTCGCGTCATCATGGCCGAATTCTCCAGGATCGTGAGCCACCTGATCGCGATCGGGACGTACGGGATGGATATCGGCGCGTACACGCCGTTCCTCTATTGTATGAGGGACCGCGAGCACGTGCTGGATATCTTCGAGGAAACCTGCGGCGCCCGGCTCCTCTATAACTATATGTGGGTGGGGGGGCTGTCGCACGACGTGCCCGCCAGCTTCGAGGAGAAGGTCAAGAAGTTCGTGAAGTACTTCCGGCCCAACATCAAGGAGCTGAACAACCTCCTCTCGTACAACAAGATCTTCATCGACCGCACCGCGAACGTGGGCGTGCTGCCGGGCGACGTTGCGCTGAACTACGCCTGCAGCGGCCCGGTGCTGCGCGGCTCCGGCGTGAAGTGGGACCTCAGGAAGAACGATCCGTACTCGATCTATGACCGGTTCGACTTCGAGATCCCCGTCGGGCGCGGAGCGAAGGGGACCACGGGCGACTGCTGGGACCGGTACATGGTCAGGATCCACGAGATGGAGCAGAGCACGAACATCATCGAGCAGGCGATCGAGAAGCTGCCTGCCGGCGATGTCCAGTCCGCCATCCCGAAGCGCATCCGGCCCGAGGCCGGCGAGATCTACTTCCGCTCTGAAACCCCGAAGGGCGAGCTGGGCTACTACATCGTGTCCGACGGGACGGCAAGCCCGTACCGCGTGAAGGTGAAGTCTCCCTGCTTCGTGAACCTCTCGGCGCTCCCGGCGATCTCCAGGGGGGCGATGATTGCGGACATCGTGGCGATTCTCGGCAGCATCGACATCGTGCTGGGCGAGGTCGACCGCTAGTGTCCCTCTGCGTACACAGTCCTTCACAACAAGGGGCACAGTGCACGTTCCAAGCAATGTACATTGGCGCTGTTCATATCATGACGTGGTTGGAACGGCACTGATTCCGATCTGACAAGGACACCGGACTTCTATGAAAGAACTCCTCCTCGATCTGCTCGGCAACGACATCGCTGTCTATGCCCTGATGGCGCTCGTGCCCATGCTGTGGGTGGTGCCCTTCGCGCTCTTCGCCGTCTGGTGGGAGCGGAAGATCTCCGCGCACATGCAGGACCGGCTCGGTCCGATGCGCACCGGGGGATGGCACGGGTGGTCACAGACCATCGCCGACATTCTGAAACTGATTCAGAAGGAAGACATCATCCCGACGCTGGCGGACAGGAAGCTGTTCAAGCTGGCGCCGTATGTGGTGTTCGCCGGATCGTATGCGGCGTACGCGGCGATACCGTTCAGCGCCGCCTACATCGGCAGCGAGATCAACATCGGCCTCTTTTATGTCGTGTCCGTCTCGTCGATCGGCGTGGTGGGGCTGCTGATGGCCGGCTGGGCTTCGAACAACAAGTGGTCGCTCTTCGGAGCGCTCCGCTCCGCGGCGCAGATCGTGAGCTACGAGATCCCCGTGGCGCTTGCGATCCTGGCGGTGGTCATGATCGTCGGCACCTTTGATCTGCAGGAGATCAACCGCGCGCAGGGCGGATGGTTCTGGAACTGGTTCATGTTCCAGAAATTCCCCCTCGTGTTCCTTGCCGGCGTGGTCTATTTCGTGGCGTCGCTGGCCGAGGTGAACAGAACGCCCTTCGACATCCCCGAGGCCGAGCAAGAGCTGGTCGGGGGCTACCATACCGAGTACGGCGGGATGCGGTTCGCGCTGTTGTTCCTTTCCGAGTACGCGAACATGTTCGCCGTGTCGGCGGTGGCCGCGACGCTTTTCCTGGGAGGCTGGAACAGCCCGTTCGGGGATTTCCTTTCGGGGCCTGTCTGGGGCGCGTTCTGGTTCCTTGGCAAGGGCATGGCGTTCATCTTCCTGCAGATGTGGCTGCGCTGGACGCTCCCGCGCCTGCGCGTCGATCAACTGATGTATGTCGGCTGGAAAGTCCTGATCCCGTTCTCGTTCGTCCTGATCATCGGGATCGGGCTCTGGGTGATGCTGGCGGGGTAGGGACGACGAGACACAAGGAGACGCTCTTCGCATGAGCAGGTATTTCCGAAACGTCTGGGACGGGGTCTGGACCGTCCTGATCGGCATGAAAATCACGTGGCGGCACCTCTTCACGCCCGCCGTCACGATCCAGTATCCGGATGTGAAGGTCAAGCTTCCGGAGCGGGCACGGAACCGGCTGTACGTCAATATGGACGACTGCATCGGGTGCGACCAGTGCTCGATGGCGTGTCCTGTCAACTGCATCACGATCGAAACGATCAAGTCCACGCCGGACGTCGACCTGGGACTCACCTCGGTCGGCACGAAGAAGCGTCTCTACGTCCCGGTCTTCGACATCGATATCGCCAAGTGCTGCTACTGCGGCCTGTGCGTCCCGCCGTGTCCGACGGAATGCATCAAGATGACGGACGTCTACGAGTTCTCCGAGTTTGACCGGTCGAGCCTCATCTACAACTTCGCGACCATGACGCCGGCCGAGGTGGATCAGGCGAAGGCGAAGCTGGCCGCGTACGACAAGGAACAGGCGGCGAAGAAGGCCGCTGCGGCAGCCGCCGCGGCGAAGGCCAAGGCGGAAGCGGTTGCGGCCCAGCCGGCCGCCGCGGCTCCTGCGGCAGCCCCTGCAAAGCCTGGGTCCGCTGCTCCGGCGTCGGCCCCGGGCGCAAGCGCCGCTCCGGGAGCGCCGCCAGCGCCAGCTCCCGCGCCGAAGCCCGCTGCGCCGCCGGCCCAGCCGCCATCAACCGCGCCGCCCGCAAAGCCCGCCCCGCCACAGGCCGGCCCGACACCGGGCACGCCAACCGAACCCAAGTCCTGAGCCCGTATGCAACTCACTGACATTGTCTTCTATGTGTTCGCCCTCCTGACGATCGTCTCCGCCTGCGTCGTCGTCTTCTCGCGGAACATCGTCTACGCGGCGTTCGCCCTGCTCTTCACGTTCTCGGGCGTCGCGGGCCTGTACGTCCTGCTGTATGCGGACTTCCTCGCGGTCACCCAGATCCTGATCTATGTCGGGGGCATCCTGGTCCTGATCCTCTTCGGCGTGATGCTCACGAGCAAGGTGGTGAGCGTCGATATGAAGACCGGGACCATCCAGACCATCCCCGCGCTGATCCTGACGGCGGTGGTGGGCGGGACGCTGGCCGGGATCTTCTATGCCACCTGGAAGGGGACGGCGGCTCCCGCGCTCGGACCCGAGACGACCACCCCGGGGCTCGGCACGCAGCTCATGACGTCGTATATTCTCCCGTTCGAAATCGCCTCCGTCATCCTCGTCGTGGCCCTCGTCGGCGCGGCAATGACGGCACGGCGTTCACGACGCAAAGCCAACGGTTAATGCGCACGCGATGAACACTCCACAATCAATCGTCGATGAGCTCCTGGCCTGGTTCCCCCGGGTCGACCTCTCTCATTTTCTCGTCGTCAGCGCGATTCTCTTCGCTCTCGGCCTCTACGCCATCGCGACGCGCCGCAACGCGATCCTCGTGCTGATGGGCGTCGAGCTCGTGC
Source organism: uncultured Ignavibacteria bacterium (assembly GCA_963701735.1). Lineage (GTDB taxonomy): Bacteria > Bacteroidota > Ignavibacteria > UBA10030 > UBA6906 > CAWABB01. The sequence goes on along the minus strand of CAVPBI010000026.1, from coordinate 345,525 downwards.
TGAACGCCGCAAACATCAACCTTGTCGCGTTCGCGCGGTACGGCGGCATGAACATGGACGGACAGGTCGCCGCCATCTTCGTCATCATCCTCGCGGCCGCCGAAGCGGCCATCGCGCTGGCCATCATTCTGAACATCTATCAGCGCTTCCAGACCATCAACGTGGACGAGATCAGCGCGCTGAAAGAATAGCGCCGCCCGGGAACTGGTATGACACACGAGACGCTTCTCACATTTGCACTGGCAACTCTGCTGCTGCCCCTCGCGGGGTTCACGGCGATCATCTTCCTGGGCCGCAGGCTCCCGCGGCAGGGAGATTGGCTGGGCACAGGCCTCCTGACCGTCTGCCTCGGGCTCGCCCTGACCGTGATGGTCGCGAAGCTGACCGGCTATCCGCACGAAACGCTGACGATGAACTTCCCCTGGGTCGATTTCGGGAACGTTCCGGGCATCGGCCCGCTCACGATCGCGATGGGGGTCTCCATCGACAACCTCGCGGCGATCATGATGGTGGTCGTGACCCTGATCAGCACGCTGGTGCACTACTTCTCCATCGGCTACATGCACGGCGACGTCCGCTACGGACGCTATTTCGCCTACCTCGGGTTCTTCACCTTTTCGATGATGCTGATCGTGCTGGCCAACTCGCTCTTCCTGCTCTATGTCGGATGGGAGCTCGTGGGCATCAGCTCGTACCTCCTGATCGGCCACTGGTACGAGAAGAAGAGCGCGTCCGACGCCGGCATGAAGGCGTTCATCGTGAACCGGGTCGGCGACCTCGGCTTCCTTGTCGGCATCATGATTCTCTTCATGACGTTCAACACCTTCGGGCTCGAGGAGATCTTCGCCGCGATGCGGGGCGGCCAGATCCCGTTCGGGAGCGAGGGGTGGCTGACCGCGGCCGGCATCCTGATCTTCTGCGGCGCCATCGGAAAATCTGCCCAGTTCCCGCTGCACGTGTGGCTGCCGGACGCGATGGAAGGCCCCACGCCAGTCAGCGCCCTTATCCATGCCGCGACCATGGTGGCGGCGGGCGTGTACATGGTCGCGCGCACGTATCCCATCTTCACCGCCGACGCGCTCACGGTCATCGCCTATATCGGCGCCATCACGGCCTTCATCTCGGCGACGATCGCAATCGCGCAGAACGACATCAAGAAGGTGCTGGCCTACTCCACGATCTCCCAGCTCGGCTACATGGTGATGGCGCTGGGCGTCGGGGCGTGGACCGCCGGGTTCTTCCACCTGGTGACCCACGCGATGTTCAAGGCGGGCCTCTTCCTCGGGTCGGGCTCGGTCATCCACGCGATGCACAACGCCCTGCACCACGATCACGACCACCACACGGATCCGCAGGACATCCGCAATATGGGCGGGTTGAAAGAGAAAATGCCCGTCACGTACTGGACGTTCCTGATCTACACGCTGGCGATCTCCGGTGTGCCGCTCACCTCCGGGTTCCTGAGCAAGGACGAAATCCTCGCCGGGACGCTCGCATTCGGCGGACTCACCGGGCATACGATCGTTCCGGTCGTCGGGTTCCTTGTGGCGGGGCTGACGGCCTTCTATATGTTCCGGGTGGTCATCCTGACGTTCCACGGGACCCACGCGAAGCCGGGACGCCTGGAGCATATCCACGAATCGCCGAAGGTCATGATCGTGCCGCTGATCGTTCTCGCGGCGCTCTCCTTCTTCTTCGTGTACAGCCTGAACCCGTTCTCGGCCGCGAGCGGCTGGATCGCCCAGGTGCTGGAACGACCCGAGACGTCGGTTCCGGCCGCGCTCGCCGCTGCCGCCACGCCGGTCTTCGAGGAAGCCCTCCACCACGCGCACGGCACGGCGATGATGCTGTCGCTGCTCGTGGCGGGCCTCGGCATCCTGGTCGCGTTCCTGACCTACTGGTGGAAGCGGATCAACGCGGATGCGGTCGCCGAACGGCTCGCGCCCCTGCACAGGTTCCTCCTGAACAAGTGGTATTTCGACGAGCTGTACAACGGCGCGGTGGTGGGGGGCACGCTTGCCTTCACGCGCGTGCTGCGGTGGTTCGACAACAACATCATCGACGGCATCGTGAACGCCTCGGGGTGGGTGACCAAGCTCGTTTCGTTCGTGAGCGGCAAGTTTGATACCTACGTCGTGGACGGCGCTCGTGAACGCCTCGGGGTACCTGTCGGCGTTCGCCGGGCTCGTCCTGCGCAAGACCCAGACCGGGCGGGTCCAGACGTACGTGGTGCTGGCCGTGCTCGGCGTGATGATCTTCTACTTTGTGTTCCGGATTGTGTGACGCTATTCTCCTGGAGGACTGAATACTCATGGAATTCTCATTGATCGGGATCGGTATCCTCAGCTGGATAACATTCCTGCCCGTGCTCGGGATGGTGGCGGTGCTGCTCCTGCCAAAGGAATCCCGCGAAGCCATCCGATGGACCTCGCTGGGGGTGACCGTGATCCAGGTGGTCCTCGCGTGTGTCATCTACGCAGGGTTCGACCGGGGCATGGCGGGCATCAATACCGAGTCCGGGATGCAGTTCGTCGAGCGGGCATCGTGGATCGACATCAAGAGCGTCTCGTGGTTCGGGCGCATCCACATCGAGTACTTCGTCGGGATCGACGGCCTGAGCGTGCTGATGGTCATCCTGACCGCCATCATCAGCTTCGTCGCCACGATCTCCTCCTGGAAGATCGACAAGTCGATCAAAGGGTACTTCGCCCTGCTGCTCCTCCTCAACACCGGGATGATGGGCGTGTTCGTCTCGCTCGACTTCTTCCTCTTCTACGTCTTCTGGGAAATCATGCTGCTCCCGATGTACTTCCTGATCGGCGTCTGGGGCGGCCCGCGGCGCGAATACGCGGCCATCAAGTTCTTCCTCTATACCCTGCTCGGCAGCGTGCTGATGCTGCTCGCGCTGATCGCCCTCTACTTCAGCACGACGGTCTACATGGACGCCAACGGTGTCCTCTACACCGCCAAGCAGGCGCTGGAGATGGGCGGGGCCGGGCTGGAGAAGATGCACACGTTCAACATGCTGGCGATGATGAACCCGGCGAACATCGAGCCCGGTTCGATCCTGGCGGGCTTCGACACGACCTGGCGGTACGCGGCGTATATTGCCCTGTTCATCGGGTTCGCGATCAAGGTCCCGCTCTTCCCGTTCCATACATGGTTGCCGGACGCGCACGTTGAAGCCCCGACCCCCATCAGCGTCATCCTTGCCGGCGTCCTCCTGAAGATGGGCACCTACGGCATGCTTCGCGTGAGCTTCCCGATCTTCCCGGACGCGGCCCGTCACTTCATGTGGGAGCTGGCGCTGCTCGGCGTCATCAGCATGGTGTACGGCGCGCTGGTGGCGATGGCCCAGACCGACTTCAAGAAACTGATCGCGTACTCGAGCGTCAGCCACATGGGCATCGTCGTCCTGGGCATGGCCTCGATGAACACGCAGGGTATGGTCGGGGCGGTCTTCCAGATGTTCAACCACGGCACGATCACCGCAATGCTCTTTCTTATTGTGGGCGTCATCTACGATCGCGCCCACACGAGAGGGCTGGACGAGTTCGGCGGCCTGATGAACAAGATGCCCCGCTACGCTGCCGTGATGACAATCGCCTTCTTTGCCGCGCTCGGCCTGCCGGGCCTGAGCGGGTTCATCAGTGAAATGTTCTCGCTGCTGGGGGCGTTCCGGACGTTCCAGACGCTCACGATTATCGGCGCGGTGACGATCGTCCTGACCGCGGGCTACATGCTCTGGGTCCTCCAGCGGGTGTTCCTCGGGACGCTGCCGGAAAAGTGGCAGGGGCTGACGGATATGGACGGGCGTGAAACCTTCATGCTGGCCTCGCTTGCGGTGATCGTGATCTTCCTGGGCATCTATCCCGCCCCGGCCCTGGACCTCATGACGACGTCGTTGAACCACCTGGCGGAACTCATGCAGGGGTCCGGCGCCGCCACGATGCTGACTGTACACTAGGAGGATGCGATGGGTGATGCTCTGGTAACCGACCTGTCGCGATTTCTCCCGGAACTCGCCCTGACGGCGACGTTCCTGGTGGCGATACTGGTCGACCTGATCTTCCGCAGGAGCCCCATTCCTGTGGCCGCGGTGGTGATGGCCGGGTTGATCGCGAGCGGGTTCCTCGTGCTGGGGCAGACCGGGATGAGCTTCCCGCTCTTCACGCAGATGCTCGCCGTGGACTCCTTCGCGGTCTTCTTCAAGCTGCTGATCATCGTCACGGCGATCCTGATCGTCGTGTTCTCGCTGATGTCGCAGGAGCTGGCGGCGGGGGGGAGGCGCGTGGGCGAGTACTACTTCCTGCTCGTGGCCCTCACGCTGGGCATGATGCTGATGGCGGGAGCCACGCAACCTGCTGATGATCTACCTGGCCGTGGAGCTCTCGTCGCTCACCTCGTATGTCCTCTCCGGCTACACGAAGGAATCGCCCGACTCCAGCGAGGCGTCGCTGAAGTACCTCATTTACGGGGCACTGTCGTCAGGCCTGATGCTGTACGGCATGTCGATCCTGTACGGGCTCACCGATACGCTGAGCATCTATGCGTTGAACCGCGAGCTTCCGGCGATCCTGGCGGCGGGCGGATCCGGCTCCTATGCGGCGCTGATCGCGGGCGTGCTGATCCTTGCGGGGTTCGGGTACAAGATTTCCGCCGTGCCGTTCCACTTCTGGGCGCCCGACGTGTACGAGGGCGCGCCCATCACGATCACGGCGTTCCTGGCGGTCGGTTCGAAGGCCGCGGGGTTCGCGCTGCTGATGCGGTTCTTCAAGGTGACGTTCATCGACACGACGGCCGCCGCGCTGCCGCCGGGTGCGTGGGCGACGCTGCAGGGCGTGGAGTGGACGACGATTCTTGCCGTGCTGTCGGTGCTGACGATGACGGTCGGAAACCTGATCGCGATCTGGCAGAACAACCTGAAGCGCCTGCTCGCCTATTCGAGCATCGCGCACGCGGGGTACATGCTGATGGGCGTGGTGGTCCTGAATAACGAGGGGCTGTCCGCTGTGATGCTGTACTTCGTGGTCTATCTCTTCATGAACCTCGGCGCGTTCCTCTGCGTCATGCTGATCGCCGACAAGACCGGCAGCGAGGACATCGAGGAGTATAAGGGACTGGGTTCGAGGACGCCGTTCCTGGCGGTCGCGTTCACGATCTTCCTTGTGTCGCTGACCGGCATACCGCCGACCGCCGGGTTCATCGGGAAGCTGTACCTCTTCTCGGCGCTCATCAACCACGGCTGGGTCTGGCTCGCAATCGTGGGCGCGATCAACAGCGTCATTGCGCTCTATTACTACCTGAGGATCGTCCGGAACATGTTCCTCCGCCCGGGCGACGAAGCACAGCCGGCGATCGCATTCGGGCCGCTGCAGATTGCGACCGTGCTGGTGCTGCTGGTGCCGACGCTCCTGTTCGGCCTGTACTTCTCGCCTATCAGCCGGCTGGCGCAGGCGTCAGTGCAGATCTTCGGGACGCCGTAACGCCCCCGTCTCCAGGCCCGTCTCCATGAGCGTCTCCTAGGTGACGCTCACGCCACAGCTCACGCTCACGCCACAGCTCCGGTAAACAGCAAAGCCCCGCCTGGTGCAGGGCTTTGCTGTTTTGGGCCTTGACGAGGCCTCAGCCCACACGGGCCCACACGTGCGTCACCTAGGTGACGCACGTGTGGTGGCGCGTGGAAGCTTGTGAAAGCGGCATCAAATCGGCCTGTTTCTCTCCCAGATCATCCGGATCCCATCCAGGACCAGGGTGGGCTCGACCTTCTCGATGACAGGAGCGTGGGGTGCCAGGACCTTCGCGAGGCCTCCTGTCGCGATCACGCGCGCAGGAGTGCCCAATTCCAGCCTGATCCGGCGGACCGTGCCCTCCACGGCATCCACCGCCCCGTACATGACGCCCGCCTGCATGCTTGACGTCGTGTCGCGGCCGATGACATCCTCCGGGAACCGGAGCTCGATCTTGGGCAGCTTCGCGGCGCGGCGGTGAAGTTCGGCGGCGGTCGATTCCAGGCCGAGCGTAATGACCCCGCCCAGATACTCCCCGTCCTTCGAAATCACGTCGTACGTCGTGGCCGTGCCGAAATCGACGACGATCAGCGGTCCGCCGTAGGCCGCGTACCCCGCCACGGCATGGCACAGCCGGTCGGCACCGACGGCTCCGGGGTCGGCGTAGAGCACCTTGATCCCGAGGTCCAGATGCGCGCCGACGGTCACTGGCTCCGCGTTCAGATATTTCCGGCACATCGCTTCGAAGTTGGCCGTCAGGTCGGGGACGACCGAAGATATCCCCACGCCTGTGAACGACCGGGCGTCGATCCCCGTCTCGCTGCAGAAATTCCGGATGGTCAGCCAGTTCTCGTCGGCGGTCCTGGTGGCGAGGCTCGCCATGCGCCAGTCCGAGACAAGGCGGCTTCCTTCGAACGCGCCCACGACCGTGTGCGTGTTGCCGATGTCGATAGCAAGCAGCATGGTTACGATGCGAGGATGGTGACGTCGCCCGCGAAGAGGGTCTGCTCTCTGTCAGCGAGGGCAACCACGAGTCCGCCCTCCGGGCTGATCCCGCGCACAATGCCGCTCAGGACGCTGCCCTGCTGGTCGATGGAGATCTGACGATTCAGCATCTGGGTCCGGGTGGTCCAGAGAGGAACGACCGCAGAAAACTTGCCGGGGGTAAGGGTGTTGTGGTACTGCTCCATGGAATTCATGACCTCGCGGAACAGGGCCGGCCGGTCGATCTCCCGGCCCAGGCTGAGCCTGAGCGACGTGGCCTTCTGCATCAATGTCGGGGGAAACTCCATCTGATTCACATTGATGCCGATGCCGATCACGACATACTCAACAGAGCTCTGCTTGAGGGAGCCTTCGAGCAGGATGCCGGCGAACTTCTTCCCGTCAATCAGAAGGTCGTTCGGCCATTTGCACTGGACACTCAGGCCGGTGGTCTTCTCGACGGCAGCGGCCACGGCCACAGCCGCATACAGGGGGAGCAGGTTCACCGCCTCGGGGGAGAGGGAGGGGCGGAGGATCACGGAGAACATGAGGTTCTCGTTCGGGTTGGCCTCCCACGCACGCCCCAGACGTCCCCTGCCTGCCGACTGATGTTCGGCAAAGACAACGGTGCCCTCTTGAGCGAAGCAGCCTGCCAGAGCTTTGGCGCAGTTGTTCGTGGAGTCGATCGTCTCGAACGTATAGACCTTGCGGCCGAACTGCCTGGCCTTGATCCCTTGCCGCAGTGTTTCCTCTGTCAATACCACGGGCGTCTCCGTTCGTTCGGGGAGTCGTTGGCCCATCACATTGCAAAAGTATAGGCCACTCGGGGGGCAAAGTCAAGCGGGCCTCTCACCGCCTTCTGCAAAATTGTCAGACAGAATGACAAATCGCGTCACCTTGACAGAAATGGCTGCCGGAATGACAGACGGCCTGTCCGGAGGGGCAGGGCGCCCACGTTCTCTTAACTCCATGCAGTATATAGATTTAACTCGTTTCTTCGCCTTCTTTTTCACTCTGGCACGTCTCTTGGCCTATAATGCAGCAGATTACAAAGCAGGCTTGACCACGAAGGAGACTACCATACATGAGTAAGATTATCGGCATTGACCTGGGGACCACGAACTCCGTTGTCGCAGTGATGGAGGGGAAGGACCCGGCTGTGATCGCCAATTCGGAAGGTGGACGGACCACCCCCTCGGTTGTGGCGTTTGCCAAGACGGGCGAGCGGCTGGTCGGGCAGGCGGCAAAACGCCAGGCCGTGACCAACTCGCAGAACACCGTCTTCTCCATCAAAAGGTTCATGGGACGCTTCTATGACGAGGTGAACGAGGAGATGAAGCTCGTTCCCTATAAGGTCGTCCACGGGGACAACAATACGGCCCGCGTGGATGTCGGCGGCCGGATATACTCCCCGCCGGAAATCAGCGCCATGATCCTGCAGAAGATGAAGCAGACTGCCGAGGACTACCTCGGTCAGAAGGTCACCGAGGCGGTGATTACCGTCCCGGCGTACTTCAACGACGCGCAGCGCCAGGCTACCAAGGAGGCCGGCGAGATCGCGGGCCTCACCGTGCGGCGCATCATCAACGAGCCCACGGCCGCGGCGCTCGCCTACGGCATGGACAAGAAGTCCAAGGACATGAAGGTCGCCATCTACGACCTCGGCGGCGGGACGTTTGACATCTCGATCCTCGAGCTTGGTGAGGGTGTCTTCGAGGTGAAGTCAACGAACGGCGACACCCACCTTGGCGGAGATAACTTCGACCAGCGGGTGGTGGACCACATCGCCGAGGAGTTCAAGAAGCAGGAGGGCATGGACCTCCGGAAGGATCCGATGGCGCTGCAGCGGCTCCGCGAGGCGGCCGAGAAGGCCAAAATGGAGCTCTCGCAGCTCATGCAAACCGAGGTGAACCTCCCGTTCGTGACCGCGACGGCCGACGGCCCGAAGCACCTGAACATGATCATCACCCGGGCGAAGTTCGAGCAGCTGGTGGATGACCTCGTCCGCCGGACGGTCGGGCCCGTGGAGCGCGCCCTGAAGGATGCCGGAATGAACCCGAACCAGATCGACGAAGTCATCCTGGTCGGCGGCATGACGCGCGTCCCGCGGGTGCAGGCTCTCGTGAAGGAGCTGTTCGGGAAGGAACCCCACAGGGGGGTGAACCCTGACGAAGTCGTGGCCATTGGCGCCGCGATCCAGGGTGGCGTCCTCGCCGGTGACGTGACCGACGTGCTGCTGCTCGACGTCACGCCACTGTCGCTCGGAATCGAGACGCTGGGCGGCGTCATGACGAAGCTGATCGACGCCAACACGACGATCCCGACGAAGAAGAGCGAGATATTCTCGACGGCATCCGACAGCCAGACCTCCGTGGAAATCCATGTGCTTCAGGGAGAGCGGCCGATGGCGCACGACAACCGGACGCTCGGGCGGTTCCATCTGGACGGGATTCCGCCGGCGCCGCGCGGCATTCCGCAGGTCGAGGTCACGTTCGACATCGACGCCAACGGCATCCTGCACGTGGCAGCGAAGGACAAGGCCACCGCAAAGGAACAGTCGATCCGCATCACCTCATCCAGCGGTCTGAGCAAGGATGAGGTCGATAAGATGAAGACCGATGCCCAGTCCCACGCCGCGGAGGACCGCAAGCGCCGCGAGGAAGTGGACCAGAGGAACCAGGCGGACAACCTGCTGTTCCAGACCGACAAGCAGCTGAAGGAGTTCGGCGACAAGGTGCAGGGCGAGGCGCGCGCGAAGGTTGAGAGCGCAGCGGAGAAGCTCCGGGAGGCCCTCAAGAGCAACTCCTCCGAGCAGATCCGCGCGGCGATCGAGAGCCTGAACACAGCCTGGAACGAGGCGTCGACCAAGATGTATGAGTCGGCGACGGCGGCAGGCGCAGGGGCGGGATCCCGGAGCGGGTCCCGGAGGAGGCCAGCAGGCCCAGTCCGGTCCGGCCGGCGGCGGTGAGCCCGGCGGCAAGAAGGTCGAAGACGCCACGTATGAAGTCGTCGACGACAAGGACAAGAAGGGGAACTGACGCCGACCGGCGCGACCCATTCTGTATCGTGCGGCTGAAACGGAAGGCGAGGAGATCCCTCGCCTTCTGTGTGCAGTGAGGACGCCATGGATCTTGCAGGGATTCTGCTGATCGCGCTGGCGGTTGGACTCGGTATCCTTCTCTTCGTCGCCATCGCTCTGGGATGGATTCCGAAGAACGATGGATCCGGTGCTGCCATCACCGCGCTTCACGACCTCCAACCGGTGGATAAGCAGCGCGCGACGGAAATCGTGATCGAGCAGAAGGCGGGAAAGCGGTGGACCGAGCAGGAAAGCGGCGACACAGACCGCAAGGAAGGTGCCGACTCCAGGGAAGGGGCCGCCTCCGAGATGAAGGACCGTCCACGGGAAGGAAAACAAACACATGAATCTTAACAAGTTCACACTGAAATCTCAGGAGGCCCTCCAGCAATCGCAGGAGATCGCCTCCAGTTACGGTAACCAGGTCCTCGAGCCGGAGCATCTGCTCGCGGCGTTGATCCAGGACCCGGAAGGGACCGTTGTGCCGCTGCTGCGGAAGCTCGGCACAAACGTGGATACCATCAAAATAAAGATCAACGCTCTGATCGAGCGGCTCCCAAAGGTGAGCGGGGCATCGCTCGGGAACCAGGGGATGTCCCAGAGCCTGGCGCGCGTCCTTGAGGGCGCCCGGAAGCACGCTGGCTCGCTGAAGGACGAGTACGTGAGCACCGAGCACGTGCTGCTCGGCTTGATGGATGGACCCGATGGGGCCGTGAAGAGCCTTCTGAAGGGGCAGGGCATGACGCCCGAAAACGTCCTCCAGGCGTTGAAGGACATCCGCGGCAACCAGCGCGTGACCGACCAGACACCGGAAGAGAAGTACCGGGCCCTGGAGAAGTACGGCCGCGACCTGAACGACCTCGCCCGAAAGGGGAAGATGGATCCGGTCATCGGCCGCGACGAGGAAATCCGGCGCGTGCTGCAGGTGCTGGCGCGACGGACCAAGAACAACCCCGTATTGATCGGCGAGCCGGGCGTCGGCAAGACGGCGATCGCCGAAGGCATCGCGGTCCGCATCGTGAACGGGGACGTCCCCGAAACACTGAAGAGCAAGCGGATCGTCGCACTCGACATGGGGTCGCTCGTGGCGGGCACGAGCTTCCGCGGACAGTTCGAGGAGCGGCTGAAGGCTCTCCTGAAAGAAGTGGTTGAATCGGACGGGGAGATCATCCTCTTCATCGACGAGCTGCACACGCTCGTCGGGGCCGGGGCAGCGCAGGGCGCCGTTGACGCCGCGAACATGCTGAAGCCCGCACTTGCACGGGGCGAGCTTCGAGCCATCGGCGCCACAACCATCGACGAGTACCGGAAGTACATCGAGAAGGACCCGGCACTCGAACGCCGGTTCCAGCCCGTGCTGGTGGACGAACCCTCCGTCGAGGATACCATCTCTATCCTCCGCGGATTGAAGGAACGGTACGAAGTGCACCATGGCGTCCAGATCACCGACGGGGCGATCGTCGCTGCCGCACAGCTGAGCCATCGCTACATCAGCGACCGGTTCCTGCCGGACAAGGCCATCGACCTGGTCGACGAGGCCGCGTCCCGCCTCAGGATCGAGATCGACTCGATGCCCGAGGAGCTGGACACGGTGGAGCGCCGCGTGAAGCAGCTCGAGATCGAGCGCGAAGCGGTTCGCCGCGAGAAGGACGAGCACTCGAAGGAGCGCCTGGCAGCGATCGAGGCCGAGCTGGCGGACCAGAACGAGCAGCGGAAGATGCTGCGAGCGCACTGGCAGGTCGAGAAGGACCTCATCCAGTCCATCCGCGCGATGAAGGAGAAGGTGGAGAACGTCAAACAGGAGGCAGATCGCAAGGAGCGCGAGGGCGACTTCGCAAAGGTTGCGGAACTGCGCTACGGGGTCCTCACCGGGCTCGAGAAGGAGATCGCGGAGGCCTCCGGCCGGCTTCAGGAAGTCCAGAAAGACCGGAAGATGCTGAAGGAGGAGGTGGACGCAGAAGACATTGCCGACATCCTGGCCCGGTGGACCGGCATTCCCGTGACCCGCATGCTGGAAAGCGAACGGATGAAGCTGCTGCATCTGGAAGACCGCCTGCACGAGCGCGTGGTCGCGCAGGACGAGGCCGTCCGGGCCGTCAGCGACGCCATCCGGCGCTCGCGCGCGGGCCTGCAGGACGAGAAGCGGCCGATCGGGTCGTTCATCTTCCTGGGGAGCACCGGCGTCGGGAAGACGGAGCTCGCACGGGCGCTGGCCGAGTTCCTGTTCAACGACGAGAACGCCATCGTCCGCATCGACATGAGCGAGTACATGGAGAAGTTCTCCGTCTCGCGCCTGATCGGCGCGCCGCCGGGGTACGTCGGCTACGAGGAAGGCGGACAGCTCACGGAGGCCGTCCGGCGCAAACCGTACTCGGTCGTCCTTCTGGACGAAATCGAGAAGGCGCATCCAGAGGTGTTCAATGTCCTCCTCCAGGTGCTTGACGAGGGCCGGCTGACCGACAGCAAAGGCCACACGGTGGACTTCAAGAACACCATCATCATTATGACGTCAAACCTCGGTTCGCATCTGATCAGCGAGCGGATCACCGCCGAGGCGATGGCACGCGACCGGTGGGACAACGAGTTCGGTGAACTGAGGCAGGAGCTGCTCGAGCTGATCAAGCGGACCATCCGGCCCGAGTTCCTGAACCGGATCGATGAGATCATCGTCTTCAGGCCGCTGGGCCAGGAGGATATCCGCACGATCGTGACGCTCCAGCTCAAGAGGGTTGAGGCGCTTGCCGTGAAGCAGGGGATCACCATGGTGGTGACGGACGAGGCGAAGGATTGGCTCGCGAAGCTCGGGTACGACCCGACGTTCGGGGCGCGTCCGCTGAAGCGGGTGATCCAGAAGCACGTCGTGAACGAGCTCTCGTCGCGGATTCTCTCGGGCGAGATCAAGGAGGGGGACACCGTGGAGGTGGGGTTGGACGAGCGCGGACTGATCGCGTTCACCAGGGCGGTCAAGGCCGAGGTCCACTGACCGGTGCGCAGGATCTCGCTTTACGGACACGTCGTCGAGCTTCTCGGGATGCTCGAGTCGTCGCGCGAGCCGGCCGATCAGTTGGCCGGCCGGTTTCTGCGCGACCGCCGGTATCTCGGGTCGCGCGACCGCCGGTTCATCAGCGAGCTCTACTTCGATATCCTCCGAAACCGCGCGCTCCTGGAGTTCCACGCCCGCCAGGGTATGTCGCATGTGTCAGGCGTGATGCCCGTCACACACGTGCGTCACCTAGGTGACGCACGTGTGGTCCAACGCGGGGTTCAGGCCGTTCTGCCGATCGCGCTCATTACTGCCCATCAGCTTCATCTCGCCCATGAGGAGACTGCCGCGCTCCTGCCCGATGTGGCCGACCTCTGGCGGATGGTGGGAGCGACCGGCGACGTGTCGGTGCTCGCCGAGGCGATCCGCGCATCGAAGGTGCCGGACAGCATTCTCGGTGACCCGGTCGCGCGCATGAGCCTGGAGTACGCTCTTGCTTCGGAGATCGTCCGTGAATGGGTGGACCGGTTCGGGGGAGTGGTGGCGGAGGAGATGTGCAAGGCCTCCAATACGCCGGCCCCTACAACGATTCGTGTGAACTCGCTCCAGTGTACCCGCGAGGAGTGTCAGGCGTCGCTGGCGAGCGAAGGCGTTACCTCGGTTCCGACCAGGTTTTCCCCCGTTGGACTCATACTTGAGAAGCGCGTGAATACCGGCGCTCTGGAATCGTACCGCGGCGGGATGTTCGAGATGCAGGACGAGGGGAGCCAGATCATTTCCATGCTGGCAAGCCCGGCGTCTGGTTCCGTCGTGGTTGATGCATGCGCCGGGGCTGGCGGGAAGTCGCTGCACATGGCGGCGCTGATGGAAGGTGAAGGGACGATCCATGCGTTCGACTCGGACGCTGCGCGGCTCCGATCTCTGCGGGCCAGAGCCCTGCGTTCGGGGACGGACATCATCCGCGACGCTGTGGTCGGGGTGGAATCAGTTCCGGATCCGGGCCTGGATGGAACAGCCGACGTGCTTCTCATCGACGCCCCGTGTTCGGGTGTAGGAACATACCGCCGCAACCCGGGAGCGAAGGCAGGCTTTTCGGTCAGCTACTCCACATCGCTCAGCGAGTTGCAGTATGCACTCCTGGAGAGATACTGCAGTGTCGTCAGGCCCGGCGGCCGGCTCGTATATGCAACGTGCACGCTTCTTCGCCGGGAGAACGAGGGCGTTGTCGAACGGTTTCTCGAGAAGCATGCCGGGTTCCGCCTGATCCCCGCTCCGGACATCGTGGGGTCGCTCGGCATTCCCTCGAAATCTTCCCCCTATATGTTCCTCCTCCCGCACGAGACCGGGACAGATGGCTTCTTTGCCGCGGTCCTCGAACGATCCGATGCGCCGTCCTGACCTCAAGGCTGCTTCGCCCCCCGCTCGTTGATTCTATGCCCTTTTTTGGGTAATTTGCTATGTCGTACTCAGCCCGCCCGGATTCATGCAGGTTTCCTGGAGGGGGGAGGAGTTGCCTGTCGACCCACCAGATTTCCCGACGTACAGAATTCCGCATCACCGGAGGATGTTCAGATGAAGACCGCAGTCGTCGCACTTGTTTTGCTCACGCTCGTCGGATGCTCGAAACCGACCCCTGAGGAGGCCATCCAGCGTGCCGAGCAGTTGCTCGCTCAGGCCCGGACGGCGGCTGACACGGTCAGCTCCCCCGATCAGCTCCCGAGCGTCTTCGCCCCCGGGATAGAAGCCATGCAGGGTGTCGCCGACGGCTATCCGGGCACCCCGGAAGCGGAACGGGCTCTCTTCAGCGTCGCGGCAACGTACAACAACGAGTCCCAGGAATTCCAGAAGGCCATCGACGCCTACCAGCGGTACGTCAATGCCTATCCCGGAGGCGAGAAGGCGGCTGTCTCGATGTTCCTGATCGGCTACATCTACAACAACCAGCTCGGGAACGTGGACAGCGCCCGGGCTGCGTACCATCGCTTCCTCGAGAAGTACCCCCAGCACGAAATGGCCGTTTCCGCACAATTCGAGTTGAACAACCTCGGCAGGTCGCCGGAGGAATTGCTCCCGCCGCCGCCGGCCGAGGAGAAGAAGCCCCAGGTCGCGTCCGCACGACCGAAGAAGTGATGTCGGAAACATACCGCCACTATCTTCAGCCTCATGTCGTCTCGCGCCTGGCGAATATGGAGCTCCGCGCCCGTCTGGTCGTGGAAGGCTTCATCACCGGGCTTCACCGCAGTCCGTACCACGGCTTCAGCGTCGAGTTCGCCGAGCATCGTCCCTACATGCCCGGGGACGAGATCAAGCACATCGACTGGAAGCTGTACGGAAAGACCGACCGCCACTACGTCAAGCGGTACGAGGAAGAGACCAACCTCAAGGGTTACCTGATTCTGGACACGAGCCGCTCGATGGCGTATGCCTCCGAGGGGCGGATGTCGAAGCTCGAATATGCCTCGTCGCTCGCCGCCGCACTCGCCTACATGATGGTGAAGCAGCAGGACGCGGTCGGGCTTGCGATGTTCGATGAATCCCTGACGTCGTATCTTCCCCCGCATGCCACGCACGGATATCTCCGGCAGATCCTGATCGCGCTGCAGAACGCGACCGCGTCAGGGCGCACCGGTGCCGGCAAGGCACTCCACCAGGTGGCAGACCGTGTGAAGCGGCGCGGCCTGGTCATTGTTCTGAGCGACCTGCTGGATTCACCCGAGACGGTCATGGCCGCCCTGAAACACTTCCGCTACAAGAAGAACGAGGTGATCGTCATGCAGGTGCTCGATCCCCTCGAGCGGACGTTCGCCCTCGGCGGTGATGCCGTGGTGCAGGACCTCGAGACCGGCGAGCGATTGACGACCCAGCCGCACCAGATCGAGCGCGCGTACCGCGAGGCGATGAAGGGGTTTCTGGACCGCTACCGCAAGCAATGCCTTGAGCACCACATCGACTATGTCCTCATGGACACCTCGACGCCGTTCGACACAGCGCTTGTCGCGTACCTGAACAAGCGCGAGAAGCTGATGTAGCGGTTCGAAGGACCGTCGCACCCAGAAACCATGGCACGCCCGACGCACATACCCGCTCCGGGACCCTCCGGCAGTACCGACAGCTGCCGGGGATGAGTCCATCCGCGACGCGATTGTCATCCGCGGGGCGCGCGAGCACAACCTGAAGGACATCGACCTCGAGATCCCGCGCGGAAAGCTCGTCGTGGTCACGGGTCTATCCGGGTCGGGGAAATCCAGCCTCGCCTTCGACACGATCTACGCCGAGGGCCAGCGCCGGTTCGTCGAGAGCCTCTCTGCGTATGCCCGCCAGTTCCTGGACGTCATGGAACGGCCCGATGTCGATTACATCGAAGGCCTCAGTCCCGCCATCTCCATCGAGCAGAAGAGCATCAGCCCGAACCCGCGGTCTACGGTCGGGACCGTCACGGAAATCTACGACTACCTGAGGCTGCTCTTCGCGAGAGCGGGGGTGCAGTTCTGCTATGCGTGCGGAAGGCCGGTGCAGAAGCAGACGGCCGATCAGATCATCGACAGCCTCCTGGAGCTCCCGGAGGGCACGCGGGTGGATATCCTGGCCCCGGTCGTGCGCGGGCGCAAGGGACACTACCGGGAGCTGTTCGAGGAGATCCTGCGCGACGGGTTCCTGCGGGTCCGGATCGACGGGGTGGTCCGCGAGATCGAGAAGGGGATGCAGGCCGGCCGGTACAAGGTCCATGACATCGAAATCGTGGTGGACCGCATCGTGGTGAAGAGGGAGGCGAGGGCACGCATTTCCGACTCGGTGGATGTGGCCCTGCGGTTCGGCGGGGGCGTGCTCATTGCGCACGTCGCGGACAACGGATTGACACTGTCAGGCGACGCGGCGAAGAAGAGTGCGCGAGCGAAGAAGAAGGCGGCGACGCAGAACGGTTCCTCCGGCTCCCGGGAGTCCTCGGGCGGCGACCGTCTCTATAGCAGCCACCTTGCCTGCCCGACCTGCTCCATCAGCTACGAGGATCCGGCGCCGAATTCGTTTTCGTTCAACTCACCGTATGGCGCGTGCCCGACCTGCAACGGACTCGGCGAGGTGAAGGAGTTCGATCTCTCGCTGATCATCCCCGACGACGACAAAACGATCAACGACGAGGGGATTGCGGCTTTCGGCAAGCCCCGCCAGACCTGGATGTTCAGCCAGGTGAAGGGGGTGGGCAAGCGGTACGGGTTCGATTTCGACACGCCGCTGAAGAAGCTGTCAAAGCGCGCCAGGGAAGTGCTGATCAACGGTGGCGGCGACGAGAAATTCGAGATCGAGTACCGGTACGCAAGCGGGAGGACCGTCACGTACCGGCACCGGTTCACCGGCATCCTGGATATCCTGAAGCACCAGTACCAGGAGACCGGCTCCAACAGCATCCGGGAATGGGTCGAGGCGTACATGAACGCCCAGCCCTGCAAGGAGTGCAATGGGGGGAGGCTCAAGAAGGAAAACCTTGCCATCCGGCTCGTCGACGATGCCACCGGCGCGCGACACTCGATCGCGGACGTGGTCTCGCTGCCGATCGTGGACGCGGTCCCGTTCTTCAAGAACCTCCGGCTCTCCGAGCGCCAGAGCATCATCGCGGCCCCTGTGCTGAAGGAGATCAGGCAGCGGCTGGAGTTCCTTCTCAACGTCGGGCTCGACTATCTCACGCTCGATCGTCCGGCACGGACCCTCTCGGGCGGGGAGGCGCAGCGCATACGGCTGGCGACCCAGATCGGGTCGCAGCTTGTCGGAGTCCTGTACATCCTTGACGAGCCGAGCATCGGCCTCCATCAGCGGGACAATGTGCGGCTTGATCCACTCCTTGAAGGCTCTCCGGGACCTCGGCAACACACTGATCGTGGTCGAGCACGACAAGGAGATGATCGAGAATGCGGACTTCGTTGTCGACCTCGGGCCGGGTGCCGGGGTCCACGGGGGATATCGCGTCACGACCGGCGCTCCCGGTGAGCTGGCCCTGGAAAACCCGCTCCTCAAATCCGAAGGGAGTCCGTTCGAGCCGATTTCGTACACGGCACACTACCTGAGAAGGAAGCGCAGGATCGAGATCCCGGCGGAGAGGAGGAAAGGGAACGGAAAGGCGGTCGTGCTCGAAGGGGCGACCGGGAACAACCTGCAGGACGTGGCTCTCCGGATTCCCCTCGGCACGTTCATCACCGTGACGGGTGTCAGCGGGTCAGGCAAGTCATCGCTGATTGATGAGACGCTCTTCAGGATTCTTTCCCGGAAGTTCTACGGCGCGAAACTGGTTCCGCTTCCGTACACGTCGATCAAGGGGATCGAGCATATCGACAAGGTGATCGACATCGATCAGTCGCCGATCGGCCGCACGCCGCGGTCCAACCCCGCGACGTACACGGGGCTGTTCGGGCTGATCAGGGATATCTTCGCACAGATGCCCGAGGCGAAGATCCGCGGATACAAGCCGGGGCGGTTCAGCTTCAACGTCGAGGGTGGGCGGTGCGAACACTGCGAGGGCGACGGACTCCGGAAGATCGAGATGAACTTCCTTCCCGATGTCTACGTCCTGTGCGACGTGTGCAAGGGGAAGCGGTACAACCGCGAGACGCTTCAGGTTCTCTTCAAGGGGAAGTCGATTGCCGATGTGCTGGGCATGACCGTGGAAGCCGCGCTGGGGTTCTTCCAGGACGTCCCCGGGATCAAACGGAAGCTGCAGACGCTGTCGGATGTAGGGCTGGGATACATCACGATCGGGCAGCAGGCAACGACGCTCAGCGGCGGCGAGGCCCAGCGCGTGAAGCTGTCCACCGAGCTTTCGAAGGTCGGGACCGGAAACACGCTCTACATTCTGGACGAGCCGACGACCGGGTTGCATTTCGAGGATATTCGGCTGCTCCTGAACGTCCTGAACAAGCTGGTGGACAAGGGGAACACGGTCATCGTGATCGAGCACAACCTGGACGTCATCAAGTCCGCCGACTGGGTGATCGACCTCGGTCCCGGGGGCGGGCGCGACGGGGGTAAGATTGTGGCTGTAGGGACTCCCGAGGAACTCATGAAAGCGCGGGGGTCTTCAACCGGGGAGTTCCTGAAGCGTGAGCTGGGTTTGAGGTTGGAGGCTCGTCCGGAACGCTAACGCGCCAGCGTCCCGGGCAGACGCGAGATGCCAGCGAGGCTCTGCGTGGAGCGGCGGCCCCTGTTACCGTCCGGCTGGCGCGGCCTCCTCGCCCGTCCGGCCCCGATGGTCGGTCCCGTCGTCCATCCGGCCCCGATGGCCGGCCCTTCGACACGTGCGGGTTCCCCTTGATGTAGAACCGCCAGCGGTGCTCCTTGCCTTCCCTGATCCCGATCCGTGTTGACCTGCCCAGTTTGGCGCGGCGAGTGCGTGCGGTGCTCGCGTCAATCTCCGGATCGCCTGCTATCCAGATCTCCTTCCCGCAGAGGTCGGTCCCGTTCTCTTTCCGTCCTATCCCCGTGGCCTGGCACAGCCGCGCCGGCCCGCTGCAGAGTAGCGTGGGGTCGGATGTTCCTCTTCGCCTCGCCATCTGTCGCACGCCCGCGATCGGCTCGCCCGCGCGGATCAGGATGGCCATGCCTATCCCTTCCCTCCCGGTCACCACATTGCAGCAGAAGTGCATCCCGTACGTGAAGTAGACGTACAGATGTCCGCCTTTCCAGAACATGACATCGTTGCGGGCCGTCTGTCCGCGGAAGGCATGACTTGCGGGGTCGCGTGAACCCAGGTATGCCTCTACCTCAACGATGCGGGCGATCAGCAGACTCTTGCCGGATCTGCGAACGAGGTACGTGCCCGGGAGATCGCGGGCTACGGTGAGCGTCGGGCGCAGGTAGAACGAGCGGGGGAGCGGTGGAAGAAGGCGATGAACGCCGGCAGCATTGGAGTGGTCGGGGGCGAACTCGGCCGATGTCGGGACCCGGGGGGGAGAGTCCGGCTTACGCCTGTTCATCGGGTGTGAACAAGGACGGAGCATCCGGCCCGGGCGGACGCTGACGGAGATGCTCGTAGGCGAGCCGGGTCACTTCGCGGCCGCGGGGGGTACGCTTCAGAAATCCCTCCTGAATCAGGTAGGGTTCGTAGACCTCTTCAATGGTTCCCGCTTCCTCACCCACCGCGACGGCGATCGTGGTGATGCCGACGGGTCCGCCGCCGTACTTCTGGATGATGGCGAGCAGGATGCGCTTGTCCATGTCGTCGAGGCCGTGCTCGTCCACCTCGAGGGCTTTCAGCGAGTAGTCGGCGACATCGCGCGTGATGACGCCCTTGTGGCGCGCCATCGCCTTGTCGGCCTGGGCGAAATCGCGGCAGCGCCGGAGCAGTCGGTTGGCAATACGCGGCGTCCCGCGGGAGCGGCGCGCGATTTCCTCAATGCCTTCGGGTTGCACCGCGACCTGAAGCAGCTTCGAGGAGCGGAGAATGATCGCGCCGAGCGTCCGGGCATCATAGTAATCGAGCCTGTTGCTCACGCCGAAACGCGCGCGCAGGGGGGAGGTGAGCAGTCCGGCCCGGGTCGTCGCGCCGATGAGCGTGAATTTCGGGAGTGCGAGCTGGATGCTCCGCGCGCTCGGCCCGGAGTCGATCATGATATCGAGCCGGAAGTCCTCCATCGCCGCGTAGAGATACTCCTCGACAACGGGATTGAGGCGGTGGATCTCGTCGATGAAGAGGACCTCGCCCTCGCGCAGGTTGGTGAGGAGGCCCGCAAGATCGCCGGGCTTGTCCAGGACCGGCCCCGAGGTGGCTTTCAGGGTGGTCCCCATTTCGTTTGCGATGATGTGGGCGAGCGTGGTCTTGCCCAGTCCCGGCGGGCCCGTCAGGAGGACGTGATCCAGCGGCTCACCGCGCTGCCGCGCCGCGGCGATGAAGACTCTCAGGTTCTGGGTAATCTTCTCCTGGCCGGAGAACTCGGCGAACGTGCCCGGCCGGAGTGCCCGATCGAAGTCGGCGTCGCCTTCGAGCCTGTCGGGGGATGTTGCGTCGGGCCGGGTCATGCGGCCAGCCTCGTGAGGGCCAGTGTGGTGTCGAGGTTGGTCATATTCATGAGGCACCCGTCGCGTGACGGAGGGCGGACTTGATCAACCCCTCGATGGTCGATGGTATGTCTGACTCCTGGAGCGCGACCCGGAGGGCCTTTTCCGCGACCTGCCTGGTGTAGCCGAGGGAGGTAAGGGCCAGCAGGGCTTCCGACCGAATCCGGCTCTGCTCGTCGCCCGCGCCGGCGGAGTGGCGCATGTCCTGGTCGACCCGCCCGATCTTTTCCCGCAGCTCCATGACCAGTCTCTCGCCGGTCTTTCTTCCGACGCCCGGCACCGTGATGAGCATCGAGACGTTCCCCCTCGCGATGCAATCCTTGAGGTCTCTCACGCCGATCCCCGAGAGGATCCCCTGCGCCATCTTCGGCCCGATGCCGTTCACGGAAATAAGCAGGCGAAATGTGTCGCGCTCCTCTTCGGTCGCGAAACCGTAGAGGACGAGCGCGTCCTCGCGGACATGCAGGTAGGTGTGAAGCGTGACAGCGGTGTTCGTGTCGCCGATGGCTTCGAACGTCGAGACGGGGATCTGCACGCCGTAGCCCACGCCTCCGACATCCACAACCGCTTCGGTCGGAGCCTTTGACAGGAGAGTCCCTCGGAGCAGTGTGATCATCGGGCCACGCGTTCCGGATGGGCAGCGATGTAGGACTTCCAGTCGCGGAACGGGCGCGCCGGACGGGAGAGATGCTGGAGGTGGCAGATCGCGACAGCCAGCGCGTCAGACGCATCCAGCGCCAGCGATCCTTTCTCGAGATTCAGCATTGTCGTGACCATGTAGCGGACCTGCTCCTTGGAGGCTGTCCCGCTTCCCACAACCGATTTCTTCACCTCCCGCGGCGCATACTCCGAGGTCGGGATTTCCTTGTCCACGGCCGCGAGGATGGAAACGCCGCGGGCGTGCCCGAGTTTCAAGGCTGACTGGGCGTTCTTCCCGTAGAACGCGCTCTCGATGGCGAACTCGTCGGGGTGATGCTTCTCGATCAGCTCGCGCAGTCCGTCGTGGATGCGGCGGAGGCGGAGCGGCATGCTGTCGGCGCCGGCGTTCCGGATGGTCCCGTATGCGACAGCGCTGAGTCCCGACGCCGTGCGCGCGACGAGCCCGTATCCCGTGACCAGCGTCCCGGGGTCGACCCCGAGGACGATCGTCGCCGGCTCTTCGCTCTCACGCCCCGAGCGCGGCGAGCTCTTTGTCATCGATGTCGAAGTTCGCGTAGACGTTCTGGACGTCGTCGTGTTCCTCGAGCGCCTCCATGAGCTTCAGGAGCTGCTCGGCATCTTTGCCGCCGGACTTCACCGTATTTTGCGCGACCATGGTGAGCGACGCGTTTTCGACGGCGATGCCTTTTTCTTCGAGCGCCTTGCGGACCGTGTCGAACGCCTGGGGTACGGTAATGACCGTGAACGAGTCGCTGTCGGTGTGCAGATCGTCGGCTCCCGCGTCAAGGATCAGGCCGAGGAGGTCATCTTCCGTGAGTGCGGCGTTCTTGCCGCCCCGCGGGATGCTGACCGTGCCTTTGCGGCTGAACATCCAGGCAACGCTGCCGCCCATGTTCCCGTTGTGTCGCGAGAAGATGTGCCGCATCTCCGACACCGTGCGGTTATTGTTGTCCGTCACGGCTTCGACGATGATGGCGACGCCGCCCGGCCCGTACCCTTCAAACGTGACTTCCTCGAGCGTGGCGCCCGGCAGCTCTCCTGTGCCCTTCTGGGTGGCGCGCTTGATGTTGTCCGCCGGCATGTTCGCGGCCTTGGCGGCCGAGATGGCCAGACGGAGTCGCGGGTTCCCTTCGGGGTTGCCACCCCCGTTCCGGGCGGCGATGGTGATTTCGCGGATCAGCCGGGTGAACAGACGGCCTCTGGCTGCATCCGTGGCGCCCTTCTTCCTCTTGATGGTCGCCCATTTAGAATGGCCCGACATGCGTAGGTCCTCCTTTGAATGCTCTACTTACTTCAGGTCCTTGATCTTCAGCTGCGTCGACGGACCCTGGGATCGCATGCCGTTCGGCGGCGTCCAGTCGTTCTCGTCGATGTTGAACACGCATGAGAGGTCGTGCCTCCCGTCCGCCACGCGGGGGAGATAATCGCCGAGGCCGAACCCGATCGCATCGATCATCGTTCCGTCCTGCCGCACGCGGAACCGGAGGTGGTTCTTTCCCACGATCCGCGGAGTGCCGACCACTTCAAGATTTCTGGCCAGGAACACCGGCTTCATGTTGCCCGGCCCGAACGGTGCGAACTCCCTCAAGATCTTCACGAACCGGGGGGTCACCTCGCTCAGGCTGATCTCGGTGTCGATGTGGATTTCGGGCGTTCTGTATTCCTCGGTCATCATCGCACGAACGGCGCCGACGAACGCCTCGCGGAACTCGCCGACCCTGTCGACCTCCACGGTCAGGCCCGCGGCGTACTTATGTCCGCCGAACTGGATGAGCGTGTCCTCGCACCGGCGGAGCGCTTCGTAGATGTCGAAGCCGTTGACGCTGCGCGCCGACCCTTTCGCGACGCCGTCGACTGTGGCCATCATGATGGACGGCTTGTAGTACTTCTCGACCATGCGCGAAGCGACGATGCCGACCACGCCGGGGTGCCAGTGTTCCTGATGGAGGACGATTGCCGCGATGTCGTCGACGTCGAATTGTTCCTCGACGATCATCTGCGCGTTCGCGAAGGTGTCCTCGTCGATCTTCCGGCGGTTGCGATTCTCGTCTTCCAGGACTGCGGCAAGCTCGCGCGCCTCGTCGGGATCGGTGGCGGTCAGCAGCCGCACGGCGCGCATCGCGTCGCCCAGTCGCCCGGCGGCGTTGATGCGCGGCCCGAGCACGAAGACGATCTGGCCCGTGTTGATCTGCCCGACCTTGAGCCCCGAGCTTTCGATCAATGCCTTGAATCCGGGCCGCGGATCGGAGTTGATCTGCTCCAGCCCGAGCCGGGTCAGGACGCGGTTCTCGCCGACGAGCGGGACGATGTCCGCCGTGCTGGCGAGTGCCACGAAGCCCAGGTACGAATGGGTCAGCGACTCGCGGCCGAGCGCCTTCGCGACGCCCTGGATGAACTTGAACCCCACGCCGCATCCGGAGAGAGATTTGAATGGGTAGGGGTCGCCGGGCTTGATCGGATCCAGGACCGCGACCGCGGCGGGGAGAACCGGTCCCGCCTCATGGTGGTCGCAGATGATGACGTCCAGCCCCCTGCTCCGGGCGTAGGCGATCTGATCTACTGCCGTGATGCCGCAGTCGACCGCGATGAACACCGACACCTTGTCATCCACCGCCAGGTCGATGCCCTGCCGCGAGATTCCGTACCCTTCCTTGATGCGGTCGGGGATGTAGTACTCGACCGGCGCTCCCAGCTCCTTGAAGAACAGGTACAGCATCGCTGCGCCGTTGGTGCCGTCAACGTCATAGTCCCCGAACACCAGCAGCCGCTCGCCGTGCTCGAGCGCGCGCAGGATGCGCTGGACAGCCGCATCCATCCCGTCGAGCAGGAACGGATCATGCAAATGTTCCAGGGAGGGCCGGAAATAGAGCTTGGCCTCGTCGTAGGTCGAGATGCCCCTGTCGACGAGGATGCGGGCAATCGGTTCCGGTACGTTGATTTCTCTTGACAGGCGAGCGACGACAGCTGCATCAGGAGGGCCGGCGAGGGACCACCGGTACTCCTTGATTCCCGTAGGCACGAGTCTTCTCCATCGCTCATGCGTCCCCCGAGGCCCCCACCGTACGGGCGGGGCTTCGGGGAACGGCGCAGGTCTGTAAGCCGAATTCTGTCTGTTCCGCCCGATGGCGGAAGAGGCAGCCATTTCTCTGGGCCGTGGATTGCTCCACGGCTCAAGCGACCTACCCGGGAGTGTATCCCGCTCGCGCGGGATGCGAAGCGAGCAGCTTCTCCTCCCTTATTTGGTCTTGCTCCGGGTGGGGTTTGTCGTGCCCCCCGCATTACTGCGGGGGCGGTGAGCTCTTACCTCGCCTTTTCACCCTTACCCCGCCATCCCGCACAGCGGGATGGCGGGGCGGTATGTTTTCTGTGACACTGTCCGTCCCCGTCCGCTTGCGCGAACGGGTCCCCCGCTGTTCACGGGGCACCCTGCTCTCCGGAGTTCGGACTTTCCTCACCCCGCGTCACACGCGGGATGCGGCTGCCCGACCTGCGCAGTTGTTGTTTTAGTGAATTATCAACTCTCTGGGCCCGACGCCGGCAAAGGGACGAGCGAGTCGATCCCCTGGTTTGCGAGCCGGTCGGCCTCGCTATTCTGTTCTCGCGGGATATGGCGCACCTCCACTTCGCAGGGGAGGGACGATATGAGCCGCCTGACTTCCTCGTGGTGCTTCTTCAGCCCCGGGTCCTTGACGCGGTACTGGCCGTTGATCTGGCGGACCAGCAGCTCGCTATCGGAGTGGACCACGAGCTTCGTGCACTGCCCGGCCCGCAGCCGCTCCAGAAGCGCCTTGAAGGCCGTATACTCGGCGACGTTGTTGGTCGTTCGCCCGATGAATCCGTGAACCGACAGGACCGTCCGGCCCTGCTCATCTTTGACGATCACACCGACGCCGGCGTCTCCGGGATTCCCCCTCGACGCCCCGTCGGTATAGGCATACCAGGTCACGCGTTTGCCGCGCGGGTCTCGGTGATCTCGTCGGAGACCAGGATCCTTCCGCAGCGTTCACACGTATGCACGCGGGCGTTCTGCCGGAGCTCGAGAATCCTCTGCGGGGGGACGCGGTTGAAGCAGCCGCCGCAGGCGCCCCGTTTCACCGGGACGACCGCCTTCCCTTTCTTTGCCCGCCTGATGCGCTCGTACGTGGCGAGGTCGCCCTTGGCGATACGCACCACGATCTTCTCGCGTTCGTGGCGGAACTTCGTCTCCTCCGCTTCGTTCGCCTTGGACACCTCGGCCAGCGCGATACGCTTCTCGTCCAGCTGTGCCTGCAGTCCCGCGAGTTCCTCGCGCTTCAGCTGCGCTTCATCCCGCGCGACTGTGGCCCGGGTCTCGTGCTCGGTGACTTCTTTCTCCCGGCGCGTGATCGTTTCGGTGGCGAGGTCCATCTCCCGCGTCAGGGCGTCGTACTCGCGGTTGGTGCGGACCGAGAGCTGCTGGCCCTTGTACTTCTCCAGCTTCTGTTCTGCGTGATGATGTCATTGTCGGCCTGCTCGCGCTGCGTGAACTCGTCGCGCATCGTGCCGTCGAGCGTGTCGACCTCCGCCTGCAACGCCGCCATCTTCTCATCGAGTGCCCTGACTGCGCCCGGAAGGTCACCTTTCAGTTCTTCGAGCTCATCAAGGTGCAGGTCGACCTGCTGCAACGCCCAGAGATTCCGTAACTTGTCTTCCAACGCTTGCTCCTCGACTGTGTTTCTTACGCCCAGCGAACCGGGTTCGTTCTCACTCGTGTCGACGACACCGGGATGCCCGACCCGTGCAGCCGCGCTCGCCAGGCGGCGCGCGAGCGACCGGACCACGGGGACTTCCGTCTCGTAGTGTCCTGCATCGATCAGCGCGATCGCGCCGGTGCTGTCATGAAATGCGTGGTACTTCACATCTGCCGTGACAAACGCGTCTGCGCCGGCGGCGACAGCCGCGGGCAACAGCTCTGCTCCGCTCCCGCCGCAGACGGCGGCCCGGCGCACCACCCGTTCCGGATCCCCCGTGTAGCGGAGGTGAGGGATGCCCAGCGAACGCCGCACACGCTGGAGAAACGAGCGAAGCTTCAGCGGCCGATCCAGGTTGCCGACGACGCCCATGCCGTACTCGCGGCTCGGAGTCTCCACGGGGTAGACGTCGTACGCCACTTCCTCGTACGGATGCGCCGCGCGGAGGGCAGTGACAACATCAGCAACTCTCGGGCCCTGGACGAGCATCTCCAGACGTATCTCGCGCACGCGCTGCAGGGTGCCGCGGCGTCCCACGGCAGGGTGTGCCGCTGCGTTTCCCCTGAATGTTCCCTCGCCCGCTATGCGGAAAGAGCACGCATCGTAATTCCCGATGACTCCCGCTCCCGCATCCGCCATCGCGCCTGCGACACGCTCGGCGTCCGCCTCAGGGACGAACGTCACGATCTTCTTCTGAACCCGGTACGGAGTGCGCAGGAACTCCGCCCCGGTGATCCCGAGCTGCTCGGCGAGCACGAAGCTCGTTCCGCCCGCGGCGAAGTCCAGGTTCGTATGCGCCGCATAGAGCGCGATGCCATGCCGCAACAGCGCAGCGATCCGCCGGCCTTCGGGCATGTCGGTCGCGACAGCCCTGAGCGGCCGGAACACCAACGGATGATGGCTCACGATCAGCGACGCCCTGCGCCTTCGCGCTTCCCGGATGACTGCATCCGTGACTTCGAGCGCCACAAGAATGCCGCGGACGGGGTCGTCTCCGCGTCCGACCTGGAGGCCGACGTTATCCCCCTCCCACGCAATCTCCGGGGGAGCCCACTCTTCAAGAATTGCGGCGACGTCCCGGACCTTCATGCAGGGGCAAAAAAAAGTGTCCCGCCGGTGGGCGGGACACGTAACTGTCTATCGCGGAGGGGCAAGAAAGAGTTTCTTGGCCTGGTATGCCTTGCTTCGAGCCATGCCTTTTTGAGTTTCTATGAAATCTAATATATGAACCCCCTGCCAGAAACGCAAGCTGCATCGGCCGCGCAACGCCCTGGCCGCGCCACGCCCCAGCCTCTGCGCGCCTCGCCATCGCACCGCAACCCCCATCAGACCGCCGGCTCCGTCGCCCCGGTCAACGCGCGGCCGTCAACGCATTTCCACCTGGTCCGCCCGCTCGAAATTGATGTCCCGGAGGCGGCTGATTTCGCGCTCAACGGTCGAAATTCCCGAATCCAGCTCGGCGACGCGCCTGGCGTCGTCCCCGGATAGCTTGTTGCGGCGGAGGATGTCGGTGCTGATCTTGATGGCTGCCAGCGGGTTATTGAACTCGTGGCAGACGGTCACAACCAGCTCCTTGATGGCGTCCGTCTGCTTCCGCGCGATCAGGTCCGCGTGCTGCTGCTGCGCGATGCGCTGTTTCAGGTGGACGCGGTCGAGGATGTTCACGATCGTGCGGGGAAGGACCGAATCCACCGCTTCGTCCTTGACCAGATAGTCTTCCACGCCGAGCCGCATGGCTTCGATAGCGATCCGGAAATCCCGCCCGGATGTCAGGAAAATGGCCGGAACGTCGATATTTCGGGCTTTGATCTCACGGATGAAGTCGAGTCCGTTCATCTCGGGGAGATAAAAGTCAACGATCAGCATGTGGATGCCCTTGCGCTGCTGGAGCATTTCGAGCGCCGAGGGGCCGTCCTGCCGCCACAGAATGCTGAACTTGCGGGCCTGGTATTTGGTGAGGAGGTGCTGCGCGACAGCCATGTAACTGGTGTCGTGGTCCACGAAGAGCAGGAGGATCGGGTCGCGCGGGTTCATTGTAAAAACATACTCATTGCGTGCGCGATATGCAAACCCCCCGGAATCGGTTGATTTTCACGCTTTCTTTGCCTATGATTAGCAGATATTTGGCGGGAATGCGGAAGCGCCGACAGACGGCGCCCCGAACAGTTACCTCTGGAGTACAAGCTGATGGCCAGCAAAGGTTCGATCCTCGTTGTCGATGATGAAGATGCACTGCGAACGGTTCTGAGCAGTGAGCTGGTCAACGAAGGATATGAAATCAAATCGGCGTCCGACGGCGATGAGGCGATAGGGGTGCTCGAGAAAGGTCGTTTTGACCTGGTCCTTCTCGATATCAAGATGCCGCGCGTGAGCGGCTTCGAGGTCCTGAAGCACATCCGTCAGAACCATCCCGGCACGAAGGTTGTCATGCTGACCGCGTTCGCCGATCTGAAGAACGCCATCGAGTCGAAGAAGCTCGGGGCGGACGACTTCGTCAGCAAGCCGTATGATCTCGTCGATCTTCTCACGACGATCGAACGCGTTCTCACGCCGTAACGCCGGCACCGTTCACTCGCTCCACGGCCCGGAAGGACATCCGTCGCGCGGCGTTCCCGCTGAATCGGCCTCCGCGTCCGGCCCGCGACAGCTCACGAGAGTGGGGAGCAGCCTGGCCATGCCAACCAAATCCAATCTCCTGATCGTCGACGACGAAGAGGCGCTGCGCGCGATCCTCGAGGGAGAGCTGACCGAGTCCGAGGAATTCGTCGTTGACACCGCCGCCGACGGCGGCGAGGCCATCAACAGGATCCAGGCGAAGGTGTACGACGTCATTCTGCTCGACGTCCGCATGCCCAGGGTCAGCGGCATCGAAGTGCTGAAGTTCGTCCAGGAATACTCGCCGACCACGCAGGTCATCATCCTCACCAATTACGCCGACGTCAAGACCGCGATTCAGACGATCAAGCTCGGCGCGTATGATTTCCTCGCCAAGCCGTACGACATCGACGAGCTGTACAACACCATTCACCGCGCCATCGAGCGGCGCCAGCTCTTCATCGACAACAAGCTGATGAAGAGCGAGTTGACGCGGAAGAGCGGAAGCCCCGACATCATCGGAGCAGAGCCCCACGTTCGTGAAGCTTCTGGAGAGCGCGACCCGGTTCGCCGCGAGCGACTCGTTCGTCCTCATCCAGGGCGCCTCCGGCACCGGCAAAGAGCTCATTGCGGGATTGATCCATCGCCGCAGCCCCCGGAACACCCGCCCCTTCGTTGCGCTGAACTGCGCGTCGCTGCCGGACGCCCTGCTCGAGAGCGAGCTGTTCGGCCACGAAAAGGGGTCGTTCACCAACGCGTACACCACGAAGCAGGGGCTGGTGGAAGTGGCCAACGGCGGGTCGCTCTTCCTCGACGAAGTGGGGGATATCAGCCCGGCGATCCAGCCGAAACTGCTGCGCTTCCTCGAGACGGGAGAGTTCCGCCGCGTCGGCGGGACAAACCTGCTCACGGTCGACGTGCGCGTCATCAGCGCGACCAACAAGGACCTGCGCGAGGAGGTGAAGGCCGGGCGCTTCCGCGAGGACCTTCTGTACCGACTGAACGTGATCACGCTTCAGATGCCGCTGTTGCACGAGCGGAAGGAAGACATCGCTCCTCTCGCAGAGTACTTCCTCGCCCGCAAGGCTCGCTCCAGGACTCCGAAGCGCCTGACCCCCGGCGCGCTGGCGCTCCTGATGGGGTACGACTGGCCGGGGAACGTGCGCGAGCTGGAGCACGTCCTCGAGGGCGCGATGCTCCTGTCGGCCGGCGACGTGATCGACGAGTCCGACCTCGGGCCCCATGTCTATCGGGGGAGCCGTCCCGAGGCGGGATCGTCTGCCGTGCCCCCGACGGGCACCGACGAGCAGGCACTGTCGCTCGACGAGGTTGAACGCCGCCACATCGAGTCGGTCTTGAAGAAGAACGGATTCAATCGCGCCCGAACAGCGGACGAGCTCGGCATCAGCAAGAAGACGCTCTATTTGAAGATCAAGCGGTACGGGCTCGCTCCTTGATTGTCGGGCGGCATTTCGGTATTTTTATAAAATTCATCCTTTCCTCGCCCTCCGTTGCCCGCCGACTGCAGGGCTTTTTTGTACTCCGGGAGATCCATGGCACCGTTTCAGGGTCTTGATTATTTCGCGCTCGATGGACTGCTGTCCGAAGAAGAGCTGCTGGTCCGCCGGACCGTGAGGGATTTCGTCGACGACCGCGTCCTTCCGGTCATCGAGAAGCACAACCGCGCAGGCACGTTCCCGATGGACCTCGTCAGGCCGATGGCCGACCTCGGCCTCTTCGGCCCGACGCTGCCCGCAGAGTACGGCGGCGCCGGAATGAACAACGTTGCCTACGGGCTGATGACGCAGGAACTCGAGCGCGGCGACAGCGGGATCCGGAGCTTCGCATCCGTCCAGAGCTCGCTCGTGATGTACCCGATCTATCAGTACGGCTCGGAGGAGCAGAAATCCCGCTGGCTCCCGCTCCTGGCCCGCGGCGAGACAGATCGGCTGCTTCGGACTCACCGAGCCCGACTTCGGATCGAACCCCGGCGGCATGATCACGCGAGCGGAAGAGACCTCCGACGGCTACCGGCTGAACGGCGCGAAGATGTGGATCACGAACGGCACCATCGCCGACGTCGCGGTCGTCTGGGCGAAGCTGAAGGGCGAGGTCCACGGGTTCCTGGTGGAGAAGGGGACGCCCGGCTTCTCTGCGCCCGAGATGAAGGGGAAGCACTCGTTGCGCGCGTCGGTCACCTCCGAGCTCATCTTCCAGGACGTGCATATCCCGAAGGCGAACATGCTTCCCGGCGGGCACGGCCTCAAGCTGCCCCTCTCGTGCCTGAGCCAGGCCCGGTACGGCATCGCCTGGGGCGCGGTCGGCGCTGCGATGGCGTGCTACGACTCTGCGCTGAACTACGCCAGGACCCGCATCCAGTTCGGCAAGCCGATCGCCTCGTTCCAGATGACGCAGGAGAAGCTCGTCTGGATGGTGACCGAAATCACGAAGGCGCAGATGCTCGTGCTGCAGCTCGGGCGCCTGAAAGACGCGGGAACGATCCGCTTCCAGCAGATCTCGATGGCGAAACGGAACAACGTGTACCAGGCCCTCCTGATCGCGCGCGAAGCGCGGACCATCCTCGGCGCCAACGGCATCCTGGACGAGTACCCGGTGATGCGCCACGCCGCCAATCTGGAATCCGTGCTGACCTACGAGGGGACGCACGAAATGCACACACTCATCGTCGGAGAAGATATTACCGGCATCCCGGCGTTTGCCTGATCACTCACATTCCTCACGGAACCATCGTGCCATCCTCACGTTCTAAGATCCGCGGCGAAGCCCTCACCTACGACGACGTCCTGCTGCTCCCTGCGAAGTCCTCGGTCCTTCCGCGCGACGTTGACGTCCGCACCAGGGTGACGCGGAGAATTTTGCTGAACATCCCCCTCATCAGCGCCGCGATGGACACCGTGACGGAATCGGACATGGCCATCGCCATGGCCCGCGAGGGCGGGCTCGGCATTCTGCACAAGAACATGTCGATCCCGCGGCAGGTCGAAGAGGTTGACCGCGTCAAGCGCTCGGAGAGCGGCATGATTCTCGACCCGGTCACCGTGCGGGCCGACCAGAGAGTCCGCGACGTCCTCGCCCTGATGAACAGGTACAAGATCTCGGGCATCCCCGTGGTGAGCGCGCACGGGAAGCTGATCGGGATCATCACGAACCGGGACCTTCGCTTCGAGCCCGACGAGGACCAGCTCGTGGCCGACGTGATGACGAAGGAGGGCCTCGTGACCGCGCCGATGGGGACGACGCTGGATCAGGCCAAGGGCATGCTGGAGAAGCACAAGATCGAGAAGCTCCCGGTCGTGGACAAGAACGGGACGCTGAAGGGGCTCATCACCTTCAAGGATATTCAGAAGAAGATCAAGCACCCGTTCGCCGCGAAGGACAAGCACGGCCGCCTGCGTGTGGGCGCGGCGGTCGGCGTGACGGGGGAGACCGTCGACCGCGTTGCGGCGCTCCTGCGCGCCGGGGTGGATGTCCTGATCGTGGATACCGCGCACGGGCACTCGCGCGGCGTCGTCGAGATGGTGAAGAAGATCAAATCCCGCTTCCCGTCGTCCGAGCTCGTGGCCGGCAACGTCGCCACCGCCGAAGCCACGCGCGACCTGATCCGGGCCGGCGTCGACGCCGTCAAGGTGGGCGTGGGTCCGGGGTCGATCTGCACCACCCGCGTCGTGGCGGGTATCGGTGTGCCCCAGGTGACCGCGATCATGGCCTGCGCGAAGGCGGCGTCCCGAAGCGGCGTGCCGCTCATCGCCGATGGCGGCATCAAGCAGACAGGCGACATCGCGAAGGCGATCGCCGCAGGCGCCGACGCCGTCATGATCGGCAGCCTCTTCGCCGGCGTGGATGAAAGCCCGGGAGAAAAGGTCCTCTATGAGGGCAGGAGCTTCAAGCTCTACCGCGGCATGGGATCGATCGAGGCGATGAAGGCCGGCAGCAAAGACCGGTACTTCCAGGACGCCGAAGACGATATTCAGAAGCTCGTGCCGGAAGGGATCGAGGGGCGCGTGCCGTACAAGGGGCCGCTGGGCGATACTGTGTACCAGATGGTCGGCGGTCTCAGGGCGGCGATGGGATATACGGGCAGCAAAACCATCGCGGCGCTCAAGACCAACGGTCGATTCGTTCGGATGACTGACGCCGGGCTCCGGGAAAGCCACCCGCACGACGTCGTCATCACAAAAGAAGCTCCCAACTACCACGTCTGATCCTTCCGGCTCCCGATGACGTCTCCATCGCGACTGTCGCGCCTCCGCCACCGGATGCGGTCCGCCGGCCTCGATGCACTCCTCGTCTCGTCGCCTTCGGACGCCCGCTACCTTACGGGGTTTACCGGCTCGAACGCCCTGGTCATCGTGCGCCGGCGCTCCCTGACGCTGGTGACCGACACGCGCTACGCGCTCCAGAGCAGCATCGAGGCCCGCGGGATCGGGCGCATCATCTCGAGGGACAGCCTTGCGGAGGCCGCCGCGACGGCCCGGGCGCTTGACGGCCTCACGGTGGTCGGCTTCGAGGCGCAGCACGTTACCTACGCCCAGTACCGTCAGCTGCGTCGTCTCTTTCCGCGCATCGAATTCCGCTCCACCGCCGACATCGTCGAAGACGTCGCGACGGTGAAAGACCGCGCGGAGGTCAGGGCCATCAGGCGTGCGGTTGCGATCACGGACGCAGTCTTCTCCGAACTCCTCCCGCTGCTCAAGCCCGGCCTGACGGAGCTCGACATAGCGGCGGAGATCTCGTACCGCCAGAGGCGTCGCGGCGCGGCACAGGATTCGTTCGAGCCGATCGTCGCGTCGGGCGATCGCGGGGCGCTGCCGCACGGGCGCGCGACAGACCGGCGCATCCGGAAGGGAGAGCTGGTCACGATGGACTTCGGATGCGTGGTGGACGGGTATTGCTCGGACCTCACCCGGACCGTTGCCCTTGGCCGCCCCGCGCCGGAACAGCGGCGGGCATACGAGATCGTGCTGGACGCCCAGGCTGCCGCAATCGATGCCGCCCGCCCCGGAATGCTCGGACGCGATCTCGACACCGTCGCACGCATCCACATCGGCCGGGCGGGCTACGGCAAGTACTTCAATCACTCTCTCGGCCATGGCATCGGGCTGCGCATCCATGAACGTCCCCGGATCTCCGTGGCCAGCAGAGACCGTCTCCGGCAAGGAAACGTCATCACCATCGAGCCGGGCGTGTATCTCCCGGGCCGCTGGGGACTTCGCATCGAGGACGACGTCCTCATCACGGCATCGGGGTGCACGGTGTTGACCGCCTCGCCAAAACACTTGATCGTTCTCTGATAATGGAAGCTCGCCGTCGCGTTCTCATCATCGCGTACTACTTTCCCCCCATGGGCCTGAGCGGAGTCCAGCGCACCGCCAAGTTCGTGAAGTACCTTCCGGCATTCGGATGGCACCCGACGGTGCTGACCGTGGAGCCGACCGGCTACCTCGCGCGCGACGAATCGCTGCTGGGAGAGCTGGATCAGTCTGCCGTCACGATCGTGCGCACGCCGGCGGCAGGACCGGGACGCGTCTTTGCGAACAAGGAGGTCGTCAAGCTCCCCAGCGAGCGGACACGGAAGTTGCTCTCCCGCGTCAGCGACACCATCTTCTTTCCCGACAACAAGATCGGGTGGAAGCGGCGCGCGGTCGCGCGGGCGCTGGAGCTCCACGGCGAGACGCCTTTTGATCTCATCTTCACCACTGCGCCTCCGTTCACCGACTTCCTGATCGGAGCGGAAGTCAAGGAGGCGATCGGGAAGCCGCTGGTCTTCGACTATCGCGACCCCTGGGTCGACTATCCGTTCAGGTTCTATCTCACGCCGTTCCACCGGATGCGCCACTCCTTTCTGGAGAAGAATGCCCTGCGCGCCAGCAGTCACGTCATCGCGACCAGCCGCCGGGTCAAGGAACTTCTGATCAATCGGTATCCCTTCCTGAGTTTCCACGACGTCGATATCATTTCTCAGGGTTTCGATCCGGCGGATTTCCCCGCCGTTCCCGGCCGCGCCCGTGCCGTCCGCGCGGGCGGCAAGATGAAGATCACCTACGCGGGGGTGTTCTGGGAAGACAGGATTCCGGATCATTTCCTGCAGGCCCTCCACGATCTCTTTCAGGAACGCCCGAAGCTGCGAGGGCGCATCGAAGCCGAGTTCGTCGGGACCTTCAGGGAGGAGAACCACAGGCTCGTTTCGAAGCTGGGCCTCCAGGATGCCGTCGTCGTGAAGGAGTATCTGCCGCACAAGGATTGCGTGGATGTCCTGCGTTCATCCGACGTCCTGTGGGCGGTGTCGGGCGATGACCTCGGCACGCCCGGCAAGCTGTACGAATACATCGGCGCCCGGAAACCGATCCTCGCCCTGTTGCCCGAGGGGTTCCTGCGCCAGACGGTTGAGGAGGCGGGAGGGACCGTCGTTTCCCCCACCGATGTGCCGGCGATCAAGGCGGCACTGGCGGACTTCTTCGACCGTTTTGAGAAGCATGCGCTTCCGACCCCCGACGAGGAGGTCGTCCGCAAATACGACCGGAAGGTGCTGACAGGCAACCTGGTCAAACTATTCGAGTCGCTGATCGAGCCCTGACCATGAACATTCTGATAGTCGGATCGGGCGGCCGCGAACATGCGCTCGCCTGGAAGCTGGCCCGCACGCCTGGCGTTCGCCGTCTCATCTGTGCTCCCGGGAATCCGGGCATGGCGTCGGTCGCCGAGCTCGTGCCGGTGAAGGCGGGAGACATCAACGGACTTCTCGCGCTCGCGGTGCGGGAGAAGATCGACCTCACGGTGGTCGGCCCCGAGCAGCCGCTGGCGGATGGCATCACGGACAGATTCGAAGCCGCGGGTCAACGCGTGTTCGGACCGACGCGGGCGGCCGCACGCCTGGAATGGAGCAAGGCGTTCGCGAAGGACTTCATGGTCCGGCAAGGAATTCCAACGGCCCGGTCACGGACATTCACGCGCGATCAACACGCTGACGCGCAGGAGTATTGCTCCGCACGTCCACTCCCGCTCGTCCTGAAGGCCGACGGGCTTGCGGCCGGGAAGGGTGTCCTCATCTGCCGGACTGCGGGCGATGTGGCTGCCGGGCTGCGCGCCATGTTCGAGGAGCAGGCGTTTGGCGCTGCGGGGAGCACGCTGGTCGTCGAGGACTTCCTCGAGGGGAGAGAGGCATCGGTCTTCGCTATTTCGGACGGGAAGCGGTTTGTGCTTCTCGCGCCGGCGCAGGACCACAAACGGGTCTTCGACGACGATCAGGGGAAGAACACCGGGGGGATGGGCGCCTTCGCGCCGACGCCGTTTGTCACTGCCGCGCTCCTGGACCGCGTCTCCCGCGATATCGTCCGTCCGACCCTCGACGGCATGGCACAGGAGGGGACGCCCTACAAAGGCTGCCTCTACGTCGGGCTGATGTTGACGGCGGACGGCCCCAAAGTCATCGAGTACAACTGCCGGTTCGGCGACCCGGAGACGCAGGTTGTCCTTCCATTGTACCCCGGGGATCTCGCGGACCTTCTCCTCAGGGCGGCAACAGGGGCTCTCGACGACGACGGGAGCAGGCGCGCCTGGTCAGGTGCGGCGGCCTGTGTCGTGCTCGCATCCGGCGGGTATCCGGATGCGTATGAGACGGGCAAGCTGATTCGCGGGCTCGACCGGGCGGAATCGCTGGAGGACGTTTCGGTGTTTCACGCGGGGACGAGGCTGGAGAACGGCCAGGTCGTGACCGCGGGAGGACGGGTCCTTGCCGTGACGGCTGTCGATCCGGGCGGCGCCCTGCCCGGGGCCATCAGGCGGGCCTACGAGGCGGTGGGCACGATCGCGTTTGACGGCATGCATTTCAGAAAAGACATCGGGCGCACGGCGGTGTGCTGATGCGCGCTCGAAGCACTTCACCAATACACGGAGCGGGGTATGAAAGTTCTTGTAACCGGCGGAGCCGGATTCATCGGTTCCCAGATTGTGGATGCATATATCGAGGCCGGGCACCACGTCGAGATCATCGACAACCTGGTGACGGGCCGCGAGCAGAACATCAACCCGAAGGCGGTGTTCCACCGGGCTGACATCCGGGACGCCGAAGCGGTCGCGAAGATCTTCGGCGCGACGACGTTCGACGTCGTGAACCATCATGCGGCGCAGATGGACGTGAGGCGGTCGGTGGCCGATCCCGTCTATGACGCGTCTGTGAATGTGCTCGGGGTTCTCACGCTCATCGAAGCGGCGATGAAGACCGGCGTCCGGCGTTTCGTCTTCGCGTCGAGCGGGGGCGCGATCTACGGCGAACAGGACTACTTCCCTGCCGACGAAAAACACCCGACCAGGCCCATCTCGCCGTACGGGGTCGCAAAACTGACGACCGAGCAGTACCTCTTCTATTATCATGCGGTGTACGGCATAGAATCCGTCTGCCTCCGCTATGCGAACGTGTACGGCCCGCGCCAGAATCCCGAAGGGGAAGCCGGCGTGGTGGCGATCTTCACCACGAGGATGCTGAATGGCGAACAGGCTGTCGTCAACGGCGAGGGGAAGCAGACCCGCGACTATGTCTTCGTCGGGGACGTCGTCCGCGCGAACGTCCTCGCGCTCGGCCTGCACGGCTTTCGGATTCTGAACATCGGCACCGGCGTCGAATCCGACGTGAATATGCTCTTCCGCGAAATCCGCAGGCTGACCGGCTCGTCGTGCGAGGAGAAGCACGGCGAGGCGAAGAAAGGGGAGCAGCTCCGGAGCGTCCTGAGCGCCGGGGCAATCCAGGCCCTGACGGGATGGAAGCCCATGGTGGCGCTCAGCGAGGGGCTTGAGCGGACGGTGTCATACTTCAGGGAGCGGCGCGGCCGGACGTAGAATGGGCGTCCTCGACCTCGACAGGCTCTGGAGCGGCGACCGGCGCGCGATTGCGCGCGCCATCTCCCAGGTGGAGAACGAAACTCCACAGTCCGCGGAGCTCCTCCGTTCGGTCTTCGTGCGGACGGGCAGGGCCTACAGGATCGGGATCACCGGCCCGCCGGGCGCCGGGAAGAGCACGATCACCAACAAGCTCGCCGCGCACTATCG
Source organism: uncultured Ignavibacteria bacterium (assembly GCA_963701735.1). Lineage (GTDB taxonomy): Bacteria > Bacteroidota > Ignavibacteria > UBA10030 > UBA6906 > CAWABB01. Next base: position 307,902 of record CAVPBI010000026.1, on the reverse strand, counting down.
TGCTGCGGGCAAGCGGATCGGCATCATCGCGGTCGATCCCACGAGCCCGTTCAGCGGCGGGGCGCTGCTCGGCGACCGGGTCCGCATGACCGACGTGGATCTGGACGATCAGGTGTTCATCAGAAGCATGGCTTCCAGAGGGAGCCTGGGCGGGTTGAGCAAGCGGACGATGGAGGCGGTGGACATTCTGGATGCCGCCGGCAAGGAGGTCGTCCTGATGGAGACCGTGGGCGTCGGGCAGTCGGAGCTGGATATCGCGGGCGCGGCTGATACGACCGTGGTGGCGCTGGTGCCCGAATCCGGCGACTCCATTCAGGCAATGAAGGCCGGGCTCATGGAGATCGCCGACGTGTTCGTCCTGAACAAGGCCGATCGCGCGGGTGCGGATCAGGCCGTCATGGCGATCCAGATGATCCTCAATTTCCGCAAGCACGACGGGTGGATGCCGGACGTGTTGAAGACGGTGGCGTCGGATGGCACGGGCATCGATCTGCTGGCGGTGAAAATCGAGGAGCACCGGGCGTACCTCGAACGCTCGGGAGGCCTGAGCCTGAAGCGGCGGTCCCGGATCGAACGGCGCGTGCGGGACCTGATCGCCGCCCGCCTGAAGGTCGATTTCTGGACGGCGGACCGGCAAGCTCTCCTGGAGCGGAGGCTGGACGATCTGCTGGCCCTCGCCGTGTCGCCGGCGCACGTCGCCGACGAGCTCGTCGCGGATTTCCATCGGATGCACGATGACCGGGGATGAAGGAGGGGAACGATGGACTTCACATTGAACGAGAGCCAGATCGCGGTCCAGAAGGTCGCGCGCGAGTTCGCCGAGCGAGAGATGCGGCCGGCGGTCATGCGCTACGACGAAACGCAGGAGTTCCCGCACGAGCTGGTTTCGAAGCTGGGCGGACTTGGATTCATGGGCATGACGTGGCCGGAAGAGCTCGGCGGTGCGGGCATGACGGACCTCGAGTCGATCGTGATCATCGAGGAGCTCGCCCGCGTCGATCCGTCCGTTGCGCTCACAGTCGCATCGCACAACAGCCTCTGCTCCGGGCACATCATGCTGCACGCGAGCGAGGGGCAGAAACGCCGGTTCATGCCCGGACTGGCGTCGGGGCGGGTGCTCGGCGCATGGGGTCTCACCGAGCCAGGGTCGGGCAGCGATTCGGGGGCGATGCGATCGACCGCCAGCAGGGACGGCTCGGACTGGATCCTGAACGGGAGCAAGACGTTCATCACGCAGGGTTCTGTGGCAGGCACCTGCGTGGTCCTTGCCGTGACCGAACCCGGACAGGGAAAGCGAGGGATCTCGGCGTTCATCCTGGAGCGCGGGATGCCGGGTTACACGATCGGGAAGAAGGAGAACAAGCTCGGCCTTCGCTCCAGCGACACCGCGACGCTCCTGTTCGAGAACGTGCGGATTCCTGGCGACCGGCTGATCGGGAAGGAAGGCGAAGGGTTCAAGCAGGCTCTGGCCGTCCTTGATGGCGGCCGCATCGGCATTGCCGCTCTCTCCGTGGGCATCGCGCAGGGAGCCCTGGACGCAAGCCTGAAGTACGCGGTCGAGCGAAAGCAGTTCGGCCGGTCGATCGCAGAGTATCAGGCGATCCAGTGGAAGCTGGCCGATATGGCCACGGAAATCGCAGCGGCGCGGGCGCTGACGCAGCGGGCGGCGTGGTTGAAGGTCTCAGGTCAGCCGCACGGCCTGGCTGCATCACAGGCGAAATACTATGCCAGCGAAGCGGCGGTTCGCGCGACGAACGAAGCGGTGCAGATCCACGGCGGGTACGGGTTCATCAAAGACTTTCCGGTCGAGAAGCTGTACCGGGACGTGAAGCTGATGACGATCGGCGAAGGGACCTCCGAGGTGCAGAAGATGATTATCGCGCGCCATCTCATCGGCCCGCCGAAGGACTGAGCCATGTCGCAGATCGGAACCCCGCTCAACACGACCGAGGCGGTCCAGCGCAACGTCGACGCCATGCGGTCTCGCCTTGCGGAGCTGGAGGCGATCGCCGGCCGGACTCGCCATGGCGGAGGCGCCGAGGCGCATGCCCGCCAGGCCGCCAGGGGAAAGCTCCCCGCCCGCGAGAGAATCGGCAAGCTCCTTGACGCCGGGACGGAGCTTCTCGAAATCGGTCTGTACGCCGCCCACGGGATGTATGAAGAGTACGGCGGCGCGCCGTCGTCCGGAACCGTCTTCGGCATCGGCCGCGTGCACGGGCGCGAGACGGTCATCGTGGCCAACGATGCGACCGTCAAGGCCGGCGCCTGGTTCCCGATGACCTGCAAGAAGAACCTCCGCGCGCAGGAGATCTCGATCGAGAACCGCCTCCCGATCGTCTATCTTGTCGATTCGGCGGGCGTGTTCCTTCCCCTCCAGAGCGACATCTTCCCCGACCGCGAACACTTCGGACGCATCTTCAGGAACAACGCGATCATGTCCTCGATGGGGATCCCGCAGATCGCGGCGATCATGGGGCCCTGCGTGGCCGGCGGCGCGTACCTGCCGATCATGAGCGACGAGGCGCTCATCGTCGACAAGACCGGGAGCGTGTTCCTTGCCGGATCGCACCTGGTCAAGGCGGCCATCGGCGAGGAGATCGGGAACGAGGAGCTCGGCGGCGCGACCGTTCAGTGCGAGATCAGCGGGGTGACGGATCATAAGATGCCGAACGATGAGGCGTGCCTGGAGCGCATCCGGAGCATCATCGGGAAGCTCGGGCACACTCCGCACGCGGGGTTCGACCGTGCGGTCCCCGTCGCCCCGAAGTTCGATGCGAAGGAACTGCACGGGATCATGCCGATCGACCGGAACCGGCCGTACGATATGGTCGAGGTGCTCGCACGCATCGTCGACGGATCGGAGATGGACGAGTACAAGGCGGGCTTCGGCAAGACCGTGATCTGCGGCTACGCACGGGTGGACGGGTGGGCGGTGGGCATCGTGGCGAACCAGCGGTCCGTCGTGAAGACCCGGCGCGGAGAAATGCAGGTCGGCGGGGTCATCTACAGCGACAGCGCCGACAAGGCCGCCCGCTTCATCATGAACTGCAATCAGAAGCGGATTCCGCTGGTCTTCTTCCAGGATGTCACCGGGTTCATGGTGGGGAGCAGGGCCGAGCACGGCGGCATCATCAAGGATGGCGCCAAAATGGTCAACGCCGTCGCCAACAGCACCGTCCCCAAGCTGACGTTCATCGTCGGCAACAGCTACGGTGCCGGCAACTACGCGATGTGCGGAAAGGCGTACGACCCGCGGCTGATCTTCGCCTGGCCGACGGCACAGCTGGCGGTCATGGGCGGCAAGCAGGCGAGCGAAACGTTGCTCGGCATCCGGCTGCAGCAGATGCAGAAGGGAGGCCGGGAGATTCTGGCCGAGGAGCAGCAGGCGCTGCTCGCCGAAATCCAGTCCCGGTACGACCTGGAGACAGACCCGCTCTACGCCGCCGCGCGTTTGTGGGTGGACGGCATTGTCGATCCGATCGACACCCGCACGATCATTGCGACCGGCCTTTCGATGGCGTCGCGCAACCCGGAGACCGGCCGGTTCAATCCCGGAGTGATTCAGACCTGAGGCACACGATGCGGTGGAAAGGCGCGGTCGGACTGGTGGCCCTTCAGCTGTGCACGGCAATGCCGGCGCTCCCTCCTGCGGCCCTGAGTCAGGTCGACGCCCGCACGCTCCCCGGGCCGCTCGCGGACCTCGCGAGCGCCCTCTCGGTCATCCTCATCCCCAAGATCTTCGCCGATGTCACGTCGCTCCGGGACTATATCAGGTCGGAGGAGTTCGCCCTGCTGCGCATGGAGCGCGGAGACCTCCGGGCGGTCGACGCGATCTTCGAGGAAGCCTCCAGGCTCTGCTGGGGGAACCGGGGCGAAGCGCTGTATGTGACGGCCGTGGCGACGATGGATCATCGGAGGGTGGGGGTCCGCGTGCCGGAACTCGGCCCGTTCCTCTGGTTCCCGCTCACGTCCGAATTCGAGGACGAGTATGCCGACCGGGTCGCCCGGCTTCCGTCTGCGCTGTATCCGGATTCGCCTCCGGGACCGGCGGGAGACAGGGACAAGCTCCAGCATTTCTTCGGGTCGGCGTTTCTGACGTTCCTCTCGGGCTCGATCGAGACAGCCGACGAAGCCGGCAGGTTCGTCGAGTGGGGCGAGGGCGCGTTCATCGTGGACGGGCTTGCCGACAAACGCGATCTCCGCGCCGATCGCCACGGCCAGGATTTCGGACTGCGCCTGCAGTCCGATCCCTCCGCACAACCGTCCGAGTCGTTCGGTTTTGCCATCGCTCGTCTGCCGCTGACGACGCCCGCGCTTCCCGACCTTCCCGGGTTTCCCACTCTGCAAGGTGAACAGCCATGAACACCGTCCTCGTTGTCGATGACGAGCACGCCGTCCGCGATTCCATCCGCATGATCCTCGAGTACGAGAAGTATGCGGTCAGGTTCGCGCAGGACGGACGCTCTGCGCTGGAGGCGCTCCGCGGCGGGCCGGCGGACCTGGTGCTCCTCGACATCAAGATGCCGGGCATGGATGGGATCGAGGTCCTGCAGGAGATCCGCCGGCAGTGGCCGCTGGTGCCGGTCATCATGATTTCCGGGCACGGGACGGGCGAGACGGCAAGCGAGGCCGCGCGCCTCGGCGCCTACGAGTTCCTCCCGAAGCCTCCCGACCGGGACAGGCTGCTGATCCTCGCGCGCAACGCGATCGAGGTCAAGAGGCTCCGCGAAACCGGCGAGCCCGGCCAGGCAATCATCGGCGAGAGCATGCCGATCCGTGAGCTGCGCGCCCTCATCGACCGCGTTGCGCCTACAGAATCGAGGGTTCTCATCACCGGCGATAACGGCACGGGGAAGGAGCTCGTGGCCCGCGCCATTCATCGGCAGAGCCCCCGCAACACGAAGCCGCTGGTGGAGGTCAACTGTGCCGCGATCCCGAACGAGTTGATTGAATCCGAGCTCTTCGGGCATGAGAAGGGATCGTTCTCCGGCGCTACGGGCCAGAGAATCGGAAAGTTCGAGCTCGCAGACCACGGCACCATCTTCCTGGATGAGGTTGGAGACATGAGCCCCGGTGCCCAGGCCAAAGTGCTCCGCGCGCTCGAAGAGGGGAAGATCGAGCGGGTGGGTGGAGATCGGCATATCCCGGTGGATGTCCGCGTTATCGCCGCCACGAACAAGAATCTGCAGGAGGCCATCAAGCAGAACCTCTTCAGGGAGGACCTCTTCCATCGCCTCAACGTGATCCAGATTCACGTGCCCCCGCTCCGGGAGCGGCGGGACGACATCCCCGTGCTGGCGCGCGCCTTTGCGCAGGATACCTGCGCGCGGAACCGCATGCCGTCGAAAAGCCTGGCCGACGACGTCAGTGCGAAGACTGCAGGGGATGGACTGGAGCGGCAACGTCCGCGAGCTGCGCAACACGGTGGAGCGGCTGGTCATCATGACCGCGGGCCCCGTGATTTCGGCCGACGATGTGGAGCGGTATGCCGGGGGGACGCGCGCGGCGACGGATGAGTTGTTGAGTCTCGGAGGGACGTTTCAGGAGTTCAAGGAGCGTGCCGAGGCGGCATTCATCAGGAAGCAGCTCGAGTTCCACGGCTGGAACATCACGAAGACGGCAGAGGCGCTGGACATCCAGCGGAGCCATCTGTACAACAAAATGAAGAAGTACGGGCTGGCGAAGGAGGGCGAAGAGGAGGCGTCCTGATGCCCTCCGTGCTGACAGAGTGACGGCGTCCGGCCCGGCGTCCTATTTCTTCTCGCGCTGCCGGAGTACCTCGTACATCACCACCGCGCCCGCCACCGATGCGTTGAGCGAGCTGATCTTTCCGCGCATCGGAATCTTCACGAGGAAATCGCACCGCTCCCTGACAAGCCTCCGGATTCCCCGCCCTTCGTTCCCCACCACCAGGGCGACGGGAAGCTCCAGATCCACGGCCGTGTACGGCCGGTCGCCCGCGCCGTCCAGACCCACCACCCAGTACCCTTCGTCTTTCAAGTGCTTCAGGGTTTGCGCGATATTCGTGACTTCGGCGATCAGGATGTGCTCGGTCGCGCCCGCCGAGGCCTTCACGACCGCCGACGTCACCGTGGCGGCGTGATGTCTCGGGATAATGACGCCGTGGACGCCGACGCATTCCGCCGTTCGCACCAGCGCGCCAAGGTTCTGGGGATCTTCGATTTCGTCCAGCACGAGGAGGAATCCCTGGGCGTGCCTTCTCCGGGCCTGCTCGAGAATCTCTTCGAGGTCGGCGAACGTGCGAGAGGGGACAACGGCGAGTACTCCCTGCGTGGCATGGTCGGGCGCCAGCTCGTCGAATTCCTGGCGGGACATGTGGACCACCGGGATACGAGCCTGCTGCGCGAGCGTCTGTATGTCCGCGATCCCCTGCCCCTGCACGCCGGCCAGAAGAAGGACGCGCTCAACGGCTGTCCCGGCCCTGAGCGCCTCGATCACGGGCTTTCGACCCGCGATGAGTCTCCCCATGTCGATGCTCCCTGGTTTCATGGCAGGACCGTGCTCCGCTCACCTAGGCTTTGGGTTGCGCTCCTGCCGGCCCGGTTCGACGGGCGAGGAAGAGGAAGCCCGCGAGTCCGGCGCCAAACATGACGATGGCGAAGAGCTGGGCCTCCGAGAGCCCGAATGCCAGCCGGGGGTTCAGCCGGAGGATCTCGACCGCAAAGCGAAACACCGCCGCGATCATCAGATAGAACGCGAAGATCGTCCCGTCCGGCCACGGCCGCTTCCTGAGGGCGAGCAGGATGCCGTACCCGGCAATCCCCAGCAGGAGCTCATAGATGGGGGCGGGGTGGAGCGGGGTGACCTGATCGAACCGGCTCATGGGGTGACCCATGCGGTCGAGCCCGGCCGGGATGACCCGCAACGAGTCGTAGCTCCACGCCGCACGCTCGTCCGGATGTTCGATGAAATAGTCCGCGAGCGCGTACGTGGGTTTGGCGATTCCCTGCGCATAGATGGTCCCCCACGGGAGGTTCGTCGGGGTTCCGTAGTCGCCGTCGCCCGAGAGGTGGCACCCGATCCGGCCAACGCCGTAGGAGAGCACCAGCGCGACGCCGAGGATATCCAGGAACTGCAGCAGCGGCAGGCCTTTGCGGCGCACATACCAGATCACGGCGATCAAGCCGAGCACGAACCCGCCGTACCATGTCAGGCCTCCCGGGGAGAACGCCTCGGACGGGTGCCGGAGAAATTCGTCCCAGTTCTCGATGAGGTGCAGGGCTTTTGCCCCGGCGATGCCTGTGACGACGGCGATGATCGTGATGGTGCCTGCGATCGAAGGGTTCCATCCGCGGCGCTTGAAGTCGCGGGCCATCAGGGCGTTCCCCAGAATGAACGCGAGGCCGAGCATCAGGCCGTAGCTGTGCACCTTCAGGGGACCGATCTCAAAAAGTACCGGGATCATGCTCTCTCGATGTCGTGATACAAGGTCACGCCGTGGCGTCGGTGATGAGTGTCAGGCCCGTGCCCGTGGGGGCTGCGACCTCCCGCACGCCGAGTGCGTCGATCGCGACCGTGCAGCGATGTTCCGCGCGGTCGAGCCCGATGACGCTGAACGTGTACGTGCCGTTCAACCCTTCGTAGTCGCGCTGGAAATGCGCGCTTCCCGTGTGCGGGAGCCCGACGCCCGGTGCGTTCAGGCCGAGGATGCGATACCGGAACGAGGTGCCTTCGCGGTGCTCGTCGACCGAGATCTCGTACGCGAAGCTCGCGAAGGTCTGGGTGGTTTCCAGGCGAACCCTCGTCACGGTTCGCTGGCGGATCGCGTCATAATGCGGGGTGACGATCAGCCGATACTCGGAGGCCGGCCGTGCGGGTCGGCGGGCCATCACACGTCGAAGTAGGTTGCTTCTTCCCGGCGGAACAGCTCAAGGATGTCCGCGGACGAGGGTTGCTCGAGCAACTTGCGACGGAACTCCTCCTTGTTCATCAGCCGCGAGATGCGGCTCAGGAGCTTGATGTGCGGGCCGACGAGGTTGTCCTTGCCGACGAGCAGGAAGACGAGGCGAACGGGCTTTTCGTCGAGCGATTCGTAATCGATCGGGCGTTCGGTGACGGCGAAGCCGGCAACGATGTCCGACACGGCGTCCGTTTTCCCGTGCGGAATGGCGAAGCCGTTCCCCACGCCGGTGGACATGATCCGCTCGCGCTCGAAGATCGCCTTGCGGACTTTGTCGATGTCCAGCACTTTCGGCGAGGTGCCGACGAGATCCACCATCTTTTCGATGATGTCGTCTTTGGAATTCCCCTCCAGACCGGTGACGATCAGGTCCTCGGTGAGGATGTCGCTGATTCTCATGGTGCGTTGAGCCCCCTATGATTCATCCCGCCACTGCACGATCTTGCGTTCGTAGTCGTCCGCCGTGGCGTCTGCCGCCGCCTGCCCGCGCGCTTCGGCCACCACGTGGAACAGCGGCCGTTCCTTGTCGGGGATCAGGAGCACGGAGACCTTGTCCGGGTCGCCGTCGAAGTGCACCTTCACGCCGTCCACGAGGTCGCGCCTGATGCCCTGCGTGTGCTGCATGATGTTGCGCATGACCTTGCCTTTGAGCTCCCAGGAGCAGTTCACGCCCCTGCGGGCGGAGCTGAGCCTGGGAAGGCTGTCGTCGTACTCGCCGAGCCGCTTTCCGGTATGCGCGACCATCTCGAGGATCTTCGCCACCGAGTACATGGCGTCGGTCGCGAAGAAGAAGTCGGGGAAGATGAATCCTCCGCGCGTTCCACCGATGAAGCGGACGTCGGCGTTGGCCGCCGCCTCCATCATCGCGAGGTGGTTGTTGCGCGTCTTCAGGACCTTCGCCCCCCGCTCGGCCGCGACGAGGTCCACCTCGCCGGTCGACGTGATCGGCACCGCAAGGGCCTTCGACCCCGGATGCGTGTCGAGATACATCGCCGTGATGATGGTCAGCAGCCGGTCGCTGTCGACTTTCTCGCCCCGCTCATTGACCACGAAGAGCTTCTCGCCGCCAGCGTCGATCAGGCAGCCGAGGTCATACTGGAGCGACGTGACGATGTGGGCGAGCTGGTCCAGCGACGCTTCGAACTCGTCCCGGTCCCGCGTGAGCTTCGTGGGATCCAGATGGGCGTTGATGGCCACGACCTGGCACTCGAACGATCCCAGGATGATCGGGAAGATCGTTGAGGCGACGCCGTTGGAGTAGTCGATGGCGATCCGGAGCCTCCTCCGGTTGATCGCCTCCACGTCCAGCGACGCCAGGAATGTCTGCTTGTAGACCTCGGTCGTCCGCTCGGGGAACGAGATGGAGCCGACGCGGTCCCTGGCGGCGCGCGGGAAGTCCTCGCCGAAGAAGAGCCGCTCCACGGATTTTGTCTTCTTTGTCGGGAGGTCCTTGCCGTTTGCGTCGAAGAAGATGATGTCGGTCAGGTTCTTGTCGACGGGCGAGCGGCGGACATGGATGCCGCCGGCTTCCTTGCCGCTGCTCAGCTCGTGCCGCAGCAGCGGGATGGAGGTGGCCCTGAGGTCGAACGTATGCACGCCCGACGAGATCAGCCCGCAGATCAGCGCGCGGTTCATCATGCGCGAGACGTTGTCCGAGTCGCGGCACGTCACGACCGTCTTCCCCGGCCCGACGAACGCTCCGTACGCGGCGCCCAGCTTGGCGCCGAACTCGGGATTCATTTCGATGTTCGAAAGGCCCGACACCCGCGCGTCGGTGAACAGCTCGCGGAGCCACTTGTCCTCCCAGACGAGGCTGCGCGTGAGCACCGCGCCCTCTTCGACGACCTTCTCGGGCCACAGCTTGATGTTGGCGCTGAGGTGCGCGCCGCGGCCGATCCAGCAGGCGTCGCTGATGAAGACGTTGTCCGCGATCACCGCCTTCTCTCCGATGGACGAGCGGAAGCCGATGACGTCGGACGACAGCTCCACATTGTGCCCGACCACCACGTCGTTCCAGAGGATCGAGTTCGCGATGGAGCTCCCCGGCCCGATGACGCAGTTGTCTCCGATGACGGTGTTGGCCAGCCTGCATCGTTCGCCGATCGTGCAGTTCTCGCCGATCACGACGGTGCCGGCGCACTCGATCGACTTCGGATCGACGCGCGTTCCGGCTCCCACAGTCAGATTCCCGTCCCGCGTCCCGGAGATCCCCACCTTCACCACGCCGCGGAGCACGTCGATGTGGGCGTCCTGGTATTCGTTCAGATTGCCGATGTCGCGCCAGTAGCCCTCCGCCACGAAGCCGTAGAGCCCGGCATCCTGCCGCTGAAGAAGCGGGAAGAGGTCCTTGCCGAAATCATACTCCTGATGGAGCGGGATCATGTCCCGGATCTGCGGCTCCAGGATGTAGATGCCGGTGTTGATGGTGTCGCTGAAGACCTCACCCCACGACGGCTTCTCGAGGAACCGCGTGATCCTTCCGTTCTCGTCCGTGATGACGACGCCGAACTGGAGCGGGTTGGCGGCGTGGGTCAGGACAATGGTCGCGGCAGCGCGGCGCTCCTCGTGGAACTTGATCGCGGCGGTCAGATCGAAGTCCGTCAACACGTCGCCGCTGATGATGAGGATGCGTTCGTTGACGCCCTGCGTGGCCAGCGCCACGCTTCCCGCAGTCCCGTAGTCAGCGTCGGCCTTGAAGTAGGACATCGAGACGCCAAGGCGGCTCCCGTCCCCGAAATGCTTGCTGATGACGTCGGGGAAATAGAACAGGGATGCCGTGATATCAGTGATGCCGTGCGCCTTGAGCAGGTCCACGATGTGATGCATCATGGGCTTGTTCATGAGCGGAACCATCGGCTTTGGGATGTTACACGTGAGCGGGCGAAGCCTCGTGCCGAAGCCCCCCGCCATGATGACGGCTTTCATCGGGCGTTGGAGGGAAGGGAATGGGGTCGAATTGGAGTCGGAATGTCACGCGAAGATAGGGAAAAACAGTTTACTATTCAATAGAACGAGCCAATTCTGAATGCGTTGTCCAGATCCGCGATCAGGTCTTCGGACTCCTCCAGACCCACCGAAATGCGGACCAGGCCGTCCGTGACACCGATGGCGCGGCGCTGCTCCGCGGGGACCGACGCATGGGTCATCGTGGCCGGGTGAGTAATGATCGTCTCGACGCCCCCCAGGCTCTCGGCAAGGGCGCAGAGGCGGACGTGCTTCAGGAACCGCCCGGCGGCTGCCAGATCCCCGAGGTCGAACGCGAGCATCCCGCCGAACCCTTTCATCTGCCGGGCTGCCAGCGCGTGCTGGGGGTGGCCCGCCAACCCCGGATAATGGACCGTAAGGACAGGCGGCTTCCCCGCCAGCCATGTCGCGACCTCCATGGCGTTCCGGCAATGCCTCTCCATCCGCACGGCGAGCGTCTTGGTGCCGCGGAGGCACAGCCAGGAATCGAAGGGGCTCAGGATTGCCCCGATCGCCTTCTGGAAGAACCGGAGCCGCTCGACCACATCGGCCCGGCTCGTGACAACGATGCCGCCGAGCATGTCGCTGTGGCCGTTCAGGTACTTCGTCAGACTGTGAAGCACGACGTCGATGCCCAGGTCGAGAGGGCGCTGCAGGTACGGGGTGGCAAACGTGTTGTCGGCGACCGTGAGGATGCCGCGCGGGCGCGCGATGCCGGCGACGGCGGAGAGATCGGTGATCTCCATGGTCGGATTCGTCGGGGTCTCGACGAAGATCAGACGGGTCGCCGGGGTGATCGCTCGTTCGATGACGCCCGGATCGGTCGTGTCGATGAAGTCGGACTTCAGCCCGTAGCGCTCCCATACCATCTTCATCAGCCGGTACGTCCCGCCGTATACGTTGCGCGAGAAGACCACATGGTCGCCAGGGTTCAGCAGGCGCATGATGGCGTCGGTCGCCGCGACCCCGGAACCGAATGCCATCCCGTCGGTCCCTCTCTCCAGGGCGGCAATGTTGCGCTCAAGTGCCGTCCGCGTCGGATTCGAGACGCGCGAGTACTCATACCCCTTGTGCTTGCCGAGCTCCTCCTGCACGTACGTCGACGTCAGGAAGACGGGGGTCATGATCGCGCCCGTCGTCGGGTCGGGTTCCTGTCCCGCGTGAATCGCGTCTGTTGAGAAGCCCATGTGTCAGTGCCCCATGAATTCGATGACGTCGTACCGTGAGAGAATGCCCACCAGTCCTTTTTCCTCAACCACCAGGACGGCGTACTGGTCCTTCGCGCTCAGCAGACGGAGGACTTCCTCGATGCTCGCCTCGCAGCGGACGGTGGGGAAGGGGCGGGACATGACCGAATCGACCCGCGCGTCCAGCAGATCTGGCTGCTCGAAGATCTTCAGCATGAGAGAATGGTCGTGCAGCGATCCGACACAGCGCTCCCCGTCCAGAACGGGGATCTGGGAAATGTCGTGCTCGCGGAACAGGTCGAGAGCGCTCTTCACCGCGTCGCCCGGGGCGGTGCTGATCAGCCTGCGCTCGGCGAGGGGCTTCCGCTCCAGCACGTACCGGGCGTTGACCTTCTCGGGGACAAGGAACCCGTACTCCCGCATCCAGTCGTCGTCGTAGATCTTCGAGAGGTACCGCTCCCCCGAGTCGGGGAGCACGACGACCACCACGTCGTCGTCGGTGAACCGGTCTGCGACCTTCATCATCCCTGCCACGGCCGTCCCGCACGACCCGCCCGCCAGCAACCCTTCTTCCCGCGTGAGACGGCGCGCCATCAGGAACGACTCGCGATCGTCGGCTTCGATGATCTCGTCGATGACCGAGAAATCGAGCACGCCCGGCAGGTAATCCTGCCCGATTCCCTCCACCTTGTACGTCTTGAGCTGCGGATTGATCTTCCCGGTCCGGAAATACTCGCGGAACACCGACCCCTTGGGGTCGATCCCGATCACCGTGATTGCCGGGTTCTTCTCCTTCAGATATCTGCCGGTGCCGGTGATGGTTCCGCCGGTTCCGATCCCGCAGACGAAGTGCGTGATCTGTCCGCCCGTCTGCTCCCAGATCTCGGGGCCGGTGGTGAGGTAGTGGGATTCCGGATTCCGCGGGTTGTAGTACTGGTTTGCCAGGATCGAGTTCGGCGTTTCGCGCACGATGCGTTTCGCGACCTCCGTGTAGCTCTCGGGAGATTCATGCGGGACCGCCGTGGGGGTGACGATCACCTCCGCACCGAAAGCCCGGAGAAGCCTGATCTTCTCCATGCTCATCTTGTCGGGCAACGTGAACACGGTGCGATACCCCTTCACTGCGGCCGCGAGCGCAAGCCCCATGCCGGTGTTCCCTGAGGTCGCCTCGACGATCAAGCCGCCGGGCTTGATCCGTCCCTCTCGTTCGGCCTCTTCGACGATGGTGACTCCGATCCGGTCCTTGATCGACCCGCCGGGGTTCAGGAATTCCACCTTCGCCAGAATGAGGCCCCGGGCCGAGCCGGTGACCCGGCGCAGCCGCACGAGCGGTGTCCGCCCGATGGCCTGGAGTATCGTCTCGAAGTATGTGACGTTGGATCGGTCCATTGTCGCCCTTCCCTGCAGATCCTTCCCGCTATGTGCCTGCTGTCCGCTTTCTGTTGATCAGGCTCGCCGCAAATCCGGCGCCGAAACCGTTGTCAATGTTGACGACGGTGACCCCGGCCGCACAGGAATTCAACATCCCGAGCAGGGCGGAGATTCCCTGGAAGTTCGCCCCGTATCCGATGGACGTCGGCACGGCGATGACGGGGACGTCCACGAGGCCCCCGACGACGCTGGCAAGGGCGCCTTCCATGCCTGCAACGACGATGATGACGGATGCCGAGCGGAGCTTGTCGCTCTGCGAGAGGATGCGGTGAATGCCGGCGACCCCGACGTCGAAGAGCGAGTCCGTGAGGTTTCCCATGATCCGCGCAGTCTCCAGCGCCTCCTCGGCGACGGGGATGTCCGACGTGCCGGCCGTAACAACGAGGATCGTTCCCGTGCCTCTGGGCGTGACAAGGCCCTCCCGTGCCGAGATCGTGCGCGCGACCGGATTGTAACGCGCAGAGCGCATCTTCCGCTTCACCGCTGCGAAATGGGAGCGGGAGGCTCGGGTTCCGAATACGACGTTCCCGGCACGGGCTATCCGGGCAGCGATGCCGGCAACCTGCGCGGGTGTCTTGCCCTCGCAAAAGATGACCTCGGGGAACCCCTGCCGGATTCCCCGGTGATGGTCGATGGTGGCGAACGAGAGCGATTCGGCCGGGGGCGCCGCGAGCAGGCGCTCGACTTCTTTCACGGTCCGCGTGCCGGACCGGAGATCGCTCAGAAGGCGTGTCAGGTGAGAAGAGTCCATAGTGTGGGGAATATATCGGATTGAGCGAGGATTGCAAGGAGTGTTACCTTGACTGTCCAGCCCGCTTTTCGTATTTTTCAATGATTTTCTACCACTAAGGCGGTCTCGCTCCCGTGTTCAACTTGTTCTGGCCGGTCATCGTCGGCTATCTCATCGGTTCGTTCCCAACTGCATTTCTCGCCGTTCGCTGGAAATCAAAGCTGGACATCCGGAAGACCGGGAGCGGCAATGTCGGGACTCTGAACAGCTACCTGGTCACGCGCTCGAAAGCCGTGGCAGTGACGGTCCTGCTCGTGGACATCCTGAAGGGTGTTGTTGCGGTCCTGGTCGGCCGGCACCTTCGTTCCGGGATTGCCGTTTGTGGGTGCGGCCTTCGCGGGCACGGCCGCCGTCATCGGACATTGCTATCCGATCTGGCTGCTCTTCAGGGGGGGAAGGGGGCTGGCGACTGCCGCAGGCGCCATGGGAGTGGTGAGTGTTCCGCTTGTCGGCGCCTGGATGGCTGCGTGGGGGATCGGCTACGCATTCACGCGAACCGTTAACGTCGCGAGCTTCATCGCGTGCATCCTTGTGCTGGGCCTTCTGACAATCGTCCCCGACGAAGTCGTCCGGGCGGTGCTCCCGGAGGGAGCCACGACGCGGGGCCTTCGGACGTTTGGCGTGATGATCCTCCTCGTCATGCTGACACGGCTGATAGGTCCGTTCCGCGACTATCTCCGCAACCTCAGGGCACAGCGTAGATCAAAAGGAGGTGAAGGGTCGTGACAATGGGTCGAAGAGTGCTCTGGATGGGCTTCCTGCTGGTCATCGCGCTCGCCGCCGGTGTCGTCATCGGCCGCGGGCTGGGCGTCCAGCAGAAAGACGCCGAGCGTGTGGCGGGGGAGAGCGACCGCGCATTCGCGGATGCGTTTCCCGCACGCTATTCCGACGACCAGCAGCGCGACAGCATCGTGGCGTCGGTCAGCTCGTCGCGGCGCAACGCCATCACGCAGGCCGTCGGCCGCGCGAGCGGCGCCGTTGTGGGCGTGAACGTGGTCGAGCTCCGCCGCTACCGCCAGTGGTCTCCCTGGGGGGACGACCCGTTCTTCCGGCAGTTCTTCGGGGATAGAACATACACGCAGCGCGTCCAGGGACTCGGGTCCGGCTACATCATTTCACCCGACGGCTACGTCCTGACGAACGACCATGTGGCCGGGAATGCCAAGGAGATCACCGTCACGGCGACCGACGGGAAGACGTACAACGCCACGTTGATCGGGACGGATCAGGTGTCGGACGTCGCGCTGCTCAAGATTGAGGGGAACGATTTTCCGTATCTGAAGCTCGGCAACTCCGACGACGTCATCATCGGCGAATGGGTGATCGCGCTCGGCAATCCGTTCGGTCTCTTCCAGATGAACGACAAGCCCACGGTGACGGTCGGCGTGGTGAGCAATGCCGACGTGAACCTGCGCGGAGGCCAGCAGGGCGAGGAGCGCATCTATCGAGGCATGATCCAGACGGATGCCGCGATCAATTCGGGGAACAGCGGCGGGCCGCTGCTCAATACCCTGGGCGAAGTCATCGGGATGAACTCGGTCATCTGGACGCCCAACCAGGGGAACATCGGACTCGGCTTCGCCATCCCCGTGAACCGCGTCAAGCGCATCGTGGCAGAGCTGAAGGCGAACGGCAAAGTTGAACGCGATTTCTGGGTCGGCATGCAGGTGCAGACCATCGACCAGCGCATCGCGCAGTACTTCAAGCTCGACAAGGCCGAAGGCGTCATCGTCACGGAAGTCGAACGCGGGGGCCCGGCCGACAAGGCGGGGTTCCGTCCGGAGGATATCATTCTCGAAGCCAACGGCGAGCGCATCTACGACGACGCGTCGTTGTACGGGATCGTGTACGATGCCCACACCGGCGACACGATTCAACTCAAGGTGCTCCGCGGCGGCGAAACGCGGACCATTCCTCTCACGCTCAAGCGTCGAACGACATGATCAAGCGATATACGCGCCCCGCGATGGGGGGCATCTGGGACGACCAGAACAAGTTTGCCGTCTGGCTCGAAATCGAGATCCTGGCCTGCGAGGCGCAGGCCGAGCTGGGCGTCATTCCCCGCGACGCCGTCGCGAAGATCCGGGAGCGCGCGAAGTTCGACGTGGCGCGCATCGACGAGATCGAGCGCGAAGTGAAACATGATGTCATCGCGTTCCTGACGAACGTGGGGGAATATGTCGGCCCCGAATCCAGGTTCATCCATCTCGGGATGACCTCCTCGGACATTCTGGATACCGCGCTGGCCGTGCAGATGAAGCAGTCCGGGGAGCTGTTGATGGACGGGTTGCGCCGGCTGGGCGAGGTTCTGGGCCGCCGGGCGCAGGAATTCAAAACCACACTCATGATCGGCCGGACGCACGGCGTGCACGCGGAGCCGACGACCTTCGGGCTGAAGCTGGCGCTCTGGTACGACGAGAACAAGCGAAACATCGAGCGCCTCCGGGGGGCGATCGAAAGGATCGCCGTGGGGCAGATTTCGGGGGCGGTGGGGACGTTCGAGCACCTGAGCCCGCGCGTCGAGGAGTACGTCTGCGCAAAGCTGGGACTCGCGCCGGCGCCGGTGTCGACGCAGATCCTCCAGCGCGACCGCCATGCCGAGTTCATGACGACGCTCGCCGTGATCGGAAGCTCGCTGGAGAAGTTCGCCACCGAGATCCGTCATCTCCAGAAGACGGAGGTGCTGGAAGCCGAGGAGTACTTCTCGAAGGGGCAGAAAGGCTCGTCGGCCATGCCGCACAAGCGCAACCCCATCACCTGCGAGCGCGTCGCCGGCCTCTCGCGCGTGCTCCGCGGGAACGCTCTCGCGGCGATGGAGAACGTCGCGCTCTGGCATGAGCGGGACATCACGCACTCGTCCGTCGAACGCGTCATCATTCCCGACTCCTGCATCCTGCTCGACTACATGCTCGCGCTCATGACGGACGTACTGGACACGCTGCTCGTCTACCCGGACAACATGCTTGCCAACATCCGCCGGACCCACGGGCTGACGTTCTCTCAGAGCATCCTGCTGGCCCTGACGACCGCCGGGATGCGGCGCGAGGACGCCTATCGCATCGTGCAGTCGGCCGCCATGCAGGCCTGGGAGACGCGCCGGGATCTCCTGGAGATCCTGAAGGCCAGTCCCGAAGTGACGGCTGTGCTGCCGGCGGCGGAGCTCGAAAAGCATTTCGATCTGAAGAAAAGCCTGCGCCATGTGGACCACATTTTCAAGCGGGCGGGTCTCGCATAATCCACCACCAGGGAACGACCATGCCACGGACATTTAAGAATTTCATCGGCGGGAAGTGGGTTGACGCCACGTCGGGGAGGACCTTTGAGAACAGAAATCCCGCCCACTGGGACAAAGTGCTGGGTACCTTTCCGAAGTCGGGCAAAGAGGATGTCGATGCTGCCGTGAAAGCTGCCGCGGGGGCGTTCGATGCCTGGCGGCTCCTGCCCGCCCCGAAGCGCGGCGACATCCTGAAGCGCGTCGGTGACTTGATGGTCGAGCGCAAGGAAGAGCTTGCGCGCGCCATGACCATGGAGATGGGGAAGGTGCTGGCGGAAACCATGGGCGACGTGCAGGAGGGGATCGACACGGCATACTACGCGGCGAGCGAAACCCGGCGGCTGTTCGGACACACCGTCCCCTCCGAGCTTCCCAATAAGTTCAACATGGCGATGAGGGTCCCGATCGGCGTCGCGGGCATTGTGACGCCGTGGAACTTCCCGATGGCCATCCCGACCTGGAAGATCTTCCCGGCACTTGCGTGCGGGAACACCGTGGTCTTCAAGCCTGCCTCCGACACGCCGTGGTCCGCGACGAACCTGGTGAAGATCCTCCAGGACGCCGGCGTCCCGTCTGGCGTCGTCAACCTCGTGCACGGTGGCGGCGGGGAGGTCGGCATGGGCATTGTCAGCCACCCGGACGTGGACCTGGTGAGCTTTACCGGCTCCACCATGGTCGGCAAGAAGATCTCCGAGGTCGCGGCGCAGACCCTGAAGCGTGTCTCGCTGGAGCTCGGCGGCAAGAACGCGCAGCTGGTGATGGACGACGCGAACCTGGATCTCGCCCTGGAAGGCGTCCTCTGGGGCGCGTTCGGAACGACCGGCCAGCGCTGCACGGCCACCAGCCGCCTGATCCTCCACGACAGGATCCATGACAGATTCATGGACATGCTCGTCGCGCGGACCAGCAAGCTCAGGCTCGGCGACGGACTCCTGTCCGGCGTGGATGTCGGGCCGTGCGTGAACGAGGGGCAGCAGAAGACCGTGCAGAGTTATGTCGAGATCGGTCTGGAAGAGGGCGCGACGCTCGCCGCAGGCGGCGAGATCCCGAAGGACGCGAAGCTCAAGAACGGGTGGTTCTACAAGCCCACGATCTTCACCGGCGTGAAGCCGGACTTCCGCATCGCGCAGGAAGAGATCTTCGGCCCCGTGCTGTCGGTCATCCGCGTGAAGTCCCTGGAAGAAGGGATCCGGGTATTGAACGGCACGATCTACGGGCTCTCGTCGTCGGTCTACACGAACAACGTGAATGCGGCGTACACCGCGATCCGGGACATCAAGGCGGGGATCACCTACATCAACGCCCCGACGATCGGCGCGGAAGCGCACATGCCGTTCGGCGGCGTGAAACAGACCGGCAACGGCCACCGCGAGGGAGGGTGGACCGTGTACGACTTCTTCTCCGAGTGGAAAACCGTGTACGTGGATTACAGCGGCGGCCTCCAGCGGGCCCAGATCGACAACTACGACTGAGGCGTCCGGTGGCCAACCATCGCATCTATATCGTTTCTCTCTTCGAACACCAGGAGTTCTTCTAAGTCTGTGCGGGCGCAGGATCACCGATAACCCGTAACCAGCACACAGGAGAACTCCCATGACACCACGTATCTCGAAGGCGGCCACGAAGCCGTCCCGGAAGGGGGCGCGCCGCCCCGTCCGCAAAGCCTCACCTGCGAAGAAGCGTCCGGCCGCCGTTCGCGCCCGGCGCATCGCTGCAGCCGCACGGCTCATCGCCCCGCGGCTCGTCCTCCCGACCCTCCGCAAGCATATGCTCGTGGACGGGTTCGACATCGTCATCGACCTGAAGAAGAGCAAAGGCGCGTATATCGTGGACGCGCAGGACGGGAAGCGCTATCTGGACTTCTTCACGTTCGTGGCGTCCTCGCCGCTCGGGATGAACCACCCGAAGCTCACCACCCCCGAGTTCCTGGAGAAGCTCGCCTACGTCGCGGTGAACAAACCGTCGCTCTCCGATATCTACACTCAGGAGCAAGCTGAGTTCGCCGAGACGTTCGCCCGCGTTGCGATGCCGTCGTACCTGCCGCATGCCTTCTTCATCGAAGGCGGCGCGCTCGGGAACGAGAACGCGATGAAGGCGGCGTTCGACTGGAAGATCCGGAAGAACTTTGCGAAAGGGTACAAGGAAGAGCGGGGACGGCAGGTGATCCACTTCCGTCAATCCTTTCACGGAAGGACCGGGTACACCCTCTCGCTGACCAATACGGACCCGGTGAAGACCGATCTCTTCCCGAAATTCGACTGGCCGCGCGTGCACAATCCGGCGATGCGCTTCCCGCTTACCGGGGAGAGCCTCGCCCAGGTCCAGCGCGAAGAGGAGATGTCCCTCAATCAGATCAAGGCCGCGTTCCATGAACGCCACGACGACATCGCGGCAATCATCATCGAGCCGATCCAGGGAGAGGGCGGGGACAACCAGTTCCGTCCCGAGTTCTTCCGCGCGCTGCGGCAGCTGGCCGACGAGAACGAGGCGATGCTCATCATGGACGAGGTCCAGACCGGCATCGGCATGACGGGAAAGATGTGGGCGCATCAGCACTACGTCGAGCCCGATATGATCTCGTTCGGGAAGAAGATGCAGGTGTGCGGATTCCTGTCGGGCCGGCGCATTGAAGAGGTGAAGGAGAACGTCTTTGCGGTCTCCAGCCGCCTGAACTCCACCTGGGGCGGCAACCTCGTGGACATGGTCCGCTCGGCGCAGTACCTGAAGGTCATCGAGGAAGACAACCTGGTCGAAAACGCGAGGGTGGTCGGGGAGCATCTCCTGATGCGGCTCGCCGGGCTGGCCGGGGAATTCGAGGGCGTTGTCTCCAACCCCCGCGGAAAGGGGCTCTTTGCGGCCTTCGACGTCTTCAGCCCGGAGGCCCGGACCACGATCCGCCAGAAGGCGATGGCGAAGGGGCTCATCATCCTGCCCTGCGGCGAAAGCTCGATCCGGTTCCGTCCGCCGTTGACGATCACGAAGTCCGAGATCGACGCCGGCATCAGGATCCTCGCCGACTCGATCCGCGAGATGTAACCCCCCGTCCAACGTGAGCGTCACCTAGGTGACGCTCACGGGCTCCACGGGCTGCCGGGGAGCTTGAGGGGCCATGTGCCCGGTTATGACGCCCAGCTGCTCCCCTGGAGCCCCCCGAGGAGCCTGCATGAGCCTCCCGCACCCTCCACACGTGCGTCACCTAGGTGACGCACGTGTGGTCTGGTCGGTGTGGTCTGGTTTGGTTTGTGGTCTCTGGCAAAACCCCCAGGAAAACGCAAGCCCCGGTTCCGCTTAGGCGGGACCGGGGCTTGACAATTTTGGCCCTCTGCTGTCGCCTTCCCCGGTCTGGGGAGGGCGCGACCTAGCGTAGGAGCATCATCTTCCGGGTGAGCACGGTGGATCTGCCCGACATTCCCAGGGCTTCCATCCGAACAAAATAGACGCCACTTGCCACGCCGATCCCGTTCTCATCGTCGCCAAACCAGCGGAACCCCGGCCGCCCTGCACCCGTTCCGTATGAACCAGCGGGGAGACGCTGGCTGCCGTCGTACAGCGTCCGCACCTTCTGTCCCATCACATCGTACACCCGAATCGCGACGGTGCTGGGTTCCGGCAGCGAGAATGCAATGGTCGTCGATGGGTTGAACGGGTTGGGGTAGTTCTGCTGGAGTTCGTAGGCAGGTGGCAGCGTCGGGTTGCCTCCCGAGTCCGATGTACCGAGGTACGTCAGGGCTGCCTGCGCGTTGATGGTTCCCCACCCGACCAGGTTGTCGGGGGCCGCAAAATTGTCCGCCGTCTTGCGGAGTGCGTCGATGATGAGCGCCGGGGTTGCTGAAGGGTGTGCCTCGAGAAGAAGTGCTGCGACTCCTGCCACCTGTGGGCACGCAAACGATGTGCCCGCGCTGAAGTTCTCGAATGCTGTCGGCGTGTACGCGCTTGCATAGTAGACACCCGATCCCTGCGCCATCACATCAGGCTTGATGCGTCCGTCCGTTGTCGGCCCGACGGAGCTGAATCCTGAACGCAGGCCGTTTGAGGAGACAGAGCCCACGGCGAGGATCCCGTCCGCATCAGCCGGAGCGTTGAGCGTGTTATGTGATGTGTTGTTTCCGCCGTTCCCGGCTGAATTGACAACCACGATGCCTTTGGATGCCGCCATCGCCGCTGCTCGCGTGATGACCGTTGTCTGACCGTCCATGTCCTCCCACGTCCAGCTCTGGTACGGAAGGTCGTAGTCGAGATAGCCCAGCGACGTGCTCGTCACATCCACGCCGATGCTGTCGGCCCACTCAATGCCCGCAACCCAGTAGTCCTCTTCGACAGGGGTCTCGCTGCTGTCGTTCTCGGAACGGATCAGGATGAAGTTCGCGCCGAACGCCGGGCCAATCAGGTTCCCCGGTGAGTTGCCGGCCAGAAGGGAGAGGCAGTTGATGCCATGTGCGCCGAACCCGGGCGAAGGGTTGACCGGGGCAACATCGATTTTCTTGTCGACGAAATCGTATGTCGCGATAATGTTGAGATGTGCCAGCGCTTCGTGCCCAAGGAGCCGGAAGCCGTTGTCGAAGACGGCGATCGTGACACCCCACCCGGAATACCCCAGGTCGTGCACCGGCGGGACGTTGATCTTCTGTGCCTGGCCGAGGGACGGTCCGTAGTCCAGAGTATGTGGTTTTGCCAGGTTCCCCTGCGACGGCGGCAGAGAGGCCGGTGATTCGTCCGATCGGAGGCTCGGCGCGCGCCTGAAGCGGGCCATCAGTTCCACCTCCCGGACCCCGGGAAGGGCTGCTACCTCCGCCACCTGATGGGGGAGGACGATGGCGCTGACAGCGTTGAACCACTTCGACCGGTGGCGCAGGCTGACGACGCGGCGTGCGACCCCGGCGACGTATGCTTCATGTACCGGCACGTCGGTCGCGTCGACCAACGCGTCCGCCGGCAGAAGCTTGCCCCGCCGGGCGAGTGACTTCTCCGACACAAGCAGTTCCGCCCGCGCAATCGCTGCCCGGTCGCTCCCGGCCTTGTCCGTGAAAAATACCCAGACCGCGAGCTCGGTCGAGCCATCGGCCCGGGTCAGCACATGGCGCAGCCGCGGACCGATCTTCCCCTCCGATGCTTCCAAGACTCCAGCAGCGAACACGATCGCGGCTGCGATCAATACTGCCCTCATAGAATCCTCCCGTAACGAAAAATAGGAAAGATGGCGCCGAGTCGCAAGGTTGAAACAGGGGGCGGAAATTGGTAGATTAGGCCGTGGAAACGACAACGCAACACTCGGATGACCTCTCGCTGGACGCGGGCCTCGTGACGCGCCTTCTCGAGGCGTTCCTGCGGGACGAAATCCGGAGCGCAGGCTTCGAGCGCGCGGTGCTGGGCCTTTCCGGCGGCGTGGACTCCGCCGTGGTGGCATTCCTGGCGGCACGCGCCCTCGGTCCGCAAAACGTCCTGGGGGTGTTCATGCCGTACAGGACCAGCAGCCCGGCAAGCCTCGAGGATGCGCGGGAGGTGGTGGCGAAGACCGGGATCCGGTCCGAGCTTGTGGATATTACCCCGATGGTTGACGCCTACCGCCCCCCGGGGGAGGCGCCCGGGAAGGTCCGGGCCGGGAATATCATGGCCCGTCAGAGAATGATCGTTCTGTACGACATCTCCGCCCGGGAGCGGGCGCTCGTCGTCGGCACCAGCAACAAGACCGAGCTCCTCCTGGGGTACGGAACGCTCCATGGCGACATGGCGTCGGCGGTAAACCCCCTGGGCGATCTGTACAAGACGCAGGTGTGGCGCCTCGCTTCGGCCCTCGGCGTTCCGAAGAGGATCGTCGAGAAGCCGCCGTCGGCCGATCTCTGGGAAGGCCAGACCGACGAGGGCGAAATGGGCATGACGTACGCGTCGGTGGATCAGCTGTTGTTCCAGATGGTGGACGAGCGGCGGACCGACGCGGAGCTGGAGGCGCTCGGATTTGACCACACGCTGATCCGTACGGTGCGCAGGAAGATCCGCACGAGCCAGTTCAAGCGCCGGCTGCCTGTCATCGCCAAGGTGTCGCACCGGACGGTGAACATCGACTTCCGTTATCCCCGTGACTGGGGAACATGACCGAGACAATCGAAGGCGGCGCGCTCTACGTGGTGAGCACGCCGATCGGGAACCTGGGTGACATCACCCACCGGGCAGCGCACGTCCTCGCCGGCGTGGACCTGATCGCCGCGGAGGACACGCGGACCAGCCGGATCCTGCTCGATCACCTCGGCATCCGCACACCGCTGATCAGCTACCACAGCCACAACGAAGACCGCCGTGCGCGAGAGCTGATCCGCCACCTTCGCGAGGGGAAATCTGTCGCGGTTGTGACCGATGCGGGGACTCCGGGCGTCTCGGATCCCGCCCATGCGGTGATCGCCGAGGCGGTGGCGCACGGCATGCGCGTGATCCCGGTCCCGGGCGCGAGCGCGCTTCTTGCGGCGCTCGTGTCGAGCGGACTTCCGATGGACCGGTTCGCGTTTGAGGGGTTTCTTCCCGTGAAGAAAGGGCGCTCCACGCGTCTCAACGCGCTTGCCGAAGAGGCCCGGACGATCGTGCTGTACGAATCGCCGCATCGCGTGGTGCGGACGGTGCGCGACCTGTACGAGCGGTTCGGCGACAGACCCGCGGCGGTTGCGCGTGAGCTGACAAAGAAGTTCGAAGAAATCATCCGCGGGCCGCTGTCCCATGTGCTGCAACACCTCGAACGGCGGGAGCCCCGCGGCGAATATGTTGTCGTGGTTGCGGGTACCGGGTACCGCCATGCGGCCGGCCGGCACGCCACGACTGAAAGCGACGATCAGACTGGAGACGAATCATGATCACTCGAGAGCCATCTCGACTTCATACGACCCGCCACCCGGTGGTGTATGAAGTGAATACGCGCATCCTGCTGCAGGAGCTGTCGGCCGCGCAGGGCAAAGCGACGACGCTGACAACGATTCCCGACGCTGTCCTGGACGAATGGGCGGGGCTGGGCTTTGACGCCATCTGGATGATGGGTGTGTGGAACTCAGGCAAGGCGGGGGAGGAGGTTGCCCGCAACCATCCAGGCCTGCGGGAGGATATCCGAAAAGTCCTGCCCGATCTCACGCCTGCGGATGTCGGGCCCTCGCCGTACTCCGTGAAGGAGTACAAGGTGCCGCGCTCCATGGGCGGACTCGCGGGTCTGAGGAAGCTCCGCGCGCGCCTGGCCAGCAGGGGCCTCGGCCTCATCCTGGATTTTGTCCCGAACCATACAGCGCTCGACTGCCCGTGGGTCACGACCCACCCCGAGTACTATGTCGGAGGGACGCAGGCTGACCTCGCGATCGAGCCCGGGAACTACTTCAGCGTCACGGCAGGAAAGAAATCGCTTGTGCTCGCGAACGGACGCGATCCGCAGTTTCCCGGGTGGACGGACACCGCGCAGCTGAACCACCGTCACCCGGTTCTGCGTGCAGCCCTCATCGAGACCCTCAGGGAGATTGCCGGCGAGTGCGACGGGGTGAGGTGCGACATGGCCATGCTGGTGCTCCGCAGCGTCTTTCAGAAGACCTGGGGGGAGCGTGCGCTGCCGGCCGGAGCCGAAGAGCCAGCCGGGGAATTCTGGAAGGATGCGATCAGCGCCGTGATGTCCGATTACCCGGACTTCCTCTTCATCGCGGAGGCGTACTGGAATCTGGAATGGGAGCTCCAGCAGCTTGGGTTCCACTACACCTACGACAAGAAGCTGTACGATCGACTCCTGAGGGAGGGGGCCTGGGCGTCCCGCGAACACCTGAGGGCAGAATCGACGTTCCAGTCGAAAAGCCTCCGTTTCATCGAGAACCATGACGAGCATCGAGCTGCAAAGGCATTCCCCTCGGAGGGCTGGCACCTCGCTGCGGCCGTGGTGACCGCCACTATCCCGGGCATGCTCCTTCTCCACGACGGCCAGCTCGAAGGGAGACAGATCAAGGTTCCGGTCCAGCTGGTTCGGAGGCCCGCCGAGCCGAAAGCCGAAGGCATCTACAAATTTTACAGCAGGCTGCTTCAGATCATCAAGGATCCAGTCTTCAGGAGAGGGGCCTGGACGCTGCTGAATGTGCGACCAGGCTGGCATGACAATTCGACATGGCAAAATTTCATGGCCTTCTGGTGGCAGCTCGACGGGGTAGGCAGGAGGCTTGTTGTCATTAATTACGCTCCTCATTCCGGCCAGGCCTATGTGGAGGTCCCGGGCAGCGATCTTGACTGTCAGGCCTGCGATTTCAGAGATCTGGTCAGCGAGGCCCAGTACGTCAGGGACAAGCACGGTTTGATGACGAGAGGGATGTATTTTGACCTGGTGGGGTACGGGTTTCATATCTTTGAGGCGTGCCCTATCAAGAGGTAAACGGGTGCAGGAAACCGTGAGAACGCAGGCCGCTGAGAGGTCTGGTGGGCCTGCGTGTGGACGTGGCGGGCTATTTCAGGTACATCTGGCCGACCTGGGTTGTGGCAGGGGTAAGGTGGACCAGGCACGCGGAGTGAATGGCGTGGGTCAGACTTGACTCTGCGCCTTTTTCTGCCTATCTTGTTAGCACTCGTTAGCACAGAGTGCTAACAACAAGCTTCCGCAGTACATCAAGGCACTAGTTCACAGAGATATTTCATGGAGGTTCCTATGAAAATGAAGCCGCTGGCAGATCGCGTTGTGATCAAGCCATCACCCGCTGAGGAGAAGACCAAAGGCGGGATCATTCTCCCCGACACCGCGAAAGAGAAGCCCGTGGTCGGGGAAGTCGTTGCGATCGGGCCCGGAAAGGTCGCCGATGACGGAAAGAAGATCCCGATGGAGGTCAAGGTGGGGGACAAGGTCCTCTACGGCAAGTACTCCGGCACGGAAGTGACCGTCGATGGTGAGGAGTACCTCATCATGCGGGAAGCGGACATCTTTGCGATCATGTAATTCTCACGAACCTGAACCGAGTATCGAAGGAGACGTAATCAATGGGTGCGAAAATCATTAGTTACGACGTTGAGGCGCGCTCGGCCCTGAAGCGTGGGGTGGATCAGCTCGCCGATGCTGTCAAGGTGACGCTTGGCCCGAAGGGCCGAAATGTCGTGATCGACAAGAAGTTCGGTCCGCCGACCGTGACCAAGGACGGCGTGACGGTGGCCAAGGAAATCGAACTGGAAAACCCGATCGAGAACATGGGCGCGCAGATGGTGCGTGAGGTCGCGTCCAAGACGTCCGACGTGGCCGGCGACGGCACGACGACTGCGACCGTGCTGGCGCAGGCGATCGTCCGCGAAGGCATGAAGAACGTCGCGGCCGGCGCGAACCCGATGGATCTCAAGCGCGGCATCGATTTGAGCGTGGCGAAGGTGATCGAGGGACTGAAGGAGCTCAGCAAGCCGGTCGACAAGACCAGCAAGAAGGAGATTGCCCAGGTCGGCTCCATCTCGGCCAACAACGACACTGTGATCGGTGATCTAATCGCCGACGCGATGATGAAGGTCGGGACCGACGGCGTGATCACGGTCGAAGAAGCGAAGGGAACCGAGACCACGATCGATGTCGTGGAAGGTATGCAGTTCGACCGCGGGTATCTCTCGCCGTACTTCGTGACCGACGCCGAGACGATGGAAGCTGTGCTCGAGAACCCGGTGATCCTGATCCATGACAAGAAGATCTCCGCGATGAAGGACCTGCTGCCGATCCTCGAGAAGGTTGCCCAGACCGGATCGCCGATCCTCGTCATTGCCGAAGATCTCGAGGGCGAGGCGCTGGCCACGCTCGTCGTGAACAAGTTGCGCGGGACGTTGCGGGTTGCCGCCGTGAAGGCGCCCGGGTTCGGCGATCGCCGCAAGGCGATGCTGGAGGACGTCGCGACCCTCACCGCCGGCACCGTCATTTCCGAGGAGCAGGGGTACAAGCTCGAGAACGCCACGCTGAGCTATCTCGGCAAGGCGAAGAAGGTCGTTATCGACAAGGACAACACCACGATCGTTGAGGGCGCGGGCAAGAAGGAAGACATCAAGAAGCGCATCAACGAGATCAAGGCCCAGATCGAGAAGACCACCTCCGACTACGATAAGGAGAAGCTGCAGGAGCGGCTCGCGAAGCTCTCCGGCGGCGTGGCGGTCCTGAAGATCGGCGCCGCGACCGAAGTCGAGATGAAGGAGAAGAAGGCACGCGTCGAAGATGCGTTGCATGCAACCCGCGCCGCGGTGGAAGAGGGGATCGTGCCGGGCGGCGGTGTGGCCTACCTGCGCGCCGGGCTGAAGCTCGACGGCCTGAAGGTCGCCAACGAGGATCAGCAGACCGGCGTGGACATCATCCGTCGCGCGCTCGAAGAGCCGATCCGCCTCATCGTGGAGAACGCGGGCCACGAGGGTTCGGTCGTGGTCAACAAGGTGAAGGAAGGGAAGGACGACTTCGGGTTCAACGCGTTCTCGGAGCAGTATGAGAACCTGGTGAAGTCCGGTGTCATCGACCCGACGAAGGTCGCCCGTACGGCCCTGGAGAATGCCGCCAGCGTCGCAGGGCTCCTGCTCACCACCGAGGCGACGATCGTCGAGAAGCCTGAGGAGAAGAAGCAGGCTCCGCAGATGCCCCCGGGCGGCGACATGTACTGATCGCCTGTCCGCTTTACGCGCTCAACGGCCCCTCCGGTTTCCGGCGGGGCCGTTGGCTTTTTGCGGGGAAGATCCCTCACGTGGCAACCATCCTGGCCTTCCTGACACGACGCGCGCGTTGGTCTCCCAAGTTTTTTCTGGCAGAGGCTTGACAACCATCCCTCCCTGTCGTATATTGGAAACGACAAATACGCTTAGAGTTTCCTGGGTCTTTATGACCCATTTGTTTTGGGTTTGAGGAAACCAAGAGAACACATATTGTTTCCTGAGGGCCACATGGACGTCCAAGATACCCCCAAGAAATCCGGATCCTCTCAGGAGACTCAACCGCCAGGCGTGATTGAACCTCACGGCGCAATCGACAGACCCAAAGAGCGGATCTTCGCACGCGCCGACGAGCGATTCATGAAGGAAGGATTCGCCCGCATCACGGTCGATGACCTCACGTCCGACCTGGCGATGAGCAAGAAGACGTTCTACAAAGTCTTCCGATCGAAGGAAGACCTCGTGGAGCAGCTCATCATGCGGGCGCTCGGAAATGTCGCTCTCTCTCTCGAAAAGGTGATGACCAGCGACATCACATTCCCGGAGCGAATCAGGGGATTCATGTCGATCATTCCGCTTATCGCCCGACGCGTGGATTCGCCGATGGCGCAGGATATCCAGCGCCACCTCCCGATGGTGTGGGCAAGGATCGAGGAGTTCAGGCGCGGACGGATGACCAAATATCTCACCAAGATCCTTGAGCAGGGGAAGGATGAAGGGTACATCCGTCCCGATGTTCCGGTCCGCCTGCTCGTCCTCTCCGTCATCGGCGCCGTTCAATCGATCGTCCGCCCGATGGTGCTCGCCGAGGAGTCGTTCTCCACGCGCGAGGCGGTTGCGGGAATCTTCTCGCTGTTCTTGCGCGGCAGCCTCACTGACACGGGCCGCGAAGCCATCGACACAATCATGCACGAGACCCATTGAGGAACACATGACACGCTCTGCACTTCTCCTCGCCCTCACGCCGCTCATGCTGCTGTCCGCGTGCACTGGCGGTGACGGGAGCTCCATCGAAGCCTCCGGGACGATCGAAGGCATCGACCATCACCGTAGCGTCGGAAGTGATGGGCAAGGTGCTGTCGGTCCGGGTGAACGAAGGCGCGCGGGTGGGCGTCGGCGATACGCTCGCCGTCATCGACAAGACCGAATACGTCATCCAGCTGCGGCAGGCGCGCGCCACCCAGCGTGCACAGGAATCCACGTACCGTCTCGTTGTCGAGGGCTCGCGGCGGGAGGACATCCTCCAGAGCGAGGCCGCATACCGGACGGCGGAAGCCGACTACAAACGGATGAAGGACCTCCTCGCGACCAGCACGGTGACGCAGAAACAGTACGACGACGCGTACAACCGCTACGTCGCGGCGGAGCAGACATATCAGAAGCTGTTCACGGGCTCGCGCAAACAGGAAGTGGAGGCGGCCCTCGCACGGGCGGAATCTGCGGCCGCGCAGGCAGACCTGCTTGAGAAGAAAGTCCGCGACTGCGTCATCACCGCGCCGGCGGAGGGGACCGTGACGCTGCGCGGCATCGAGCCGGGCGAGTACGTCAGCCCCGGCGCGCCGGTCTTCCGCATCACCAACCTCGACCGCGTGAAGCTCATGATCTATGTCGCGGAGGCGGACCTCGGGAGAATCAAGACCGGTCAGGCGGCGTCGATCTTCGTCGACAGCCATCCCGATCGCCCGTTCCCGGGAACGATCGTGTACATTTCGCCCATCGCCGAGTTCACTCCCAAGAATGTGCAGACCAAAGAGGAGCGCACGAAGCTCGTGTTTGCCGTGAAGGTCGAAGCCGACAACCCCGAGGGCATCCTGAAGCCGGGCATGCCTGCCGACGCCAGCGTGAGGGTCGTCCAGTGACGCCTGTGATTGAAATGAAACGCCTGTCACGGTCCTTTGGAGCGATCAGCGCCGTCAGGGACCTGCAGCTGTCCGTGGGCGAAGGGGAGATGTTTGGCCTTGTCGGTCCCGATGGGGCCGGGAAGACCACGACCATCCGCATGCTCTGCGGCATCCTGGCCCCGAGCTCCGGGACAGCGACCATCCTCGGCCATGACGTGGTGAAGGAGCCGGACGAGATCAAGCGCCAGATCGGCTATCTGTCGCAGCGTTTTTCCCTCTACGGTGACCTGACGGTGGACGAAAACATCGAGTTCTTTGCCGAAATCAACCAGGTGTACGATTACCGCGCCAGGCGCGATGAATTGCTGGCATTCACCCGTCTGACGCCGTTCCGCGACCGGCTTGCCGAGAAGCTTTCCGGAGGGATGAAGCAGAAGCTCGCGCTGGCCTGCACGCTCATCCACACGCCCCGTATCATCTTCCTCGACGAGCCCACGACAGGGGTCGACCCCGTCTCGCGGCGCGACTTCTGGAGGATCCTGCAGTCGCTCCTGGCCGAAGGTATCACGATCATGATGTCCACGCCGTACCTCGACGAGGCTGAGCGGTGTACGCGGGTCGGGCTGATGAGCGACGGCGGGCTGCTGAGAGTTGACGACCCGACCAGGCTCAAGACGTCGATGCGCGGGGAGGTGGTCGAAGTGGTCTGCGAGCCGGTCCGCCCGGCCTTTGCGATCCTGAAGGGCCAGCCATCCGTCCGGGAGGTACAGCTGTTCGGAGACCGCCTGAACGTGGTCATCGATGATGCCGGGCGCGATATGCCTGCGCTTGCCACCTTGCTGCAGTCGTCGGGCATTGCGATCCGGAGCCAGCGCCGCGTCGTCCCCTCGCTCGAAAACGTCTTTATTTCTCTCCTGACACATCCGCACAGTGAAATGGTGGCATCATGAAGTCGCTCATCCTCTCCATGGTATTCGTCTCAGGCGCGCTCGCCCAGGGCAGCGAGGTGCTGATGCTGGACAGCGCCATCGTGATCGGACGCGCAAACAGTCGCACGCTCCAGATCGCCGCGGCGCGGGCCGACGGTGCCCGGGCACGAGCCGGTGAAGCCTCCACCGCGCTGCTGCCCGGACTCCGGCTCAACGGCTCGTATGCCAGGCTGAGCGAAGGGAGCTTCAAGCTCTCGACGACTCAGATGCCGGCAGGCATCACCGTCGCTCCGGTGGTTGTTGACAACTACACGTTCCGCCTCCAGCTGCAGCAGCCGATCTTCACGGGATTCAGGTTGAGCAGCCTGGCTGACGCCGCGACGAGCCTCGCCGAGGCGGGAGAGCGTGACCTCCAGATGAGCGATGCCGACCTGGTATTCGCAATCAGCTCGACGTACTGGAGCCTCCACCAGGCGATCACGACGGAACGGTTCATGGGCGACAACGTCCGGCGGCTCGAGGCGTACCGGTCCGACACCGAGCGGTTGGTGCAGGCCGGGATTGCGATCCGGAACGACCTGCTCAAGATCGAAGTGCAGCTGGCGAACGCGAAGATTGCGTTCATCGACGCGGGAAACGATGTGATGCTAGCGAGGATGAATCTGAACAACATCCTCGGCCGGCCGCTCGAGACGCCCGTGCTGCCGGGATCTCATCCGTCCGACCTGCAGCGTTCCGACAGCATCCTTGTGATGGCCGAGGGGGGCCAGGACGGGCAGCTGACCGACTATGCCTGGAGCGGACGCCCGGACCTGATCTCGGCCGCGTACCAGGTCGAGGCGGCAAGGGCACATGCGAGTGCCGCGAAGGGTTCGTACTGGCCACAGCTCGACCTGACAGCCGGATACAACTACAACCGGCCCAACTCGCGCTATCAGCCCGTGACGCCCGAGTTCCTCGGATCGTGGGACATCGGGGTGAATCTGCAGTTCGACATCTGGAACTGGGGGCGGACGGGTCACCAGGCCGAGGCGGCCGAAGCCGCCGTTCGCCAGACCGAGCTTGCGGCCTCCCAGCTGCGCGACAACGTGGCGCTGGACGTCCAGCGCGCCGCGATGACCCTCCGGCGCTCCCGCGAGAAACTCGAAGTGGCCAGGCTGGGCCTCGCCCAGGCGGAGGAGAACCGCAGGATGACCGACGACCGCTACAAGAAAGGCCTGGCGACCTCCTCTGAGCTTCTCGACGCGGAAGTCTCGCTCGTGCAGACCGAGACCAGTCTTGCCGGAGCCGATGTCGAGTTCGCCGTCGCCAGGGCCCGGCTGGTTCGCGCCCTTGGAACGTCCACGCCACCGATTGCCGAACGATGACCGCTCAGCCCCACATCGGACGCACGCGCCCGGGCGGCTCTGCAACCCCTCCTGCCGGCCGCGAAGAAGCCGCCATTGCGGTCCGCGGGCTGACGAAACGATTCGGCTCGTTCACGGCGGTGGATGACCTCAGCTTCGAGGTCCGCAAGGGTGACATCTTCGGCTTCCTCGGCGCCAACGGAGCGGGGAAATCGACGACGATCCGGATGCTCTGCGGGCTCCTGACCCCAACCTCAGGCACCGCGACGGTGGGCGGATACGACGTTGCCCGCCAGACCGACAGGGTCAAACGGACCATCGGCTACATGTCCCAGCGCTTCTCGCTGTACGATGACCTGACCGTCGAGCAGAACATCAGGTTCTTCGGCGGGATCTATGGCCTCAGCGACGCGCGCGTGCGCGAGCGGATGCAGTGGGTGCTGGCGATGGCGGATCTGAAGGGGAGGGAGGACTCCCTGACCCGGACGCTGTCCGGAGGGTGGAAGCAGCGACTGGCGCTCGGCTGCGCCGTCCTGCACGAGCCGCCCATCGTATTCCTGGACGAGCCGACCGGCGGCGTCGACCCGATTTCTCGCCGCAATTTCTGGGAAATGATCAATCAACTCTCCGAACACGGCACGACGGTTCTGGTGACGACCCACTTCCTGGACGAAGCGGAATACTGCAACGATATCATCCTGATCAACGCCGGCAAGCTCGTGGCGGGCGGAAGCCCGATCGAGTTGAAGACACACTACATCACGTCGCCGATTCTTGAAGTCCGCTGCGGCGACGTCGTGGAGTCGCTGGAGCTCGTCCGGGTGGAACCCTGGGCGATGGAGACCTCGGTCTTCGGGACCACGCTGCATGTCATGGTTGCGGACGCGGAGGACGGCGCGGATCGCATCCGCGCCCTGCTGGCGAGGCAGGGGATCGCGGTCGCATCGGTCGAGCGGATCGTCCCATCGCTCGAAGATGTCTTCCTCTACGTGCTCGAGCATCCGCCGGAAGGAGTCCCGGCCGGCACGGGAGGCACGCCATGATACGCGCGCTCCGCCCGATGATCGTGAAAGAGTTCCGGCAGATCCGCCGCGATCCCACCAGCCTCGGCATGCTGCTGGTGCTCCCGTCGGCGCTGATCATCCTGGTCGGCTACGCCTTGAATTTCGACGTGCGGCACCTCCCGCTGGTCATCCTGGACTACGACAAGACCCCGGAAAGCCGGGCGTACCTGGAACATTTCAAACACACGGAGTATTTCGACCATCGATTCGACGTCGCTTCGTACGCCGCCATCGAGCATCTGTTTCTCGATGGGGAGGCAAAGATCGCGGTGGTCGTGCCCGCGGGATTCGGCGCGGATCTGCTGGCCGGCAGGAATGTGCCGCTCCAGATCATTGTGGACGGGTCGGACGCAAACAGCGCCGGCCAGGCGGTGGCGGTCGCGGGCCGGCTGACGGTGGACTATTCCTCGCGGATCGCGCTTGAGGCTTCCGGCCGCGAAGGACGCCGTCTGCCGGTGGACTTCCGCCCGCGCGTCTGGTACAACCCCGACCTGGCTACATCCAAATTCCTCATTCCCGGGCTGATCGGCTTCATCATGGTGCTCACGGGCGTGGTCTCGACCTCCCTCACCGTGGTCCGCGAAAAGGAGCGCGGGACGATGGAGCAACTCATGGTATCGCCGCTCCGGTCGATGCATATCATCATCGGCAAAACCGTGCCGTACCTGGGCATCAGCCTGGTCGCCGCGACGGCGATTCTGGTCATCGGGTTTCTTCTCTTTGGCGTCGAGGTCCGCGGAAGCATCGCCGTTCTGTACCTGGGAATTCTTGCCATCACGCTCGGCGCGCTCGGCCAGGGGCTCCTCATTTCCACGGTCACGGGTTCCCAGCAAGTCGCCTTTCTCGTGTCCGTGTTTTCATCGCTCCTCCCGTCGTTTCTCCTCTCGGGATTTGTGTTTCCGATTTCGAACATGCCGGTGGTCCTGCAGGTCCTCTCGAACCTGGCGGTGAACAAGTTCTTCCTCGTCGTGGTGCGCGGCGTGATGCTGAAGGGGGTGGGTCTGGATGTTCTCTGGCCCCAGTTCCTGTACATGGCGGTCTTTGCCGTCGTGATGCTCGGGGTGAGCATCAGGCGAATGCAGAAGAGGAGCGCATGAGGTCTCTCGCCCAACGCATCACTTCATCAGCCGGCACGATCGCCGGGATCGTCCGGAAGGAGCTGCTGCAGGTCCGGCAGGACAGGCGCATGCTCGGCATCTCGCTTGTCGCCCCGATCCTGCAGGTGCTGGTGCTCGGATACACCGCGACCACGGACATCAAATACAGCGTCATGGTCGTCCGGGATCAGGACAGGACTGCCGAGAGCAGGGATCTGATCCGCGAGTTCACGACGTCCGGGTATTTCGTGCACGAGTATTCGGTGGATCGTGACGCAGACCTCGACCGGAGGATCGAACAGGGCGACGCGTCGGTGGGGCTTGTCATCCCTCGGAATTTCGGTCGTGATCTGATGGCCGGGCGTTCCCCCCAGCTGCAGATGATCTTTGACGGGTCGGATGCGAACACCGCCAGCATCCTGCTCAGCTACGCGACTCAGATCGTGGCTGCATACGCTGCGGGGGCCGGGCGGCCAGAACAGGTCCGGCTGCAGGGGATGGCGTCGGGGACGATCATTCCCGAACCGCGCGTCTGGTTCAACCCCGATCTGAAGAGCTCGAACTTCATGGTCCCGGGCGTCGTGGCGCTGGTGCTCATGATCATCACGATGACCCTGACCTCCCTCGCGATCGTGAAGGAGAAGGAGATCGGCACGCTTGAGCAGTTGCTCGTGTCGCCCATCAGACCCTACGAGCTTATCCTGGGCAAGCTGATTCCCTTTGTTCTCATCGGGTTCGTCGACGTGGTCGTCGTCCTGGCCCTGGCACGCTACTGGTTCAAGGTCCCGACGGTGGGAAGTCTTCCGCTGCTGTTAAGCCTGAGTGGCCTGTTTATCCTCACGACGCTCGGCCTCGGTCTGTTCATCTCCACGATCGCGAAGTCGCAGCAGCAGGCGATGCTGATCGCGCAGTTCTTCTTCTTCATGCCGTTCATCTACCTGTCGGGGTTCGCGTTTCCGATCTCCAACATGCCGCGCATCATCCAGTACGCGACGTACCTGATCCCGCTGCGGTACTTCCTCGAGATCGTCCGGGGCGTCTTCCTGAAGGGGTCCGGCATCGCGGAGCTCTGGCCCCAGGCCCTTGCCCTGCTCGGGCTGGGCGTGGCCATCCTCACGCTCGCGGTCGCACGGTTCCGGGAGACGCTGGAGTAGGCTTTCGGTCACGTGCCGGCTCACTCTGGCGTGTCTCAACCCGGCGTATGTGCGTGTTGATTTTCGATGGACCCGCGCGTACATTCAGTCTCCATGCCTCGAAAGCTCACAGCTCAATTCGTTCCCTGCCAGGGGTGCCGGCTCTGTTGCCAGGGGGATGCGGTCAGGCTCGAGGAAGAAGACCTCTCGCGAGGCTACGAGTCGGAGCCGCACCCGTACATCCCCGGCGCGCTGATGCTCGCGCACAAGCCGAACGGCGACTGCGTCTACCTTGACGAACACGGATGTACGATCCACGGCCGCGCGCCCGCGCTCTGCCGCGCAGCTGACTGCCGCTCGGTGGCCCTCAGGTACGACCTGCAGGCGGCGCAGACGCTTCACGCGATGGGGAGACTCAGCTTCGACGTGTGGGACAAGGGGAACCAGCTCCTGGCGGAGATGAAAGCGGAGCTGGCGCGTGGAGGCACAAAGACAGGGAAGAATGTCCTGCGAGGAAAGAAGAGATGACCGCGAAACAGACGCAACGCACGCACCCGTTGGACGAAGACATGTTCCCCCCGTTTGAGGGGTTTCCGGAAGAAGGGATCAGGCTGCTCCAGCGGCTCAAGCGCAACAACACGCGCGCGTGGTTCCAGGCGCACAAAGGGGAGTATGAGGAGTACGTCCGCTTCCCGATGCAGTGCCTCATCGCCGGTTTGCGGCGGGAGCTCGGCGAGGAGATCCCCGAAATCGACTTCAACCCGAAGGGCTCCATCTTCCGCATCTATCGCGACACGCGGTTCAGCAAGGACAAGACGCCATACAAGACGAACATCGCCGCGAGCTTCCGGCTGCGGGGCCCCGGTGGTCCGATCGAGAACCCCGGTTTGTATGTGGGGGTCGAGCCTGGCGAGATCTTCATCGGCGGCGGGCTGTATATGCCTTCGGGGGATCAGCTCAAGAAGATCCGGAAAGCGATTGTGGACGACCCCGAGCCGTTCCTGGCGATTGTCAGGAGCCGCCAGTTCCGGACCGCGTTCGGAGGGATTCAGGGCGAGATGCTCTCACGCGCGCCCCTTGGATACGTTCCGGAACACCCGTTGATCGAGCACCTCAAGCACAAGCAGTTCTACGTCGGCGTCGAGTCAGGGCACGAGCCGGCGTTGAAGCCCGCGTTTCAGAATACCGTTGTCCGCGTCTTCCGCCAGTGCATGCCGTTTATCCGCTGGCTCACGGCCGCGGCGTCCTGACGGGACTGGGGCAGGGAGGGATCGAAGGAAGGGCCTGGCGCAGAAGTCGCTATCAGGCTGACATCCATTCAGGCGTGCGGTGCAGGCCTCAAAACCAGATGGGAATCTGCAGCGACTCAGCACATCCAGTGACAGGATGTCACCACACTGGACGTCCGGGACGCGCCCATCTCAGGAAGACCTCAGGGCGTTCAGGATGCTCAGCCTCGCGGCGCGAACCGACGGGAAGAACCCTCCCGCAATTCCCATCAGTACGGAGAACCCGAGGGAGTACAGCACCACCTGCGGCGAGAGTGTGAACCCGAACGCCAGCTCGGAGAACGACCCGAAGTTGATGGTCGAGATCTGAATAAACGAGGTGAGCGAGGCCAGAAGAAGTCCGCCGATCCCCCCGATGAGCGAGAGCAGGATCGACTCGATCAGGAACGCGCTGAGGATGCTGCCGCGCCGGAAGCCGAGCGCACGCATGGTCCCGATTTCCACGGTCCGGTTCGCGACCGCTGCGTACATGGTGATCACCGCCCCGATGACCGCCCCGAAGGCAAAGATGACTGTGACGACCAGCCCGAGAATGCGGATGAAGTTCGCCATGGTCTCCGACTGCTCGCGGTAGTACTGCTGCTCGCGTTTCACGTCCGATGATTGCGTCCGCGGGTCCGCAGTGATCGCGTCCTTGATCGCCTGGAAGTCGCCTTCGGAATTCAACCGCATGGTGATCGACGAGAACACCGACTGCCTGCCGAGAGACGGCATCAGGACCTCGGCGTCGGCCCACACCTCCGAATCGAACGCCGTCCCGCCCGCTTCAAACACACCCACGATCGTCCACTGGTCCTCGCCGATACGGATCTTGCTCCCGACCCCGGTTCCCTGGAACCGCTGCGCCACGTTCGAGCCGACGATCACCTCGTCGCTGCCGAAGGAGAACATACGCCCCTTGGTGAGCTTCACCTGCGGCCGGAGCGTGAAGGCTTCGGGCGACACGCCCCGCACGAGGATGTTCCCCATGTCGTTCGAGCCGATCTTCGCGAGGTTGATGATGACCACGGTCTCCGTGGATGCGACCGGTCTTCCGTCCGCGCCGATGGCGACCTGCGGGTACGTCTTCAGAATGCTGGCCTCCTCGCGGCCGACCTGACTGACCAGCTCCGAATTCGCCGCTCGCCGGAGGATGATGACGTTCTGAGGGTCCCCCGAGGTCACGAGCGTCCGCTCGATGCCTGTCGCCAGCATCAGGATCGACGCGAAGACGAAGACCACGAGGGCGATGCCGATCAGCGTCAGCGCCGTGGTCATACGCCGTGCCCAGAGGCTCCGCCACGTGTACGAAAGAGGGATGCTCATGGTGACTATCCGATCGTTCGAAGGCCTTCCGCGATGCTGATGCGGAGGGCGCGGAAGACGGGGAACAGGGCTGCGACAACGGCGGCGACGAGGGCGACGCCGACCGCCAGCGCGATCGTCCACGGCGCTACTGTGAACACCGGGAAGAACGTCGGAAACGCCTGCGCGAACGCGGCGGTCACAGGGTATGCCAGCAGCAATCCGAGCGCGCCGCCGATCAGCCCGATCATCAACGACTCGCCGCCGATGAGTCCCACCACGTGTCCGGGCGAGAACCCGAGCGTTTTGAGGACGGCGTACTCGCGGGTGCGTTCACGCGCCGACATGACGATCGTGTTCGCCAGCACGAGCAGGATGATCCCGATGATCACGAGGGAGATAGCCTCGAGAGACGAGATGATCGCGCTCGACATCGACACAAAGCTCTGCTGGAACTCCCGCTCGGTCTCCGTCTTGGTGCCCGCGCGCGAATTCCGGTACTGTTCGTCGATGGTCCGGGCGATGGTCGGCATGGCCGCCGGGTCGGTCACGCGGAAGAGGTACCAGCCGACCTGTCCCGCGCGGGCCGGCTGTTCCTGCCCGATCCGCTCGTCAAGGTACTTCCAGCTGAAGAACATCTGGGTTTCGTCCGCGGTCGCGTCCTTCCCCTTGTAGATGCCGCGGACCACGAACTCCCACTGTCCGGGGTAGATGTCGCCTTCGATCGGGATGATGTCCCCGATCTTGAAGCCGTGTTCCTTCGCGATCTTCTCGCCCACGATGCAGGCGTTCCGCTCTTTCAGGAAGTCTGCCATCTGCGCGGGCGGCACCAGGTACTCCGGATAGACGTTGAAGTAGGTTTCCGGGTCCACCCCGAGGCGCGGGAAGAAGTTCTTGAAATCCGCGGGATCCTTGAACGACCCCTGGAACCAGTTTGCGTACGACACCGTCTCGACACCGGGGACACGGGCGATCTGGTCGCGGTAGGCCAGCGGGAGGGGGAAGATGAACGATACGGAATGGCGCACGATCATCCGGTTCGCCGCGGACGCCTCGACGCCGTACGACCAGGCTGTGACGATGGTCCGCAGAAACACGAACGACATCACGGCGATGGCGATGCCGAGGATCGTCAGAGCCGTACGGAGCTTGTGACGCCCCGCGTTCTTAAGAATCAGTTTCAGGACAAACATTCGCCTCTCCTCGTGCCGTTCCAGAAACAATCCTCAGACGGCGCTCTGTGTCGTTGATACATGGAACGAGCACCTGTGACCATTGGTCTGTACGGCCAGCCATCCGGTGGGGGACTAGGTCGTCAACTCGCCCTTGTCAAGATGCATGACCTTGTGCGCCTTTTCGGCCGCCCGGGGATCGTGCGTCACCATGACGATGGTCTTCTTGAACTCCTTGTTCAGCCGCTCCAGCAGGTTCATGATCTCGTGTGCAGAGACCTTGTCCAGGTCGCCGGTGGGCTCGTCCGCCACGAGCACGGTCGGGTCGGTGACGATGGCGCGGGCGATGGCCACGCGCTGCTCCTGCCCGCCTGAGAGCTGCTTCGGGTAATGATCCATCCGGTCGCCGAGGCCCACGAGCTTCAGCGCGGTTTCCACCTGCCTCCTGCGCTCGGGCTTGTTCATGGAGGTGAGCAGGAGGGGGAGTTCGACGTTCTCGAATGCGGTCAGGACCGGCAGGAGGTTGTAGAACTGGAAGATAAACCCGACGTGGTTGGACCGCCATTTCGCGAGGTCCGATTCGCTCAGGCTCGTGATCTCGGTGTCACCGACGGTGATGCTCCCCGTGTCGGGCCTGTCGATGCCGGCGATCATGTTGAGCAGGGTGGTCTTCCCCGATCCTGACGGGCCCATCAGTGCGAGGAATTCGGCCTCCGGGACGCGGATCGTGATACTCGAGAGGACCGGGATCTCGATCTTGTCGCGATGGTACGATTTGCTGACGTTGTTGACGGTGATCATCGGTCGTGGTTCCTGTGAGACGTCTGGTGAGTCCCGTGTCGCGGGACGATTATTCTTTCACCCGGACCTTATGTCCGGTGGCGAGCGACGCATCGGGGCGGTCGACCAGGCGATCCCCCTGCGTGAGCCCCCCGGTGATTTCCACCCGATTTCCGGTCGTCGCACCGGTCGTGACGGGCGTCTCGGTGACCTGCCCGTCGCGGATGACGAAGACGACGCTCTGGCCGTTGCGGCTGGCGATGGCGGAGGCCGCGACGGTCAATCGCGGCGGGACGCCGACGTTCGCGGTGTCGGATCCCTTCGCGAGGAACGTGACCTTTGCGCTCATCTCGGGCAGAACGCGTTCGTCGAGATCAAGGAATGCCA
The DNA here is from genome assembly GCA_963701735.1 of uncultured Ignavibacteria bacterium. Taxonomy (GTDB): domain Bacteria; phylum Bacteroidota; class Ignavibacteria; order UBA10030; family UBA6906; genus CAWABB01. The sequence continues at coordinate 267,369 of CAVPBI010000026.1, read as the reverse complement.
CCTTTGTAAGCACGGTCGCTTTCGCCCGGTCGGCGGTCGGGACGATCTTGTAGACGGTTCCGCGGTAGCGCTTCTCGGGGTACGAGTCAAGGACAATCTCGCATGGCTGTCCACCGGACACCCGCATGATATTCGATTCGGACACGTCCGCCTCGACCTGCAGAGATTTCATGTCCGCCATCGTGACGACGGCCCCGCGCGACACTGGCGGAGGCCGCGAACGGCGCGACCACCTCGCCGATGTCGGCATCCTTGGTCAGGACGGTGCCGTCGAACGGCGCACGGATGCGGGTGTTCTCGAACGCCACGTCCGCTTCGGCCACGGTGGCCCGGGCCGCCGCGATCGCCGCGCGAATGCGCGCAAATCTGGAGTTCGCTGCGTCGATCTCCGCCTGCGATGCCAGGCCCTGATTGAACAGGGATTGCGTCCGACTTGAACGTCCTCTCGGCGTCGTCGTACTCAGCCTGCGCCACTTCCAGGTTCGCGCGTGCGCGGTCGAGGCCCGCGACCATATCCGCGTCCTCGATGCGCGCGAGAATCTGACCCTTCTTCACTCTGTCGCCCTCTTCCACGCCGAGGTAGACGAGACGCCCGGTGCCTTTGGATGCGACCGCCGCGCGCTGCTGCGCGACGACATAGCCGCTTGCGGTCAGGACCGCAGAAGCCTGGGAGGGAGAGGTCATGACGGCAGACGTCATTTCGACCTCAGCCGTCGGGGAGACTCCGCCGCGGAAGAACAGGAAGCCTGCCACACCCAGGACCGCACAGATGACCACCGCGAGAATGATGCGTGACCGCGGAGACATCCCCTCGGGAGCCTTCTTCTTGTCCCGGCTGATTCTGAGGCTCGAAAGATCGCCGGCGCTTGATTCTGGTGTCATGTGTAATGTCTGATGAGGTAACTCAGTATGAACGCGGGGGCGAAGGAGGAAGTTTCAATTCCCGCCCGCGCAAAGGAAGATTCCTTGACGGCCCCCCGGCGGGGCAGGATCACATACATCCCGACGAGGGGCGAGAATCCGCTGCCGGGAGTGGACGGTCGGACACAGGCTCTACTCCCCGGCTTCGGCTTCCTCGAGCGACTTCTCGTAGGCCCATTTGATGTACGGAAGCTTGACGATCGTCCGGATTTCAATGGGACGCTTGGACTTGATCGGGGAACCAAAGCCGATTCCAGTATTCTTCTGGGGCTTCTTCTTCGCGGGTGCCTTGGCGTCCGGGGAATTGAACATCGGCTCCCCGGGGTCGCGGCCTATCAGGAGCGTCGTCCCTTCAGAGTTCTCGGCCGTCGGAGGGTATGAATACACGGAATAGATCCCGGTCCAGAGGGCAAATCCGACCCAGATGCCGAGACCGAAAGCGACGAGCAGGACGAGATAGAAGAGTTTTTTGAACATGGAAACCCCGCGAAAGATGTATCCTTAAATATCGGGATTTCCGGGGGGAAGGTCAATTCAACGTTCGTCACCGGTCCCGAGCGTCTGAATGATGACCTCCCGGGTCCGGGGCCGATTGTCGAAATCGATGAGGACGATTTGCTGCCAGGTCCCGAGCTCCATGCGCCCCTGGCTGACGGGGATGCTGAGTGAGGGGCCGAGAAGTGCGGCGCGGACATGGGAAAACCCGTTGCCGTCGCCCCAGCGCTGGTCGTGGTCGTACTGGATGCCGGCGGGGGCCAGGCGCTCGATCGCCCGCTTGAGGTCCGCCACGGCCCCCGGCTCGAATTCGATGGTCGTGATGCCCGCAGTCGATCCCGGGACAAAGACCGTGACAAGACCGTCTCTGACGCCCGATGATCGGACGGCGGACTCCACGCGCTCCGTGATGTCTGCGACGTCGCTCCCACCCTGGGTCCGGAGTGAAATGGAGGAGATGTGCGACACCATCGCTGGTCTCCGTTCGGGGTTCCCGGCCTGCATTACGCCTTGGTCTTGCGGGCTTTCATCGTGTCCCAGTACGCGTACGCGAAGAGCAGGATAAACATGACGAATCCAACGATCTGGCCCGCGCTCGATTCCGCGATGTGGGCCTGATAGTATTCGATATCGAAGAACTTCAGCAGAGCGTTGGCGACCCCGAAGAGCGATCCGCCCGCGATGAACCCTGACGCGATCAGCGTTCCGCGGGAGAAGCGCGCCGCCTTGAGCCCTTCGTCCGTGCCGCGCGTCGTCAGCCAGGCCAGGATGCCGCCGACGAGGAGCGGTGTGTTCAGCTCCTGCGGAATGTACATGCCGAGGGCAAACGCGAGCGGAGGAACGCCCACGATGAACAGGAGCAGCGAGATCACCGCGCCTACAAGGTACAGAATCCAGGGGGCTGGAACGTCAGACATCAACGGCTGAATGACCGCCGCCATCGCGTTCGCCTGAGGCGCCGCCAGGGCGTCCGGACCCGTGAACCCGTACGTTTCGTTGAGGATGAGGATGACGCCGCCCACCGTCGCCGCCGACACAAGGACGCCGAGGAACTTCCACCGTTCCTGATGACGGGGGGTCGTCCCGATCCAGTACCCCACTTTGAGATCCGTGATGAACCCGCCCGCGACGGAGAGTGCGGTGCACACGACCCCGCCGATGATCAGCGCGCTGATGATCCCATCGTTGCCGGTCAATCCCACCCGCACCAGGATGAAGGACGAGAGAATCAGCGTCATGAGCGTCATGCCGGAGACCGGGTTTGTCCCGACGATGGCGATCGCGTTGGCGGCGACGGTCGTGAAGAGGAAGGAGACGACGAGGACGATCAGCAGCCCCACGATCGCATGCGTGAGGTTGAACACCACGCCCGTATAGAAGAACGCGAAGATCGCGACGGCGGTAATGAGGATGAGCTGAACGATCGCTGCCATCTTCAGGTCGACCTGCGTCCTGACGGTCGCTTCCTCCGCGCCTCCCGAACGCTTGAACAGCTCTCGGTAGGCCAGCGAAAAGGCGCTGCCGATGATGCGCGAGGACCGCAGAATGCCGATGATGCCGGCCATCGCTATGCCGCCGATCCCGATCTGCCGCACGTATCCCCTGAAAATCTCCATCGCGCTCATCTCGCTGATCAGCTTCGTGGCGGTCGCCCCGAGCGGCGACAGCAGCCCCTGCCCGACCTCGTGCACGAGCGGAACGAGCACGAACCAGGAGAGGAACGAGCCGGCCGCGATGATGGCCGAGTACTTCAGCCCGACGATATACCCCAGGCCCAGAATCATGGCGGAGACGTTCAGCCGGAACTCCATCTTGATCTTGTCGGCGAGCATCTGCCCCGCAGGGATCATGCGCGACGTGATGACCTCGGCCCAGAGCCCGAAGAAGCTGAACATGAAATCAAACAGCCCTCCGATCAGACCGCTGACCACCAGCACAAGCGCCTGCCCGCCGCCCTGCTGGCCGGCAACGAGGATCTCGGTGGTGGCCGTGGCTTCGGGGAACGGGAACTTCCCGTGCATCTCCTTGACGAAGTACTTTCGGAACGGGATCAGGAACAGGATCCCGAGGAACCCGCCGAGGGCCGCGGCGATGAACACCTTGAAGAACGATGCGGGCAGGTTCAGGATGTACAGCGCCGGGATCGTGAAGATTGCGCCGGCGACAATCACGCCCGAGCTCGCGCCGATCGACTGGATGATGACGTTTTGCCCCATCGGGTTCGGGATGCGGAAGAGCGCCGACAACCCCACCGCAAGGATCGCGATCGGGATCGCCGCCTCGAAGACCTGTCCGATCTTCAGGCCGGAATACGCCGCAGCGGCGGAGAAGAGGACGGCCATGAGCAGGCCCACGATGACCGACCACGGAGTGACCTCGGCCGGCTTGGTCGAGGCCGGCATGAGCGGCGTGTATTCCTGCCCCGGAGGAAGTTCCTTGTATGCGTTGGCCGGAAGGCCGCTGTCTGTCTGCTGCTGGTGTTCCATGGAGTGGTCTCGTGTGATCAGGTTTTTTCCACCCAGAGCCGGGCGAGGTGGACGACGGTCTCGACGGCCTTGTTCATGCCCCAGACGGAGAGCCACTCCGTCGTGCCGTGGTAGTTCTGCCCGCCGGTGAAGATGTTCGGCGTGGGCAGCCCCTTCTCCGTCAGGCGCGAGCCGTCCGTTCCGCCGCGGATCGGGACCCAGACAGGATCCAGCCCTGCCCGCTTCGCCGCCTCCCACATGCAGTCGAGCCCGGTGGACGTACTACCCATGTAATCCTTCATGTTCCGGTACTGCTCGACGATCTTCAGCTCGATGGTCGCCCTGGGATGGAGGGGCTGGACCTCCGCGATGACGTCCTCGATGCGCTTCTTGAGGACGTCAAGTCCTGGCGTGTTGAAATCCCGCAGCAGGATCTTGAGCGTCGTCCTGGCCTCTTCCCCCTCGAGCGCGTGAGGGTGGATGTACGGCTCGTATCCCTCGGTCATCTCGGGGGAGATCTCGCGGGGGAGCCGCGCGATGATGTCGGCCATCGCCCGGATAGAGTTCACCATGATCCCCTTGGCGCTGCCCGGGTGAATGTTCCGTCCGTTCACCGTGATGATGGCCAGATTAGCGCTGAATGTCTCCTTGTTCAGCTCCCCCGGAGTGTCGCCGTCCACGGTGTAGGCGAATGCGGCCCCGAACTTCGCGATATCGAAGTACCTGGTGCCCTGCCCGATCTCCTCGTCCGGCGTAAACGCAATCCGGATGTCCCCGTGCAGAAGGGAGGGGTCGGACAGAAGGGTATCCGCCGCGGCCATGATAATCGCGACGCCGGCCTTGTCGTCTGCGCCCAGAAGGGTTGTGCCATCGCTCGTGACAATCGGCTTCCCGACGTTATGCCTGAGTTCCGGGTTCTCGGACTCGCGTATGACGACGGACGGGTCGCCGGGCAGGACCAGGTCGCCGCCTTTGTATGGGTCGATGACCTGCGGCTTGACGTTTGCGCCGCTGGCCGATGGTGACGTGTCGACATGGGCCACGAACCCCACCACCGGGACCTTCCCGAATCCGGGATGCGTCGTGGGGAGGTTTGACGGCACGGTGGCGGTGACATAGCCGTAGGTGTCGATGGCCGCATCCCGTGCGCCGATCTCCTTCAATTCGGCGACGAGCAGGTTCAGCAGGTCGAGCTGCTTCGGCGTGCTTGGATAGGTTGTGGCGTCTTCTTTGGATTGCGTGTCGATCTTCACATAGCGGAGGAACCGCTCGAGGGCAGTCTGCTTCATGATAATACCCGCACCTGTTGGGAGGCGTGATTGGATGCGCGCAAGATAGGCAAAAGATATCGAAGAGGGAAGTGCGGCGCCGCTCAGCGAGGAACGGCGGAAGCCTGGGAGCTCTTCTGCTGACGCGCGGCTGTCTGGACAATTGCCAGCAGGGCCCTCGGCACGTCGCTGTTGTCCCGGAGCGTACGGATGTTGAGCGTCGTCGGCACGCGTATGCATCCCGCATCAAGCAGCGTGCATTTGATCTGAGCCGCGCGGGATTGCGTGCCGGACCGGAGGCCCGCGAGATGAGTGGCAAAGGCCTGACGCTCTTCCGGCGGAATGAAGTCCAGCAGGTTCCTGGCGCGCACCGGATCGGGCGAGGATCCGAGGATCTTCTCCGCATCATTGTTGCACGCCGTGATGACGCCGTCAAGATCCATCAGGATCACGGGTTCGATGTAGGCGTTGATCAACGTCCTGTAAAGCTCGTGGGTCCTCCGCAACTCGGCTTCCCGCGAGCGACGGTGCAGTGCGAGCTCGATGGTCGCGTGCAGTTCGCGCGGCTCGACGGGTTTCAGCAGATACCCGAACGGCTCGGTCTCCTTCGCGCGGATGAGCGTTGCCTCGTCCGACGACGACGTGGCGTACACGATCGGGATGCCCAGGGTCGTCCGGATCTGGCGCGCGGCCTCGATGCCGTCCATCGTCCCGCGGAGCCTGATGTCCATGAGAACCAGGTCGGGCCGGGTGCGGTCGGCGATGAAGACCGCATCTTCTCCCGTCGCGGCAATGCCCGTGACGGTGTACCCCAGCGCTTCGCATCGCCGGCGCATGTCTTCGGCAATGATCAGGCCGTCTTCAACGATCAGAAGGCGAGCGGGCGTGAGCGGTACAGCGGTGTGCTTGTCGGAAACGACCGCAATGCGCGTGATGTCAACGTGGGAGGATATGTGGCTGGTGCCGTGCATGTATTGCTACCCCCGTGGTACCTTGTGATGATGGGGGAGAGAAGGACGAGGAACGAATGCCGGGGTGCCTGGGGCCGTAGCGGCATCGGAACCGTCGCGCATCCCCGGAGTCCCGGCACGGTTCTCCGCCGTGAAACGGAGCTGCTCGATCTCAGTACTGATGCTCTCAACCTCTGAGGCAACGTATGTGCGGAATTCGTCCGGCGTCATGTGGAGCTTCTGCTTCATGGGAGGGGAGTCCCCGATAATGGAGCAAGTATTAAAAACCGTTCATCTGAAAGATGACATCATGATCGTACGCTGCTGCACGAATCAGAAAGGCTTAGAAGATCGATCAGGGGAGATCGAGTGACGTAATGGCAGGCTCGTATCCAATCGTATGGATGATCGCCGGCAATGTCAAGCAGTTTTTTTTGGAATCAGAAAAAAATCTGCGGAGAGTCGTGGAAAGGTTGTGGAAGACAGCTGGAGACGAATGAAGGTAAGCTATAATAAAATCAACAGCGTTATCTTATATCGCAGAGATTCCACATGAAACGATTTGATGTGGACAACTTTGTGGATTTCTTTCCTGACAGGGGTTCAGCAACTCCCAGCATATGAAACGACACCTCGCGTCCGGCCTCGCGCCTCACTGCTCCTCGGTCGCGATCTTGTACCGGATCCGGAGCACGCCGTTTTCGTGGCTCGTCGATATGATGGTGAACCCCCCGATCTCGCCGCTCGAGCGGGCGTGCTGCCCGCCGCATGGGCAGGCGTCGTAATCGCCCACCCGGACTATGCGCAAGCGATCGCCGGCTGCGTCCGGCAGACGGCCAAGGTCGAACATCCTGGCTGCCTCCTCCCGCGCCATCTGCTCCTCCGTGACCGGAAGGTTCGCCGCAATCACGCCGTTTACCCGCCGTTCGATCTCCGCGACCTCCTCCGGCGTGAGGTTCCTGTCGAACCGGTAGTCGCACTTGGACTTCTTCTTCTCGATGTGCGAGCTGAACGAGCGCCCGCGCTGGAACATCCGGACCATGGTCTGGTTCAGGATGTGCTCGGCGGTGTGCATGCGGGGCTCTGTGTACTCTTTTCCCATGGCCATCAGCCCCGGTTCTGGTGATCGGAAGGGAATATCTTGTCCGGATTCAAAATGCCGCTCGGGTCGAACACCCGCTTGATGCCCTTCATGACGCCGATGGTTGCGGGGGAGAGAGCGATCGGGAGGTATTCGCGCTGCGAATATCCGATGCCGTGTTCTCCCGAGATGGTGCCGCCGAGACGGACCGTGAGCCGGAAGATCTCCTGTATGGCCGCCTCGGATGTCTTCTCCCATTCCTCCTCGGTCATCTCCATTCTCAGGAGATTGACGTGCACGTTCCCGTCTCCGGCATGGCCGTAGCAAATGGAACGCACGCCGTGCCGCTCGCAAATCTCCTTGACCCCGCTCACGAGGTCGGCAAGGCGGGCCCGGGGGACCACGGTGTCTTCTTCCTTGTAGGGGGAGATCGACTTCACCGCTTCTCCGATGCCCCTCCGCAACGCCCAGACGTCCTCGACCTTCTGTCGCCCGTCAGCCAGAACCATGTCCAGCGGGCCGAACCCCTGGAGCACCTCCGCGACCGCCTCCAGGTCGCGCGCGACGAGGTCTTCGTGGTGTCCGTCCACCTCGACAAACAGCTGGGCGCCGGCGGTGTTGTTCGGAAACGACTTGCCCTGTCGCTCCTCGGCGACCTGCACGGCCGCGCGCTCCATGAATTCGAGCGCCGACGGCGTCAGGCCGGCCTGGAATATGGCCGCCACCGCCTTTGCCGCATCTTCGAGCGTCGCGAAGGCGACCAGCATGACCAGCCGGTGCTTCGGAAGCGGGATGAGACGGAGGAATACCTTGGTGATGACCGCGAGTGTCCCCTCGCTGCCGATCAGCAGATGGGTGAGGTTGTAGCCCGTGGAGTTCTTGAGAACGCGAGCGCCCGTGGTGATGACCTCTCCGCTGGGGAGGACGGCTTCGACGCCGAGCACGTAGTCGCGCGTGACGCCGTACTTCACGGCGCGAGGCCCGCCCGCGCCTTCGGCGAGATTGCCCCCGAGATGAGAGCTGCCTCGCGACGCCGGGTCCGGCGGGTAGAAGAGCCCGACCGCCTCGACGGCCTCGTGCAGTCTCTGCGTGATGACTCCCGGCTCCACTACCGCCTGCAGGTTGTCCCGGTCGATCTCGAGAATCCGGTTCAGGCGGTCAAGGGAGAGGCATATTCCGCCATGCACGGGAAGGGCGCCGCCTGAAAGTCCGGTGCCCCCGCCGCGCGGTGTCACGGGGATGCCGCGAGCGGTGGCGAGCCGGAGAATGTCTGAGATCTCCGCAGCAGTCCCTGGCCGGACAACGACCTCGGGGGGGAAATGAAGGTCCTCGGTTTCATCGCTGGCATGTGCAGCGATGGCATCCGAATCGGTGGCTACGAATTCGGGCCCTGCAATGCCCTTGAGCAGCTCAAGGATTTCCGGTGTCACGTGTGTGGGAGACATGGCAAAAATATGGAGAATTTGGCGGTTATTAACAAACCGGCCTTCTCTCGGACGCGAAAGAAGGCCGGCATTCCGGAATCTGGCGCGATGGGATCACCGCTGCTTTCGCGGCAGGGGCTCGTCCCTCATGGCTGCATTATAGATGAAAGCGGCCATGATGACCGAGGCCTGCTTCAGGTCGTCCGGGAGCGCCCTGTCATACGTGTCCGACGTGGTATGCCAGGTGCGGGTGAAGTAGTCGATGTCGTCCTGGATGAACTGGAAGCCCGGGAGGCCGATCTCATTGAACGCAAGGATGTCGGTGCCTCCGGTCGGAAGGGGCGTGATCGTGGAGGCCCCCTTGTCCCTGAACGGCTCCAGCCACTTCCGGAAGATCGGCCTCAGAGCCTCGTTGCCCTGGAGATAGATCCCCCGAATCCGCCCGGTGCCGTTGTCGTTGTTGAAGTACGCGCAGAACTTGTCGCCCTCAGGCTTGTACTCGTACCGTTTGCCCCGCGGCGCCGAGGAATCGTCCACAGCTTTTCCAAGGTGCGCGCTCACGTACGCCTCGGATCCGTACAGTCCCTGCTCCTCGCCCCCCCAGAGCCCGATCCGGATGGTCCGGCGCGGCTTGAGCCCGAGCGCCTTGAGGATACGCACGGCTTCCATGCTCGTCGCGACACCTGTCCCGTTGTCGTTGCCTCCCGTTCCGCCGTGCCAGGAGTCGAGGTGCCCGCCCACCATCACGACTTCGTCCTTGAGATCGGTCCCGGGAATTTCCGCGATGACGTTCGCTCCGGAATCGGGCGGCGTCGCCTCGACCTCGAGCTCCATCTCGAGCGTCACCTTCTTGCCTGCACGCACGAGCCGGAGCATCCTGTTGTAATGATCGGCTGAAACCGAGATCTGCGGGATGAGCTCCTTGCGGATCCGGTCGTACGCCTGCAGACGATCCGCGAACGGAGTATCCGGATGATCAGGGACCGTTACTCCCTGGACGGTCAGGATGCCGCTCTCCGCACGGCTCGGGAAGAGCATGCCCGCCGCTTTCTCCTCCTGACAGAGCTGGAGCTTGCGCATCGCCAGGATCCAGCGCTGCATCCCGCCGCCTGGACCGCCGCCGGGGCGCCGCCCCCGTCGCTCGGTGCCGGCGTTCGCAAGAGCGAGGAGGGAGGAGTCGGTCTCGCGCGTTGCGACGGGCTCGAATGGGGAATCGAATTCGACAGAGTCTCCCAGGAGCACGAAGCGGCCCTTGAGCTTGCCGCGGTACAACTGGAGGGCGCTGTCTGACGCCGCCTCGAGGTGTACGACCTCCGCGCGGACGGTGCCGCGCACGCCGTTCGACCATGCCCGCGGATATGCGTGCAGGGGGAAGGCGTAGGGTGTCAGGACGTTCGCGGAAAACTCTTTGAGCGTCCAGCCGACGCCGAGCGGGGCCCAGCGCTCGATGTGGGGGTTCTCGAGACCCCATGCGCTCATGCGCGCGATCAGGTATTCGGCCGCGCGCGCATAGCCGGGCGACCACGTGAGGCGCGGACCGTTCACGTCAGTGACTCCGAGAAGCGTCTCCATGACCTGCGAGCGGTTCATCCCCTCGTCCATGATGCGCGAGATGGCGGCCGTGTCGACGGTTTCGGGGGCGGGGGTGGCCCCCGGCGCCGCTGCGCGCAGCGTGGAGGTGACAGCGAGACAGAAGAAGACGACGCTCAGATTCCGCATGTGAGGCTCCTGCGTGCTAGTGCTGTTCCATCATAACCCGTGAACGGCACCACATCTTGTTGAAAGTTGGAGCGAGCACTGTGCCCCTCTGTGTGTATGATCAGGAGTCGGTGGGGCACTAGTCGAGTGCGTGAAGGTTCTTCTGAAGCTTTTCCAGCGTGAGCGTGAAGCTCTGCAGCTTCTCGCGCTCGCGCTGAATGACATCCGCGGGAGCCTTCCCGATGAATGCCTGGTTGTCCAGCTTGGCCCGGACGCCGGACGTCATCCCCGTCAGGCGGTCGATTTCCTTCCGCAGCCGCGCCCGCTCGTGCTCGACGTCGATCAACCCGCCGAGAGGGACGAACAATTCCTCCCCGTCCACCACCGCGCTCATGGAGGTGGGAGGGCGGCCGCCCTCGGTCCGGACGGTCAGGACGGCGACCTTCGCGAGCCGCTGCAGGTAGCCCGAATACCGGCGGATGCTCGCTTCGCTCCGCCCGGGCGTGAGGTGCATATGCAATTCGATGTCGCGCGACGGCGGGATTCCGATCTCTCCCCGGATCGTCCGGACCTCTTCGATGACGCGCTGCACGAACGCCATCTCGGACTCCACGGTGGGCTCGATCAGCGACGCATCGCACGCGGGGAGCGCGCTCCGCATGATCGTCGCCCCTTCGGGCCGGACCCGGATATTCTGCCAGAGCTCTTCGGTCACGAACGGCATGAGCGGATGGAGCAGACGGAGGGCCGCGTCGTACACGTCGATGGCCCTGCGGAGCACGATCCGCTTCGTCGCATCCGGCTCGTCGCCGTACAACCGCGACTTCACCATCTCGAGGTACCAGTCGGCGAAGTCGTGCCAGAAGAAATCGAAGATCATCTTCGCAACCTTGTTCACCTCGTAGGCGCGCATGCCGTCCTCGATCTCCCGGATCGTGGAGTGGAGGCGAGACAGGATCCAGCGGTCAGCGAGGTCGGTCTCGCGCGTTTCGAACTCCGCGGTCCCGTCCGCTTCGCCGATCTGGTCCCGGTTCATGAGCAGGAACCGTCCGGCGTTCCAGATCTTGTTCGCGAAGTTCCTCCCGATCTCGTTCTTCTCGACTGCGTACAGGATGTCCTGCCCGAGCGGAGCGAGGTAGAGCGTCGTGAAGCGCACGGCGTCGGCGCCGTATGTCGCGATGAGGTCGAGCGGCTCGGGCGAGTTGCCCAGCGACTTCGACATCTTGCGCCCCTTCTCGTCGCGCACGATGCTGGTGAAGTAGACGTCGCGGAACGGAATGTTCTTCGCGGGATCGGCGGAGCCCGTGAAGTCCGGCCCGAACTTCAGGCCCGACATGATCATGCGCGCGACCCAGAAGAAGATGATCTCGGGCGCGGTGACGAGGAGATTCGTGGGGTAGAAGTACCTGAGGTCCGCGTCGGTTCCGTGCTGCTTCTCGTTCGGCCAGTTGTGCACCGAGAACGGCCAGAGCCAGGAGGAGAACCAGGTGTCGAGCACGTCCTCGTCCTGGCGGAGCCGCTGGCCGTTGCAGTGCGGGCAACGGTCGGGCGCGCTCCTGCGGACGATCGGCTCGCTGCAGGCGGGGGAGCGGCGGTCGTCACAGTACCAGACGGGGATGCGGTGTCCCCACCAGAGCTGCCGCGAGATGCACCAGTCGCGGATGTTCGTCATCCAGTGCTCGTACACCTTGACCCAGCGATCCGGGTAAAAACGGACCTGCCCGCTCCGCACCACCTCGAGGGCGGGTTCGGCAAGCGGTTTCATCTTCACGAACCACTGGTCCGAGAGGTACGGCTCGATGACCGTGTCGCAGCGATAGCACGTGCCGACGTTGTGCGGATGGGGCTCGATCCTGACCAGCAGTCCCGCTCGCTCCAGGTCTTCGACGACCCGCTTCCGCGCCACGAAGCGGTCAAGCCCGCGGTACGCCTCGGGTGCGTTGTCGTTCAGCGTCGCCGAAATATCGAAGATGTTGATCTGCGGAAGGTTGTGCCGCTGTCCGATCCAGAAATCGTTGGGGTCGTGCGCGGGCGTGACCTTCACCATTCCCGTGCCGAACTGCGGGTCGACGAAATCGTCCGCGACGATTGGAATCTCCCGCCCGGTCAGCGGGAGGATTGCGCGGCGCCCCACGAGATGGCTGTACCGCTCGTCGGAGGGATTGACGGCGACCGCCGTATCGCCCAGCATCGTTTCCGGGCGGGTGGTCGCGACGGTCAGGAACGCGTCCGTGCCGGCCCCGCCCTCGACCGGGTACCTGATATAGTAGAGCGATCCCTGGTGCTCGCTGTAATTGACCTCGTCGTCGCTGATCGCGGTATGGTCGCGCGGGCACCAGTTGACGATGTACTTCCCGCGGTAGATCAGCCCCTCCTCGTGCAGCCGCACAAAGACTTCCCGCACGGCCGCGGAGAGGGTTTCGTCCATCGTGAATTTCTCGCGCTCCCAGTCGCACGAACAGCCGAGCGTCCGGAGCTGCCGGATGATGGTCCCCCCGTACTGTTCCTTCCAGGCCCACACGCGTTCGAGAAACTTCTCCCGCCCGAGGTCGTGCCGCGTCTTCCCCTCTTTCATCAGCGCCTTCTCGACGACATTCTGCGTCGCGATGCCGGCGTGGTCGGTGCCCGGGATCCAGGCCGCCTCGCGCCCGGCCATGCGGTGGTACCGGATGAAGACGTCCTGCAGCGTGTTGTTCAGGATGTGCCCCATATGGAGCACGCCGGTGATGTTCGGCGGAGGAATGACGATGGTGTACGGCTCGCGGCCGGGACGCACGGAGGCATGGAAGAAACCGCTGCGCTCCCAGTGCGCATACCACTTCGTCTCGACGTCCTGCGGGGCGTATGCTTTTTCGAGGGGCACGGGTAATCTCACGCGATCAACAAGAGTGGGTCTTCAGCGAATGGTGATCGTCCTCTCAACGCTCGTCGTGTTGCCGAGTTCGTCGCTGAAGGAAATTTTCACCCGGTGAGGTCCAACGGAGAGCGGTTCGGCGGAGAGGAAGACGGTGCGGTTATGTTCCCCATCGATCTCAGGGACATGAAAACGGTCATCAAGGTACAGCTTCATGGTTTCATAATCAACGCCGGACAGGTTGTCGTCGAAGCCGAATGACACACCCAGTCTGCGCCCGGAGCGCTGCTGGATGTGCACTCGTCCGATCGTGGGCGCGGTCGTGTCGGCGAGCACCGTGAGGTCTCCCAGCATCCGCCGCATGCGGCCCCGCAGCGTGCCGTCGGGGAGCGCTTCGGTTCTGACCATGGTCCATCGGGAGCCGGTGCTGACGAAGAGCGCCTGACCTGGGAGCCTTCCGGTCGGGTCGGACAATGACCGTGAACCCGTTCCGGAGCACGGCGTCCTCGGGACCGAACGTGTACGCCTCCTGGCCGTTATGGACGCCATGGTCGACAGTCAGCGCCAGCGGGCCGAACGTCGACGTCGAGTCCCACAGCACGGTCAGCGCTCCTCCGTCGACGGTGAACGACCCGGGGCGCTCCGGTTCGATCACATACACGGCGCGGCTGCGTTCGCCTTTCGCGGGCGATCCCGCGACATCGGCATCGACGGTGATCGTCCGCGTTCCCTGGTACGACGGGTCGGGCGGAAATGTGGCCACGGCTCTGGAGCGCGACGCGAGCTGCATCGGGAGCGTGCGCGTGAGCGAGCCCTCGTGCACGGTGAGCGCGGGGCCGATGGTAAACGCTCCCTGTGCGGCAGCGGTGACGTGGACGAGCTCGCCCGCAAGCGAGATGTCGATGTCGAGCGGCGCGGCGGAGGCGCCGTTGGATCCCGCGGCCTCATGCCATGCGGGCAAGCCGGGATCGGTCTGCGGCTCGACGGTCACTTCGGCGACGGTCTCCGTGGCGTTCCCCTGGATGTCCTCGGAGCGGACCGAGACCGTGTGGAGCCCGGGCGCGAGGCGGAACGACGACAGGATCCCGGCGCCAATCAAGGGATTGGACAGGAACGGCAGTTCGTGCCATCCGTCCACGAACAGCTTCTCGTAGCGTCCCTTGCCGGCCCTCAGCAATGGCCATGAATAGTAGAGGGAGATCTGCTGGCCCTCGTTGACGGGAGCGCGGTCGAAGCGGACGTCGAACGCGACGCTGTCGTCGATGCGCAGCGTGTGGCGGTAGACTCCGTGCCGGTACCAGGTCTCGTTCGAACGGTCCCGGATGTTGATCGCGACGCCGGCGTCGCCGGTCAGCCTGAACCCCGAGCGGGCAACCATTGCGCCGCTCCTGTCCTGCGCCAGCCGCCGGATTGACGGGGCGTTCATGCCGTCCACGCGAGACCCGGGCCCGATCGGGATCAGGGCGATGGCGTTTGCCCCCGGCCTGATGTCGTCGGCGATCTTGAACGCGGGGCAGAGCAGCGGGTTCACCGCGTTCATGTGCTCGTCGCGGATTTCAAAGTGCAGATGCGGGGATCCCGGCCCCGGTCTCGCCCGTGTAGGCGATGACGTCACCCTTCGCTACGGGAAGCTCGTCCGGCCTCCATGTGATGTCCACCGGATACCGCTCGAGATGTTCCTGTTCCTTGCGGACGCGCGCCTCGATGCTCTTCGAGAACCTGTCGAGATGGGCGTACACGGTCGTATAACCGTCGCGGTGCCGGACGTACAGGACTTTGCCGTACCCTTCGGGCGAGACGTTGATGCGCCACACGTATCCGTCTCTTGCCGCAAAAACCTTATATCCCGTCCGGTCTCCGGTGCTGACGTCGATGCCCGCGTGAAAATGGCTCCGGCGGAATTCGCCGAAGGTCGACGTGATCCCGCGGCCGGCATCGGTCGGCCACATGTAGTCGCTCAGATTGGTGCGGACGGAGTCGTACTTCGACTCCCAGCGTGGAGCCGTCGGCGGATCAGGCAGCGCCGCGTGTGCCCCCGGCTTCTCCGCTTCCGGGGCCTGTCGGGGAGAAAGTGCGAAGGAGAGGCTGAGGAGGGCGGCGACGAAGGAGAGAACGATGAGTGCCGCTCGCATTACTGGCTCTGTCCGTGGGATGCGTTCCGTCGTTCGCCGGGAACCGGAACGGCGTCGGCCGCTTCACGACGTGTCCGTTCCATGACCGCACGGGCGAGGTTGAGATATGCGGTGGCGCCGCGGGAGCCGGCGTTGTACAGGATAGCCGGTTTTCCGTAGAAGCTGGCCTCGCTGAGGACGGTGTTCTTCGGGATCACGAACGGAAGCATGTGCTTCCGGTACTTCCCCTGCAGCTCGCGGGTGGTGATGTCGGTGACGCGCGTGTTCGGCTCGTGCATCGTCAGAAGTATGCCCTCGACGGCCAGTTGCCTGTTCGCCACCTCTCTGATCCAGTCGAGGTACTTGAAGAGCTTGTCGACCGCGTCCAGAGAGAAGTGCCCGGACTTCACCGGGATCAGCACCGAGTCTGCTGCGGTGAGTGCGTTCGTCGTGATCCCGCGGAGGAATGGCGGGCAGTCCAGTATGATGTACTCGTACTCGCGCTGCACGGCGCGGAGGCAGTTCTTGAGGATCGACCGGTTGTCGGCGAGCCGCGCCATCCGCTCCTCGCGCTGAAGCGTCGTGATGTTCGAAGGAATCACGTCGAGGTGCGAGAGCTCGGTCTTGTGGATCGCCCGCGGCAGCGTGGTCAGGAAATTGAAGATCTCGTAGAGACCGGCGGAGATGCGCCCTTCGGTCAGGCCGAGCGACAACCCGGACGAGCCGATCGTGTCCAGGTCGATCAGGAGGGTCCGCTGTTCGGCGACCGCCAGGCTGGCTGCGAGATTGACGGCCGTGACCGTCTTGCCGACGCCGCCTTTCGGGAGGATCACCGCGATGATCTTCGCCATCGTGCTACCCTACCGTAACGGTGAGTGAGACAAGGTCTGCGAGCCGCGCTTCGAGGCGATCGCGCGGGGCGATGGCCGCCACGCCTTCCGGCGTCCCGGTGAATATCAGGTCGCCGGGCTCGAGCGTGAAGACGGTCGAGAGATACGAGACCACGGCGTCGACGGGGAAGATCATATCCGCCGCGCTCCCGCGCTGACGGATCGTGCCGTTGACGGCGAGAGAAAACTGCAGCTGCCCGGGGTCGGACACCCGGGGGCGGGGAACGAACTGCGACACGGGTGCGGATGTGTCAAAGCCCTTGGACACCGCCCAGGGCAATCCCTTCTTCTTTGCCGCGCTCTGAACATCGCGCGCCGTCAGGTCGAGCCCGATCGCATATCCGCCCACGTGGTCGAACGCCCTCTCGCGGGGAATATCCCGGCCGCCCTCCGAGATCAGGACGACGATCTCCACTTCATGGTGGACATCCCTGGAGAAGGAGGGGAGTCGAATCACTCCGCCGTCGGCGAGCAACGCCGTGGACGGCTTCAGGAAGACAACCGGTTCGGTCGGGACCTCCGCCTGCATCTCCTTCGCATGCTCCCGGTAGTTCCGTCCGAGGCACAATATTTTCCCCACGTGGATCTGCGTCGCAGATCCGAGATAGGAGACTGCCGATACCGGTGGAGGAGTCATGAAAAAATATAGACAGACCGGCGTAAACCTGCAAGATGACCGCCCGATCCCGTCTTGCAATTCAGGGGTGCATTGGGTAGTTTGACGCGCACGAGGGAACGAAACGACCATGGAAAATGAACTGACCTACACCCGGGCGGGTGTGAATATCGAGGAAGGCGACAGGTTTGTCCAGCTCATCAAGAAGAGCGTCCGCGGGACCTTCACGGGGAGAGTGATCGGGGGGATCGGAGGCTTCGGCGGCCTGTTCGACGCGCGATTCAAGAAGCTCCGCAAGCCCGTCCTGGTGTCCAGCATTGACGGCGTCGGGACGAAGCTCATCGTTGCCCGGCGCGCCGGCGTGTACACGACCGTCGGGCAGGACCTCGTGAACCACTGCGTGAACGACATCCTGGTCTGCGGTGCCCGGCCGCTCTTCTTCCTCGACTACTTTGCCACGGGAAAGCTGAATCCCGCTGCCGCGGCGGGTGTCGTGAGCGGCATCGCCCTGGCCTGCCGCCAGAACGGCTGCGCGCTCATCGGCGGCGAGACGGCCGAAATGCCCGGGCTGTATCACGGCGAGGATTTCGACCTGGCCGGGGCCATCGTGGGCGTCGTGGATCGGTCCGGTATCGTGGATGGATCGCGGATCAAGAAGGGGGATGTGCTCATCGGTCTTCGCTCGACCGGTCTCCACACCAACGGGTATTCGCTGGCCCGTGCGGTCCTTTTCAAGGACTACGCAACCGAATCGCACGTGCCCGAGCTGGGCTGCACGCTGGCCGAGGCGTTGCTCGCCATCCACCGTTCCTATCTGAAGCCCGTCTCGCGCCTGATGGAGAAGGTGGAGATCCGAGGCATGTCTCACATCACCGGCGGCGGGATCGTCGGCAACACCATGCGGATCATGCCGAAGGGACGGAGCCTGGACATCGATTGGGAGGCGTGGGAGCGGCCCGCGATCTTCGGCCTGATTCAGCGGCTGGGGAGCGTGCCGGAGGAAGATATGCGGAAGACGTTCAACCTCGGGATCGGGCTTGTCATCGCGGTGGGGAAGCGTGCTGCGGACGAAGCGGTCCGGAGGCTGAAGAACATGAAGGAGAAGCCGGTCGTTATCGGGAAGGTCGCCTGAGCCAGTACCTGCGGGTCCCGCCGCCGGGGCGGAAACTCATTGACCCGATGCAGCCTGTTTGGGGTTCGAAGATGCGCTGCCGGCTCCGGGGGCGGCAGTGCGGGGACTTGATGTGGCGCCTCCCGGGCTCGAGGACGTGTCACCGCGACTCGACGGCGGCGAAGCCTTCCGTGTGACTTCTTCCTCTACGATCTTCTGGACGTTCTCTATGAACGCACCCCAGCGTTGGGGGTCCCGGTTGTACTCCGCCACACGCCTGCGGAACTCCTCCTGAGTCATGCCGGCGTCTTTCAGGACCTGCTCCGGGGTAATACTCGACCCCGCCTGGGGGTCGGACGAGATCAACACGAGCCGGGCGTAGACCTGCGCGAACTTCACCTCATCGCCTGATGCGTCTGCGCGGTTCGTCCCGCGGCACGAGGCGAGCGTCAGAAAGAGTATGGCAGCCACAATCGGTCTCATCGTCCCCAAGGATACCGAAATCTCCGACGACGGGCAATGGTTGACTTTGTGGGGGGCATTCTGTATATTTTTGCCTCCTTTTCCTCGATTTTTCCTTAGTTTCATAGGATTTTATGCCGAGTACCTCCGATTTCCGGCCTGGTCTGGTCATCCGATACAATAACGATCTGTGGACTGTCGTCGAGTTTCAGCACGTCAATCCTGGCAACTGGCGTGCATTTGTGCGCACACGCCTCAAGAACCTGAAGAGCGGAAAGGTCATCGAAAACCGGTTCCGGGCCGGCGAGGCTATCGAGATCATCCGGATCGAGCGCAGGCAATTCCAGTTCCTGTACAGGGACGGCAGCGGGTATGTCTTCATGGACCAGGAGACATACGACCAGATGACCATCCCGGAAGAGGTCATCGGTGACGGGGCCCAGTTCCTGAAGGACGGCGAGGTGGTGGATATCCTCTTCAACGGGACCGATATCACCGGTATCGAGCTGCCGATCACGGTTGCACTGAAAGTTGTAGAGACAGTCCCGGGTGTTCGCGGTGACACCGCGACCGCCGGCACGAAGCCCGCGCGCGTCGAGACCGGCGCGAACGTGAACGTTCCCCTTTTCATAAACGAGGGTGACGTCCTCAAAATCGACACCCGTACCGGATCGTATATCGAGCGGGTAAAAGTCTGAGCGCCGGAGATATCGGCGCCCCTGCTGATCCTTCCTCCAACACCGAGAACCGCGGAGCGTCAATGGATCTCAATTATGTGAAGAAGCTGATCAAGTTGCTTTCCGAGAGCGACGTTGAGGAGCTGGAGATTGAGGAGGAGGGGAAGAAGATCCGCCTGACGAAGGCGCGCCCGGCGAGCGCTCCCACCGCGCTGGCGCCCCCGCCCATGGCGGCCTATTCCGTGCCGCAGGCCGTGCCTGCCGCTCCGTCTGCAGCCCCGACCGGCGGCGGCTCCCGCGCCGGCCGATGCGCATCTCCACGAAGTCAAGTCGCCCATCGTCGGTACGTTCTATCGCGCTCCCGCCCCCGACGCCGCGCCGTTTGTTCAGATCGGCGCCGCCGTTGAGCCTGGCACGGTCCTCTGCATCGTCGAGGCCATGAAGCTCATGAACGAGATCGAGTGCGACGTGGCCGGCAGGATCACCAAGATCCTTGTTGAGAACGGCCAGCCCGTCGAATACGATCAGACTCTGTTCCTCGTCGAAAAGGTCTAGGGGTGTTCAAGAAAGTCCTCATTGCCAACCGGGGGGAAATTGCCCTCCGGGTGATTCGCGTCTGCAAGCAGCTCGGCATCAAGACCGTCGCGGTCTATTCGAAAGCCGACAGGGATTCCCTCCATGTGCGCTTCGCCGATGAAGCCGTGTGCATCGGCCCTCCCCCCGGCAAGGAAAGCTACCTCAAGATCCCGCGCATCATCGCGGCGGCCGAGGTCACGAACGCCGAGGCGATCCATCCGGGCTACGGATTCCTCGCCGAGAACGCGAGCTTCGCGGAGATCTGCACGACGTCCGGGATGAAGTTCATCGGCCCGAGCGCCGAGATGATCCGGACGATGGGGGACAAGGCGCTCGCCAAGGAGACGATGAAGAAGGCCGGCGTGCCCGTGATTCCGGGCAGCGACGGCGTCATCAAGAGCGTTGGAGAGGCAATCGAAATCGCGAAGGCGATCGAATTCCCCGTCATCATCAAGGCGGTTGCGGGCGGAGGCGGCCGCGGAATGCGCGTCGTCCGCGAAGAGGCGGAGCTCGAGAACGCGTTCAAGACCGCACAGCACGAGGCCGACCAGGCGTTCAACAATCCCGATGTCTACATCGAGAAGTTCGTCGAACAGCCCCGGCACATCGAAATCCAGGTCTTCGGCGACCAGCACGGCCACACCACGCATTTCGGAGAGCGCGATTGTTCCGTACAGCGCCGCCACCAGAAGCTCGTCGAGGAGTCTCCGTCGCCGATCGTGGACGAGCCGCTGCGCAAGCGCATGGGCGAAGCCGCGATCAAGGGGTGCAACGCGGTCGGCTATGAGGGCGCCGGCACCATCGAGTTCCTGGTCGACAAGGACCGGAACTTCTATTTCATGGAGATGAACACGCGCATCCAGGTCGAGCACCCGGTCACCGAGCAGGTGACGGGACACGACCTGATCAAGCTCCAGCTCCAGGTGGCGGCGGGCGAGAAGCTGTCGACCAAGAAGATCACGTTCCGCGGGCATGCCATCGAATGCAGGATCAACGCCGAGGACCCCGCGCAGAATTTCCGGCCGTCTCCAGGGCTGATTACCGATTTCCATATGCCGGGTGGGTTCGGCGTGCGGGTCGATACCCACAGCTACGCCGGCTATCACGTCCCGCCGTACTACGATTCGTTGATCGCCAAGCTCATCGTGTTCGCTCAGACGCGAGACGGCGCCATCAGCAAGATGGCGTCGGCCCTGGATGAGTTCACCGTGGGCGGCATCAAGACGACAATCCCGTTTCACCGTCAGGTCATGAAAGACGACCGGTTCCGGAGCGGCAAGTTCGACACGAGCTTCCTGGAATCGTTCCGATTCAATCCTGAAGAGTAGCCCGGCTGGGGTCCCACCTCAGACGATCGAAAGGAACAGGTCGATGACTTTCCCGAATGATGCGAAGTACACGAAAGACCACGAGTGGATCAGGGTGGAGGGGGGGATCGGTACTGTGGGCATCACGGAGTACGCGCAGGGTGAGCTGGGGGACGTTGTGTTCGTCGAGCTTCCTGCGGTCGGCGCGGCCGTCAAGGCGCACGCGACGTTCGGAACGATAGAGGCGGTGAAGGCCGTGTCGGATCTCTATGCGCCCGTCTCGGGCACGGTGACCGAAGTGAACCAGGAACTCTCCAGGACGCCCGAGATCGTGAACAAGGATCCGTACGGGAAGGGGTGGATGGTGAAGATCCGGGTCGCGGAGCCTGCGGAGCTGGCGTCCCTCATGGACGCGGCGGCCTACGGGAAGACGGTCGCGAAGTAGTCCGCGGCGGGTTCCGCCGCCGGTCCGCGCCGTCATGAACATCGAAGCGCCGCATCCCGCCCTGGCGGGGTGCGGCGCTCGTGCTGTACGGCGGGTCTGCTGCGCCCGGCGGCTGCGCCACACGTGCGTCACCTAGGTGACGCACGTGTGGGCGCCCGCACGCAGGCGCCGGCGGTCTTTCGGCCGCGCTCAGGTCGCGGCGGTGTCTTCGTAATCCTCGATCGGCGGACACGTGCACACGACGTTGCGGTCGCCATACGCGTTGTTCACGCGCCCGACCGCGGGCCAGAATTTCATCCTCCGGAGCCACGGAACCGGGAACGCGGCCTTCTCGCGCGAATACGGGTGCTCCCACCTGTCGCCGCAGACGACCTCGGCCGTGTGCGGCGCGTTCTTCAGCACGTTCTGCTGACGGTCGGCGACGCCCGACTCGATCTCGGCGATCTCCTGCCTGATGGAAATCATCGCATCGCAGAACCGGTCGAGCTCTTCCTTCGGCTCGCTCTCCGTCGGCTCGATCATCAGCGTGCCGGCAACGGGGAACGAGACGGTGGGCGCGTGAAATCCGTAATCCATCAACCGCTTCGCGACGTCCTCCGCCTCGACCCCTGAGCCTTCCTTGAGTCCGCGCAGATCCACGATGAACTCGTGCGCGACCCGTCCGGTGGTGCCCCGGTAGAGGATCGGATAGTGCGGTTCGAGGCGCTTCGCCATGTAGTTCGCGTTCAGGATGGCCATGGCTGTGGCGCGCGTGAGCCCGGCCCCGCCCATCAACGCAATGTACGCCCAGGAGATGAGCAGGATGCTCGCGCTGCCCCACGGCGCCGACGAGACGGGCCCGATCGCTTCGGAGCCGCCGGTGCGGACCACGGGATGGCCGGGCAGGAAGGGGGCCAGGTGCGACGCGACCGCGATCGGTCCCATCCCCGGACCGCCCCCGCCGTGCGGAATGCAGAATGTCTTGTGAAGGTTGATGTGGCAGACGTCCGCGCCGATGTCCGCCGGGCGCGTCAGGCCCACCTGCGCGTTCATGTTCGCGCCGTCCATGTACACCTGCCCGCCGTGGCGGTGGACGATCGCGCAGATGTCCTTGATCTGCTCTTCGAACACGCCGTGCGTCGACGGGTACGTTACCATCAGCGCCGCCAGCCGGCTGCTGTGCGCCTCCGCCCTGGATGCAAGATCGCCGAGATCAATGTTCCCCTGCGCGTCGCACCGGACGATGACGACCTCCATCCCCGCCATCACGGCGCTCGCCGGATTGGTACCGTGTGCCGATGACGGGATGAGGCAGACGTTTCGATGTCCCTCCCCGCGCCTCTGGTGGTACGCCCTGATGACCAGCAGGCCCGTATACTCGCCCTGCGCCCCGGCGTTCGGCTGGAGCGAGACCGCCGGGAAGCCTGTGATCTCCGAGAGCCAGGCCGTGATGTCGCTGAAGATGCGCTGATACCCCTGTGCCTGCTCGGCCGGCGCAAACGGATGGATGGCCGAGAACTCCGGCCAGGTCACCGGGATCATCTCAGTCGTTGCGTTCAGCTTCATCGTGCACGATCCGAGCGGGATCATGCTGACGTTCAATGCGAGGTCTCTCGACTCGAGCATGTGGATGTACCGGAGCATCTCCGTTTCGGAGTGATGGCTCGTGAAGACGGGATGCGTGAGGAACGGCGAGGTCCGGGCGAGCGGCCCGTCGATTGCGCGGGCCGCTACGGCCGCCTTCGACGGGGCCTTCCCCGTGCCGGCGGCGAACACCTCCAGCAGTGAGGCAACCTCGGCAGGCGTGGACCGTTCGTCAAGGGATATCCCGATGGAGCCGTCGGCGAACGTGCGGAAGTTCATCTTCTTCTCCGCCGCCGCCGCGAGGATGCGTGCGGCGCTTCCCGCCACAGGCTGGACGCGGAGCGTGTCAAAGTACTCCTTGTGGAGAACACGGTGCCCGAGAGCCGCGAGCCCTTCGGCAAGTCCGGCCGCGAGGCCGTGCACCCGTTCGCCAATCGACCTGAGTCCGGCGGGCCCGTGATAGACGGCGTACATTCCGGCCATCACCGCCAGCAGAACCTGCGCGGTGCAGATGTTCGATGTCGCCTTCTCGCGGCGGATGTGCTGTTCGCGCGTCTGGAGCGCCATCCGGAGGGCGCGGCGTCCCTGCGCGTCGATCGACACGCCGATGATGCGCCCGGCCAGGTGCCGTTTGTGCTCGTCGCGCGTTGCCAGGAAGCCGGCGTGCGGGCCGCCGTAGCCGAGAGGCACGCCGAACCGCTGTGCGCTCCCGACGGCACAGTCCGCGCCGAACTCGCCGGGAGGCGTCAGCAGCGTCAGGGCGAGCAGGTCTGTCGCGACCGCCACCAGCGCGCCGACCGCATGCGCGCGATCGATGAACGGACGATGGTCTCTGGCGGCCCCGTCGGTTCCCGGATACTGAACCAGGGCGCCGAACACGCGATCCGAGAATTCGAACGTGAGCTCATCGCCCACCTGCACCGTGATGCCCAGCGGGACGGCCCGGGTTGTGAGGACTTCGATGGTCTGAGGGTGGCAGGCGTCGGAGGCGAAGAACACGCCGCCGGACGGCCGGCCCTTGATCGCAAAGAACATCCCCATCGCCTCCGCGGCCGCCGTGCCTTCATCCAGCAGGGAGGCGTTCGCCAGCTCCATGCCGGTCAGGTCGGTTACCATGGTCTGGAAATTCAGCAGAGCCTCGAGACGCCCCTGGGCGATCTCCGCCTGGTAGGGCGTGTAGGCCGTGTACCAGCCGGGGTTCTCGAGAATGTTCCGGATGATGACCGCAGGCGGAATCGTGTCGTAGTATCCCATCCCGATGAACGATCGGTGGACCGAATTCTGGTCCGCGACGGCCCGAAGCGCTTCGATGAGGGAGTGCTCCTCGAGTCCGTGCCCGATCTGCAGCGGCCGGGTCAGTCTGATGGATGGGGGAATGACGGAATCAACAAATGCTTCAAGCGTGGGGGCCTTGACGGTGTCGAGCATCTCCGGGAGATCGCGATCGCGCGGTCCGATGTGCCGCGCGACGAACGCGGACAGACCGCCTTCAGGGGTAACCATGCATATGCTCCTATGTCGGGAAATACTGCGGGGAGGAACCGCCCATAATATACGAAAAATCCTGCGGGGAGGTCAACGCCGAACCCGTATCTCGTTCACGTCCGCCGGATACGCTCCGAGCAGCCTGAAGAGCGATGTCATCTCCTGCAGATGTTCCAGCGCGCGTGCCGTGTGCGACTCGAGAGGCGTTCCCAGGAAATCGACATAGAACAGGTAGGAGAACGGCGACCGCGGGTCGGGCCTCGACTCAATCTTCAGGAGATTGATGTCGCGCAGCGCGAAGACCCCGAGAATCCTGAAGAGGATGCCGACGATGTTCCGGTGCGGACGGAAGACGATGCTGCATTTGGTGCGCACTCCGCTCTTCGGCGACCAGGGACGGCGGCTGATGAGAAGGAAGCGCGTGTAATTGTGCGGCTCGTTTTCCATCCGGCGCTGCAGGACGGCCAGCGTGTACAGCCTGGCGGCGTACGAGCTCGCGATTGCGCCGACATCGTCCGCGCGTTCGGACGCGACGGACGCTGCGGCGCCGGCCGTGTCGAAGTACGGCTCGGCGATGAGCCGCGGGTGGCGCCGGAAAAACTTGTTGCACTGCGCCAGCGCCTGCGGGTGGGAGCGGATCCGCGCGAGAGAACGGAGCGACGCGCCGGGCAACGCCATCAGCACATGCTCGACCTTCAGGTGCACCTCCCCGACGATGTGGAGCGAGCGATCGAGCAGGAGGTCGTAGTTCTGATGGATGCTTCCTGCAAGCGAATTCTCGATCGGGATCACGCCCCGGTCCGCCCGACCGCCGGCCACCATGTCGAACACGTCGTCGAAGGTCTGGCAGGGCAACGGTGTGATCCTCCGGCCGAGCGCCTGATGCGCGGCCTGTTCGCTGTATGCTCCCGGGACACCCTGGTATGCGACGCGCATGTGATCTCAGTGCTGTGTCTTGAATGACGGTGCCGGGACCGCGAACCTACCTCCCGCCTTCGCCACCGCGGATTGAATCATGATGAACTCGCCGACGTTCTCCATCGTGAGAAGGCCGACGAGCTTGCCGCCGTGCATCACCGGCAGCGAACGGCAGGTCCCCGACTGCACGACCGGGACGGCGGTCTCGAGCATGTCGGAGGAGTCGATCGTGGGGATCCCGCGCTTCATGGCGTCGCTCACGAGCGACGAACGCCCCTGTCGTGCGAGCGCCATCATGAGGTCCGATCGCAGCAGGACGCCGACCACCCGGTCGTTCTCCACCACCGGGAAGTCCTGCTGAAACCCCTCGATGACATACGCGATCGCCCGGTCGAGCGTGTCGGCGGGGGAGAGCGTGCGGAAGTCCGTCAACATCGCCCTGCTGACCGGGATGCCGCCCAGCGATGACCGCATCTGCGTCATGCTCGCTTCCTGCTGCGCGCCGATCCAGACGAAGAGTGCGATGAAGATCAGCATCGGATTCCAGATGATCCCGAGAAGTCCGAAGACCAGCGCGATCCCCTGTCCGAGCGCGGCCGCCACGGATGTCGCCCGCGTGTATTCCATCCGCGTCGCGAGCAGCGCGCGCAGCACGCGCCCTCCGTCCATCGGGAAAGCGGGGATCATGTTGAATGCGACAAGGAAAAGGTTCACGAACAGGAGCCGCTCGAAGAACGAGCCGTGCGCGATGCCCATGGTCTCGGGCGCGACAAGGTTGTCCGTCGCCGCCAGCCCGATGAACAGGAGAAACGCGAGAGCGACGTTCACCGCCGGACCGGCGAGAGCCACCAGGAGCTCCTGCAACGGCTCGTCCGGCATGCGCTCGAGGCGCGCAACGCCCCCTATCGGAAGCAGGGTGATGTCCCGCGTCCTGATCCCGTACCGCTTCGCGGCGAGCGCGTGTCCGAATTCGTGGAGGACCACGCAGAGGAATATCGCCAGCGTGAACAGAACGCCGAGCGCGGTCTCGGCGATGGAATTGCCCAGCGCCCAGTGCTGGAAGATGACGAACAGGATGATCAGGAGGAACGTTGCGTGGATATACACGCCGATCCCTGCATAGGATCCTATTTTCCATGACCATTTCATTGAAACCTCGACGCCTTGAGCGGGAACGGCAACCTTTATATCATAATAAACCGGCAGACGACCCGTCCCGGTTCCGCATATGGTACGAACGGGGCATGTGCGAATCAATGCAACCGGGCCGGGCATTCCTATCCGTGGGAACGGCATTCCGTTCAGCCGGAAAAAGCGTGCATTACGAAATTTAAACTCGGGTTCACCTCAGGCACGCTATTTGACCGGATAGAGGATATCGCATATCGATTCGTCCAACTAGAGGAGGTTCCGCATGTCCAAGACACGCAAAGCAAAGAAGACGCCGAGCATGCGGGGGAGGGATTTCCTGTCGGTCGATGACTTCTCGCCCCGGGAGATCAGGCAGGTGTTCGAGCTGGCCGCTTCCATGAAGGCGCATCCCCGACGGTACCGGAAGTCACTCGACGGAATGATCATGGCGCTGATCTTCGAGAAGCAGTCGCTCCGGACCCGGACGACGTTCACGGTCGGCATCACGCAGCTCGGAGGGAGCGCGCTGACGCTGACGCCCGCCGACATCAGCCTCGGCAAGCGGGAGTCCGTCTACGACGTCGCGAAGAATCTTGAGCGGATGGTCGACGGCATCATGATCCGCACGTTCGGGCACGACATCGCGACATCGATGGCGGCGCACGCGAACGTTCCGGTCATCAACGGTCTCACGGACTACGAGCATCCGTGTCAGGCGCTCTCGGATTTCTTCACGATCGCCGAATGCGGCAAGAAGCTGAAGCGCGCAAAGATCGTGTACGTCGGCGACGGGAACAACGTGACGCATTCGCTTGCGCTGACCGCGGCGAAGCTCGGCGCGACGTTCGTCGTCGCGACTCCGGAGGCCTACCGTCCCGATGCGGCGCTCATGGAACGCGTGGCGGTCCTGGCCGGAGAAAACGGCGCGACGGTTGCGTGGACGGCCGATCCGGCCGAAGCGTGTCCGGGATGCGGACGTCGTCTATACCGATACCTGGACGAGCATGGGGCAGGAACAGGAAGCGGCCGTTCGGCGCGCCGCGTTCGCACCGTTCCAGGTGAACATGGGGCTCTTCTCGCATGCCGCGCCTGACGCGATCTTCATGCACTGCCTCCCCGCGCACCGCGGCGAGGAGGTCACCGACGAGGTCATCGACTCGCCGAACTCGGTCGTGTACCAGCAGGCCGAGAACAGGCTGCACGTGCAGAAGGCCATCATGTACCAGCTGCTGCGCTAGGCGATGTCGAAGCTCGTTCTCGTCGCGGTCGGGGGGAATGCGCTGATCCGGGCGGGACAGAAGGGGACTGCCCAGGAGCAGTTCGAGAACGCCGTCGATACGGCACGGGCTGTCGTCCGTCTGCTGAAGGCGGGGCATCGCGTCGTCCTGACCCACGGCAACGGCCCGCAGGTCGGAGCGTCGCTCACGCGGTCGGAGATGGCTGCGCCGTACGCCTACCGGCTGCCGCTCGACTGCTGCGTGGCCGCAACGCAGGGCGAGATCGGATATGTGTTGCAGTATGCGATGTGGCAGGCGCTGCAGGCCGAAGGGATGCGCACGCCGGTCGTCACGCTCATCACGCAGGTGCGGGTGGACGCCGGCGACCCTGCATTCGCCAGGCCGACAAAGCCGATCGGCCCGTTCTACACGCGCGACGTGGCGGAGAGATACCGCGACCTGTTCGAATGGCACATGGCCGAGGACTCCAGCAGAGGGTACCGGCGCGTCGTGCCGTCGCCTGAACCGAAAGAGATCGTCGAGCTCGAAGCCATCCAGGCCTGCGTTGACCGGGGCCTGGTCGTGATCGCCGGAGGAGGGGGCGGGATCCCCGTCTTCAATGACCACGACATCACGAAGGGCGTGGAGGCCGTCATCGACAAGGACCACACGTCGGCGATCCTCGCGCTGCAGCTGAAAGCAGATCTGTTCGTCATCGCCACCGACGTCGACCGCGTCTGCCTGGATTACAAGCGCGCGACGCAGCGTCCGGTGGACGTCCTGACGCTGGACGAATGCAAGCGATATCTGGCTGCCGGACAGTTTCCCGCCGGCAGCATGGGTCCGAAAATCTCCGCGGCGGTGGTGTTCGTCGAGCGGGGAGGATCGACCGCGATTATTACAAACCACGAACATCTGTACGACGCCGTTCAGGGGCAGGGGGGGACGCGCATTGCCGCCGGCCCCGATGCACAGCCCGGGGCGGCGGCGTCGCCGGCGGGGTCCTGAGACACACCCGCCGCCATCCGACGATCCGGAGAATACTGTATGGCACGAACACGCGTACTCATCATGGGAGCCGCAGGCCGCGATTTCCACAACTTCAATACGGTCTTTCGCGGAGATAAGACGCACGAGGTTGTGGCGTTCACCGCCACGCAGATACCCAACATCGAAGGCCGGAAGTATCCGGCGAGCCTCGCCGGCAAGCTGTACCCGCGCGGCATTCCGATCTATCCGGAATCCGACCTTGCGCGCCTCATCGAGAAGCTGCGCGTCGACGAGGTCGTGTTCTCATACTCCGATGTGTCGTATCCGTATGTGATGTCCCGCGCGGCGGAGGTCAACGCCTGCGGCGCGGACTTCAGGCTGATCGGCGCCCGCCAGACGATGCTGGAATCCCGCGTCCCGGTCGTTGCGGTGGTCGCCGTCCGCACGGGCTCCGGGAAGAGCCAGACATCCCGTAAGGTGTGCGGCTACCTGCGCAGCCAGGGGCTGCAGGTCGTGGCCGTCCGGCACCCGATGCCGTATGGCAACCTCGCCAAGCAGAAGGTCCAGCGCTTCGCGTCCATCGCGGACCTGAAGACCCACAAGTGCACGGTCGAGGAGATGGAAGAGTACGAGCCGCATATCGCGCAGGGCACGATCATCTACGCCGGCGTCGACTACGAGGCGATCCTGCGCCAGGCGGAGAAAGAGGCGGACGTGATCGTGTGGGACGGCGGGAATAACGATATGTCGTTCTACAAGCCGGACCTGACCATCACCGTCGTGGACCCGCACCGGCCGGGGCACGAGCGGTCGTACTATCCCGGCGAAACGAACGTTCGCCTCGCGGACGTCATCGTCGTCAACAAGGTCGATTCCGCTGCGAAGGAGAATGTGGAATCCGTGGTCGCGAATGTCCGCGCGATCAATGCGAAGGCGACCATCGTGCTCGCCGCGTCGACGATCACCGTCGACAATCCCGACGTGATCAAGGGGAACAGCGTGCTGGTCATCGAGGACGGCCCTACGCTCACGCACGGCGAGATGACGTACGGTGCAGGCACCATCGCGGCCCGGCAGTTCGGAGCGCGGGAGATCATCAATCCCCGTCCGTACGCTGTCGGGACGATCGCTGACACGTACGTGAAGTACCCGAACACCGGGGCGCTCCTCCCGGCCATGGGGTATGGCGACAAACAGACGAAGGACCTGGAGGAGACAATCAATCGCGTCCCCTGCGACGCCGTCGTGATCGGCACCCCGATCGACCTGCGCCGGGTCGTGAACATCCAGAAGCCCTCGACAAGGGTCACATACGTGCTCGACGAAATGACCAGGCCGGATCTGACCGACCTCCTGAAGAAGTTCCTGGGCAAGGCGCGCCCGCACGCCTCCCGTCGCCGCAAGGCCTGAATCGCGGTCCCCGCACCGGGGCCGGATCCCCTCCGGCCCCGGGCTGCGGCTTTGTGAAACAGGGCCGAATTGCCTATATTGTCATTCACGTCCTCCCGATCGTCGAATGACCCATCCCGAACTTGTCCTGATTCTGGACTACGGCTCGCAGTACTCCCAGCTGATCGCGCGGCGTGTCCGCGAGCTGGGCGTGTACTCCGAGCTGCACCCCTACAACCTTTCGCTCGACGTCATCCGGCAGCGCAAGCCGAAGGGGATCATCCTTTCCGGCAGCCCGCACAGCACGTATGAAGCGGGGGCGCCGCTGTCGTCGCCCGAGATCTTCGACACTCGGCATCCCCGTGCTCGGCATCTGCTACGGCCTCCAGCTCATCGCCTATCAGCTCGGCGGGGAAGTGGATCCCGCAGCCCGGCGGGAATACGGCCACGCGATGCTCCAGGTGGACGACACCGCAGACCTTTTTGCCGGCGTTGGCGCCGGGAACGCGCATCGAACAACCGTCTGGATGAGCCATGGCGACCACCTGACGCGCCTGCCTCCCGGCTTCGAGCCGATCGGGCATACCGACAATGCCCCGATCTGTGCCATCCGCAATCCGGCCAGGAAGATCTTCGGCGTCCAGTTCCATCCCGAGGTCGTGCATACCCCCGAAGGAAAGACCGTCCTCCGGAACTTCCTCTACGCGATTTGCGGTTGTACCGGCGGGTGGAACTCGGCCTCCTTCATCCAGCAGGCGATCGCCGACATCCGCGCGACCGTGGGGAAGGGAAAAGTGATCTGCGCGCTGAGCGGAGGCGTGGACTCTTCGGTCGCCGCCGTGCTGCTGCACCGCGCGATCGGCGATCAGCTGCAGTGCATCCACATCAATAACGGGCTGATGCGCAAGGGGGAGTCGGAACTTGTCCTGCAGATGTTCCGTGAACGCTACCGCATCAATCTCGACTATGTGGACGCGACGGACAGGTTCCTGGATGCGCTCGCGGGCGTCACCGATCCGGAGCGGAAGCGGAAGATCATCGGCAAGCTCTTCATCGACATCTTCGAAGAGGAAGCCCTGAAGATCGGACGCGTCGACTTCCTCGCGCAGGGGACGCTGTATCCCGACGTCATCGAATCGACCTCGTTCAAGGGCCCATCGGTGACGATCAAGACCCATCACAATGTCGGCGGCCTTCCCGACACGATGAAGCTCTCCCTGATCGAGCCGTTCAGGGAATTGTTCAAGGACGAGGTGCGGGCGGTCGGCCTGGAGCTCGGGTTGTCCGAGGATATGATCTGGCGTCATCCGTTCCCCGGCCCCGGCCTCGCGGTGCGCGTGCTCGGCGAAATCACCCGCGAGCGTCTGGCGCTGCTGCGCGAGGCGGATGCCATCTTCGTCGAGGAAATCAAGAAGGCCGGCCTCTACCGGGACATCTGGCAGGGATTCATGGTGCTGCTGCCCGTACGGTCTGTGGGCGTGATGGGGGACGGCCGCACGTATGAATATACGGCGGCGATCCGCGCCGTGGCCAGTGTGGACGGGATGACGGCCGACTGGTTCCGCATCCCGCATGACGTCCTGGCGTCCATCTCGTCCCGGGTCACCAACGAAGTCCGCGGCATCAACCGGGTCGTGTACGACATCAGCTCGAAGCCGCCCGCAACGATTGAATGGGAATAACCGGACCGGCAGCATGGTGCAACGCTACTTCTCGTTCGTGAAGATCGAGCATACCCTGTTTTCGCTGCCGCTCATCTACAGCGGCGTGCTGCTTGCGGCCGGCGAGGCGTTCCCTCCGTGGTCGACGCTGATCCTGGTCCTCACCGCCGCGACCGGCGCGCGGACCGCGGCGTTCGCGCTGAACAGGATCATCGACCGGAAGATCGACGCGCGCAACCCCCGGACGGCCTCGCGGGACCTCCCGAGCGGCAGGATCACCCTCTGGGAAGCTTCGTGGGTCCTGGTGGCCGGGCTCGCACTCTACTTCGGATCCGCCTGGCTGCTCTCCAGCTTCTGCTTCGTCCTGTCGCCGATCCCTCTCGTCATCTTCGTCGTCTATCCGACCATGAAGCGGTATACGCCGCTCGCGCACTTCGGCGTCGGTCTGGGCCTCGCGATGGGACCGCTGGGGGGCTGGTTCGCCATGTCGCCGTCGCTCGAGAACCTGTTCGCTCCCGCGATGCTCTCGCTCTTCACCCTCTTCTGGGTCGCCGGGTTTGACATCATCTATGCGACGCTCGATGAGGAGTTCGACAGGAAAGAGTCGCTCTACTCCTTCCCGTCCAGGTTCGGACGGGAGCGCGCGCTCCGGTATTCCGCCATCCTCCACGCGGTCGCGTTCGCCCTGCTCGTGCTGCTGTTCCTCTATTCGCTGCGGTCGCTGCTCGCCCTGCCGCTGCTGCTCCTGACGGGGTATCTGCTGTATGCCGAGCAGAAGAAATCGGACGACGTGGAACTGGCGTTCTTCCGCATCAATGCGGTCGCCGGGTTTGTCGTCCTGGCCATGGTGGCCGTCGGGAGGTACGCGTGAAAATCGTCGTCGGGATCACCGGTTCATCCGGCGCGGTCTATGCCCGGGACTTCCTCCAGAAGTGCCCGGCGAAGAAGTACCTCATCGTGAGCTCCTGGGGGAAGGTGTTGCTGCGCGATGAGCTGCAGATCGGCGAGAAGGACCTGAAGCCGCACGTCGAACGGATCTTCTCCGACGACGACCTGACGGCGCCGATGGCGTCCGGCTCCAACACCTTCGACGCGTTCGTCATCCTCCCCGCGTCGACGTCCACCATCGGGAAGATCGCCTCCGGGATCGGCGACACGCTGATCACGCGGACGGCGCAGGTCTGCCTCAAAGAGCGCTACCGCCTGATCGTCTGCGTGCGCGAGACGCCGCTCTCGACCCTGACGCTCGAGCAGTGCGCCCGCCTCTCCTCCTACGGCGCGACCATCATGCCCATCTCTCCGCCGCTCTACTTCGTGCCCGACACCGTCGACAGATACGTCGGCGCCTTCACCGACAAGCTGCTGGGCCAGCTCGGGCTCCGGACAGCGGCCGGCTGGCGATCAGAAGAGTTCGAATAGCCCGGCACCGCCATGGCAACCTCCCGCACCCGCCCGAGGTTTGACTCGTTCGGCGACTTCGCCCGGTATCTGGAAAGCGTGGGAGAGCTCCATCGCGTTTCGGTGGAGGTCGACCCGTACCTCGAAATCACGGAGATCGCCACGCGCGCGCTGCGAGAGCGGCGGCCGGCACTCTGGTTCGAGCACGTCAAGGGCTCGCCCTATCCGCTCGTCATCAACGCACTCGCGAGCGACCTCCGGTGCGAGCTCGCACTGCAGAAGCATCCCGAGCAGCTCGGTCGCGAGCTTATCACGTTCCTGACCGACGCGATGCCTCCGACCCCGTCCGTCCTCTTCAAACATTCCGCCATGACGCGCAGGCTCCTTGCGAGTCCGGTCCGGCGCGTGCGCGGCGGGACGTCCCAGGAGGTTGTCGAGAGTCCCGACCTCGACACGCCTCCCCGTGCTGACATGCTGGCCGGGCGACGGCGGGCCCTTTATCACGCTTCCGCAGGTCATCACCGCCGACCCGCGGACCGGGAAGCGGAACATGGGCATGTACCGGATGCAGGTCTTCGACGCGACCACCACGGGAATGCACTGGCAGATCCAGAAGGGCGGCGGGTTCCACTACTATCAGGCGGAGAAACTGGGGCAGCCGCTCGAGCTGGCCGTGGCGCTGGGCACCGATCCCGCTCTGCTGATGGCGACGATCGCGGCGTTGCCCGAAAATATCGACGAAGCGATGTTCGCCGGGTTCCTCCGCGGCTCCCGGACGCGGTTTACGCGGGCGCGATCCATCGGGATCGATGTCCCCGCCCATGCGGAATTCATCCTCGAGGGACTCGTCCCGCCGCGCGAGCGGCGCCTGGAAGGGCCGTTCGGGGACCACTTCGGCCACTACTCCCACGCGTCGGAATTTCCGGTCTTCCACGTCACCCGGATCACGCGCCGCCGCTCCCCGGTCTATCCCGCGACCGTCGTGGGAATCCCGCCGATGGAAGACAAGTTCCTCGGCGACGCGACCCAGCAGATCCTCGGGCCGCTGGTCCGGCTGATTCACTCCGAAATCGCCGAGCTCTGGGCGTACTACGAAGCCGGGTTCCATAACCTGCTCGTGGTCTCCGTGGATCAACGGTACGCGAAAGAGGCCATGAAGACCGCGCTCGGGCTCATGGGCCTGTCCCAGCTGTCGCTTACGAAGTCGATCATCCTTGTCTCCGCAGGAGTGAACGTCCGGAATTTCGACGATGTTATGAAAGAGGTGCGCGACAATTTCGATCCGCATTTCGATTTCCTCCTGATCCCCAAGGTGCCGCTCGACACGCTCGACTTCACGAGCTACACGATGAACCTCGGGAGCAGGATGATCATCGATGCGACGAAGAAACTGTCCCCGGGGTCAGGGCCGCGGGGGAAGGCGGCGCTGCAGGTGCCGGAAGCATCAGCGCTGCGCTCGATCGACCGCCGCATCGTCGATGCGCGGCTCGTGCACGACACGATGATGCTGGTGAAGGTGGGTGAGGGAGGTGCCGAGGTGATTCGCACGCTCGTCGCCCGCCCCGAGCTGCAGGGCCTGTCGATGATCGCCGCCGTCAGCGAGGACGTCGACCTGAACAACAAGGAGCAGTACATCTGGGGCATCTTCACCCGGTTTGACTGCGAGCGCGATGTGATCTTCACCGATCAGCGCTTGATCGGGATTAGCCCGGTCTACAACGGAGTGATGGGGATCGATGCTACGTGGAAGAAGGGGTACCCGGAACCGCTGGCCATGACCGACGAGGTGCGGCGCCGCGTGGATGACCGATGGGAGTCATACTGGCGGTGAGGGACGAGGGATGGGGATCGGGGAGTGCGGTGAGAGGATCGGGACGCTCGGGTTTCCACCTGAGCGAACGGTGAGGTCAGCGCGGCACTGGAAGACAGGGGCAATCATAGCGGGATGGAACAGGGCATGGCTATTGTGAAGGAAGCACGCGAGCACGGTGAGATCTGGTTTCGCGACGAGGCGCTTATCCCGATCTGGGAGAAGGTGCAGCGGGGCGAGCGGCTCTCGCTCGAAGACGGGATGGTGCTGTACAGGACGCCGGACTTCGTCTCGCTCGGCAAGATGGCGCACGCAGTGCAGCGCCAGCGCAGCGGCGATGCGGTCTATTTCGTCCTGAACCAGAAGATCGAGCACACGAACATCTGTGTCCTCTCGTGCAAGTTCTGCGATTTTGCCGCGAAGAAGGGTGACCCCCGCGCGTATGAGATGACGACGGAGCAGATCCTGGCGAAGCTCACTCCGGAGATCCAGGAGGTGCATATCACGGGCGGCATGCCCGCCGACTGGCCGTGGGAGCGCTATCTGGACATCGTGCAGACGATCCACGATCGACTTCCGCAGGCCGACGTCAAGGCGTTCACGGCCGTGGAGATCGACTTCTTCCATAAGAAGTTCAAGATGCCGGTCGAGGAAATCCTCGCGCAGCTGCAGGCGGCCGGGCTGAAAACCATGCCCGGGGGCGGCGCGGAGATCTTCTCCGAGCGGGTCCGCCGCCTCCTCTTCAATCAGAAGATCGGCGCGCGCGCCTGGCTGAACATCCACCAGACCGCGCACCGGATGGGGATCCCGACCAACAGCACGATGCTGTACGGACATCTCGAGACGCTCGACGAGCGCCTCCGTCACATGATCACGCTGCGCGAAGCGCAGGACGAGACGGGCGGGTTCCTGACCTTCATCCCGCTCG
Organism: uncultured Ignavibacteria bacterium; assembly: GCA_963701735.1. GTDB lineage: Bacteria > Bacteroidota > Ignavibacteria > UBA10030 > UBA6906 > CAWABB01. The sequence goes on along the minus strand of CAVPBI010000026.1, from coordinate 231,528 downwards.
CGTTCCAGCCGGGCGACACGGGCATCAAGCCGCGCGACCGGTTCACGTCGGCGATCGACGACCTCCGCACGATCGCGGTCTCGCGCCTCATGCTGGACAACGTCCCGCATATCAAGGCGTACTGGGTGATGCTCACGGAAGAGGTGGCGTCCGTGGCGCTCAACTTCGGGGCCGACGACATGGACGGGACGGTCGGGGGCGAGAAGATCGCGCACGATGCCGGGGCGGTCGCGCCGATGGCGTTGGCCAGGGACCAGATCCTCCGCCTCATCCGCGACGCGGGGAAGATCCCGGTCCAGCGGGACGTCTATTATAATCCCCTCGAGGTGCACGCCACCGGCGTGGTCGGCAAGATCCCCTATCTGAATTCCGTCCCCTTCTATGCCCGCCTCGAGCCGGCGCGGTTCAAGATCCTGCCCGTGGTGCCGCGGCGGATGGGGCAGCTGGTCGCGAAGGACATGATGGACGCGGGGCTCTTCTCTCTGGTGGATTACCTCAGGAACGAGGAAAAGCTGGAGCAGCTCGGCGGGTGCATCGCGACGCGGGACCAGGTGAAGAGCGTGATGCTCTTCTCGCGCGAAGGGTGGAGGGGTCTCGAAGGGAAGCGCATCGGCATCACGGACGAGACCGCCACGTCGGTCATGCTGCTCCGGGTGTTGCTGGAAAAGAAGTACGGGATCCGCGCGACGTTCGAGCGGCTCCACGCGGGCGTCAACGACCTGCGGGGGTACGACGCCGTCCTGCTCATCGGCGACGAGGCGCTGCGCAGAAAGACCACCGGCCTTCCCGGATTCGACCTCGTGTACGACCTCGCCACCGAATGGTACGAATGGCAGAAGCTGCCGTTCGTGTTTGCGGTCTGGGCGGTCCGGAAGTCGCTCCCGGACATCGAGAGAAACGGAGCTCGCCGTGGCGCTGGAACGGTCGCTCGCCGCTTCGGAAGGGGAAGAGCTGCCCGAGGCCGTCGCGCACGGTCGCAAGCTGGGACTTGCGCCGTCCGATACCCACGAGTATCTGCGTGGATTCAACTACCGGCTCGGCGAGCGCGAGCGGGAGGCCATCGAACTGTTCCGGGGACTGCTTGGAGAGCTTCGCGAACCGGATCTGGCGCCGAAGCGCGAGGAGGGGACGTGGAACTGAGATCGATCGTGCGGGCCGTGCAGGGCCGGGCCGCCGCATCACGCCCGAGGAAGGCGTCCACCTGCTCGGCAACGCGCCGCTGCTGGACCTGGCCGACCTGGCGAACGGGGTCCGGTTCCGGATGCATCCGGAACCGCGCATCACGTTCGTGGTGGACTCAAATCCCAACTACACGAACGTTTGCACGATCGACTGCATCTTCTGCGCGTTCTACCGGCATCCGGGCGAGGAGGGGGCGTACACCCACTCGGTCGACGAGATGATCGCCAGGTTCAAGGACGCGGCGTCGAAGGGTGTCACGACGATCCTGCTGCAGGGTGGCGTCGACCCGTCCCTGCCGTTCGAGTACTATCTGGACCTCGTCCGGCGGACGGTCGCCGAAGTGCCCGGCGTGCACCCGCACTTCTTCTCCACCTCCGAGATCCTGGGGATGAGCGATGTGTCGGGCCTCGAGCGTGCACGAGGTCCTGAAGCAGCTGTGGGATGCCGGCCTGCGCACGATTCCCGGGCGGCGGGGCGGAGATCCTGTCGGATCGCGTGAAGCGGAAGATCAGCAGCAAGAAGGGGACGAGCGCCGACTGGCTCGCAGGTGATGCGCGAGGCGCACAGCCTCGGTTACAAGACCACGGCGACGATGATGTACGGTCACCTCGAGACCGACGAGGATATCGTCGAGCACCTCGAGGTCGTGCGGAAGCTGCAGGACGAGTTCCATGGCTTCACGGCGTTCATCCCGTGGAGCTTCAAGCCGGGCAACACGCCGCTGGAGAAGATCATCCCCCGGTACGCAACCCCGACGCGGTATCTTCAGATGATCGCGCTGTCGCGCATCTATCTGGACAACATCCCGCACATCCAGGCGTCATGGTTTTCGGAAGGGAAGAAGACCGGGCAGATCGCGCTCCATTTCGGGGCGGACGATTTCGGGGGGACGCTGCTGGAGGAAAACGTCCACGCCGCGGCGAACTTCGTGAACACGACGAACGTCGAGGAGTGCATCCGGCTGATCCACGAGTCCGGCTTCAGCGCCGCACAGCGGACGACGATGTACGGCATCCTGCGCGAGTACCCCGCCCCGCAGGAAGCCGCCGCCTAGCCCACCTGCCAACCCACGTGCAACCCACGTGAGCGTCACCTAGGTGACGCTCACGTGGGCTCAGAAAAAGGATGAGTTGCGAGTAACTAATGTGACGGCCCCCCCACATCCAACACGGGGAGCCATCATGTCGCGCAAGTCAATCTACCTTGGGACCACGGACGAGTTCTTTCACGTCTATAACCGGGGTGCAAACCGAGAGCCGCTCTTCTTCTCCCACAGGAACTACCTTTATTTCCTGAGGCGAATTCGTGAGGCATTGCCCCTGTTTTCTGTGTCCCTCCACACTTTCTGCCTCATGCCCAACCATTTTCACTTTCTGCTCAACCAGGGCCATCCGTACGCAGTTTCAGGGTTCATGAAGCGATTGTGTGATGGCTATGCCAAAGCGGTCAACCGTGAGCTTGGTCGGAAGGGGCATCTGTTTGAGGAGCGCTATAAGATGGAACACGTGGGGGACAACGAAGGACTTGTCGCTGTCTCAACGTACATTCATCGCAATCCCGTTGCGGCACGACTTGTAGATTCGCCGCTGGAGTGGCCATATAGTAGCTGCGGCGTGTTGTGCGGGATGAGCACCGACGGGATGGTTGCTGCTGACCCGGTCTGGCGGGCAGCCGGTGGGAAGGATCCATATATCGACTTGCTGTTCCACGGCCCGATCACTCCAACCAAGGATATCGTCCAGCCGATCGATGATCGCTAGCCTGGGTGCGGAGCACACGTGCGTCACCTAGGTGACGCACGTGTGCTAGTGTGCTAGATGAGGTTGAAGGAGGGGACCGGCGGGAGCAGGCCGCGGTCGGTCCCGAGGCGGAACAGCAGCTCGAGCGCTGCACGGCCCTTGTCGCCCATATCCACCGTCAGGGCGCTGACGTACATCGTCACGAACCGCTCCCCCAGGTCCCGGTTGATCCCGCGGCCCCACTGCAGGGCGTAGGGAACCGATTCGTCCTTGTGATCGTATCCGTACGCTATGCTGTCGCGGAGCCCTCTCGAGAGCTGCGTCGCGAGCGGCAGGCCGAGATCCTTCCGCACCACGTCGAGCCCCAGAGGGAGCGGCAATCCGCCCGACGTCTTCTCCCACACTTCTCCGAAGTCCAGGATTTTCGTGTACCCGCGATCGGCGTAGGTGAGCTGTCCTTCGTGGATGATCACGCCTCCCGCGACCGTGCCTGCGTCGACGGCGTCCATGATCGCGTCGAACGGCAGGTCCACGCACTCGATCCCTTCCGTGAACAGTCGGAAGAGGAGCTTCGCCGTGGTCAGCGGTCCGGGCGTCGCGACTTTCTTGCCGGCGAGTTCCTTGAGCGTCCGCGGGCCTCGTGAGATCAGCACGGGGCCGTACCCCTCGCCCATGCTGGCTCCGGTGCGCATGATCCAGTAGCGGTCGGCGACGTACGGGAACGCGTGAGCCGAGATGGCGGTCACTTCCAGCTCGCCGCGCATCGCGCGCTCGTTCAGCGACTGGATGTCCTCAAGCTGATGCGCGATGCGGATGCCGGGGAGCTTCACGTTGCCGCTTGCGAGGCCGTAGAACATGAACGCGTCGTCAGGGTCGGGGCTGTGCCCCACGGTGATCGTGCGTTCGTTCATTGTCGTGACTCCAGTCAGGTGTGTGGTGAGGGGACCGGACTCCGCCGTCCCGAGTACATTGTCGCGATCCCGAACGTCAGTCGCTCTTCACGCAGTTCGTCGAACCCGCAGGCGCGCAGCTGCTCGAGGAACGCGGGACCTTCCGGAAACCGCATCACGGTGTCAGGCAGATACGTGTACGCCCCCGTATGCCCCGACACGAGCCGCCCGACCAGGGGCAGGATCGTCCGGAAATACGCGAGATAGATCTGGCGGAACGGGGCGGTCTGTGGCCGCGAGAATTCAAGGATGACCACGCGACCGCCGGATTTCAGCACGCGGCGCATCTCGCGGAGACCCTGGTTCAGGTTCTCGAAATTCCGCACCCCGAAGGCCACGATAGCGGCGTCGAACGTCCCGTCGCTGAACGCGAGGCGTTCCGCGTCTCCCAGTTCGAACGTCACCCTGTCCTGCACGCCGCGGCGGCGCAGCTTCTCCCGCCCGACTGCCAGCATCCTCTCGGCAATATCCACTCCCACGACCCGTTCGGGGCCGAGCCGGAGGGCGGCGAGCGCGAAGTCTCCGGTTCCTGTCGCCACGTCCAGGATCGTCCGGGGCGCATCGGGCCGGAGGTGCTCGACCGCCTTCCTCCTCCAGTAGAGGTCGATGCCTCCACTGAGAAGATGGTTCAGGAGATCGTACCGGTAGGCGATCGCGTTGAAGAGCGATCGCACGTACTGCTTGTCTGCGCCGGCGATGTCCATTGGGAACACAAAAGATACGAAAGTCGGCAGCTCTGTTCCAACAACGCCGCGCGATGGTCACATCTGTCGCCCGGCCCCGACCAGAAACCAGCGCTCCCTCCAGCGCAGGATCAAAGGGATCGTCCCAGGGATTTCGGGCAGTGCATCTTCCTTGACATTTGGCATTGACTTCCATAGACTTCGACCGGACAAACATAGGGCGAACGCGAAGGCCAATGGTCCGCGCCCGACCCGGAAGCGCACGTGCGCCTTGCCTCCATCTGCACTCTCTCCTCGAACGCGGCGTTGCGACGCATCTTCGCGCCGGCGTCGACCTCTCAGGCGAACGAAGGGGAGGTCCCGTCGCCGGAACACCGCACGCGCCGTGTCGGTGTCGCTGAGGGAGACCTCATGCCGCGCAGAGCGTCGACTGCACGAGTCTTGTTTTCTCTTAGCCTCCTTGCGCTTCCTCCCTCCGCTCGATCCCAGAACCATCAGCTCGAGTTGCAAAGGTTCTCGCTCGATCGGTGCGCTCCGACCAGCGTGACATGCATCGCGCAGGATCACACCGGGTTCTTGTGGATCGGTACGTGGAACGGATTGTATCGACATGACGGGTACAGTTTCGTGTCGTACAAGCACCTGCCTGAGGATACGTCCAGCCGTCGAACCACAGGTGACCGCGCTGTACGTGGACGCTGGAGGGGCTCTCTGATCGGCACCCCCGCCGGGCTCGACAGGCTGATCAGGCGGCCGGGTCGTTCACGCACTTTCGCCGCAACCCGTCCGCTCCCCCGACAGATGCCGCCAACAGCGTGTGGTATATCGCTGTAGACCGAAATGTAAATCTCTGGGTTGCCACGGGACAGGGGTTGTGCTCGCTCTATAGAACGAGGACGTCCTTCACCTGTCCTGAAGAGGACCGACCGGTTTCTGGGGCGCATTCATCCAGGAGATCTACAGGGACGAGGAGGGACCGTCTGTTTGGCACTGCAAGGGGACTTGCGCGCTATGACGCCCGACGCGGCGCACCCGAGCTCGTCTGGGGGACACAACCAGCACCGGGATGGCGCGGACAGCTCGTGCTGCGGTTCACCAGCACTCCATCTACTCGGTCAACGCATCTGTCGGGTCGAGGTCCCTCTGGCTGGCGACGGGCGGGGGGGTGGTGGGTACTATGTGAGCAGAACACCTACGCGGTCCATCGGATCGCCGCGCCGATCCCCGGAGTCCGAACCCGCTCGAGACCCCGGACGTCGATCTGCCGGACCCTTCGACCGGAGATCTCTTTGTCGGAGCCAGCACAGGACTTTTCAGGTTCGACAGATCAACCAGGACATTCACGCGCCGATCATACGGGATCAGTGCGTTTTCAGCGAACGGTCCGGACATCTGGTCGGACAACGCGGAGCTTCAGAGATCAATCGGACGCGCGGCCGTTCACGAAACGACCTCGACGTCGCCTGCGGCCTCTAGATGAACGAAGACGCGGATCTGTCTTCGCGTTCGCGAGATCGGCTGGATCCAGATCGACCCGCTGAGTCGGGCGTCCGTATTCGGTGGCCCTGACCACTTGCTGTACGTCTACCGGGAAGGGGACCTCTCGTTTCTGATCGGGATGGCAGTTTCTACATCCGGGATGCCCTCGGCGGGTCAGGGCCTCTCGGCCCCGAGGGAAGGCGTTCAACTATACCCTTTCGTTCGGATGGAAGACACGGAAGGGTATATGTCGGCCGGCATGACAGCGGTCTGTACCTTCTAGCTCCCGGAACAGAACATCCCAAAGAGATCGTCTAGCTCGGGCAGAGCATCTACTTCATCACCGAGGACTCCTCCGAGTTTCTCTGGATAGCCCTTCGCTTGGGGAGCTCGTTCCGCTACATCATCGAACGCAGTCACTGAGAACTACAGCCCGGCCTCCCTCCGGCAGGATGCAGCGAGGTCAATCAGATCTACCAGGACAGCAAGGGATCCTCTTTTGCGACGGCGACGGCTGCCAACGACAGGGACACCTTCACTCGCTTCACAGAGCGCGACGGCCTGCCGGCGACACGGCGAGGTATCCTTGAGACATCGTGGTGTGCTGTGCTGATACTCACGGGGATCGCGCGCTGACCTGACCGGCGCCATCAGGCCTAGACGATCGTACGGTGTCGATCCTGCAGCCGGTCTTCTACGTGGGCAAGCAGACGCGAGTATTCGAGCGCGAGGATCACACTTTCCATCCCACAGCGGCACTCCGTAGTCACACCCGTTGTCATCACCGCCCTGCGCGGTTCGACCGTCCGTACCCTCTCTCCGACCGATCAACTCCGTCACGACGAGAACTACCTGTCGTTCGATTTGCCGCGCTGAGTTACATCAGTCCTGAGCGCAACCATTATGCCTACACGATGGAGGGATCGACAAGGGGTGGATCGATGCGGGGACGCGCGCTACGCTTCCTACCCGAACCTGGCGCCCGGCGAGTACATCTTTCGGGTGAAAGGTCCAACAATGAGGGCGTATGGAACGAAGCCGGCGCATCTGTGGCCATCCTGATCACCCCCCCGTGGTGGAGACCACGTGGGCCTACGCCCTTTATGCCGTGTGATTGTCGCCGCGGGGTTTTCCGCGTGGAGGACACAGCTCCGGCGCGTTCGCGCGCGGCTCGAGTTCCAGATGGCCAGGTTCGAGGCAGAGTAGCTCCATGAGCTCGATGCGTTGTAGACCCGTTTTTTTGCAAACATCTCTCACGTATTCAGTACCCCCCTTACATTGATCCTCTCGCCCGTGAGGCAGATGCTCGATGCCGCCGTCGATGTACATGCCCGGTACCTGCTCCGTGTGGTGCATAGGAACGCCGGCCGGTTGCTGACCCTGGTCTACCAGTTGCTGGACCTCTCACGGCTTGTATCTCGTAGCTGTAGCTGCACGCTGCCCCCCGGAACATCGTGTCTCTCGTGCGCGGATTGTGCAGTTCTTTCTGCTCGTACGCAGAGCGCTAACAGATCACGCTGACTATCGTATCAGCCGCCGATGTCATCGAGGTGTACGTAGACAGAGACAAGTTCGTAAAAATCGTCAGCTACCTTCTCTCCTACGCCTTCATATTCACTCCGGAGCGAGGCTCTATTGAGGTTTCGGTGGCAGTAGTATCGAACGAGGTCCTCGTGCGTGTCCGAGACACAGAGATAGGTATTCCTGCAGACGAGATTCCGTTGATCTTTGATCGCTTCTACCAGGTCTACAGAGCGCATAGCGCGTAGCATGAGAGATCCGGCATCGGCCTTTCGCTGACACGCGAACTGGTTGAGCTGCACAAGAGCACGATTCATGTCGAGAGTGAGGAGAGACGTCGTACTACGTTCACTATCCGTCTGCCCAGGGGCACGGTCCATCTGTAGCCGGACGATATCAGCGATCTGCGGGAGGTGGTAGGAGAGGCCGTGTCTCATCCGGTATCCGCGAGCCTCGACGCAGCGGAGTAGCCCCTAGACACCGTCGCTGTCGCTCTCCCAGCGACTTGTCGCAGGTCTATTCTCGTGGTGGTCGTCTATGCGGACGTCCGCTCGTACATCCGCGGCATCCTGTCAGTACCGTACTCCGTTCTCGAGGCAGTCGACGTCGTAGCTCGCTGTACCATAGCCCTCTAGTACACCCCCGACATCATCGTGAGCGATGTCATGATGCCGTCTCTTGTCTGTACGCGCTCTGTCGCCGGCTGAAAGCCGATGTACGCACGAGCCACATTCCTGTCATTCTGCTGACAGCGAGAGCCTCGACGCAGTACTATATCGAGCGTTTCGACGTGGTAGCGGTTGTCTACATCATGAAGCCCTTCGAACCTGCGGAGCTCGAGTCAAGGCTGAGATATCTTGCCGCCCAGAGGCAGCAGTTGCAGTAGCATTTCAGGAAGCACGCTCTGATCGAGCTCCACCTTTTACAGATCACAGCCGTGTTCCATCGATTCCTGCAAACGATGACGTCGATCATTGCGTAGCACCTTGCAGATGAGTCCTTCGTTGTTGAACGCCTGTCTCTATTGATGGCCGTCAGCCCCTCGTCGCTCCTGTTAAAGGTTGAGTCGCTGACTGTTGAGCCGCCCAACGCGCTGATCCGACGCACCAAGCTGACCAAAGCCGCCCGCCTCCTTGTAGGTAAATTCATCTATGTATCCGAAGTCGCGCTGTAGGTCTGCTTCAGCAACCCCTCCTATTTCACCTTATGCTTCCGTCATCAGTTTGTCGTCACCCCCTCCGAGTACCGCCGCACGGAAAAGTGATTCTCTTTTCCGTATTCCCTTTAGTAGAACCCCTCCCCGTGCAGTAGGTTAGCAGCGTCGACGCAAACCCTCTGATTGGCTTCGGCACAGACTTGCGAGGTGTGCGCGAGGCTTACACAAGCAACCCGCCAGTCGTCAGCCGCCGTGCCGTAGCACTCGCTCGTGAGGCATGATTGGCCTGCCTTCCCGCTGTTAAAGGAGTATAGATCTTGAAGATGCCGTATGTGGCAGTCGCGCTCGTCGCAGTCGCCGTTCTCTCTCTTTGTTTGTGCGCGGACTAGCCCGCATCGTCTGTGTCTCCCCCAGATCGGCCTGCCCACGTTGTGGCTCCTCTGGAGAAGGCCGTTCTGACCAATTTCACATTCCAGCACTATCCGGAGAATATCATCGATCCCGGCACTGTAAAGCTCGTGGGTGGGAAATGTGTCTTGAAGGACATCGGCGTAGAGGAAGTGGTGATATCCTATGATCCGCTCGTTGCGTTGACCATGGTCCTCTATCTGAGCGCGATCATGGATGCCGTGACAGGTGAGGGGCCTGTTCATGAGAAGCTCACCTTGACCCCGTCTGCGGATGTCGGAGGCGCGGTGTGGGAAGGCACTTACAAGTTGTACAGGTCTAAAGCTGATGGCATCTACTTCAGGCTGCCCTTGAAGGTGGTGCTGCACTGGAGTGGTGGAACGATTGACTCGATGCAGGTCTTTGAGGAAAGCATCATTACGGCTTGGGATACTCCTCCCGAAGGCTGGTACGGCGCGTGGAGCGTCTTCTACAAGTCGCACTGAAGGCTGTACGAGGTCCCTATCGCCAGCCTGTATAGTCTTCGGTGCGATGTACTCCTACCCTGTTGTTGAACGCGCTCCGCCGGTTGCGGCATTCCCCGGCGGAGCGGCGATTGGCTTTGGGGGGCGTATCCTGTGTAGCGCGATGGTACATGCGACGTCATTAGACAGCTCGTTCCATCGGTATTTCTGCTGAGCCAGAACTACCCGAAACCGTTCAGTGACGCAACGACTATCAAGTTCTGCTTGCCGTGTCGTGCACTAGTGCTCGTGTATATCGTGCACGCTCGTAGCGTGGTGATCAGGAGGCTCTGCGACGAGGAGAGTTGTGCGTGGACGTTCTAGATCGGTCTGTATTCCAGCTGTTGCCCTAGTGTAGCTATGTCTGCGTGTTCCAGGCCGTCTATTTCGTCTCAACGAAGCGGATGCAGCTGAAGCGTTGATGTCGTGGGAGCACGCATGTGGTCAGCGAAAGAGGTCATATGTCTGGCGTGCGATGTCTGCTGACCCGTGCGCATCTGCACAGGTATGATCTCATGTGAACATCAGGAAGGGAGGAGGATAGTTGTTCAGAAAATCCAGCATGCTCCTGCTCGGTGTGCTGTGCGTCTGGTCGCTCGCCGCTGCCCAACCATCGATCACCGAAAAGTTCTTGTTTCGATCACATACCACGGGGGACCTGACGCTTCCATATCGTCTCTTCGTGCCTGATACACTTGTCTCCGAGTTCGATATCCCATCGTGCTCGCGCTGCATGGCGCGGGTCTCGGCGGTGTGGACAACAGGTCCAGATTGAGACCACCCGCATGGCAACGGTCTGGGCCGATCCAGCGAACCAGGCCGCGTATCCGTGCTTTGTGGTAGTGCCGCAGGCTCCTATGGCTCTCACCTGGTTTGGCTCGGATCCGATGTCCCTGAGCCCGGTAGAGCTAGTCGTCATCGACCTGCTGGATTCACTGCTGAGGGAGTTTCCTGTGGACGCGAATCGCCAGTACATCACCTTGCTCTCGATGGGCGGATACGGTACCTGGGATCTGCTCGCGAAGGATCCCGTACGATGGGCCGCCGCAGTGCCCATATGCGGAGGCGGAAATGCCGGCCGGATGTCGCGCATCCTCCACATCCCCATATGGAATTTTCACGGGACGAAAGACGATCTCGTGCCGGTGAGTTTCTCGCGCGTATTGATCGGGGCAATGGAGGCGCTGGGTCGTCATGTTGTCTATACTCATTGCAGGTATAGAGACTGTGCCGGAATGCCCGACAGCGCAATCGGGCAGGCGATCGCCAGCGGCGAGGATCTGCTTTACACCGAATACGCTGAGGGCGACCATTTCGTTTTTAGCGCTGCATATGACGACCCGCGCCTGATTCCCTGGGTGTTCGGCTTCACGCGACATCAGCCCGATGAGATCCGGCTCGCATCACTGACCGCCCCTGCTGTGGTTTCGGGCGACGTGACTGTTGCATGGACTACAGCCACCCCCGGGGACAGCATTGAACTCTGGTTCAGCGCTGATGCCGGCGATACATGGGCACGCATCACGGCTCCCCTGCCGAACGGGGGCTCCTTTGTCTGGAACACTCAGACTGTGGGTGACTGTGCGCTTGGTCAGCTGAAGGCCGTGCTGCGAAGAGATGGCTTGTGCTGTGGAGCGGGCAGGTCAGCATACGTCGCTGTCAACAACGCACCTGATGGTCCGCCGGCGGTCAGGATTCTCAACACCGATTTCTACCTCGATCCTTTGTTTGACCAGGATAGTCTCGACCTTCACCTGCTCATTGGAGACCCGGAACTGGGCCCCGTCAACGTCCAGGTAGCATATGAGGCCGTGGCTGGCAGGCCCGCGGAGGGTGTCGCGTCCTTTGCCACGCATGGGGATACAGCAGCGCAGGCGTTGCGGATCGGACTTGCCGGCCTGGCCAATTCTGATGCAGGCGTGCTCACCGTGTATGTCTCTGACGGGTCTGCAATGGGCTCTGACAGGACGCCCCCGTTCGTGAAGCGAACACCGCGGACGATGGGTGAGAGTGTGGCGCACGTGAGTGGAATCAGTGGTGCCGATGTCATCGTGAATATCGTTGACAGAGGGCGTCTGACGGGCCATACATACCAGGTGCGCTTTAGACCTGAGCCCCCTGCCACGGTGGTGTATGATGTGCTCGATGTGACCGCTTCGACAGTTTGTGTCTCGGGTGTCGGGGACATGGGCGGACGCGCTGAAAGCCCGGAGTTCGACGGGGTCAGGCTGGTTGTGAAGGATCATCCGGTGGCAAAGGCCAGCCTGGACAGTTCGGGATGGATCGCGGGTCTGGCAACGATCACGGCCAACCTGTTTGTCCCGTCGCGCACTACCGGACAGGGATATCCATACCCATATGACTATCTGCTCACCCTTTCCGACGCGTTCGTCGACACGTCAATCGCCGCATTCGGTCTCGACGCCGTGCCGATGAAGTTTCTGGCCCGCAACCTCACGCTGGGGACGCAGGTCGATGTCTGCTTCTTTGATGGGGACGGGGACGGCACGATCTCCACGATGGACGAAGTGGACTTCCTTGAGCGCGACTCTCTCGGAGCCTACCAGCTCTCGTGGGCGGTCTTCTTTGTTGCCGCCGAAGGTGACACGCTCCCTGTGTCCGGGGACCAGTTCCTCCTGAAGACGCTCAAACCCCTTACCCCGGATGATGTGTACGAGTTCACCACATTGGTCGTAGGGATTCAGGCTTACGTCGTCCCTGTATCCCCCCGGCTTGAACAGAATTACCCCAACCCGTTCAACCCGAGCACGACGATTCGATACGAATTACCGGAGCGCTCGCATGTGGTTCTAGCGGTTTACAGTATCCTCGGCCAGGAGGTGGCCACGCTGGTGGAAGGGGAGAAGGGGGCAGGATGCCACGAAGTGAAATTCGACGCGCTCCATCTCGCGAGCGGCGTGTATGTTTACCGGATTCGGGTCCGCTCTCTGGACTCCGCCATCGGGCGAGACTCCAGGAGCGGGGCGGGGACATTCGTGGAGGCGCGCAAGCTGGTTGTCGTGCATTGAGCAGAGGAATTGCCCGGGCGCGATTTCTGAGCTTGTGCCCTCGCCTCGCGAGCTTCTCTGTCGCGTGATGCCCTCCTGATCTCGGGCGCAGCGAAATCCCTCCGCCCGTTCATCGCGTACGGGTCCTGACTCGTGTATATCGCGAAGCCACCCGGCACGTTCTCGACGATGCGGCGATGGAGCGCGCTGTCAGGAGGGAGCCGCCCTTCATCCGCATGTCACGCCCGGACGGCACTGCGTGGCTTGACTTTAAGACCGCAAGGAGATCGTACCGGTAGGCGATCGCGTTGAAGAGCGATCGCACGTATTGTTTGTCTGCGCCGCGAATCCATGGAGAATACAAAAGATAAGAAAGTCGGCGGCTCCTTCCAATACGCCGGACGATCTTGACTTTAAGACGGCACAGGCGTATCATCGTTCAGTTCACATGTTCTTCCGGCCGCGTGCCCGCCGCAGGCACCGCCGGTCCCACAGAGTGGAGAACCTTCATCGCGCACGGATGAAGGTTTTTTTCTATGCACCGCATTCGAGTTCGCCTTCCGGGCTCCGCACCGAGGGACTACTCCATCCAGATCAGGCCGGGGCTCTTCGACGACCTGCCGGGGACCATTCGACGGTTTGCCCGGGGCGGGCGGGTCTATGTCATCACTGACAGCACCGTCGGGCGGCTGTACGGGCGGCGCCTTCTGCACGGTTTGGAGGAGGTTGTGCCCGGCTGCACCCTTCTGGACTTCCCCCCCGGAGAGTCTTCGAAGAGCCTCCGGGTCTGGGGGGCTCTCGTATCCCAGATCCTTCGCGCCGGGATCGGCAGGGACGGGTTGCTGGTCGCGCTGGGTGGGGGTGTCGTCGGCGACCTTGCGGGGTTTGTCGCCGCCACGGTCATGCGCGGTGTCCGATACCTGCAGGTGCCAACGACACTTCTGGCGCAGGTGGACAGCAGCGTGGGCGGGAAGACCGGTATCGATCATGCCATCGGAAAGAACCTGATCGGCGCCTTTCACCAGCCGGTGGGTGTCGTCATCGATCCGCGCGTTCTTCGCACGCTCCCCGTCCGTGAGTTTCGCGCAGGCCTTGCGGAGGTCATCAAGATCGGCGTGGCGCTTGACCGGACGCTGCTGCATGCGCTCGAGCGGCAGGCGTCAGCAGTGCTCCGGCGGGATGCGCCGGCCCTCTCGGCGATTGTTGCGCACGCGGTCGGACTGAAGGCTGCGGTTGTCGGGGCAGATGAACGCGAGGCCGATCTGCGGAAGAGCCTCAACCTGGGGCACACGATCGGTCACGCGGTGGAAGCGGCGAGCGGATACAGAATTCTCCATGGAGAGTGCGTTGCGATCGGCATGGCAGCCGAGGCTCGCATCGCGGTGCGGTTGGGCTTGCTGAAGCCCCGGGAGGAGATCCGCATCCTGACGATCCTCAGGCGCTTTGGCCTTCCGACGAGGATGCCGAAGCTCCGGAGCGCGTCCGCATTCGCGCAGGCGCTGACGGCCGACAAGAAGGCGCGGCTCGGCGTTCCTGAATTCGCGCTGCCTGCTGGCATCGGCTGCTGCGCGATCGGGATCCCGGTACCAGCGGAGGTCATCACGGCAGTCACTGGAGTGACGGTTGTGACACGGGAGCGATTCTGGTGTGGGAGCGATTCTGAGGTGGGAGGATAGTGAAGTGGAAGGATACTGACGATGGTGTGCCTGTGATTGTCGTCTCGCTGATCGGTCCGACCGTGAGTGAGGTCCGCCGGCAACTCCGGAGCGCAGCGCGCTACGCTGATCTCTTTGAGGTAAGGCTGGACATGATCAGGAAGCGCGATCGGCCCGCGGCGATGCGCGCCGCGACACGCCCATGGATCGCGACATGCCGCACGGCCGCCGAAGGCGGCAAGCACAGGGGCGGCTTCGAGGATCGTGCCAGCGTGTTGCGCTCGGCGATTGCCGCCGGGGCCTCGTACGTCGACATCGAGCTCCATGAGTTTCATGCGATGGCGTCGCGGCTCAGGATCCCGTCCGGCGTGCGGACGATCGCCTCGCTGCACGTGCTGAGCGACGAGAGCACGCCGCCAGGCCGGGTGTACCGCCGGCTTCGCTCAACGGGCGCCTCCGTGATCAAGTACGCGTTCACCGCGCGGGACGCCTCCGACATCGATCGGTGCAGGATGTTCCTGAGGCACGCCGCCGACGACCGGCAGCATGCGGTTGCCATTGCGATGGGAGCCTCCGGCGAGGCAAGCAGAGTTCTGTACCGCGTGTGGGGAGGATGGGGGATGTTCGCGTCGGCCGGGCCGGACGCGGCCTCCGCCCCCGGGCAGATCACCGCGCGCGACCTGCGCACCGTCTACCGGGCGGACCGGCTCACCAGGACCACGAGAGTGTACGGCGTGATCGGGATGCCCGTCGCGCAGAGCAAGGGCGTCTATGTGCACAATGAGCTCTTCGGCGGCCCTTCACGCGTGTACACGCGCTTCGCGGTGAAGGACCTGCGGCGGTTCATGCGGACGGTCGCGCCCTGGTTGAGCGGTTTCAGCGTCACGCTCCCGCACAAGGAGACCGTCATCAGGTCGCTCGACGCGGTCGAGGCGCGCGCGCGCGCGATCGGGGCCGTGAACACGGTCGTGCGGACGGGGAAGCGACTGAGCGGATTCAATACCGATGCGCCTGCCGCGCTCGATGCGATCGAGCAGCACGGGAGCGTCCGGGGCCGGACGGTGGTGATCGTCGGGAATGGAGGAAGCGCGCGTGCGATAGCCTATGAGGCGGCGCGAAGGGGAGGCATGGTGGTCGTGGTCGGACGCAACGAGCACCGGGCCAGGGCGCTTGCCCGCGCGATCGGCGTCCGGTACGCAGCGATCGAAGAGATCCCCGCGCTTCAGCCGGACGTTCTCGTCAACGCGACCCCGGTCGGGATGGTCCCCGATATCCACCGGATCCCCGTGCGTCTGGAAGGTATGCGTCCGGCCCTCGTGATGGATGCGGTCTACAACCCGCCGCTCACAGCGTTCTTGAAATCCGCAAAGCGATCCGGGGCGACAATTGTGTCCGGCACGGAGATGTATCTCCGTCAGGGCGCCCTGCAATCCGTCATGTTCGCCGGGAAGAAACCGGACCTGGCCAGGATGCGCCGCATTCTGGCACGGGTACTCTCCTGAAGCTCGAGGGCGATCGTCATGCTCACACATATCGTGATGTGGAAATTCCAGGACTACGCAGCCGGAGCGGACAGAGAGACCAACCTGCTGCTCGCGAGAGAGAAGCTGCTCTCGCTCAAGCACCGGATCCCCGAAATCCAGGAATGGATTGTCAGGCACAATGTGACTGCGCACCATCAGGCATACGACATCGTGCTTGTCTCCACGTTCGCCGACGCGGATGCGCTCGTCCGATATCAGGAGCATCCGTTGCACCAGGAGGTGGTGCAGTTTCTCCGGGCCGTTCAGAGCGGCCGGGCGTTTGTCGATTACGAAACGTGAGCAGCCGGACCATCATACCGTCGGGGCCGGTCGAAAGGCATGTTCCGCGTTCCCGGATCCAAGAGCATCGCCAACAGGGCATTGATCTGCGCCGCGCTCGCCGGCGGCTCCAGCGAGCTCCGGAATCCGGGGGATGCCGAGGATGTTGCCCTCCTGATCAACGGACTCAACCAGATGGGCGTTCTCGTCCGCAGGGTCGGGGATGATCTGTCGGTCGAGGGGAAGGGCGGTGTCCTGTACGCTCCGAAGTTTCCGATCCCGGTGAAGAACGCGGGCACGACATTCCGGTTCTTGCTGGCCCTCTCGACGCTTGCCCGCGGCCGGACGAGCTTCGAGGTGAGCGAACGCATGGCCGAGCGTCCGATCGACGAGCTGATCGATGCCCTCCGG
This sequence comes from uncultured Ignavibacteria bacterium, assembly GCA_963701735.1. GTDB lineage: Bacteria > Bacteroidota > Ignavibacteria > UBA10030 > UBA6906 > CAWABB01. Next base: position 215,031 of record CAVPBI010000026.1, on the reverse strand, counting down.
CTGCTGGGCGCCACGGTCGGGAGGAGTCCTGCACACACGCTGTTCGAAGCCCACGGGCCGGCGCTTCGCGGAGGCGTGACACGGCTTTCGGCTGCGCGGAGTTCCCAGTTCCTCTCGGCGCTTCTGCTTGCGGCTCCGTGCGCCGCCGCGCCGGTGACGATCGAGATAGAGGGGACGGCCGTCTCGGGTCCGTACGTGGCGATGACGCTGGACGTCATGCGCTCGTTCGGCGTCGTGGTGCGCATGCCGCGCGAGGGAACGTTCGAGGTGCCGACCGGAGGCTATCGTCCTGCGTCGTTCGCAGTCGAGCCGGACGCTTCCGGGGCTTCGTATGGATTCGCCGCCGCGGCCGTGACGGGTGGGACCGTGTGTGTGCCGGGTTTCAGGAAGGACGGAGTCCAGGCCGATGCGCGTTGTGTGGAGGTTCTCGAGCGGATGGGATGTGAAGCCCGCGAGACCTCCGGAGGCCTCTGCCTGTCCGGGCCGCCTGCCCTGCGGGGGATCGACGTGGACCTTCACGAGGCGCCCGACATCGTCCCGACCGTTGCTGCGGTCTGCCTGTTCGCCTCAGGGCCCAGCAGGATCCTGAACGTCGGACATCTCCGGTTCAAGGAGTCAAACCGGCTTGAAGGGCTTGCGGACGAGCTCCGCACGCTCGGTGCGGATATCGCGATCGAAGGGGATGGGATGCTCATCGTCCCGGCTGCCCTGCAAGGAGCGCAGCTGGATCCGCATGACGATCACCGGCTCGCGATGTCGTTCGCGCTGGTCGGGCTGAAGGTTCCGGGCGTACGCGTTTCAAATCCGGAATGCGTCGTGAAGTCGTTTCCGGGGTTCTGGAAGGAGTTCGACGCGCTCGTCACATAGACCCGCTCGTGGGATGAACGGCGCGTCGCACAATCGTCCGGGGGGTGGCCTCGATATCCCTGGCGCGGGGTCAGGTCTGGAGTCTGCGTGTTGAGAGCACAAGCATGATCAGCAAGAGCATGGGAGTGGAGTGACTATGGCAGGGAGTACGCTAGGAACGCATGTGCGAGTGATGACGTTCGGCGAGAGCCACGGGAAGGCGATCGGAGTCGTTCTCGACGGCGTCCGCCCGGGGCTGCCCATCGACATCGACATGATTCAGCGCGAGCTGGACCGCCGGCGGCCGGGTCAGAGCGCGATCACCACGGCGCGGCAGGAAGCCGACCGCGTGGAAATCCTGAGCGGCGTGTTCGAGGGGAAGACCACGGGGACGCCCATCTGCATGCTGATCTGGAACAAGGATCAGCGCCCGGAGGCGTACGACAAGATCAAGACGCTTTTCCGCCCGGGTCACGCGGGGTTCACATACCTCGCCAAGTACGGCGTGAGCGATTACAGGGGCGGAGGACGCTCTTCGGGCAGGGAGACCGCTTCGCGTGTCGCGGCAGGAGCCGTCGCAAAGTCGATTCTCAAAGAAGAGGGGATTCAGATCCTTGCCTACACGCGGGAGGTTGCGGGGATCGGGATTCGCCAGTTTGACGAATCGGTCATCGAGAAGAACCCTCTCCGCTGTCCCGACCCTGAGGCCGCGAAGGAGATGGAAGCGGCGGTGATGCAGGCGAAGGAGGCCGGCGACTCGGTCGGCGGGATCGTTGAGATCGTGGTGCGCAACGCGCCTGCGGGTTTGGGAGAGCCGGTGTTCGACAAGCTGGAAGCGGATCTGGCCAGGGCGTTGATGTCGATCGGCGCCGTCAGGGGGTTCGAGGTGGGGAACGGATTTGCCGCGGCACGCCTGCGGGGGAGCGAGAACAACGATCCGATGTACCGCGACGAGGTGTCGGGCCGGGTCCGGACGCGCTCGAACAACGCCGGCGGGATCGCCGGCGGCATTTCGAACGGCGAGGAGATCGTGCTGAAGATCGCGGTGAAACCGGCCTCGTCGATCCGCAAGGAACAGGAGACCGTCAGCGTCGAGGGCGAAGCGGCAAAGATCAGCGTGGAAGGCCGGCACGATCCGTGCATCTGCCCGCGCGTCGTGCCGGTCGCGGAGTCCATGGTCGCACTCACCATTCTGGATCATCTCACGCGGCAGCACATCCTCGACCGCCAGAAGCCGCTCCGCACGCTCAGGGACACGATCGACCTGATCGATCGGAACATCCTGTTGCTGCTGGCAGAACGGCAGGGGATCGTGGAGTCCATCGGGGCCACGAAGCGGCGGACCCGGAAGAAGATTGCGGATCCGAGGCGTGAGCGTCAGATCCTGAAGAAGCAACTCCCGCTGGCGCGCGACCTTGGCGTGAAGGAGGCCGACGCGACCGCACTCTTCAAGACGATCTTCGCAATGGCCCGCCGTGTCCAGCGCCGCGGGAACCGGACGTGACGATCGGGATTGTCGGTTACGGACGCTTCGGCCGGCTGGCCGCCCGTTATCTGTCGCGCGAGGCGCACGTTGTCGTCTACGACACGCGCCCGGTGAGCGTCGTGCGGGGGGCGACCCGCATCCGGCGGGCGCCTCTGGCGATCGTCGCGTCGCGGCCGATCGTGATCCTGGCGGTGCCTGTCTCGGCCATGCGTGAGGCGCTCCGTTCGATGGCTCCGTTTCTGGTTCCGGGATCTCTCGTTATCGACGTCGGAGCGGTCAAGACTCTTCCCGCCCGGTGGATGAAAGCCGCCCTTCCGAAGTCCGTCTCCATTCTCGCGACGCATCCGCTGTTCGGTCCTGACAGCGCATCGCGTTCGCTGCGCGGCCGGTCTGTCGTCCTGTGCCCCGTGCGGATCGGGGCGGCGCGGCTGACTTCCATCCGTGCGGCGCTCCATCGCAAAGGTCTCCGCTCGCTTGTAATGAAGGCAGAGGAGCACGACCGCATGGCGGCCGAGACGATTCTCGCGACGCAGTATGTCGGCCGCCTTGTCGCTCATGCGGGGCTCTCGCGGTGGCCGGCCGTGACGGCGAACTACGCCAGATTGCTCACCATGGTCGACATCGCCCGGAGGGACAGCAGGGACCTGTTCGTCGACATGGCCCGGTTCAATCCCCATGGTCGGGCGGTCGCCAGGGCGTTCGGGCGTTCCCAGGACACGATCGCGCGCGAACTGGGCGCAACGAAGAAACGCATCTCTCGCCGCTCGCCCGGGTACCGGCCGGGCGCGTCGTCCCGGCGCACGATTCGTTGATTCTCAGACCGATTTTGGCCTTATTTCGGCCTGACTCACGACCAATCGGGGCGGGATGATCGAGTTACGGCGTGTCGCAAAGAAGTTCGGAACCTTCGTTGCCGTTGACGGCATTGATCTGCACATTCCCCGCGGTCAGCTGTACGGCTTCCTCGGTCCCAACGGCGCCGGAAAGACAACCACCATCAGGATGATGACGGGGCTGTACCGGCCGACGTCCGGGGCCTGTCTCGTGAACGGGTTCGACGTTCAGCTCGATCCTCTCAACGCCAAGCGTGCCATCGGTTATGTGCCGGATCAGCCCCACCTCTACGAGAAACTGACCGGGCGCGAATTCCTCTATTTTATCGGTGGCCTGTTCAGGATGCCATCGCCCCAGGTCCACGCGAAGATCGACGAGTTCGTCCGGGTCTTCGAGCTCGAGCGGTTCATCGACAAGCGGGCCGAGGAGTACTCGCAGGGGATGCGGCAACGCATCGTGCTGTCCGCCGCGCTCCTCCACGATCCCCAGGTGCTGATCATCGACGAGCCTCTCGTCGGGCTGGATCCGAGGAGTGCGCGGCTGGTCAAGGACACGCTGAAAGCGCGGACCAGAGAGGGGCTCACGGTCTTCATGTCGACGCACCTGCTGGAGATCGTCGAAGAGTTGTGCGACCGGATCGGGATCATCAAGGACGGGCGCTTGATTCACGAGGACGTCCGGAACGGCGCCGCGGGCTTCAACGGACAGCTTGAGGCGCGGTTCCTGGAGCTCACACGGTGAGGGACTGATGCGCGAACTGTTGCTTGCCGCGAATCTCCGTGCCCAGGGCTTCCTGGCAAGCGTGTCTGATGTCAGCGCGCGCGGTCTGCTGAAGTCGGTCTCCTCGGTCGCGATCTTCGGCGGCGTGGCCGTTGGCGTGTTCTTCCTGTCGCGCGGGACCACGGAGTACCTGCTGGAGCAGGCGCGCATCGGGCCGTTTCTCTACCACCGGTTCCTGTCGATGCTGCTGTACGTCTTCTTCATCACGGTGAACGTCGGCAACATGATCGTCTGCTACGCGACGCTGTACCGGTCCGACGAAGTCCGGTTCCTCATGACGCTCCCCCTTGCGCACGAGAAGATCTTCCTCCTGAAGTTCGTCGACAATTTCTTCTACAGCTCGAGCACGCTCACGCTGCTCGGGATGGCGTGGCTCTTCGGATACGGGTCGTTCTACCACATGCCCTGGCATTTCTATCTCTTCACTGCGGGGGCTGTCCTGATCCCGTTCATGCTGATCGCCGGGCTCGCCGCCGTGACGATGCTGATGGTTCTCATCCGGATCGCGGTCCGCGTCGGCGTGCGCTGGCTTCTCGCGCTTGTCGTCGCGGCATATGCGGTCGCGGTGTACGCGTACTTCCGGATCACCAACCCGGTGCAGATGGTGCAGAACGTGATGCAGCACTACCCGAACGTGAACGAGTACTTCGGGTATCTGGACGCGCCGTTCGTCCGGTTTCTGCCCAATCACTGGGTGTCGGAGTACCTGTACTGGTCCGTGCTGGGTGACAGCGTGAGGGCATTCCCGTACCTCTTCATGCTCCTGATCGCGCTTGTGACGCTGGTCCTGCTCGCGTGGCTGATGGCGCGCCGGTTCTATTATGACAGCTGGGTCTCCGCCGCGGACGCGCTTGCGGGCAGGGGGGAGCGGCCACAGGGGCGGGGCGCGCGATTCCTGGCCTTCGGACGCGAACCGGTGCTGCCCGGACGGGTTGACGTGTTCGTCCGGCGTGACGTCTGGATGTTCCTCCGCGAGCCGAGCCAGTGGCTGCACCTGGGGATGATGATCGTTCTCCTTGCCGTCTTCGTTGTCTCCGTGAGTTCGCTCGAGATGAAGACCACGCAGCCTCTGCTGCAGGCGGTGACGTTCATCGTCGTCTTTTTGTTCAACGGGTTTCTGGTTGCCTCCATCACGCTGCGGTTTGTGTTTCCCGCCGTCAGCCTCGAAGGGGACGCCTTCTGGGCGGTGCGGTCGGCGCCGGTTTCGCTCACCCGGTTGTACTGGGGGAAATTCCTTGCGGCCTTCGGCGTGGTGGTGTTTGTCGCGGAGCTGCTGGCGTTTCTCTCCGTCGGCCTCATCAGGGATAACGTCGCGCTGCTGACGCTCTCCGCGGTGTGCTCCGCCTCCGTCGCCCTGGCGCTCACGTCCCTGAACCTCGGGGCCGGCGCCGCGTTTGCCGTGTACCGTGAAAAGAACCCGATCCGCATCGCGTCCACGCAGGGTGCGTCGCTGACGTTTCTCTTGAGCATGATCTATCTTGCGTTTGTCGTCGCGGTGCTGGTCATGCCCCTGTATGCGTACTTTGAGCGTCTGCTGCGGGGGGAACATGCGCCGGGCACATGGATTCTGATCCCCATGGCCGTGATCCTTGTCGGTTCGCTGGCTGTGTTCGCGCTGTCGACGCGGATCGGGTTGCGGGCCATCCAGCGCGATGCGTAAACCACGATGCCGGGCATGTCCATCCGGAAGATGATCGCAGAAGAAGGCCGTATGAGACCAACGTCGAATTTCCCCGGGCACCGGTTGCCTGCCCGCGCGCTCCCCGGGCGCAGCTCGCCTGTCCGCACACTCCCCGTGCGAATGGTCCGTCCACGCCCACAGGCGTATCGCCATCTGCTCCGCTGCGTTCTCCCGGAGCGGTTGTTGCTGGCGCGTTTTCTGCCCGGGCGACTCATGTTCGCGCGTGTCCTGCCGGAGAGCACGGTGTTTTCGCATCCGCCTTCCACGCGATGGCATGCGGTTCGCCTCTTTTCCTCGTGCTTTCTGCTTGCGTTCCTTCTGGCGGCATCCACGGTCCGGGTAGCAGCTCAGAACGTCACGCTCGAGCGCGACGACGAGGCGGAAGTGATCTTCCGGCACGGGACCTCTCTGTACTCCTCGGGCGACTACAGAGACGCGGCGGAGGTGTTCGGCACTGTCGTCAAGGACTTCCCTTCGAGCCACAGGATCACGGCGGCGATGGTGATGAAAGGGAAGTCGGAGTACAGGGCCGGCGAGTACCTCGAGGCGTCGCGCACGCTTCGCGGTCTCCTCTCCGAGTACCCGGAGAGCCGGTATGTCCCCGACGCGCGCCTGACGCTCGGCCAGGTGTACACCCGCATCGGGCGGTCCGACGACGCGCTGGCCGAGTTGATGCTGGCCTCGCAGGCATTGACCGATTCCTCGCCCGCTGCGTTGCGGTTGCAGGTGATTGCTGCTGCGGACACGCTGATCGACGGTGCCCTCGGGCCGGACGCCCTGCGCCGGTCGCTTCAGCGGACGCCAACGCCGAGGGAGCGCGGCTACCTCTGGCTCAAGATCGGGGAGGGAGAGGCCCGCCGGCAGAATGTGCCTGCGGCATCGGTCGCGCTCGACAGCATGGCGCGATATCCGGTCAACGTCCCTGCGGACCGCCTCGCCGCGCTGCGTGGCGTCGTGACGAACCGCAGCGCGGTGAAGCTCGGCGTGGTCCTGCCGCTCATGCAGAAGAGCGAGCCATCGGCCGTGAAGCAGCTGGGGACCGAGGTCTACGAGGGAATCCAGGTCGCGCTGGCCGAATATGCGGCGGACCCGTCCACCAGGATGAAGGTGTCGCTCGAGGTTCGGGATACGGAGCGGGAGCCGGACATCGCCGCGAACGTCGTGCGGGAACTCGCCGCTGACTTCAGCGTGATCGGAATTGTCGGGCCGGTCTTTTCGACGGAGGCGATGGCCGCCGCCGACGCGGCCCAGGCGACCGGCATTCCGCTGCTCACCCCGACGGCCAACGCGGTGGGCATTGCGGCGAAGGGTCCCATGGTGTTTCAGGCGAACGCCGACTACGACGTCCGCGGGCGCGCGATGGCGCGGTACGCGGTCGCGAAGCGCGGCATGACGACGCTGGCCGTGCTCGCGCCCGAAGGGACGTATGCGACCACGCTTGCGAACAGTTTCGTGGAGGAAGCCCGGGCTCTCGGGGCGCGGGTGGTTGCGCTCGAGTGGTATCCGCGCGGCTCACAGGATCTCAAGCAGCAGTTCCGCGCCATCCGGCTGGCGGCGCTCCACGAAGAGAGCGTCCCCCTGCTCGACTTCGGGGGGAAGATGAAGCGCGCTGACATGATGCGGCTGGTGGATCTCGGCGTCCCTCTGCGGAGGGTGGACTCGTTGATGGCGAAGGGGGCGCGCATTCCGGCCGCCACGCTCCTGGGGTCATCGGCGCGGCGGATCCTCGACTCGCTGCAGCTCCCGGTGGAGTACGACGACACCCGTCTCGACAGCCTCGAAATGTCGGTCTCCGCCATCCAGGGTCTGTACGTCCCGGTGAGCAGCCCGTCCGAGATCGGCGTTGTGGCGTCGCAGGCGGTCTACTTCCACATCCAGGCGCAGCTCCTGGGATCGGGGGAATGGAACGATCTCGCGGAGCTGACCGCCAATCGCCGTTATTGCACGGGGATCGTGTTCGAGACCGATGCGTACACTGACTCCGGCACGGCGTCGTACCAGGATTTCGCCGCGCGGTACCGGAAGATGTTCAACCGCGTCCCGAGCAGGAACACGCTGTACGGCTACGACACCGCGCGACTTCTGCTCCAGGGGATCACGTCGGGAGCGGGCACGCGCCCTGCCCTCCAGCGCATGACGGAAGCGATCCGCGACTTCCGCGGGCTCCGGTCGCGGATCGGGTTCGGGCCGCGTCGGGTGAACACGTGGATGACGATTGTCGAGTTTGACGGGGAGGATGTCCGGCGCCTCGAGGAGATCAACGTGGAGTGAGGAGGTGACCGGCCAGGACCGACGCTTCCCGGCGATCAGGGAATGGCTTCCCGATGACCGCCCCCGGGAGAAACTGCTCCTCCGGGGGCCGCAGGCGCTGACCGAAGCCGAACTGCTCGCCCTCGCCCTGCGGAGTGGCACCGCGGGGCTGAGCGCAGTGGACCTGGCCAGGAACGTCCTGAGGGATGCAGGCTCGCTCGGCGCGCTTGCCGTACGGTCTGCCCGCGAGCTGATGCGGATGCACGGCGTCGGCCCGGCAAAGGCCGCCGAGCTGGCAGCCGTGTTCGAAATCGGGAGGAGGGTGGAAGCCGGCGGCGAGGAACGCCGGACGGTCGTAAAGGGACCCGCGGACGTGGCGCGCATCATGGTCCCGGCCCTCCGCGACCGCCACCAGGAAGTCTTCCATGTGCTGGTCCTGGATTCGTCGAATGCGGTGACAGCGAATATCGAGCTCTCGCGCGGCACCCTGAACGCAAGCCTTGTCCACCCCCGTGAGGTATTTCAAGACAGCCATCGATCACCGGGCTGCGGCTGTGATTGTGGTCCACAACCATCCCAGCGGCAACCCCGAGCCCAGCCCGGAAGATCTGGCCGTCACGCGCCAGCTTGCGGACGCAGGAAAGATCCTCGGAATCCCCGTCCATGACCACATTATCGTCGCCGGGTCGAAGTGGACGAGCCTCGCCGAGCGGGGAATCCTCTAGGATCTCTTCTGGCCCCTCGTTGTTTTTTGCGGTTATTTTTTTCGAAAGGCGTTGACAAAGCTCCTTTCTTTTGTTACGTTGTGATGAATTTTTCCGTTATGTTGTGTTGTTTTCTATTCCCGTAGTGGTATCAGGCAGCAGATTGACATCTTTTCCCCCCCCAACTATTAGGAGGTAATCCGATGCAGCAGAGAATCAGGAAGGTCACGGGCACAAGCGTGGCTCTCCTCCTTGTGGGCGCGTTTCTGCTGGCGGGGTGCTCGTCCAGCCCGAGTGAAGAACAGTTGCGTCAGCTTTCGGATATGAAGGCCGAAGTCGATGCGCTCGGGAAGGAAGTATCCTCGGCCGCCGCAAAGAAGGGCGAGCTCGACAAGCAGATCGCCGATTTGCAGGCGAAGATCCAGAAGACCAACGCCGATATGGCGACTGTGAAGCAGCGGCTGGCGAAGTAGTCGACCCCCTCCAGACGACGCACGAATCCCAACCAAGGAGTTGAGACACATGAGAACCGTTTTGACAGTGATCGTCATCCTTGCGGCACTGCTTGCCGGGCAGGTGGCAGTGGCCCAGGAGGAGATGACGAAAGACCAATGGCAGCAGGAGATGAACAAGCTGACCGAAACGCAGAAGTCGTTGAAGGAACAGCTGAAGGCCCTCCAGGACGAGATCACCGCGCGCGAGGGCGATCTCTCGAAGATGACCGGCGACTACGACAAGGCGATGACCGACATGTATGCTCTTGTCGGCGCCACGCCGGAGCAGGCAGCTGCCTACCGTTCCGAGATCGAAGCCCTGAAGAGCAAGGCCGATGAGCTGTCGCGCCTCTCCGATGCCGACCTCGTCGCCCGATCGGGCGAAGTCGAAGAGCTTGCGGCAAAGACCAACGCGATGTGGGACAACAAGCTGTCGCTGGTCCCCGAGTTCTGGGATGGCCTCACCGCAGTGAACGAGCAGGTGAAGAGCCTCCAGAACGTCCTCGCAAGCCAGGTGAAGACCTACACCGTCGGAACCTGGTCCAAGGACCGCGATTGCCTCTGGAACATCGCCAAGAAGCCGACCATCTATGACAACGCATGGCTCTGGCCCAAAATCTGGCAGGGCAACCGGGACCAGATCAAAGATCCCGATGTCATCGAGCCGGGTCAGAAGCTGAAGATCCCGCAGGGCAACGTCCTGTCGGATGAAGAGAAGTCGGCAGCACGCAAATACTACAGCAGCAAGGTTCCGAAGACGCCCGTAGAGTAAGTGCGAGGCAGTTTCTTCTTGGCAACTCGCGGCAGTTTCACGGCACCCCCTTGTCCGGTTTCCCGGAGGAGGGGGTGCGCTGTTTTTAGGGGGTAAGCCGGATCGTGCAGATGACCGAGCGTAAACTTCGGATTGACAGCGCCTCAGCCCTGGGGCTTCTCGGGATCAACGATGCACATCTCCATGTGGTGGAGAAACGGTTCGACGCGAACATCGTGGCCCGGGGCGACACCATCGCGATCCGCGGCGAGCAGGAGGAGGTGGAACAGGTTGAGCGTGTCTTCCGCGAGCTGCTGTTTCTCCTCGCACGGAACGGACACCTCACGCTCAATGACGTCGAGACCGTCGTCGACCTGGTGACCTCCAACGGCGAACCGGCATTGCCGAAGTCCATCGCCGACTCGCTGTCGAATGACGACCTCGATACGGTCATCCTCTACACGAAGAACCAGATCGTCCGGGCCAAGACCCCGGGGCAGCGGGAGTATCTGCGGAGCGTCAGGGGGAACGACATCGTGTTCGCGATCGGCCCCGCCGGCACGGGGAAAACCTACATGGCGGTCGCCTTTGCCATCGCGGCATTGAAGAACAACGAGGTGACGAAGATCGTGCTGACGAGGCCGGCGGTGGAGGCGGGGGAGAGTCTCGGGTTCCTGCCGGGCGATCTCAAGGAAAAAGTGGACCCGTACCTCCGTCCCCTCTACGACGCACTGGACGACATGGTGCCGGCCGAGAAGCTCCGGGGGTATCTGGAGAAACGGGTGGTGGAAATTGCGCCGCTGGCGTACATGCGCGGCAGGACCCTCAACAACGCGTTCGTCATCCTGGACGAGGCGCAGAACGCGTCAGCGATGCAGATGAAGATGTTCCTGACCCGCCTGGGGCCCAACTCGCGCGCCATCGTCACGGGAGACATCACGCAGATCGACCTCCCGAACCGGCTGGGCTCGGGGCTCGTCCAGATCCAGGAGGTCCTCAGGGGGATCGAGGGGATCGGGTTCGTCTACCTGGACCGCAACGACGTCGTCCGTCACCGCCTGGTGAAGGATATCATCGACGCCTACGAGAAGTTCCACAACGGCAGCGGGGATGCCCGGAGCACGCCAGGCCCTGAGGCACGGAGCGCGCCCGGAGACGCCCGGACCGCGCCGGCCCCCGACAGCGTCTAGTGCCGTTCCAACACAATCCCTGAACGGGCCAGGCCATCGTTCAACGTTGGAACGCGCACTGCGCTCCTTGTCGCGTTGAGTGAGATGGTTGGTGGAGCACTAGCGCTTCCCGCGACGCTTCCTCCGCTTCGCTTCGTTCCAGAGCGCGTCCATCTCCTCGAGCCCGACCTCGTGGATGTCCTTCCCCTTCGCGCGGAGTTCCCGTTCGATGTACGTGAATCGCGTCGTGAATGTGTCGATCGTCTTGCGCAGCGCCTCTTCGGGATGCACGTTGACGAACCGCGCGTAGTTCACCAGGGCGAACAGCACATCGCCGAACTCTTCCTGTCGCCGGCGAGGCGTGCTCTTCTTCAGCGTGTGCCGGAATTCCTCCAGCTCCTCCCGGACTTTGTCCCACACCTGTTCGCGGGACTTCCAGTCGAACCCGACCTTTGACGCCCGCTGCTGAACGCGGATGGCGCGCTGAAGCGCAGGAAGCTGTCTGGGGATTCCTTCGAGCACCGACGTCCTGCCTTCATCCAGCTTCAGCCGTTCCCAGTTGCGCTTGACCTCTTCCACCGATCTGACCCGCTTCGTGCCGAACACGTGCGGGTGTCGCCGTGATGAGCTTCGCGCTGATGTCGTCGACCACGTTCTTCAACGTGAACTCGCCCGCCTCCTCCGCCATCGTCGCATGCATCACGACATGGAGCAGGAGATCTCCCAGTTCGTGCCGGAGCCCGTCGAGATCGTTCCGATCGAGAGCATCGACGGTTTCATACGCCTCCTCGATCAGGTGGTTGCGGATGGAGCGATGCGTCTGGCGTCGATCCCAGGGGCACTCACGGCGCAAACGGCGTACGATCGAGACGAACCGGACGAGATCAGCGGTCGGAACGGGCGGAAGCTTCGGTGGTGTTGCTCTTCTCTTCATGGTCCGTGACGGTCTTCGCATGTGTCAGGAGTGTCCGACAACCTAGACCAAACGCCTCACAGATGCAACGGTGGAATCTCGGAGTGTTCTTCGATATATTTGCTCCCGACCATTCTGCGGAGGTGATGGGACATGAACTGGAAGACCGGACTGTCGATAGCGGTTGCGGTCGTTCTGATCGGCTTGCTGGTGGTGCTGACGGGACCGACAAAGGCATCCCTGCTCCTGATCAACGGGAACATCTACCAGGCCGACGGAACTCCGCGGACGGTCGAGGCCCTGGCCATTCGCGACGGGACAGATCGCGGCTCTTGGCACCACCAAAGAGATCACCCGCCGGTATGACGCTGATCGGGTCATCGATCTCCGGGGCCGCTCCGTGTATCCCGGATTCACCGACGCGCACGGTCATGTCGAAAGCCTCGGAGCCTCCCTGCTGAACCTCGATCTTACCGGCACCTCGTCGCCGGGCGAGATCAGGCGGCGCATTGAGGAATGGAAGAAGCAGCTCACGCCCGGACAGTGGATCCGGGGACGGGGATGGGATCAGAATGATTGGCCGGAAAAGACGTTCCCGCACCACCGCGATCTGGATGATGTCGCGGGCGATGTCCCCGTCGTCCTTTCGCGCGTCGACGGCCATGCTGTCTGGGTGAATCAACGCGTGCTGGAGATCGCCGGCATCACGCGCGAGACGCGCGATCCGGAGGGCGGGCTGATCGTCCGCGACCCCGACGGCACGCCGACCGGTGTGTTTGTGGACGCGGCGGTGGACGTGTTGCAGTCCGTGCTTCCGCGGCCTTCCGAGGAGGACAGGAGCGAAGCCATACGGCGCTCGCTCGCGATGTGCGTGTCACTCGGCCTGACCGCTGTGCACGACATGGGCGTGGACCCGGCGGGCCTCGAGCTGTACCGGCGGCTTGGCGGGCGACGGGAACTTCCCGTGCGTGTCTACGCCGTCATCGAAGGATCCGATACGGCCCTTGTGAGCGCTTCGTTCGCCCGCGGTCCCGAAGTCGATCTCTACAACGGGATGCTGACCATCCGCGCGGTCAAGATGTACGCCGACGGGGCGCTCGGTTCGTATGGCGCGGCGCTCCTCGAGCCGTACAGCGACGCTCCGGGCAACCGGGGCCTGACGCTGACGTCATCCGCCGCGTTGACGGACCTCTGCACGCGCGCCATCGACCGTGGCTTCCAGGTCTGCACGCACGCGATCGGCGACAGAGCCAACGCTATCGTGCTCGACGCGTACGAGGCCGCACTGTCGCGGGCCGCGGGACCGAACCGCGCGGATCCGAGATTCAGGGCCGAGCATGCGCAGGTGGTCGCGCCGGCGGATATCCCGCGTTTCAAGCGGCTCGGCGTGCTTCCCTCGATGCAGCCGACGCACTGTACGTCGGACATGCCCTGGGCGGGTGTTCGCCTCGGCGAGGCGCGCCTCCGCGGCGCGTACGCGTGGCGTTCCTTCCTTGATGCCGGCTCCATCATTCCCGGCGGTTCGGACTTCCCGGTCGAGCATCCCAATCCGCTGCTCGGGTTCTATGCTGCTGTCACGCGCCAGGATCTGAACGGCCAGCCGCCCGATGGTTGGCTTGCGGACCAGCGCATGTCGCGCATGGAGGCGCTCATGAGCTTCACCGCCTGGGCGGCATATGCGGCATTCCAGGAACGGAGCAGGGGCTCGCTGGAAGAGGGGAAGCTGGCAGACCTGGTCGTTCTGAGCGATGACATCATGAGCATCGAGGCGGCCAGAATCCCCCGCGTTCTGGTCGACTTCACGATTGTCAACGGCGTCATCCGCTATGAGCGGACCGCCACCCAACCCGCAGACCCACACCAGAGCCCCTCCTGAGTCCATGGACGCACACCAGGCGGCCGGGTCGGGAGCCCTCAGCCGGAAAAACTTCATTGTCAATGTGTTTGAGGGGGCGCTCTTCATCACGACCGCCGGTCTGAGCTCCGTGCAGACCGTCCTCCCGGCGCTGGTGTCACGGCTCGGCGGGGGCAAGCTGGCGGTCGGTGCCGTGGCTCTGATCGCTTACATGGGCGTGTTCCTTCCTCAGGTCGTTGCGGCGAGATACGCGAGTGCGCGCCCGTGGAAGAAGCCGTGGACGATCGGCTTCGGGCTCACGCATCGGACAGGCGCGCTTCTTCTCGCGATCGGGGTCTGGGTGCTCGGAAGCCGCGACCCGCACGCGGCGCTCATCTTCTTCTTTGTGGTCTTCGCGATCAACCAGACGATTCTCGGGATCACGACGCCGGCATGGTTCGAGCTGGTTGCGAAGCTTACGCCCGTGCATCGCCGGGGGCGGCTGTTCGGATTCAGAAACGCGCTGGGTGGCGCGGGAGCGTTCATCTCCGGGATGGGGTTGACGTGGCTCCTGGCAAACCTGCAGTTTCCCAACAGCTATGCGTTCGCGCTCCTGCTCTCCTTCCTGTTTCAGTTTGCCGCATTGATCGTTCAGTCCCGTCTCGTCGAGGAGGAACCGAGTCCGGTCCTGCCCGGCAAGCCGCTCATCACCTATCTCCGGGAGCTCCCCGGAGTTCTCAGGACGAATGTGGAGTACCGGTGGTTCATCGTTGCGGTCGCGTGTCTGATCCCCGCGACCGCCCCGTTCGGCTTCTTTACCGTCTACGCATTGGAGAGGTTCCAGGCGGGCGAGGGGCTCGTCGGCGCCTTCACGCTCAGCATGGTACTCGCCCAGATCATCAGTGCGCTCGTGGCGGGGCTCGTCGCCGACCGGTATGGAAACCGGATAGCGCTCATTCCCGCCGCGGCGGCGCTCCTGCTGGCGACGACCACGGCGTTGCTTGCCCCCGACGCCTGGTGGTTCATCGTCGTCTACCTCTTTGTCGGCGCCAACATCGGGTCCGAGATCATCATCCGCTACAACATGGCGATCGAATACGGACCGCCCGCCGAACGGGCGACGTATATCGCGCTCACCAACACGCTGCTCGCCCCGCTCTACATGGCGTCCCTTGTGGGCGGCTTCCTCGTGGAGCGCGCAGGCTTCCCCGCGCTCTTCGTCGCGGGAATGGCCTTCGCGTGTCTGGGCCTCGGGCTGTTGCTGTTCAGGGTCCGGGATCCCCGGACCCTGCCGCATCCGCGGGCCTGACGCTTCATTGATTCTCAGGGGCGACCGGACTATATTCTGTTCAATGACGCATTCCAGTAACGACGCCGCACAGCAGTGGACCGTTCTCTCGCTCCTTCAATGGGGGAGCGACTATCTGAAGGCGAAAGGGTTCGATGAACCGCGGCTGACCGTCGACCTCCTCCTGGCGCATGTCCTGAGCCTTCCCCGCCTCAACCTGTACCTGCAATTCGACAGGCCGCTGACGGCCGACGAGCTTGCGCGATTCAAAACCCTGTTCAAGCGCCGCCTGGCGCGTGAGCCGCTGCAGTATATCGTCGGCGAGACGGACTTCATGGGTCTCCGCGTTCGCGTGACCCCCGACGTGCTTGTCCCCCGTCCAGAAACCGAGCTGCTTGCCGAATGTGCGATTGAGGAGCTGAAGCGCCGTGGCGACGCCGGGCAGGAGGTTCTCGAGATCGGCACAGGTTCGGGAAACCTGGCGCTCGCGATCGCGCGATTCGTCCCCTCCGCGCATATCCTTTCGATTGACGTGAGTGCGGCCGCCCTCGCCGTTGCGGGCGAGAACCTCCGGATGCACGGCATCCAGACGGTCGACCTGGACGAGATGGACGTCTTCTCCGATCGGGTTCTCGGGAGAACGTTCGACCTGATCGTGTCGAATCCTCCGTATATTTCGCTCGCAGAGTATGCGGAGCTCCAGCCCGAGGTTCGCGATTTCGAGCCGAGGCTCGCCACGACGGACGAGGCGGACGGGCTGCGGGTCATCCGCAGGATCGTCGAGCTCGCCGGGATTCTCCTGAACCCGGGAGGCTGTCTGATGATGGAAGTCGCGTACGATCAGTCTCCTCCGGTGACCGGGCTCCTGGAGCTCAGGGGGCTGAAGGAGATCCAGTGGCACGACGACCATGCGGGCATTCCGAGGGTGGTGTCCGCACGGCGGGAGGCGGCTCCGTGAAGGCTGTCGTTCAGCGGGTGCTTGAGGCCTCCGTCGTGATCGACGGCACCGAGCATGCGTCCATCGGACGCGGCTATTGTGTGTTGCTCGGGATCCGGACAGGCGACACGCTCCGCGACGCGACGTTCCTTGCAGAGAAATGCGCCGCGCTTCGCGTCATGGAGGATCCCGGGGGGAAGATGAATCTGTCGCTGAAGGATGTGGGCGGTTCCCTGTTGGTGGTCTCGCAGTTCACGCTGTACGGCGATGCTCAGAAGGGGAACAGGCCGAGCTTCACGGCTGCCGCTCCGCCGGCGGACGCGAAACCTCTGTATGAAGGTTTCCTGCAGCGCGCGGCCGAGATCCTCGGCGCCGATCGTGTTCGGTCCGGCGTGTTCGGCGCGATGATGCAGATCAGGCTTGTGAACGATGGTCCGGTTACGATACTAATCCACAATCAGCAAGAAGCGCAATCGTGAAGGAGGACGACGCATGAAGGGAATCATTCGGGCATGGATCGCAGTGGCCGCGCTGGCCACTCTCGTCACGGCACTCCACGGCCGCGCCGTGGCGCAAGGCGGGACGGCGACGCTGAAGGGCGACAAGGTCGATCTGATCTATCCCCGTGACGCGAAGGAAAACGAAATACGAAATCTGTTGGAGTTTCTCCAGAACGACCGACGCACGATCCTGGCGCAGCTCGGCCTGACGTCCGAGAAGACAGTGCAGGCGAGGACCTATGAGTCGGTCAGCCGGTTCCAGACCGAGGCAGGGCTGAAGCAGCCGTGGCGGGGCGCGCTCTACGCCAAGGGTATCCTGCACATCCAGCCGGTCCAGGCGCTTGTCCAGCGAGGGATCTACGAAACGTCCCTTGCGTACGAGATGGCGATCGTGTTGCTCGATCCGGTCGCGGCAAAGGGATGTCCGCGCTGGCTCCGCGAAGCGTACGCGGTCCATCACAGCGGCGTGCTGCCCCGACTCACGCCGGCCGTGGGCGCATCCCTCGCGTCGTTTGCCGACCTGGATCAGGACATCCAGGAGCACCCGAATCCTCCGGGGCGCGACGATGTCCAGTACATCCTCGGCACCACGATGAAGTTTTTCATCGACACATACGGGCAGGAGAAGGCATACCAGCTCTTCCGGGACTTCGACGGCAAGACCCCGGTCGATGGGGTCTTCAAGCGCGTCCTGGGCGAGCCCTACTCGACTGTCGAGACCGCATGGGCGGCACGCATCCGCGCGCTCTCCGCGCCGGCGCCCAAGAAGTAATGTCTCGGGTGCGGCACGCGTGAAAGTCCTCCTCCTCTTCCTGGATGGCGTGGGGATCGGCAGGCGTGATCCCCACGTCAACCCCGTGTTCGCGGCCCGGCTTCCGGCACTCCGCTCTCTGTTCAACGGAGAGCTGCCGTCGCTGCATGCCCGCCGGCTGGCTTCTCGCGCCGCGACCGCCATTCCTCTGGATCCGAACCTCGGCGTCGCGGGCCTCCCGCAGAGCGGCACCGGCCAGACCGCCCTGTTTACGGGCGTCAACGCGCCGAAGCTCATCGGAAAGCATTTCGGGCCGTACCCGTACTCGACGCTGAAGCCGGTCCTCCAGGAGCAGAACATCTTTCACCGGCTGCTCGTCGCGGATCGGCGCGTCGCGTTTGCCAACGCCTTCCCGGACCGATTCTTCGAGTACACGAGGCAGCCGCGTGCACGCCTGACCGTCACCACGCTCTCCTGTCAATACGCGGGGGTCCCGATCCGGACGCACGCCGAGCTCGCTGCAGGGAAGGCTGTCTCCGCTGACATCACGAACGCCGCCTGGGGTTCGCTGGGGCACCCGCACATCCATCCGGTGGAGCCCGCGGAAGCCGGCCGCCGGCTTGCACAGCTCACCCGCGACCATGATTTCGTTCTGTTCGAGTACTGGAAAACCGACCACGCCGGACACTCGCAGAGCATGCACGAAGCGATCGACGTCCTCGAAAAGTTCGATGGGTTCCTTGTAGGTATTATGGAGGGGCTGGACACAAGGGACACGCTCCTGCTCATCACCAGCGATCATGGGAACCTCGAGGATCTTTCGACGAAGTCGCACACCCGGAATCCGGTGCCGCTCGTTCTCTACGGTTCGCACCACGCGGACCACGCACGGGAACTCGACGCAGCGGGCACCGCCGATCTCACCCACATCACCCCGTTCATTCTCCGGCTGCTCCGCGCGGTCTGACCGCGGGCCTGCGTCGGCAGTTCGCGCTCGCGGACCGGCAGCGCATCCCCGGTCATCGGCACTTCGTGCTCGTGCATCGGATATGTGTCCCCGTGCGCCGGACGTACGCGACCGGACCCCCGGGCTCTGCACTCCCGCAACGCCACCGGACGCCGCCGGGACCGGGGGAGCGCGGTCGCGATGACCTCGCGCTTCACGGCGCGGAGCGCTCCTGGCTTTCTCGTGGCACTCTGCTTCAGCGCGGGGCTGCTGATGGGAGATGGGTTGGCTGGCGTGACGGTGACGGGACGGGACGGAGATGGGAACGGGGAAGGGAAAGGGGAAGGAGGATGCCACCAGCTCGATGCCGGGGAACCCTGTCGGTGCGGCTTCGAGCGTGCGGGAGGAAGTGGATGCCGCGCCGATCGTTGTGCTCTCCGCTGGCCTGACCATCCTCTTCACTGCATGCGTCGTGCGCCGGGACCCGGCGGCGCTGTCGCTCTTCGCTCTGCCTCTCATCACGATTCAGGGTTGCCTGACCGGCGTTGCCGGGGACCGCGAGGCCACGGAACTCTCCGGGCTGCACCTGCGGCGGGCGGTTGTGCTCGGCACGGTTGTGGGGCCCCCGCGGGAGCGTCCCGGACGTGTCCGATTCGCGCTGAGATCAGAGCGGTTGCGCGTCGACAGCCTCTGGCGGGCCCACGCCGCCACTGTCCTTGTGACCGTGGTGTGGGGATCCCGCGACTCCGTTCGCCCGCATATCCGGTACGGTGATCGCGTCGCCCTGTCCGGCGTGGTTCTCCTTCCGTCTCCCGCACGCAACCCGGGGGAGATGGCTCCGCGGCGGTGGTACAGGGCAAACGGATTCTCGCACGACGTCCTGGTGCGCGGCGCCCGGTCAGTCCGTGTCCTCGGAGAGGGCGATGCCCCTCTCCTGCAAACGCGCATCGTTGAGCCCCTTCGCAGGGCGGCAGTGGAGTCGCTCGAGGCCGGCTATGGCGGGCAGGGCGGCGAGTTCCTGAAGGGCCTGCTGCTCGGGATCAAGGAAGGAATCGATCCCGGAACGCAGGAGGCGTTCGTGAACGCCGGCGTTGCGCACATTCTCGCCGTCTCGGGCTCCAACGTCGCGGTCGTGGCCGCGATCATCCTCTTTGTGCTCGGGTTGATCCGGGTCCCGCTCACGTACACGCCGGTCCCGGTCGTTCTCGTGCTTCTCCTGTACATGCTGGTGACCGGCTCGCAGCCCCCCGTCGTCCGGGCGACAGTGATGGCGCTTCTCGTGATCGGAGGGAGGCTCGTACAACGGCGGGTCAGCGGGGTGAATATCATCGGTGTCGCGGCGCTCGTCGTCCTCCTCGACTCCCCGCGTCTCCTCTTCGATGCCGGTTTCCAGCTCTCGTTCGCCGCGGTGCTGTCGCTGGTCCTCGTGTATCCCGCGCTCGACAGGAGAATCATCGTCCTGCGCATGCATCGCGTCCTCCGAAAGCCTGCGGTGTGGACGCTCAGGCTCGCAGGGATCTCTCTCGTCGCGACCCTCGGCACGCTCCCGCTTACGGCGCTGTCGTTCGGGCGTCTCTCGATCGTCGGCGTCGCGGCGAATATCCCCGTCGTGCCGCTCTCGGGCGTTGCGGTGGTGCTTGGCGCGGCGTCGATGATGTGCAGATGGACCGTCCCGCTGCTGGCGCCGGGATTTGAAGCGGTCAACGGCCTGATCCTCGACGTCACGCTCGAGATCACCCGGTTTGCCGGAGGGTTGCCGTGGGCATCGATCGACACGTCCTCGTGGACGGCGCTCGAAGTGGTCCCGTTCTTTGCCGGGGCCGGAGCGGTGCTGTGCCCCGCGGCGAGCCGTCCCAGACGCCTGCTGGCGCTGGTCACGCTTGCTGCGATCGCGCTCATCGTTCTGCTGGCGCGACCTTCTGTCCTTGAGGCCCCTTCGCGCACGTTGACCGTCTCCGTCATCGACGTCGGGCAGGGTGATGCCATCCTGCTGCAGCTGCCTGGCGGGACCTCGATGCTGGTGGACGCGGGGCCGAGGACCCCCACGTTTGACGCTGGCGGGAGAGTGGTCACACCGCTGCTGAAGCGGCTCGGGGTCGACCGGCTTGCGTACCTGGTTCTGACGCATGCCCATGCAGACCATGCCGGCGGGCTCGACGCCGTGCTGCGATCCATTCCGGTGGACACCATCCTCTCGTCGTCGTGGGTGGACCCCGGTGGGCGGGCAGTCCCGTCGCGGCGACTGGTGGCGGGGACGTGCATCAACCCGACGCCGGACTCACGCATCTATGTGCTATGGCCGGGGGGCGTCGAACCATCCCTCCCGGGTGCCAACAACCGCTCGGTTGTTCTCAAGCTGGTGTTCGGTGAGTTCTCGATGCTTCTCACCGGCGATGCCGAGGCCGAGGTCGAGCGTCGCATGGTCGAGCGGTACGGGGCGTTCATGCGATCGCGTGTGATGAAGGTTGCCCATCACGGGTCATGCTCCGGCAGCTCGGTGGCTTTCCTTCGGGCCGTGCGGCCGGAGCTGGCAGTGATATCAGTTGGAATCCTGAATCGATTCGGGCATCCCTCAGACGCGGTGCTCACGAGGTTTGGCCATATGTCCTGTCCGGTCGCCCGCACCGACGAAGGGGGGTGCGTTATCATCCGGACGGATGGCCGCAGCTGGAAAAGGGTGGTATGGCGCGACTAGTCCTGTCTTCGCAAAACCCTTGAACGGCGCCGTGTGTCGTTGACAGTTGGAACGAGCAGTGTGCCCATACGCCCGTGTGACCAGCTAGTTGCCGGGCACCAGACGGCATGGCGCGAATGGACGGCATGGCGTGAATGGACGGCATGGCGCGAATGGACGGCGTGGCGTGAATGGACGGCATGGCGTGAATGGACGGCATGGCGGGAATAACTGCCGCGGCGACCCCTCGCCTTGCTAATCCAACCCCTCCTGCGTACAATCTCTCACACATTGTATCGACCGGACCATGGGACTGACGCAAGCGGATGTGAAACGACTCAAGCAGCTTCTGCAGAAGAAGCACCGGCAGGAGCAGGGCCTGCTGCTGATCGAGGGGCTGCGGCTTGTGCGGGAAGCGCTCACCTCGCGCGTTGACATCCTCGAGGTCTACCACACCCGCGATTTCGAGGCGAGCCAGCCCGGGAGTCTGCTGCTCGAGAAGCTTTCGGGGAAGGCAGGCACGCTCGTCCCCGTGACCCCGCGGGAACTCGATGCGTTTACCGATACCGTGCACGCCCAGGGCATCGCGGCCGTTGTCCGGTTCCAGACCATTCCGCCTGACACGCTGCTCCGCACGCGTGGCAGCCCGGTGGTCATCGTTGCCATCGACGCGGTATCCGATCCCGGAAACCTCGGCTCGATGATCCGGACGTGTGACTGGTTCGGCGTCGCCGGTGTGGTTCTTGGACGGAATTCGGTCGAGCTGCTGAACCCCAAGGTGGTCCGCGGGACCATGGGCAGCATCTTTCATCTCCCCATCGCGGAGGATGCCGAGCTGCTGGCGTTCCTGTCGACCGCGAAAGAGTCCGGCTTCTCCATCTACGTGACCGACGTGCACGGGGAGACGCACTTCGACCATGTACAGTACGCCGACCGGTCGATCATCGTCTTCGGGAACGAAGCCTGGGGCGTGTCCGACCAGTTGCTGCAGCTCGCCGACACGCGCGTGACCATCCGCCGGTACGGCTCGGCCGAATCTCTGAACGTCGGCGTCGCGTGCGGCGTCGTTCTCTCGGCGATCCACCGCCTGCGCCATGCGTGATCGTCCTGCCACGCGCAGGGTCGGGAAGACTGCCGCGAGTCGCACCGACCCCGTCACCCTCGCCCGCGCGTTGTCCAAACTCGGCCATGCCTCGCGTTCGCGGGCGCGGGCGCTGATCGTGTCCGGGCGCGTGTCGGTCAACGGGCGCGTGGTGCGTGATCCGGATCGCTGGATCGATCTCCGGTCGGCGACGCTCGGACTGGATGGCGACACGATCCGGAAGAAGCGGCATGTCTACCTCGCGATGCACAAACCGGCCGGGTACGTGACGACGCGAAGCGACGAGCGTTTGCGCGCAACGGTGTACGATCTGCTGGGAGAGATGCGCGATTGGATCTTTCCCGTAGGGAGGCTTGATCGCGACACGTCCGGGCTTCTCCTGTTCACGAATGACACGGCATTCGGAGACGCGCTGACGAATCCGGACGCTCATGTCTCGAAGACCTACAGGGTACGTCTCGACAGGCCGCTTGCGGAGGCGGACGCCCGACGGATGGAATCGGGGATGATGCTGGACGAACGGACGAAGCTGCGACCCGCTGCGGTCGCGCGCGTTGCCGGTAGAGAGACGGAGGTTGAGCTGACAATCCAGGAGGGGAAGAACCGTCAGATCAGGCGGATGTGCGAGAGCCTGGGCTACGACATCCTCACCCTCCATCGAACGCGCATCGGCTCGCTGGAGCTCGGGACGCTCGCCGCAGGGAAGACCCGCCTCCTCGGCAAGGCAGAGGTCGACGCTCTCAGGCTGATCGGCCGGGAGGATCGCTGACCGTGCCACGGATCGTGAGTCGCATCGTGGAAGTCGTCGTATTCCGGTTCTCCCGGACCGGGCCCGAGTTCCTGATGCTCCGGCGGGCGGCGGATGAACCATTGTATCCCGGCATCTGGCAGGTGGTGACGGGGACGGTCCACGAAGGCGAAACTGCACTGGCCGCCGCACGGAGGGAGCTTCAGGAGGAGACTCAGCTCGAACCCCGCGGGTTCTGGGTTGTCCCATATGTCAGCACGTTTTATGAACCCCGGGCGGACGAGCTGCACCAGTGTCCCTTTTTTGCCGCGCAGGTCGAACCCGGCGACGAACCCATTCTCTCCGCCGAGCATCAGGACTATCGCTGGCTCCCCATGGCCGATGCGACGAGCCTGCTGCTCTGGCCTTCCCAGCGCGAGGGGCTCCGGATAACGGAACAGCTCGTCATTCGGGGCGAAATGGCGGCAACGTGGCTCCGTGTACCTCCCCGGTCTTCTTGATTCTCCCATCCTCCTTTGGTAAGTTACTGTTCTAGGCAGCAGTCTGCAGTCGCCACATTCCGGAGATTCCCTTGAGCGTGCTCGTCGTCGGTTCGCTGGCCCTTGATTCCATCGAAACCCCCTTCGGCTCGGTCCGCGATGCCGTCGGCGGGTCCGCTGTCTACATCGCCACGGCCGCCAGCTATTTCCTGAGCCCGGTCCGTCTGGTCGGCGTGGTCGGCGGCGACTTTCCCCGGCACGCGCTCACGTTCCTGGAGGACAGAAACGTCGACCTGGACGGCCTCGAGATCGTCCAGGGCGGGAAGACCTTCAGGTGGTCGGGGCGGTATCATTACGACCTCAACCAGCGCGACACGCTTTCCACCGATCTTAACGTGTTCGAGAAGTTCAACCCGAAGGTCCCCGAGTCGTTCCGGAAGACACGCGTGGTCTGCCTCGGGAACATCGATCCCGGCCTCCAGCTCTCGGTTCTGGACCAGCTCGAGAAGCCGAGGATCGTCGTGTGCGACACCATGAACTACTGGATCGAGCGGAAGAATGCGGAGCTGAAGAAGACGCTCGAGCGCATCAACGTTCTGATCCTGAACGACTCCGAGGCACGCCTGCTCTCCCGCGAGCCGAACCTGATCAAGGCGGCCCGGGTCATACGGTCGATGGGCCCGTCGGTGTTGATCATCAAGAAGGGCGAGCACGGGGCGCTGTTGACGACCGAGCAGCTGGTGTTCTCGGCCCCGGCGTATCCGATGGAAAACATCTTCGACCCCACGGGCGCGGGCGATTCGTTCGCCGGCGGGTTTGTGGGGTGGCTGGCGCGCACAGACGACATGAGCGAAGAGAATCTGAAGCGGGCTGTCATTTACGGGAGCACGCTGGCGTCCTTCTGCGTCGAGAAGTTCAGCATCGACGGTTTGCGCGACATCACCTACCTTCAGATTCAGGACCGATTCCGTTCCTTCCGCGAGCTCTCGCGTTTCGACGAAGACTGATCTATGAGGAGTATCGACTGGCAGGGCGGTTCGGTGCGGTTTCTGGATCAGACCGCGCTTCCCGGGAGGGAGGTGTACGTCCAGACGACCGATCCGGCCGTCATTGCAGAAGCGATCCGGGCCCTGAGGATTCGGGGCGCCCCGGCGATCGGCGTTGCAGCGGCGTTCGGTGTGGCTCTTGCGGCGGGCGGTGCGGAGAGCGCCGGACCTGAGACCGTGTTGGCCGCGGCGCGCGATGCGTCCGCCATGCTCCGCACAACGCGGCCGACGGCGGTCAATCTCTTTGCTGCCCTCGACAGGATGGATGCCGTCATCGGGGCGCATCACCTGTTGCCTGCCACGTCATCAGCCGCTTCTCTCGCCGGGCGCCTTCGCGACGAGGCACAGAAGATCCAGGAGGAGGATATCGCTTCCTGCGATCGCCTCGCGGCTCACGGGAGCCCGATGATCCCTCCGGGCTCGACAATCCTCACGCACTGCAACACGGGTGCGCTGGCCACTGCCGGCGACGGCACCGCCTTGAATATCGTCATCCACGCCTGGCGGCAGGGGAGGGTCAAGCACGTCTTCGTCGACGAGACTCGCCCGCTGCTCCAGGGGGCGCGGCTCACGATGTGGGAGCTGCTGCGCGCCGGCGTCCCCGCGACGCTGATCACGGACAATACCGCGGCGTTCGTCATGCAGCAGCGGAAGGTCCAGGCGGTGTTCGTCGGCGCCGACCGCATCGCCGCGAACGGGGACGTGGCGAACAAGATCGGGACGTACGGCGTGGCCGTCCTTGCGAGGGCTCACGGCATTCCGATGTATGTCGCCGCGCCGTTCTCCACGGTGGATCTGGCCACGACCGACGGCGCTGCGATCCATATAGAAGAGCGCGATCCGGCGGAGGTGACCGGTTGTGGCGGCGTCAGGGTGGCTCCGGAGGGAGCCCGCGTCTATGCCCCCGCGTTTGACGTGACACCGGCGCCGCTGATCGACGCGATCATCACGGACCGCGGAGTCGTGCGCGCGCCATACGCCGCATCCCTCTCCGCGCTCCAGAAAGCGGTGCCGGATAGCCCGGGAGCCACGGCGTGATTGTCGACACCGAGGCGATCGTGCTCCGGGGCCGCGACTACAGTGATTCCAGCCGTATCCTGGAGCTCTACACGCTCTCCCATGGCAGGCTGTCCGTGATCGCCAAGGGCGTGAAGAAATCCGCCGCCCGGCACGGGCTGTCGCTCGAGCCGATGAGCCACATCCGGGCCGTCCTCTACGTGAAAGAGCACCGGGATCTTCAACTTCTCTCCCGCTTCGAGCCTCTGGAGCAACTCGGCGGTCTCATGGCCGACATGGACCGAATGGCCGCAGGACTGGCCGTTGTGGAGCTGGTCGGTGCCACCACCCCCCAGTCGGAAGCCAACGAAGCCCTTTTTCAGCTGCTTGCTTCGACCCTCGGAGCCCTCAAGACTGCAACTAAACAGCCCCGCAATGCGTTATATCATTTTGAAGTCCATCTGCTGAGCGAACTCGGCTTCCAGCCCAATTTCGACAACTGCGCGAGTTGCGGCAAGTCTGTCGGGTGGGAGGCGGGCTCCGAGCGGAGGACGGCGCGCATGGGACATGCCGGCGTGGTGTGTCCGTCGTGTATCGACAGACACCACGGGTTGTTCCCGATCAGTTACGAAGCGTTGGCCATCCTTCGGGAGCTCCAGCGCACGGGTTCCGCGGAGGAGTCGGTGGTTCGTGATCTCTGCGGAAACCACGGCGACGAAGTCGATGCCGCTCTCAGGCGGTGCATGCAGATGAACGTAGACACGCTCGGAAGACTGAAGACCAGAGAGGTCTTCCATGCCCTGGGTCGAACGCCGTAATGATCTGGCGGCAGACCGGCGTCTCGAGAGGACGACGCAGAGCCCCACGCCGCGCGATTCACAAAAATAGAATTCTTGTCGAAGGAGTATGCGATGTCGAAGCGAACAATCATCACGTCATTTGCCCTGATCGTTGTGGGTATCATCTTCGGGGCGATTCTTGTCTCCAATATCGGAGGGGGAGTGGTCGAGGGGTTGGCAGGGGAGGGTGGAAAAGTCAAGCTGGGCGGTCCCGCCCCGGTAGCGGCTCAGAATCAGAGCCTCAAGGCGATGAGCGACGGCTTTGTGGCTGCAGCAAAGGGCGTGACCCAGTCCGTGGTGGCGATCGAAGCCACCTCGCCCGGCGATTCGCGCGGCAACCAGATGCCGCGGGACTTCTTCCACTTCTTCGGTCCGGACCGGGAGCCGACGCCGCAGCGCGGGTACGGCTCGGGCGTGATCATCACGGCCGACGGATACATCGCGACGAACAACCACGTCGTCGAAGGCGCGGAGAAGGGGAGCATTGAAGTCACGCTGCACGACAAGACGCGGCTGCGGGCCAAGTTGATAGGGACGGATCCCTCCACCGATCTCGCGGTCATCAAGGTCGAGGGGAAGGACCTTGCCGCCGCCGCGCTCGGCAACAGTGACGACGTGCAGGTGGGCGAATGGGTCCTGGCGGTCGGCAACCCGCTCCAGCTCACGTCCACGGTGACGGCCGGCATCGTCAGCGCGATCGGACGGAACATCAGGATCATCGAGGACAGCTACGGCATCGAGAACTTCATCCAGACCGACGCGGCGATCAATCCCGGCAACAGCGGCGGCGCCCTCGTCAACCTCAGGGGGGAAGTGATCGGCATCAACACCGCGATCGCGACCACCAACCAGCGGTACCAGGGGTACGGGTTCGCCGTGCCCGTGAATCTGCTGAAGGTCGTCGCTCAGGACCTGATCGAGAACGGCGAGGTCAGGCGCGGTTATATCGGGGTGTCCATCAGCGCCGTCGACCCCACAACCGGCAAGGCAATGGGCCTGAAGGAGGGGAAGGGAGTCTTCGTGCAGCGCGTGATCCCGGGAGGCGCAGGCGACCGTGCAGGCGTGCAGACCGAAGACATCATTCTCTCGGTCGATGGGAAGGAAGTCAACGAAGCCAACGAACTGCAGGCGACCGTCGCCACCAAGCGTCCGGGCGACGTCGTGACCCTCAAGATCTGGAGGGACAAGAAGGAGATCGAGAAGAAGGTCACGCTCCGGCCGCGGGAGGAAGACAGGACCGTCGCCAGCACGGGCGATCCGGGAGACGAGCCGGAAAAGCCGGAAACGGCCAGCAACTCGGAAATCAAGTTCGACGCAATCGGCATGACGGTCCGGTCGTTGACCTCGCAGGAGAAGCGGGAGCTTGACCTCGATTCGGGTGTGCTGGTCGCGAACGTGACGCCATATGGCGAGGCGTTCAACCGGAATTTCCGGCAGAACCAGGTCATCCTCGAGGCTGACAGGAAACCGGTGGCCAGTGCGGGCGAGCTCAAGAAGGTCATGGACTCGCACAAGACGGGCGATGCCATCCTGTTCAAAGTGCGCGCCGACCGGCAGAACACGATCTACCTGTCGATCGAACTGCCACCAGCCAAGTAAGGCTTCACGAACCAGCGCCCCGGCCCGCAAGCCGGGGCGTCGTGTTACGGGGGGTCATCCCCGCGGGGCAGCTTGACAATCGGCGCTGTTCCTGCTATATTTTTGAATAGGTTTTAGGGCTTTTCAGAAGGATCACGCGAGCAGAAGGAGAGGAAGTCTTCAGCGCAGAAACCATGACACACGGCTCGAACGGGAAGCTGAGCGCGAAGGTGCTCATCCTGAACCAGAATTACGAGCCGATGAGCGTCATCAACGTGAAGAAGGCGATCGTCTTGCTGTACCTCGGGAAAGCGGAGCTGATCGCGGCAAACGACGGGAAGCGGGTCCGTTCCGTTTCCATGTCGATGCCCTTCCCCAGCATCGTACGCCTTTCCGTGTATGTCAAGGTCCCGTTCAAGAAGATCATCCTGTCCCGGAAGAACATCCTCCGCCGCGACGGCCACCGGTGCCAGTACTGCGGGCGGACGGAAGTGGCTCTGACCATCGATCACCTCATGCCTGTGTCCCGGGGAGGCGAGGATACCTGGGAAAACCTCGTGTGCGCCTGCGTCGACTGCAACAACAGAGAAAGGCGACCGCACCGCGGACGAAGCGCGGATGCCGCTGCATCGCCGCCCGATCCGCCCGAACCATGTGACCTTCATCCGTCATTACGTCGGAGTCCTGGACGAACGGTGGAAGCCGTATCTCTTTTTGAATTGACCCGCCCGCCGCGAGGGCGGGACGTCCACGACTTTCACAGGAATTCCGCTCTCCGTCATCCCTGACCCCATGGCCCCCTCTCAGAAGCACAGAATCCTCAGCGGCATGCGCCCCACGGGAAAGCTCCACCTGGGCCACCTCGTCGGCGCGCTCGAAAACTGGGTGACGCTCCAGAACGAGGTCGAGAGCTTCTTTCTCATCGCCGACTATCACGCGCTGACCACCAACCCCGATTCTTCGCGGCTCCCGGAGAACTCGCTTGACATGGTGATCGACTGGCTGTCGGTCGGGATCGATCCGCGCCGGAGTCCGGTATTCCGTCAATCGATGATCAAGGAGCATACCGAGCTGCATCTGCTCTTCTCGATGCTCATTACGACGGCGCGCCTGGAGAGGAACCCCGCGGTCAAGGAGCAGGTGCGCGACCTGAACATCGAGAACATGTCGTATGGCCATCTGGGATACCCGGTGCTCCAGGCGGCGGACATCCTGCTCTACAAGGGAAACCTCGTTCCGGTGGGGGAGGACCAGGTCCCGCATGTGGAGATCTCGCGCGAAATCGCCCGGCGGTTCAACGCGCAGTATGGCGTGGTCTTTCCCGAGCCCGAGGCGAAGCTCACGAAGTTCGCGCGGCTCCCCGGGCTCGACGGCAACGACAGGAAGATGAGCAAGTCCGCCGGCAACACGATTCTCCTGTCGGACGGCCCGGAAGAGATCCAGAAGAAGATGCGGACGGCCGTGACCGATCCGCAGAAGATCCGGCGGAACGACCCGGGGCGTCCGGAGGTGTGCCTCGTGTACACATACCATCAGCGTTTCAACGCCGGAGCCGCGCCCCAGATCGAAGCCGACTGCCGCTCGGGCACCCTCGGGTGCGTGGACTGCAAAGGCCGCGCCGCGGCGGCGGTTGCCGGAGCGCTGGCGCCTGTCCGCGAACGCCGCGCGCATTTCGAATCGCACCCCGCCGAGGTCAGGGCAATCCTGGCCGACGGCGAGCAGCGCGCCCGGGTTGTCGCGGAGAGCACCATGTCAGATGTGCATCGCGCCATGACGATCGGATAGCGAATGTACAGGGTCAAGCTCACAGAGTTCGAAGGGCCCCTGGATCTCCTGCTCTTCTTCATCAGGCGGGACGAGCTGGAGATCACCGACATCCCGATCTCCCGGATCACCCAGGAGTTCCTCGAGTACCTCCACCTGATGGCCTCGCTCGATCTCGAAGTCGCGGGCGACTTCATCGTGATGGCGGCGACGCTCATGCAGATCAAGGTCCGCATGCTGCTGCCGCGCGACGAGTCCGCCGAAGGAGAGGAAGACCCCCGCGCCGAGCTGGTGCGCAGGCTCGTGGAGTACAAGCGCTTCAAGGAGATGGCCGCGCAGATGTCGGGCATCGAGGATCAGTCGCGCCAGGTCCGCTACCGCCGCTTTTTTTCCGCCGACACGCGCATCCGCCTTGCCGAGGAGGAGGACGAGGGGCTGCAGGAGATCACCCTGTTCAACCTGATCGCCGCCTACAAGCGGGCGCTGGATAGCATGCCCAGGCGGGTCATCCATGAGGTGCAGCTCCTGAGCGTTTCCGTGGACGAGCAGATGAGTTTCATTCTCGACTTTCTCCGCGTCAACGGGCCCAGCTCGCTCCTCGCCATGGTCACCCACATGACCGAAAAGATCAGGATCGTCGTGACCGTGATCGCGCTCCTCGAGCTGACCAAGAACAAGGTCATCGGTCTTTCCACCACGGAAGGGGATGACGACATCATGATCAGGCCCGTGGCGTCCGTGCCACAGCCTGCGGCATCCATCGCATGACCCATTCCGAATCACATCAGTCGCGGGCGCAGACGCTCTTCGGGATCCTCGAGGCGCTTCTGTTCGCCACGGATGAGCCGCTCAGCCTCTCGCAGCTCGGGGATATCATCGGTCTGCTCGCCGCGGAAGGCGAGGTTCGCCGCCCGTCCCAGGACACGCTCCTGAAGACCATCGATGAGATGAATCGCGTCTACGACGAATCCGGCCGGGCGTTCCATGTCGTCAAGGTTGCGGGCGGATACCAGTTTGCGACGCGTCCGGAATACGGCGTCTGGCTCGGCGCGATGTTGAAGGAACGTTCCCGCAGGAAGCTCTCCGCTGCCGCGCTCGAGTCGCTGGCCGTGATCGCCTACAAGCAGCCCGTCACGAAGCCGGAGCTGGAGGCGATCCGTGGCGTGAACGCCGACTATATCATGAGGACGCTCCTGGAGCGGAATCTGATCGCCATTATCGGCCGTGCGGCGACGCCGGGACGGCCGTTGCTGTACGGGACCACGAAGGACTTCCTCAAGCACTTCGGACTCAATGACCTCGCCGAGCTTCCAAAACCGCGGGAAATCGACGAGCTCCTGGCGGAAGCCCAGTTTGAAGTCGAGAAACGCATGTTGAGCGAGCTCGAGGACAAGGAGCTCGAGTCCATCCAAGGGGAACACGATGGTGAGAGTACCTCGGAACGCCGGCCGCTCTACGACGTCGACGCGAACGAAAAAGAGACGGAGCGTCCCCCCGACGCCCGCTGATACCCCGCCCGAAGGGATCCGGATCAACCGGTATCTGGCCGTGTGCGGCGTGGCCGCCCGCCGGAAAGCGGAAGAGCTGGTCGTCGCAGGCAAGGTTGCCGTAAACGGCCGGAGAATCACGGACCTCGCGACGCGTATCGTCACCGGACGCGACCGCGTCACCGTCCAGGGTCGTCCGGTCTCGCCCCGCGAACGCAAAGTCTACATCGTCCTCAACAAGCCCAAAGACACCATCACCACGCTCCATGACGAGAAGGGCCGCGGGACCGTCATGGCCCTCATCGATACCCGCGAGCGCATCTTCCCCGTCGGACGCCTTGACCGCAACACCACCGGCGTCCTGCTGCTCACGAACGACGGCGAGCTCGCCAACAAGCTGATGCATCCCCGCTACGGCGTCCGGAAGTCGTACCGCGTGACCTGCGATGCGCCCGTCCGCCACGAACACCTCCGCCAGCTGGCCGAGGGGGTGGAGATCGACGGCGTGCGGACTCTGCCGGCGCATGTCCTGGTCCTGCCCGGGACGAAGGGACACGAGATCGGCATCACGATCCACGAAGGGCGGAACAGGCAGGTGCGCCGCATGGTCGAGCTCCTCGGCTACACCGTCGAGAAGCTCGACCGCGTCGCGTACGGTCCGATCACCCGTGAGGGGTTGGCCCGCGGGGCATCGCGCAGCCTGACCCGGAGAGAGGTGGACGAACTCTATCGGCTCGCGGGGATCGACAGGGGATGGTAAGAAGCCTCACACGGTCTGTGCCGCGGACCGGCGTCGCCGCCCTCGCCGCGGCCTTGCTGCTCCTCGGATGCCGCGGTGAGACCACGCGGAATCCCTTCGCGCCGGCCCCGGACGGACGGTACGATTCGCACCCTCCGTTCCAGCCGGTCTCAGAGCACCTCGCGCGCATCGGCGAATCCGTCAAGATGCTCAGCTCGATCGCCTACTATCGGAACTACTTCATCCCGCAGTCCGAACAGCTCAAGGCCGGCGACGTCACTCCCGCGGTCCTCTCCCGCTACTCGGGGGAGGCGACCTACACGAACAAAGCGCTGGCTGCCAGCGTGACGATCCTGTCGTGCAGGTCGCGAAGGGTGCTCCTGCTGAGCTCGGCGCATGTCCTCAACTTTCCGGATACCTCGCTCGCCTTCTATGCCGAATCCGATGGCCGACCCGGCCCGTACATTCGAGCGGTGTCGGTGAAGGAGAAGCAGGTCGAACTACGTCGCCGTCCTCCCCGAGGGGGGCGAACTGGAACTCCTCGCGCTCGACGCGACGACGGATGTCGCGCTGCTCGGACGGACGTTCACGAGCGACCCCTGCCTGACGGTGAGGCCGCTCGCAATCGTGCGAGGACCGGCCGCCGAGCTGGAGTGGGGCACCTACGTGTTCGTCTTCGGCTATCCGTCGGGTCTGCGGATGGTCACGTCGGGCATCGTGAGCTCGCCCCGGCGGGACCGGAACAACTCGTTCCTTATCGACGCCGCGAGCAGCAAAGGGTACAGCGGTGGTCCGGTGCTGGCGCTGCGGGACGGGGTGCCCAATTTCGAGTTCGTGGGGATCGTGCGGCAGGTGTCCGGGCATTCGACATACGTCCTTGTCCCCGATCGGGAAGAGGGGCTCGAGTATGATCCCGGCGTCCCATACGGCGGATTGATCTATCCCGAGCGTCAGACAGAGATCGATCATGGAATGACGCAGGTGGCCTCGGCCGAGGCGATCGCCGAGTTTCTCGAAAACGCACGGTCCACGATCGAGTCCCGGGGGTACTCGCTTGAGGGCATCCTCAGGCCCCGCGCCGCGAGCTCCTCACTCCCGGAATAGGTCGTGGAAACCCCCTCCGAACTCATCAACGGAGCGCCTCGTTCTCCGGAAGCCGGCGCCGCAGGATGTCCGCCCGATCTATGAGGGGTATGCCCGCGATCCCGACGTCATCCGGTATCTGGCGTTCCACGGCGGCCAGACGATCGAAGACGTCGAGCGGTTCATGGAGCGCGCGCTGCACGGATGGGATGCGGGCACCATCCTCACCTGGGCGATCACCCTCAAGGCAGATGGGACGCTGATCGGCATGATCGATGTGCGCCTTGAGTCGCATGCCAACGTCGGATACGTCCTTGCGCGCGAGCACTGGAGCCGCGGATACATGACCGAGGCGCTCCGGGCGGTCGTCCGGTGGGCGATGGACCAGCCGGAGATCTTCCGCCTGTGGGCCGTCTGCGACGTCGAGAATGTTGCGTCGGCGCGCGTGATGGAGAAGGCGGGCATGGAACGCGAGGGAATCCTGCGGCGGTGGATGATCCTCCCCAACAGGAGCGACCAGCCGCGGGACTGCTACTGCTATTCGATCGTCAGATGACGACGGGAACGACAGACTGAGGATGCCATGGGCGCATTGTTGACGAGGTTCTTCTCGCGGGACGAGCAGGAAGCGATCAAGGCTGCCGTCGCCCAGGCGGAGCGCGGGACGTCGGGCGAGATCGTCGCGTACGTCGTGGAGCAGAGCGACACGTACGAAGAAGCAGAGTGGCGGGGAGGGGCGTTTCTGGGGTCCCTTGTCGTTCTTGCGACGATTCTCTTTCACGACGTCGCCACGGATTGGCCGTCGCCGCTTGTCGCGGGGACGCTGCTGGGCGGCGTCGTCGGGTTCGCGATCGGGATGCTGCTCGTGAAGTTCGTCCCGCCGCTGACGCGGATCTTCACCGGGCGCGGCATCATGGAACGGCGCGTCGCAGCCCGGGCTGCCGAAGCGTTCGTGTCCGAAGAAGTGTTCAATACGCGCGATCGCACCGGAGTGCTGATCTTCGTCAGCGTCCTCGAACATATCGTCCTCGTGGTCGGCGATTCCGGAATCACCTCGCGCGTCGGGCCGCATGTCTGGTCGGGCCTTGTGGAGACCGTCCTCAACGGCATCCGCACGGGCAAGCCTGCCGGGGGGCTCACCGCCGCGGTGCGCCAGGCCGGAGAGATCCTGCGCAGCCACGGCGTGGACATACGCGTCGACGACGCGAACGAGCTGCGCGATCATCTTCGGTTGAAGCGCCGCTAGCTCCCCGTTGTGTCAGTCACGACACATGACCCATGATCATCGACACGATTGACAATGCGCGATTCTATCGCGGCGCCCACCCGCTGCTGGATGCCGCGCTCGACATGCTCGAAGGGCGGATGCGCGAGCCGGCCGCCGAAGGGCGGATGGAAATCGCCGGCGCCGATCTGTATCTGATTGCCAGCAGGGGGCAGGGGAAGAAGCCGGGCGACGCCAGGCTCGAGGCCCACCGGACGTATGTCGATCTGCACCTGCTCCTCGAAGGTGACGAGGCCATCGGGTGGAAGCCGACGGACGAGTGCACCCGGCCCGCGTCACCGTACGACCGGGAGAAGGATGTCATGCTGTTTGACGATCGCCCCCTGGTCTGGCTGCCCCTCGTGCCCGGTTCGTTTGCGGTGTTCTACCCGGGAGACGCGCACGCGCCGATGGTGTCGGAGGGCGTGGTGCGGAAGATTGTCTTCAAGATTGCCGTCACACCGGGGTCGGGCTCCTGACTGCCGCATACCGGTGCCCGGACGCCGGGACCTCAGAAAGGGAGGCCGGGCGGGCTCTTCCAGCTGCAACTTCTGTGCAATCCGCCAACGTACATAGATAGAGCGGGGGGGATGAATCCGTTCGCGCGGGGAAGGGAGATACGCTCTGCGCGTCAACGATGTCGGGGGAGTGGTGGTGAAGAGTGCGGAACCACGGAGCAACTATGTCTTTGTCTACAGGTGACCCTGTGATCGGCGACGGACGACAACGTGGCCGGGTGTCCATGATGCTTGTCCTGGCCGCCATCGTCGGGGCGGTGGGCTTCACGCTCCTTGTCGACAGCGTGACTCCCTCTGCCTCCGTGGATCTGCGGCTGAGCAGGTCGGAGGTCATCAGCGCGGCGCGGGCCTACATGGAGAAGCTCGGTTATCCGGTCGCCTCGCTGCAGGAGGACGCAGTCTTCGCGTTCGCCGGCTCCACGCAGCTGTTCCTTCAGTCGCGAGAGGGTATGCGCGCCGCCAACGCGACGCTCCGTGCCGATTCGCTCGCGACGCACGTCTGGGAAGTGACGTGGTACGACCGCACGCTCACCCGCAGCCAGAATCTCGAGCAGTATGGCGCGTCGGTGAGTCCGTCCGGGCGCGTGCTGGGCCACAATCACTCCATCCCTGATACACTTGTCACGGGCCTCTGCGACTCCCGATGAAGCTCGCGACATCGCCGCGAGTTTTCTGCGCGGCCAGGGGATCGACGTGTCGCAGTATGTCCTCCAGACATCGTCGGACAACAAGCACCCGAACAGAGTCGATTATCGATTCGTCTGGTCAAAGAACGGAACGGGCGCGGAGGAGACGGTCTGGGTGCAGATCCAGGGCCGCGAGGTCGGCGGCTTCCGCCTGACGTACGGGCCGAGCGGGCGTTTGCAAGCACGTTCACGGGCAGGGCGACCACCTGGACGTTCTTCTTCACCGCTTCGTTCGCGGTTGTCTTCCTGCTGTTCTTCTTCGTCGTGGTGCTCTTTCTGAAGAAGTACCACGAGGGTGAGGTCGGGACCAGGACCGGCCTGATGGTGCTGCTTGGCGTATTCGCCATGATGGTGCTGAGCACGATCAATGAGTATGCGAGTCTGGGGTCGAGTGCGCGCATCGGGGATCTCAACGCGTTCAACGTCCGCATCGTCCTGTTCGTCTTCAATGCGTTCATCCTCCAGCTCTTTCTGGGGGTGATGGTCTTCGCTGCCTGGACCGTCGGCGAATCCTCCGCCCGAACCGTCTGGCCGGACAAGCTTCGCGGCGCCGATGCGGCACTGCACCGGGCGTTTCTGACGCGTGACCTCGGCGAGGGGATCCTTCGCGGATACCTCTGGGGTCTGGTGATCCTGGGCGGATACGGCGGGGTGCTGTATCTCCTGCAGCAGGCGGGCATCGTCAGGACATTGGTGCTGGGGCTGAATTCTTTCCCGGAGTCGCACCTCCAGTTCCTGCATCCGATCCTGAACGCGCTCGGGCTTGCGGCGGTCAGCGAGGTGATCTTTCGGCTCTTCTTCCTGTCGTATCTGAAGGAGCATTTCAGAAAGACGTGGCCCGGCGTGATCGTGTCTGTTCTCCTCTGGGCTGCGGCGTCGCTCAGCCTGTGGATCATGCCGTTCGGGACGCTGTCGATCGTGCAGTCGGCTGTGGCGATGCTGATCCTGGGGCTCGCCTTCACGACGCTGTTCCTCCGGTACGATCTCGTCACGTCGTTCGCGGCGAATTTCGTCGTGCTCGCGTTGTACCTGGCGGTTCCTCTCTTCACGTCAACGTCGGATGCAGCCGTGTTCGGCCGGGCGGCCTTCCTGGTGCTGTTTGCGGTTCCCCTGATTCTCGGGGTGATCGGCGTGGCGCGCGGAAAGCGCTTTGACTTCACGCCGGAGACCCTCCCGTCGCATATCCGCCGCATCTCAGAGCGGGTGCGCATGGCGAAAGAGCTGGAGATCGCGCGCTCCGTCCAGATGAGCCTCCTTCCCAAGGCGGATCCGAGAATCGAAGGGTATGACATTGCCGGGATCTGCGTGCCCGCGCTGGAAGTGGGAGGGGATTACTTCGATTTCATCTCCCTCGGCGGCCGGAAGATCGGCATTGCCGTCGGCGACGTCTCGGGAAAGGGCG
This sequence comes from uncultured Ignavibacteria bacterium, assembly GCA_963701735.1. Taxonomy (GTDB): domain Bacteria; phylum Bacteroidota; class Ignavibacteria; order UBA10030; family UBA6906; genus CAWABB01. The sequence goes on along the minus strand of CAVPBI010000026.1, from coordinate 178,462 downwards.
TGCCCGCGGCGATCTACATGACGCTCACCAAGGGGATTCTTCAGTCGCATGCGGAAGACGCCGTCTCGCCTCGTGCCGTGCTGAGCAAAGTGAACAATCTGATGTACAGGACGATCGAGCGCAACTCGTTCGTGAGCATGCTCTATGCAGTCCTGGATCCCCCGGCGCGGACGATCCGCTTCGCGCGCGCGGGACAGTGTCCGCTGATCCTGAGCCAGCGGGAGACCGGAGGCGGCACATTCCTGTCGCCCAGGGGGATGGCGCTCGGGCTGGAGGTCGGCACGGTGTTCGACTCGGTGATCGAAGAACAGGAAGTCGCGCTGAAACAGGGCGAGACGCTCGTGTTCTACACGGACGGGTTCACCGAGGCGATGGACAACAACGACCAGGAATATGGGGAACATCGGCTGGAGGCGTCGATCGCGCGCCACCGCCATCTGCCGGCGGCCGATATGATCCGCACGCTGTGCGACGACGTGCGCCAGTTCACCGGCGGACATCCGCAGCACGACGACATGACGATGGTGATTGTCAAAGTAATGTAAGGAGTCGTGATGACATCTCAGCTCGCGCGGCGCGGCCTCCTGGCCGCGCCCGGAGTCCTTCTCATCTCAACCCTTCTCGCCGCGCCTCTCCTGCGAGCCGACGAAGGGATGCATCCCGTCTCAAGCATCCCCGCGCTCGACCTTTCGCGATCCGGCATCGCCCTCACCGCCTCGCAGATCTACAATCCCGATTCCGTCAGCCTGATGGACGCGATCGTCAACGTCGGGGGGTGCAGCGGAGCGTTTGTCTCTGCGGACGGTTTGATCATCACGAACCACCACTGCGTGTTCAGCGCGCTGCAGGCCGCGAGCACGGTCGAGAACGACTACGTCACCAACGGATTTCTGGCGCGGACGCGCGAGGAAGAAATACCCGCGCGCGGCATGAACGTCCGCATCATTGAATCGGTGCGCGACGTGTCGGCGCGCGTGCTCGCGGCGCTTCCGGATTCTCTCCCGGCGAACCAGCGCCGCAGGGCGCTCTCGGCCGCAACGCGGTCGATCGTGGAGGAGGCGGAGGGCAGCGAAACCCGGCACGCGGGCCGAAGTCGCCGAAATGTTCCCCGGCCGGTCATACGTCCTCTTCGTCTACGCGTTCCTCCGGGACGTGCGGCTCGTCTATGTCCCGCCCCGCGGCATCGGCGAGTTCGGCGGCGAAGAAGACAACTGGATGTGGCCGCGGCACACGGGAGATTTCGCGTTCATCCGGGCCTACGCACCTCCTCCTTCGTCTGAGCCCTTCCACCCGAGGCGCTATCTGAAACCCAGCCGGCCGGGGTCGAAGAGGCAGACCCCGTGTTCATTCTGGGATATCCGGGCCGGACGGTCCGCCATCGCACGGCTGATTACCTGGCCTACGAGCAGTTTGATCGCCTCCCGTTTCTCGCGGACCTGTACGAGAGCCAGATACGCACGCTTGAAGGGCTGGGTGCCGGCAACCGGGCGGTCGCGCTGAAGCACGACGCCCGTATCAAGAGCCTTGCCAACAACGCAAAGAACTATCGGGGCAACCTGCAGGGGCTGAAAAGGCTGAACCTCGTCGATGCGAAGCGGAAGGAAGACGGGGCGCTGCAGGCGTTCATCGATGCGGATCCGGCTCGCCGGAACACGTATGGGCAGGTCCTTCCGTGCAATCGAAGAAGTATACCGGGGTATTCGCGCCGATGCGCCCCGGGATCTCATGCTGGACGCGCTTCGCCAGGCATCGCAGACACTCTCCATCGCGCTGTCGCTGGTCGAGGCGGAGCGGGAGGCGGGAAGGGATGACGGGGATCGTCTCGCAGCATACACCGAGAGGAATCGACCCGGGACACGGGGGCGCATCGAGGGCCTTGTGAGGAACTACTACGAGCCCGCGGACAGCGCGTTGCTGCGCGACATGATCGTCCGGATCCAGACCCTGCCTGCAGGCCGAAGAATCGCCCCGATCGACAGCCGGATCCGTGCGCCGGGAGGTCCGGAGGAGATCAATGCCCTCGTGCGGACGCTGGTCGCAGGCTCGCGTCTCATCGATTCCGCGTCGGTGCTTGCCGCGTTCGATGATCCGCCGGCAACGGTGCCGGACATGCCGCGAGCCGATGATGGACCTCGCCCGCGAGCTGCTCCCGCTGTATGATTCGCTCAGAGCAACGCAGGACGCGCGGGAAAGTGTGCTGCTTGGCGAGTACGCTTTGCTGATCGATGTCAAGACGCGGTATCTCGGCGGCAAGCTGATCCCCGACGGGAACAGCACGATGCGCCTGACATATGGCCGCGTGCGAGGCTACTCGCCCGAAGACGGGACGACAGTCAGACCGTTCACGACCGTCACCGAGCTGGCGCAGAAGACCACGGGAGTCGTTCCGTTCGACTCGCCCGATACACTGCTCGATCACGTCCGTCGCGCCGAATACGGTCCGTATGCGCACCCGCGGCTCGGCAGCGTTCCGGTCGCATTTCTGTACGACCTCGATACCATTCGCGGGAACTCCGGCAGCGCGGTGATGAATGCGCGGGGCGAGCTGGTGGGCGTCAACTTCGACCGCGTGTTTGAAGCGACAGTCAACGACTACGCCTGGAGCGACCGTTACAGCCGGTCGATTGGCGTGGACATCAGGTATATCCTCTGGGTCACCGAGCACGTCGGCGGGGCCACGAACGTGCTGCAGGAACTGGGCCTCTAAGTCATACCGTGCATTATACCGTACATCCATACCGTACAGGGTCCCCGCCATGAGACTTCCGTCCATCAGCACACTTGTATCGGGTGCCGGCGCGGCGCTCCGGCGCTTCCCGTTTGCGATCGCGTCCGGCATCATGGCCGCGGCCGGAGCGGTCTGGCTTATCGAAGGGGCCGAGCTCCAGCGCACAGAACTCACCGTCCCATCGAACCTGTTCCTGGTGGGGATGCTGGGGATCTCGCTCTTCATTGGCATGCAGGTCTTCGCCGAGCATCGCCGCTGGCCGGCCGGCCGGCGGATGCTGCTGGCCCTGGCGGGTGTTGCGGCCCTGGGCATCTACTTCTTCATGCTCCCCACGAATGTCTTCCTGGCCTACGAGCATTATCTGGTCACCTACGCGCTGCTCATAGTCGCTGCGCACTTTGCGGTCGCCATGGCTCCATACGACGGGGCAGCCAGCCTTCAGCGTTTCTGGGACTTCAACAAATCGATGTTCCTCCGCTTCCTGGTGGCTGGTTTGTACTCAGGCGTTCTCTTTGCCGGCCTGAGTATTGCCCTGCTGGCGCTCGACAAGCTCCTTGGGGTCACGATCGAGGACCGTATGTACGGCCAGCTCTTCGCCGCGATCGGGCTCGGGTTCAACACATGGTTCTTCGTCTCCACCGTTCCGCCGGTCCCGGCTCCGGATGACCAGCCGTATCCGCGGCCGCTCAAGACCTTCTCGCAGTTTACCCTGATGCCGCTTGTGTCGATCTACGTCCTGATTCTGTACGCCTACATGGTCAAGATCATCGCCGTCTGGGAATGGCCTGAAGGGTGGGTGGCCAATCTTGTGCTCGGGTTCTCGGTGACGGGGATTCTGGCGCTCCTGTTCGTCTACCCGATCAGGGAAAGAGAGGAGAACCGGTGGATCAGGACGATCTGGCGGTGGTACTTCCCGGCGCTGTTTCCGCTGACGATCCTGCTTCTGCTCGCCATCTGGCGCCGCGTCTCGGAGTATGGCATCACTCCGAACCGGTATATCGTTATCGGCATGGGTCTCTGGCTGTTCGGTCTTGTTGTATACTTTACGCTCCGCAGAAGCAGCAATATTGCGATCATACCGCTCACATTCCTGGCGCTCACGCTCGCGGCAACCTTCGGACCGTGGGGCGCTGTCTCGGTGTCCGAACGGAGCCAGCGCGCGAGACTCGAGGAGTTGCTCGTCCGGCACAACATTCTTCAGAATGGCTCGATCGTCCGGGCTCAGGGCCTCATCGCTTCGGACGAAGCTGCCGAGATCAGTTCGGTCGTGCAGTATCTCTGCACAATGCACGGGCCGGAAGTCCTGCGCCCGTGGTTTGGAGACAGGCTTGATTCACTTGTCGCAGACTCCTCCGGAGATCAACGGCAGAGAAGGGGTGCAGCAGTCGCTCCAAAGATCGTCGGCGCCATGGGCGTTCCGTTCTCGACACTCGGGGGGAGGAAGTCCGGCTGGTTCTTCTTCCGGAGCGCAAACGGGAGGGTCACATCCATTGCCGGATATGATCGCCTGTATGCTCCGGGGCGTCTGGGTCGATGGCAGCGTACGAACCGTGACAGCTCGGGGACATTCGGAGTCCGCCTCGATCCGGACCGGGGCATGCTGACGCTTGAACTCCTGCAAGGGGCCATCGTCACCGATTCGGCAGTCTTCTCCCTCGGGGCGTGGCTCGATTCCGCGCTCGCATCCAGTCCCGTCTCTCCGGATAACATGCCTGCAGAAATCATGACCGTGGAGGGATCTGGCGCATCCATGGGCGTGCGTGTGTTGCTGCAGCAGTTCGAGGGACGTCGCGTCGGAGACAGCACGGTGGTGGATTCGATCACCCCCGAATTCCTCGTCCGGACCGGGCCGGTCAGCGTATCGGGATTACCTTGATTTTCGCACGGTTTATCGGTATTCTATAATATTCGGGGCATGGACACACCATGTCCCCTTTTTTTGTTCGAGCACGCCCGGAGCATCCTGTGGACCAGAAGTCCGAACTTGATGAACTGAACGACCTCATGCGGCGCAGGAGGGAGGAGCTGGAGGAGTTGCGGCGCCGGGGGATCGATCCGTATCCGCACACCTTCGCCCGGACCTCGCACGCGGCCGAGATCCTTTCCACGTTCACAGACGGCGACCCGCAGAGAGACGTCGCCATAGCCGGGCGCATCGTGTCGCTGCGAAGAATGGGGAAAGCGTCCTTCTGTCATGTCCAGGATTCGTCCGGCAGGATCCAGGTCTACCTGAAGCAGGACGAGCTTGGGGAATCATACGAGGCCTTCCGCCTGATGGATATCGGCGACATCATTGGCGTGGGCGGGTTCATCTTCCGGACCCGGACGGGCGAAGTGTCGGTCCACGCGCGCACGCTGGTGTTGCTGTCGAAGTCGCTGCGCCCTCTGCCGGTGCCGAAGGAACGGACGGACGAGGCGGGGAACACGGTCGTCTACGATCCGTTCTCGGACAAGGAGCTTCGCTACCGCCAGCGGTACGTGGATCTGGTCGTCAACCCGGGCGTGCGCGAGGTCTTCCGGAAGCGGGCCACGCTCATCACCGCGCTGCGCAGGTATCTGGACGAGCACGGGTGCCTGGAAGTCGAAACGCCCGTGCTGCAGCCGCTCTACGGCGGCGCGACTGCGCGTCCGTTCGTGACGAAGCATAACGCGCTCGACATGACCCTGTATCTGAGAATCGCGGACGAGCTGTATCTCAAGCGCCTGATCGTCGGGGGCTTCGACGGCGTCTACGAGATCTCGAAGGACTTCCGGAACGAAGGGATGGACCGCACGCACAATCCGGAATTCACGATGCTTGAGGTGTACGTCGCGTACCGCGACTATGTCTGGATGATGGAATTTGTGGAAGATATGCTCGCGTCGGCCGCGCGCGCCCTGAACGGCGAGCCGGTCGCCACCGCGGGCGATGTCACGGTCGACTTCACGCCCCCGTGGAAGCGGGTTCCGATGTTCGACGCGCTGCGCGAGCATACCGGCATGGACCTCGCAGGCATGGATGAGGCAGGGCTCAGGGCGGCCGCGCATCGCCTCGGCGTGTCTGTCGCCCCGTCCGACGGGCCCGGCAAGGTGATCGATGCGATCTTCGGGGAGAAGGTCCAGCCGCACCTGATCCAGCCCACGTTCATCACCGACTATCCGGTCGAGCTCTCGCCTCTGGCGAAGCGCCACCGGAGCGCGCCGGGTCTCGTCGAGCGGTTCGAGGGATTCTGCAACGGCCAGGAGATCTGCAACGCCTTCACCGAGCTGAACGATCCGCTGGATCAGCGGAGCAGGTTCGAGCAGCAGGCCGCCCTCCGGGCGAGGGGGGACGAGGAATCCCAGCCCGTCGACGAGGACTTCCTGCGTGCGCTCGAGTACGGGATGCCTCCGACGGCCGGCCTGGGCATCGGCATCGACCGCCTGACCATGGTCCTGGCCGGCCAGGACTCCATCCGCGACGTCATCTTCTTCCCCCAGATGAGACAGGAACGATGAGCGACGCTCCGCGCGTCAGCGTCATTGTCCCGGCCCTCAACGAGGAGAAGCTTCTGCCGGCGATGCTCGCGCAGTTCACCGATGACCTGCTGCGGCGTCACCGCATCGAGCTGATCGTCAGCGACGGCGGGAGCACCGACGCGACCCTTGCGATCGCGCGATCGCGCGCGCACATCGTCGTCGAGAACACGGCGCGCACGAAGCAGACGATCGCCATGGGGCGGAACCTCGGCGCGGCTGCGGCGCACGGCGACATTCTGGTCTTTCTCAACGCCGACACGCTGGTGCATGAGATCGACCGTTTCTTCGATGTGGCCGCGCGCGAAGCGCAGCAGCCGGGAACCGCGGGCGTGACGTGCAGCGTTACAGTCTACCCCGGGGAGGAGACTCCGGCTGATGCCCGGTATCACGGTTTCTACAACTGGTTCTTTTATATGATGAACCGTGTCGGGATGGGGATGGGCCGCGGCGAGTGCCATGTGATCCCGCGCGACGTCTTCGGGCGCGTCGGCGGATACGCGGACGGCATCGCGGCAGGCGAAGACTACGACATGTTCCGCCGCCTTCGTGCGGTCGGCAGCGTCAGGTTCGTCCGGGATCTGCTCGTCTACGAATCACCCAGGCGTTACCGCCGGTACGGATACGCGACGGTGACCGCATCCTGGTTCATGAACTTTCTCTCGGTCTTCTTCCTTCACCGGTCGATGCTCGATGAATGGAAGCCCGTCCGATGAGGACTCCTGCCGTTTGTTTGACTTTCAGGGGGTTTTTCGATACTATCGTTTGATTGCGGTAGATTCGTGACGAGAAAGGACGTGCGGTAATGCAGAAACGGTTTTCGTTGCTGACGGTGGCTTTCCTGACCGTGGTCGCGCTGTTTCGCGGGTTCCATGCTGAACAGCCTGTTCTCAGGCGACAGCATCCTGGACCAGGCGAACAAGTTCAAGGACGTCCTGAGCATCACGAAGAAGTATTACGTGGAGGATGTCGACTCGCAGAAGCTGACCGAGGCGGCCATCGGCGGAGTCCTCGACGAGCTGGATCCGCACTCGGTCTATATCTCGGCGTCGCAGCTCGCCCGCGTGAACGAGGAGTTTCAGGGGGCGTTTGAGGGGATCGGCATCGAGTACCAGGTCCTCAACGACACGCTGCTCGTGGTGTCGCCCATCGCCGGCGGGCCCAGCGAAGGCGTCGGCATCCAGGGCGGCGACAAGATCGTCCGGATCAACGACTCCTCCGCCATAGGGATCACGCAGGATGGGGTTCAAAAGAAGCTTCGCGGGCCCAAGGGGACCAAGGTGCGGGTGGCGGTCTACCGCGCCGGGATGAAGGACCTTCTGGATTTCGAGATCACGAGGGACAAGATCCCTCTGTATACTGTGGACACCGGATTCATGGTTGACGGCACCACGGGCTATGTCCGGGTGAACCGTTTCGCCGCAACCACGTACGACGAGCTGACCGAGACGCTCACGCGCCTCCAGGGCAGCGGCATGAAGAGGCTCATTCTGGACCTCCGGGACAACGCCGGCGGCTACCTGGAGCAGGCCTTCAAGATGGCCGACGAGCTGATGCCCAAGGGGAAGAAGATCGTCTATACGAAGGGGCGCCGGGCGGAGTTCGACGACGAGTACGTGTCGCAGGGTGGAAAGTACCCGGAGATCCCGCTGGTGGTTCTGGTCAACAATTCCTCGGCGTCCGCGAGCGAAATCGTGGCTGGCGCCGTCCAGGATTGGGATCGGGGCCTCATCGTCGGCGAATCGACATTCGGCAAGGGCCTCGTCCAGCGCCAGTTTGAGCTGGGCGACGGCTCGGCGCTGCGTCTCACCACGGCCCGCTACTACACGCCGACCGGCAGGCTCATCCAGCGGCCGTACGGACACGGACAAGAGACGAGTATCATCTCGAAGCGTTTACGCGCAGTAGAGTCGGAAGGCGAGAACGTCGAGCACAACGCCGAGCGCGACTCCACCCGGCCGGTGTTCAAGACCATGGGCGGCCGCACGGTGTACGGCGGCGGCGGGATCACGCCCGACTACATCGTCAAGGCCGACAGGCTCACGCGCTACACCGTCCAGCTCCGGAGCGCCCAGGTGTTCCTCCAGTACGCCGACGCCTACGCGGAGTCCCACGGTTCGGAACTGCGCGAGACGTACGGCAAGGACAGCGGGAAGTTTGCCGACTCCTTCGTCGTCACGGATGCCATGCTCGCCGAGATCCGGGCGATCGGAGAGAAGAAAGGCGTGAAGTTCGAACAGGAACAGTACGATACGGACCGCCGCTTTATCGCCGCGTTTACCAGGGCGACTATCGCGAGAAGCCTGTGGGGCGTCGAGGGAGCTTCCAGGGTCATGCTCAAAGAAGATGTGCAGTTCAAGAAGGCCCTGAGTCTCTTCCCCGAAGCGGAGAAGTTTGCGGCTGGAATGTCCGGCATCAAGGAACGCTGACGCGAGGCATGACCCTGAGTACCGCTGACCGTTGCCCTCACATGTTGCACCGCCGCCGTCGCGCGCTTCAGGGCGCCATGGCGGCGGTTCTGTTCATTGCGGTCCCTCGTCTGGCCGCGGCGCAGCCGGTGCCGACCGTGTACCAGGTGGGGGAGGAGCTCACGTACAACGTCCGGTTCAGCTTCATCGACCTCGGGCAGATCAAGATCAAGACGGTCCGCCAGGTGACGGGAGACGGATACCGCGGCTATTTCACGCGCGCGAACATTGCGTCGTACAAGTCGATCCCGTTTGTCAGCGCGCAGGCGATTTTCGAGAGCACGGTGGACTCGGGATCGTTCAGCCGCGCGTTCCTGGGGCGCAGCAGGGAGGGTGACGATTGGTCGTTCGCCCGCTACACGTTCCAGTACGATCGCGGCGTCGGGATGCTCGAGCTTGGCCCGCGCGACACCCTGATCACGCGCCGTGACACGATGGCCCTGACAGGCAACGTGCAGGACGGGCTGTCGGTCTTCTTCTGGGCTCGTGAGTACCTCTTCTCCGGGAAGGTCCTGACGGCACCCTGCATCATCAGCGAGAAGAAGACCCGCGCAACGGTCGATTTCCGGACCGAGCAGGAATCGGTGGAGATCGACGCCGTCGACTATCCCGTCGACACGCAGCACTTCATCGGAAGCGGGGACTTCGTCGGGTTCTACGGCCTGACCGGCGAGTTCGAGGGGTGGTTCAGCAACGACGCGGCCCGGGTGCCGATCCTGGCCAAGATGCAGGTGTTCATCGGCAACGTCACGATCGAGCTGATGGAATACAAGCGGACCGGATGGACGCCGCCGCGGGGGAAGGACTGACCTGTGCCGCTGCTTGATCATCACGGCGTGTCGCCCCGCATCCACCCCTCGGCCTCCGTGTTCGGAGGGGCGTGGATCATTGGCGACGTCGAGGTCGGCGAAGACGCCAGCGTCTGGTTCAACGCCGTGCTGCGCGGAGACATCAACGTCATCAGGGTCGGCAAGCGGACGAACGTGCAGGACGGGGCGGTGGTGCACGTGACCAGGGAGTTGCCGGCGATCATCGGCGACGACGTGACCGTCGGCCACAAGGCCATGATCCACGGCTGCCGCATCGAGAACGCCAGTCTGGTCGGCATGAATGCGGCTGTCCTGGATCGTGCGGTCGTGGGCCCGTTCGCCGTCGTCGCCGCGGGTTCGGTTGTCAAGGAAGGGTTCGTCGTGCCTGAGGGGACGCTCGTGGCAGGGGTGCCGGCCAGGGTGGTGCGTCCGCTCACGGAAGAAGAGAGGGCGTTCCTGCTCCAATCGGCCCGGAATTACATCGGGTACGCCCGCAGCTATCGGGACTGACGGAAGGCCACTGCCATGAAACTGCGATTCTGGGGGACGCGCGGTTCAATTCCGACGCCGGGACGCACGACGGTCCGGTACGGGGGGAACACCCCGTGCGTGGAAGTGCGCCTCAGCGACGACGGCCTGGTGATCTTCGATGCGGGCACGGGGATCCGCGGCCTGGGGGACTCGCTCACCTCGGGCGGGGAGTCGGTCACTGCCTATCCTCGCCATCACCCATCCGCACTGGGATCACATCCAGGGATTCCCGTTCTTCAAGCCGGCGTTCATTTCGGGGAACGAACTGACGATCATCGGCGCGCAATCAAAGTCGGTGACGCTCCGGCAGATGATCTCGTATCTGATGGACAAGGCCTACTTCCCCGTCCAGCTCAACGAGCTGAAGGCCACGATCAAGTTCCATCCGATCAAGGAGGAGACGATTCCGATCTTCGGGGCCACGCTCACCTCCATGTACGTGAACCACCCCGAGTTCGCGATGGGGTACCGGCTCACGGCGGGCGGGAAGACGGTGGTGTACATCAGTGACAACGAGCCGTTCGACCGGGAGGTGGCGCGGTCGATGAAGAACGTCGACAAGAAGATTGTCGACAAGTTTCTGGAAGCCAAGGGCGACCCGAACCAGCGCATCTTCGATTTCGCGCGCGGGGCGGACGTGCTTATCCACGACACGACATATACGCCGGATGAGTACGTGAGCCATGTCGGGTGGGGGCACTCGCACTATCTGTTCTCGCTCAAGGTGGCGTACGAGGCGGGTGTGAAGAAGCTGGTCCTGTTCCATCACGACCAGACACACGATGATGCGAAGATCGACGAGATCCTTCAGACCTGCCGGAAGGAAATCAAGACCCGCCGGTACGCCTTCGAGTGCGTCGCGGCCGCCGAAGGGCTTGAGATTCAGTGTTAGTGCTGATGCCTTGCTTGACAATCTCGGCAGGCATGGCTATCATGGTTCGCGTTCGGATGTGTTCCGCCAACCGGTGAGGATCTCATGGCGTTTGGCTTCAAACCATCGGATATCCGCAAGCTGGAGAAGCTCTTCGGCGTCAAGGCGAAGTCGAAGGGCTCGAACTACCGGTTTGTGATCGCCCCCGCCGATCCGCGGCGGAAGCTGGCGCTTGAAATCTATCCGTCCATCTCGATCGGTGACCGCGCGGGCAGCCTGGTATCGGTCTACACGCCGAGCGCGCACCTGCAGCTGCACTTCTGCTCGGGCTTCGTCGCGAGCCAGATGCTCGGCGAGGCGACGTTCGTGGCCGAGCACGACGGGAAGGTGAGCGGGTTGATCGTCGAACGCGAAGGCGGATGCTCGCTGTTCGCAAACGTCGACAGGTCGCTGCTCTCGGGCGATTTCACGTCGCTCGGGCCGGAGGTGATGCTCTCCGGCATCGCCCTGTCGCTGACCGACACGATCCTTGGAGGGGCGGAGGCAGACGGGAAAGGCCGGCCGAAGCGTCCGGCAGCGCGCCGGACGGCCAGAGCCAGGCCGGCCCGATGATCGACGTCCAGGTGTCAAATGCGCACCCCCGCAGGCGCGCGCGCTCCCGGGCTGTCGCGACCGTCGTGCGCTCCGTCCTCAGGGCCGAGCGCAGGTCGCGTGCGAGCGTGTCGGTGGTGTTCATCGACAGCCGCCGATCCCGCGCGTTGAACCGTCGGTACCTCGCGCACGATAGGGTGACCGATGTGATCAGCTTTCCTCTTGCGCCTGAGCCCGTGATCGAAGGCGAAGTGTACGTGAACCTGGACCGTGCCCGGACCCAGGCCGACCAGCTCGGGCTCCCGTACGGGAACGAGGTTCTGCGGCTGGTCGTGCATGGCGTCCTCCACCTCCTCGGGTATGACGACCGCACACCCGTCCGCCGGCGGGGATGCAGCGGCGCCAGGAAGATCTCGTACAACGGTTCCGGCGGGTGTAAGAGTAGTGGAGTGATGCTCGTTCATGAAAGAGCGTATTGTTGAAATCCTCGTGTATCTGATGTCGGAGATGCAGGAGAACAAGCAGCTGGGCGACATTGACCTCGGCGCGCTCCGCACGCAGGGGTACACCCAGTCGGAGATTTCCGACGCGTTCACCTGGCTCTACGACGTGTTTCAGGAATGGTACCCTTCGCCGGGCAGGCCGGCCGAGGCGAGCCGCGGTTCCCGTCGCGTGCTGCACGAGGCCGAGAAGCTCATGTTCTCCACGGAGAGCCAGGGCTATCTGATCCTGCTCGCGGAGCTGGGGCTCCTGGACGACCGGGACATCGAGATCGTCATCGAGCGCGCCATGATCGGCGGCTACGAGCGGCTCACGGTCGGTGAGGTCCGGCAGCTGGTGGCGTCCGTCCTCTCCGGAAAGCGCCGCGGCGGGCACGCGACCGGCTCCATGCTCCCCGGCAGCGAAGATTTGATTCATTGAACAGATGTGACAGGAATGGCGAAAGCAAAAAAGAGCGCTCCAAAAAGTACTGACGAACCAGCAGCCAAGGCCAAGCGGTCTCGCCGGCACCAGGTGATGCCGGCGGAGGCGGAGGGAAAATCCCTCATCATCGTCGAGTCGCCCGCGAAGGCCAAGACCATCAACAAGTATCTCGGCCCGGACTTCGTGGTCGAGGCGTCTGTCGGGCACATCAAGAACCTTCCGAAGAGCAAGATCGGGGTCGACATCGAACGGGGCTTCGTCCCCGAGTACGAGACCATCGAAGGGAAGGATGAGGTGATTGCCCGGCTTCGCGAAACGGCCCGGCGCGCGAGCGCGGTCTACCTCGCGACCGACCCCGACCGCGAAGGGGAGGCGATCGCGTGGCACATCGCGAAGGAGATCAACACCGACAGCCTCCCGATCTACCGCGTGCTCTTCCATGAGATCACCCAGCGCGGCGTGGAGCAGGCGATGTCGTCGCCCGCGCGCATCGACGAGAACCTGGTCAACTCCCAGCAGGCGCGGCGCGTGATGGACCGGCTGGTGGGCTACAAGATCTCGCCCTTCATCTGGAAGACGGTCTACTACGGACTGTCCGCAGGGCGCGTGCAATCCGTTGCCGTGCGCCTTGTCTGCGAGCGCGAAGCCGCGATCGGGTCGTTCCTGCCCGAGGAGTACTGGTCGATCATCGGCGAGTTCACGGTGTCGGGGAAGGACCCCTTCCTGGCGAAGCTCGTCCGCGTCGGTGATGTGGAGCCGTCCGTCGGAAACGCCGCGCAGGCAGGGCAGATCGCCGACGACGTGACGGCGCACGCCTACGCGATCACGGACGTGCAGAAGCGGCCGGTCCGCCGCAATCCGCCTCCGCCGTTCATTACGAGCACGCTCCAGCAGGAAGCGGCCCGGCGGCTCCGCTATCATGCGAAGCGGACCATGATGCTCGCACAGAAGCTGTACGAGGGCGTCGACCTTGGCCCCGACGGGCGCGTCGGGCTCATCACCTACATGCGCACGGACTCCACCCGGCTGAGCGAAGACGCCGTCCGCGAGGTCCGCCAGTACATCTACGAGAATTTCGGCAAGGAGTACCTGCCGCACGAGGCGCGCCTCTTCAAGCGCGTCAAGGGCTCGCAGGACGCCCACGAGGCGATCCGGCCCACCTCGACGAAACACAACCCGCGCGCGGTCAAGAAGTACCTCGACGACGAGATGTACGCCCTGTACGAGCTGATCTGGAACCGCTATGTCGCGTGCCAGATGAGCCCCGCTGTGTCGGACCAGCTCACGGTCGAAGTCGGCGGCGGTCCGTATCTGTTCCGCGCCACGGACTCCGTTCTGCAGTTCCGCGGATTCCTCCAGGCGTATGAAGACGTGACGGACGAGGCGGAGAAGGAGAACGGCGAAGATCCGGTGTCGCGGTTGCCGGTCGGCTTGCGGTCCGGGGACGGCGCCACGCTGTCGCGTGTTCAGCCGAATCAGCACTTCACGAAGCCCCCGCCGCGATTCACGGAGAGCAGCCTCGTGCGCGAGCTCGAGTCCCGCGGCATCGGGCGCCCGAGCACCTACGCGCTGATCGTGGATACGATCCAGGGCCGCAAGTACGTGGAGGCGAAGGAGCGGCGCCTCTATGCGACCGAGCTCGGCATCGCGGTGAACACGCTGCTCGTCCAGAATTTCCCGCACCTCTTCAACGTCGAGTTCACGGCGCGCATGGAGGAGGAGCTGGACACGATCGCGTCGGGGAAGCAGACCTACCTGAAGGTGATGGAGGACTTCTATCACCCGTTCATCCGCGACGTGGAAGGGGTGGACAAGCGCAGCGCCGCCATCAAGAAGTCGCTGCAGGAAAAGACCGACGAGAAGTGCGAGCTGTGCGGCAAGCCCATGATCATCAAGTGGGGCCGCAACGGCAGATTCATGGCGTGCAGCGGGTACCCGTCGTGCAAGAACACGAAGCCGCTGCCGGGAGAGCAGGAACAGGTGCGCCTTGCCGCAGGCATCAAGTGCGACAAGTGCGGCGGGGATATGGTGGTGAAGGGGGGCAGGTTCGGCGCGTTCCTCGGGTGCTCGAACTACCCGGCGTGCAAGAACACGCGCCCGCTCTCCATCGGGGTGAAGTGCCCCAGGTGCAACGATGGGGACGTGATCGAGCGGAAGACGAAGCGCAAGCGGGTGTTCTTCGGCTGCTCCCGGTACCCCGACTGCGACTTCGCGTCCTGGGATCGGCCCACGTCCCAGCCGTGCGATACGTGCGGCAACCCGTATATGGTGGTGAAATTCACCCAGACCCGGGGCGAGTATCTCGCGTGCCCGAGCTGCAAGGCCGAAGTGGCCAAGGAAAGCGAGCCGCAGGCTGCCAGCGGATAGGGAGCTGCTCCGTCGTACGACAAAGGCTATCCCGTGATCGAGGCGCAACGGCAGGCGTTTTTGGAGTCGCTCTCGCAGGGGCGGAATTACTCCCCGCGGACGATTTCGGCATACCTCCTCGATCTGAGCCAGTTCGAAGAGTTCCTGCGGCGGGCCGGGGACGGGCGCGCCGTGGACCTCGCGCTCGTGGACCTGAGGCTCTTGCGGCGGTTCCTGGGGGAGCTGATGGACGCCGGCCTGTCACCCCGGAGCGTCGCCAGAAAAGTTGCATGCCTGAAGTCGTTCTTCCGATTCCTCCGGAGGAAAGGGGTGGTGTCCTCAGACCCGACCTCGTTGTTGTCCCCGCCCAAGGCGCCCAGGCGCCTCCCCCGTTATCTCGATGAAGAAGGAGCCAGGCGATTGATGGAGCAGCCGGACCGCTCCACCCCGGTCGGGGCGCGCGACGCGGCCATCCTGGAGCTCTTCTACAGCACAGGCATCCGTCTGTCAGAGCTTATCGGCCTCCGTCAGTCGGACATGGACTTCAAGCGTCGGACCGTCAGCGTCCTCGGCAAGGGCCGAAAGCAGCGGATCGTCCCGTTCGGGAGCCACGCCGGGGCCGCGCTCGCGGCGTATGCCGCGATGCGCCCGCACCTGTGTCCCGCCGTGGGCGCACCGCCTCCGGAATTCTTCCTGTCGGTCCGGGGGAAACGGATGCAGCCGAAAGGCGTCAACGTGCTCGTCAACCGCTACATCGGCGCCGTCGCCGATCTCGACAAGAAGAGCCCGCACGTGCTCCGTCACACGTTCGCGACGCACCTGCTGAATCGCGGCGCTGACCTGCAGGCGGTCCGGGAACTCCTGGGCCACGCCAGTCTGTCCACCACGCAGGTGTACACGCACGTCAGCATTGATCGACTCAAGCGTGTCTATGCGCAGGCCCATCCGAGAGGTTCGTAAGAGACCGTTCCACATGAGAGGAGACCGCGTATGAATATCAAGTTCACGGCCCGCCATTTCCGTCCCCGTCCCGGCGTCAAGGACCACGCCCTCGAACAGGTGCGGAAGCTTGCGAAGTTCTACGACGGCATCGTCTCCGCATCAGTCGTTCTCAGCTATGAACGGGCAACCAACAGCGTCAAGACCGCAGAGATCAACCTCCACGTGTACGGCACCGTCCTCTCGGCGACCGAGAAGTCGGACGACTACGTCAAGTCCATCGACGCTGCGACCGAGAAGCTGACGGTCCAGCTCTCCAAATACAAGACCAGGCTGCGCGCGAAGGACAAGTCGACCGTGCGCAAGATCAAGGCAAAAGACTAGCCCCGGACCCGCGCATGAAATTCGACCGCAAGCTCGAAATGCGACAGCGGAGCATCACCGTCAGCGCGCTGTTTGAAGCCACGAAGGACCGGTTCAAGCTCACCGCGCTGACCGGAACCGAAGGGTACGAGAACGAGATCACCGACAAGAATCTCCACAGGCCCGGGCTGGCGCTTGCCGGGTACGTCGATCTGTTCACGTACAACCGCGTGCAGATCATGGGGAACACCGAGATCCGCTATCTGAACTCGCTCTCCCCTGCGAAGATGGCGGCGGCGTTCGACCGGCTGCTGCAGTTCAAGATCCCCTGCATCGTCCTGACGAACAGCAATGTGCTCCCGCAGGCGTTGCTCGATTCCGCCGCGTCGCGGGGTATCCCGATGTTCGGCACCGCCCTTGAGACGACCCGCCTCGCCTACTTCCTGGCCGACTTCCTGGACGATCAGTTCGCGCCGCAGATGACGGTCCACGGCTCGCTCGTGGACGTCTACGGCGTCGGGATCCTGTTGATCGGGCGCTCGGGCATCGGCAAAAGCGAAATCGCGCTCGACCTCGTCGAGCGGGGGCACAGGCTCGTGGCTGACGACGTCGTGATGGTGACGCGGAAGGGGGAGGGGATCCTGATGGGCGCAGGGACGGACATCGTGAAGCACTTCATGGAGATCCGGGGCCTGGGGCTGATCGACGTGCGGAGCATGTTCGGGATCCGGGCCATCAGGTACCAGAAGCGGATTGAAGTCGTGGTCGAGCTGGAGGACTGGCGGAAAGACCAGGAATACACAAGGACCGGCCTGGACGGGCACACGATTCCTATCCTCGAAGTGGAGATGCCGCACGTCCGGCTCCCGATCTTCCCGGGAAAGAACGTCACCGTGATCACGGAGGTCATCTCGCTCAACTATCTCCTGAAGCACTACGGGTACGACTCGGCGAAGGAATTCGCCACGCGCCTGGAGGGCGCGATCGGGAAGAAGAAGAAAGGCACCCGGGCGATCGATTACTTCGAGCACGATTTCGAATAGCCTGTTTTCTGTAGATTTTACACGCCGGACCCCCCATGAGAGGAAATTTTTTCCTTGACACGTGGGGGGGTGTTACGTATCTTTGGCATCATTTCTCGGTTCCACGCCCGTACGTCAAGACCCCTGGTCCAGCCAACGGGCAGGCGGACCACTCCCGTATGGCATGCCTTGTGTACCACATGGCAGCGCCCCATGTGAGAGAATCGGGGTACGAATGTTCCGATCACGACGCGTCTTTATTTTCTCAAACTCCTCGCTGAACGTCAGGGAAGTTCGTTTCCTGTCGTTGCGCATGTTTGCGATCGGCCTTGTCGCCGGTTTCGCACTCATCGGTCTGTTCGTGGTCGCGAACCAGATCCTCGGCGACACGCTCGGGATCGGGTATGACCGGGCCGCCGTCCTCGCCAACGAAAACCGGATCCTCAGGAATCAGATCAACGGGCTGACGAGCCGCCTCGGGGAGGTGGATCGTTCGCTTGCGCGCCTGCACCGCAGGGGGAACGAGCTCCGGTTGATGGCCGACCTGGAAGCGATCGATGACGATACGCGCGAGGCGTCCGTCGGAGGCAACGCTGCGCCGACGGGAAACGCCTTCCTGACAGGCGAAGCCGCGGCCACGCTCAGGGACGCGCAGTCCCTGATGGACCGCCTCACGCGCGAGGTCCGGCTGCAGCAATCCAGCTACGACGATATTGCCAGACGCCTCGAGCACAACCGCGTCTTCTTCCAGCACCTTCCTGCCATCAAGCCGATGAGCGGCTACTACTCCGTGAACGGCTTCGGGATGCGCGTCCACCCGGTCCTCAATGTCTACCGCATGCACGCCGGCGTGGATATCATCGCCGATGTCGGGACGCGGATCTATGCATCGGCTGACGGCGTGGTGAGGTTCGCCGGCCGGACGCGCGGCGGATATGGCGAAGTCGTCGAGGTCAATCACGGGTATGGATATACCACGCTCTACGCGCACCTCTCGAAATCCATGGTCCGCCCCGGGCAGACCGTCCGGCGGGGGGAACTCGTTGCGATGAGCGGGCGTTCAGGATTGGTGAGTGGTCCACATTTGCACTATGAAGTGCGGCGAAACGGCGCGATGCAGAACCCGGTCGACTATTTCTTTGATGACGTGGATGCCGCCCGGTACCGCGTCCAGCTGGCCTCGGCCGCCCGATAACATCATCCTGCTCCGAAAGGATTGACGACGTTGATCTGGACGATGGAACTTGCCTCGTACCTTGAGGACGCTCCCTGGCCCGCAACGAAAGATGAACTGCTCGACTATGCGCTGCGTACAGGGGCGCCCGTCGAGGTGGTGGAGAATCTGCAGGAGCTCGAAGACAGCGAAGAGCCGTACGAGAGCATGGAGGATCTCTGGCCGGATTACCCGACCGACGAGGACTTCTTTTACGAGGACGAAGGCGAGTACTGAGGGTCCGGCGTTGATTCTCTCCCCGCGATTGCGTAGGTTATAAACCCGGCCACCATGGCTGGGTTTTTTTCTACCCCTTCCAGCGAAAGGATGTGAGCCCCGCACCCACGCTGTCCGCGCGATGTCGCCTGGTCCTCCTCGCGCTCCTGAGCGTCTCGGGGTTCGTGTCTGCGTCCGGCCAGACAGATCAGGGCCGCCCGGATGCCCCTCCGAAGTTTGAAATCAACTCCATCAGCTTCACAGGGAGCGCCACGCTGACCGGCGCGGAGCTTCTCGCGCAGATGACCACGCGCGAGACCCCCGGGTTCTTCGGGAAATTCCTTTCGTCCATCAGCCAGAATATCGGCCCTCCCGATGAGTTCCTCGACCCGGCGGCGCTCTCCGGTGACCTTGACCGTATCCGGAAGTACTACGAAAGCCGGGGCTTCTCCGAGGCGAAGATCGATACGCAGCTTGCGTATGATCTGGACGACCACGACGTGGACATCACATTCCACATCGACGAAGGGTACCGATCGATCGTGGACTCCCTGCAGATCCGCGGGCTGGAAGAAGCCTCGCCGCTGATCCTGGAAGATGTCGGCTCCAACCGCAAGCTGAACCAGGGCGATCCCTTCAACGTCGCACTGCTCGAGGAAGAAGTGCACCGGATTGTCCGCGCCCTGAACGACAACGGCTATCCCAAGGCGTCGTTCGTGCGGGACAGCTCCTGGGCGCGGAGGTACGCCAGCACGCGCAATTACGACATCCTGCTGACGTTCTCGACGGGACGCACCTACGCGTTCGGGCCGATCACGGTGACGCAGGAGGTCGACACTGCCCGGGGAGCCGAGCCCCGGCCGGACGTCACCGACGAGCTGATCATGGACCATCTCGACTATCGGCCAGGTGAGCTGTTCAGCCTCCAGAAGAAACTGAACAGCGAATCGAACCTGAACCGCCTGGGCATCTTCGAGCTGCGTACCATCGACCTGATGGTTCCGCCGGACAGCGACTCGTCCGATCTCGTTTCGAGCCGCATCAACATCCGCCCGCTGAACAAGCACGAGGTGGCGCCGGATGTGTTCGTCAGCGACGAAGACGGCGCGTTCAATCTTGGAGCCGGGATCGGCTATACCAACAGGAACTTCCTCGGCGGAGGGAAGCGGTTCTCGACGCGCCTGCGGTTCCGCACCCAGACCCTCCGGGAGTTCCCGGATTTCTTTGCGCAGAATTCCGACGCCATCGCAAACCTGGACCTGACCTTCGAGCTGTCAACCCCGTATGTGTTCTCCAACAGAAATACCGGCACCTGGTCGATCTCGTTCGTTCTGGACAAGCAGATCCCGTATCTGCAGAACATCGTCCGGAGCAAGCTCGGGCTCATCATGCGCTCGGGGCAGTGGACCACCAACTACATCGACTGGATCATCGAATCGGTCACGCTCCAGGTCAACGACAACTTCGAGCCGTCATCGCAGGACCAGGAGACGCAGCGCGCGATCCGCCTGCTGCAGGAGCAGCAGCAGAACTCAATCCTCTCCTATACGATCACGCGCGACCGCAGCAACGACCTCTTCACGCCGTCCTCCGGATTCGTCAATACCGCCACGCTCGAGGAATCGGGCCTCCTCCCGTCGCTCGCCCGGAGCCTTGTCCCTGACCTCAAGTACACGCAGTTTTATCGCGTCGTGTTGATGGGACGATGGTACACCGATGTGACGGACACGAGGTTCGCCGTCCTCGCGTTCAAGGTGCGCGCCGGCTGGGAAGGGAGATACGGCGAAAGCTATTCGGACACGACGCGCGTCATCCCCCAGACGCACCGCTTCTTTGCCGGGGGCGGCTCCAGCGTCCGCGGCTGGGGATCGCGCGATTTGATCGCGCGCGGCGACCCGCAGCTGGGAGGAAATCTGCTGTACGAGGCCTCCGTGGAATTGCGCACGAACATCTTCCAGGGGGCTGCGGAACGACGTCCTGGGCAAGGTGTGGTTCGTGACGTTCCTGGATTTCGGGAATCTCTGGCGCCAGGTGGGCGACTTCCAGCTCAAGACCGTCGCCGCGGCGACGGGGCTGGGCTTCCGCTACGATACGCTGTTCGGACCCTTCCGGATCGACTGGGGCCTGAGAGTGTATAACCCCATGGCTCCTGCAGGGCAGCAGTGGATCACGCAGAAGAGACTGTTCGGACAGACCTTCAAGGAAGGGGTATTCCATTTTGGAATCGGTCATGCCTTCTGAGCACCACGAGCGGCTCTGGCCGCGAGTCATCGGACAGGATCGCGTCAAGCGCATCCTGCTGGCTGCAATCCGGGCGGGGCGGCTGCCGCACGCGTATCTGTTCTATGGAGCGGACGGCGTCGGGAAGGATGCGATGGCTCTGGAGCTGGCGCGGGTACTCCACTGCGAACGGAACGGGACCACCGCCTGCGGGGTCTGCCCCTCGTGCGAACGCGCCGCGAACGGAACCCATCCTGACATCAGAATCGTCGTGCCGCTTCCGGTGGGGAAGAACGAATCGTCCGACGACGACCCGCTGGCGAAGCTGAACGAGACCGACCTTCGCGCCGTGCAGGACGAGCTGCGCGAGAAGACGTCGAACCCGTATCACCGCGTGAGCGTTCCGCGGGCGACGATCATCAAGATCAACAGCATCCGTGATGTGCGCCGCGAGTCCACGATGAGCACGTTCGACGGCAGGCGGCGCGTGTATATCATTTCCCCCGCCGATGCGATGGGGGATGAGGCCGCCAACACGCTCCTGAAGACCCTCGAGGAGCCATCAGGCGACTGCATGCTGATTCTCGCCACGTCCCGCCGCGATGCGCTGCTCCCCACCATCCTGTCCCGCTGCCAGAACGTCCGGTTCGATCCGCTGACCGAGACGGATCTGATGGAGGCGCTGATCGAGCGCAACAGCCTCGACGGGGAGACGGCGGGATTCATCGCCCGGCTGGCGAACGGAAGCTACACGGCGGCGCTTGGCCTGCTCACCGAGGAGACGCTGCAGGAGCGTGCCTTTGTCCCATCGTTCGTCCGGCACGTCCTGGGTGCGTCCGTCCTGCCGATGATCGAGGACGTCGAACGGTTCACCGCCGCCCGGGACCGCGTCGCCGTCGAGCGGTTCCTGTCGCTGCTCCTCATGTGGTTCCGCGACGCGATGGTGATGACCCGCGGCGGACGCATTATCAATGTGGACCAGGAAGAGGATCTCCGGCGGTTCACCGCCCGGTTCCCGCAGGCCGACCTCCTGCGGGCCATGGCGGATATCGAGCGCGCGCTTTCTCTTGTGGACCGGAATGTCTACATTAAACTGATTTTGCTCCAGCTTTCCGTACAACTTCGACGCACCATCGCGACGACCGCATGAGAGACGCAGAGCGCATACTCGTCACTGCCGCCTTGCCGTACGCCAACGGCCCGATCCACCTCGGCCACATCGCCGGCGCCTACCTGCCGGCGGACCTGTACGTCCGCTTCCAGCGGCTGCGCCGGAAGGACATCGTGTTTATCTGCGGGTCCGACGAGCACGGCGTCCCGATCACGCTGACCGCGGAGAAAGAGGGCATCACCCCCCAGCAGGTCGTGGACCGCTACCACGCGATGAACAGCGCTGCGTTCGGGCGGCTGGGGATCGCGTTTGACAACTACTCGCGCACGTCGCTCCCGCTGCACCATCAGGTCGCCCAGGAGTTCTTCTCGGCGTTTCACGCCAGAGGCATCCTCCGCGAGAAGCAGGAGCAGCAGTTCTATGACGAGCAGGCGGGCATGTTCCTGCCCGACAGGTACGTGGAGGGGACCTGCCCCGTCTGCGCCAACCCGGACGCGCGGGGGGACCAGTGCGAGAAATGCGGCTCCTACCTGAACCCGACCGAGCTCATCAATCCGAGAAGCAAGATCAGCGGCCGGCCACCCGTGCTCCGGCCTACGACCCACTGGTATTTTCCCCTCGGGGACTTCCAGAAGCGGCTCGAGGAGTACGTGCGGGAACGCGACGCGTCCGACGGTTGGAAGGAGAACGTCCTGCAGTACTGCCGGGGGTGGTTCAAGGAGGGCTTGCAGGATAGGGCCGTCACGCGCGACCTGGACTGGGGCGTGCGGGTGCCCCTTGCCGGCTACGACCGCAAGGTTCTCTATGTCTGGTTCGAGGCCGTCCTCGGCTATATCTCCTCGACCCGCGAATGGGCGCAGCGCGCCGGGTCCGCCGGCCGCTGGAAGGAGTTCTGGCAGAACCCCGCGACGAAATATGTCGCGTTCATCGGGAAGGACAATGTGGTGTTCCACTGCATCGTCTTCCCGGCGATCCTGATGGCATGGAACGACCGGGGACAGGAACAGTACGTCCTGCCCGAGAACGTCCCGGCGAACGAGTTCCTGAACTTCGAGGGTCAGAAGTTCTCCAAGAGCCGCGGATGGGGGATCGACGTGCAGGACTTCCTCGACCGGTTCCCGCCGGATACGCTCCGGTACTATATGGCCGTCTCGCTTCCGGAGTACCGGGACAGCGACTTCACGTGGCGGGACTTCCAGGCCCGCAACAACAACGAGCTGGCGGATATCTTCGGCAATTTCGTCAACCGCACGATGGCGTTCGCGCACCGGCAGTTTGAGGGGCGCGTGCCGTCCCGCGGCCCGCTCTCGGAGCGCGACACAGCGATGCTCGAGCTCGTTCGGGATACGCCGGCCCGGGCGGCCGAGTACTTTGAGCGGTACAGGTTCCGGGATGCGGTGGCCGAAGTCATGAATCTCGCGCGCGCCGCCAACAAGTATTTCAACGACAGCGAACCGTGGAAGACCGCGAAGTCCGACCCCGCGCAGTGCGGAACCACCATCAATATCAGCCTGCTGACCGTCCGGGCTCTTGCGGTCCTGATGCATCCGGTCGTCCCCTTCGCGTCGGACCGGTTGTGGCGGATGCTGGCCCTGCCGGGCACGGTGAGCGAACAGGACTGGAATGCGGCGGGCAGCCAGCCGCTGGATGAAGGGCATGCCCTCGGCCAGTCGGAAATTCTCTTTGCAAAAATTGAGGACGATGTGATCGCAGCCGAGTTGAAGAAGGTGGGCGTGCCGCCGGGCGAGACGGACAGACCGGGGAGGGCACGGCCCCGGCGACGAAGTCCGGCACGATGCAAACCGGGGCTGAGTCCGGGCCCGTGACGCCAGAGGTCAAGACGGTGACAGTACGCATGACGTCCGATGTTCAGCAGACGTCTGCGCCCGGGGCGGCCGATCTGAAGACTCTCGCCCGAGCTCACCATCGACGACGTTCGCAAGGTGGACCTCCGCGTTGCGAAGATCATCGCCGCGGAACCCGTCCCGAAATCTTCGAAGCTGCTCAAGCTCCAGGTCGACCTCGGGACCGAACAGCGCCAGATCGTCGCCGGGATCGCCCAGCACTACGCTCCTGCCGATCTCGTCGGCAAGACAATTGTCGTCGTGGCGAATCTGAAGCCGGCCAACTCATGGGACAGGAATCCCGCGGGATGCTGCTCGCCGCGTCGGATGATTCGGGCAAGCTGGTCGTCCTTACGACCGCCGCCGACATCGCCTCCGGGGAGCGTGATCAAGTAAGCATTGTATGCTGATCGACACCCACGCCCATGTGACTGCCAGGGAATTCGACGCCGATCGCGATGACGTGATTCGGCATGCCCGCGACGCCGGGGTGGAGATCATCATCAATCCGGCCACCACCGTGGAGGACAGCAGGAGGGCGATCGAGCTGGCCGAACGGCATCCCGGCGTGTATGCGTGCGTGGGGATCCACCCGCACGAGGCGGCCGGCGGGACGGACGAAGCACTCGCCGAAATCGAGCGCCTGAGCGCCCATCCAAGGGTTGTCGGCATCGGCGAAATCGGGCTCGA
The DNA here is from genome assembly GCA_963701735.1 of uncultured Ignavibacteria bacterium. Lineage (GTDB taxonomy): Bacteria > Bacteroidota > Ignavibacteria > UBA10030 > UBA6906 > CAWABB01. Next base: position 154,081 of record CAVPBI010000026.1, on the reverse strand, counting down.
CTACCACTACGACTTCGCGCCCAGGGATGTGCAGGAGCGGGTGTTCCGGGAACAGATCAAGATCGCCTGCAGGCGCGACCTTCCCATTGTCGTCCACACGCGCGAATCCATGGCCGATGCGCTCAGGGTCGTGACGGACGAAATCGGTCTGCAGCCCGAATGGCGCAGTCACCTCGCATTCCCGCAGTCGCGATACCCCGGCCCCCGGGGCGTGTTTCACTGCTATGCGGGAACGCTCGACGAGGCATGGACGCTCGTCCGGATGGGGTTCGCTATCTCATTCCCGGGCATCCTGACATTCAAGAACGCCGCGGGCGCGAGAGGCGTCGCCGGTGGGATTTCGCTCGAACACATCATGCTCGAGACCGACAGTCCGTATATGACTCCGGTCCCTCACCGCGGCACCAGAAACGAGCCGATGCGATTGCCGCTTGTCGCGGAGGCGCTCGCGCAGCTTCAGGGGCTGTCCGTCGAGGACGTGGCCCGGTCCACATCCTATACCGCCCATCGCGTGTTCGGCGTCGGCGCACCCCCGCAGGCGCGGATTACGTACAGGCTCCGCGAGTCGCTGTACGTCAACCTCACGACGCGCTGCAACGCGGACTGCGTGTTCTGTGACCGGAAGGGGGAGGCCGTCATCAAGGGGCACAACCTCAAGATCGAGCGCGATCCGACGGCGGAGGAAGTGATCGCGGACATCGGGGACCCGCGGGCGTATCGGGAGATCGTGTTCTGCGGATACGGCGAGCCCACGATCAGGCTCGAGGTCATGAAAGAGGTTGCCCGGTGGGTGAAGGGGCAGGGCGGACGTACCCGGCTCAATACGGACGGGCACGGGAATATCATCAACCACCGGAACATTGTGCCGGAGCTGGTGGGGTTGATCGACTCGATCTCGGTGAGCCTGAACTCTCCTGATCCCGCGCAGTACGGAGAGCTGATGCGTCTGGACCCCGGGGTGTACTTCCCGGCGATGATCGAGTTCGCGCGAGAGGCGGTCAGGCACATCACGTCGGTCTCCATGACCGTGGTGGACAACGAAGGGGTCGATCAGGAACGCGCGAGAGAGCTGGTGGAAAAGGAGATCGGAGCGGTGTTTGTGCGGCGGCCGCTGTTCTGAACCGGGAGGGGGAGATGGAATCCGATCCCGCGACGCGATGCGCCGCGGGATCGTCGTTTTCAGGGGGAGCTACCGCTTTGCAGCGTAATCTTCGTAGGCCTTCTGATGGTTCGGGTCGATGCGCATCAGGCGGCCGTATACGTTCCTGTCGGGGTAGTCGAGGAAGACCTGGGCGATCTCGAGGTACTTGGTGTCAAAGAACGCCTTGATGGCGAGGTTCTGGGGATCGACCGACTTCCGGGAAGCCCCGATCTCCTCGAGGGCTTCGAGGATGTTCTGCTGGGCCCTCGGCCTGTTGAATGCCAGCGAATCCAGACCGGTGAAGTGGTACTTCCAGGAAGCCCGGCGAAGCGGCTCGAACTGCGGGCTGAGCATTTCTCGGGCAAACCGGGTGCGCGTGAAGCCCCCTACGGTCGGCGTCCAACTCTTCTGCCCGCTTGAAGCGCCGAGCGTCGCGACGTCGGCAGCCTTGGTGAAATAGGGAGTCCCCCCGAGTTTGTCGTATGTATCGTAGTCAAATCCCAGTATGAACAACATGTAGAAATCGAGGAAACTGGTCAGGTCGTTGAACGAGTACGTGGTGTGGTCCAGCGCGCGGCCCCTCTGATAGGTGAACTCCCACAGCTCATCCAGGATCCTGACTGTCGCGGTGCTGGATTTGTCGCCGAAGACGAGCCGGGATGCTCCCACGAACACCTGTGCCGTGTACTTCCCGTCCTCGGTCCCGGATTGCAGAAAGATTTCCAGGGTAACCGGGATGCGCTCCTTGTTGTTCGGGTCGCCGTAGTCGTAGTTGTGCAGGTAGTTGTCGAGGTCCTGCTGGAAGTCCCGGATGTTCTCGCGGTAGTTGACGGAGATGGCCTCGGTGTTGACCTTCAGCGTCACCTCAAGTATCTGCGCCGGCGAGTGCGACAGAAGCGCCGGAAAGAGCAGTAGAAGAAGAGAGCGTCGCAGGGTCATTGCTCGTCCGAATCGTGAGGGTGGGGTGGGCCGGAGAATATAACAGAATTCAACTGGTGGTTCAAGCCTCCGGTCGGAAACGGTCTCCGATGAGAGTATATACAGCAGATGATGAGGCGTTTCTGCCCGGTATCACCATTCGTCTGGCTGTCGCTCGTGCTGCTCGGCGGACTGCAGACAGCGGATGCCGCATTCGAACGGCAGGTCACAGGGGGCCGATCAGCCGGGATGGGGAGCGCGATCGTCACCGGGTCCCCGGATGTGTGGTCAGCCTCCGTTCACAGCGCGCTGCTCGTGCTTGTGGACAGGCCGTCGATCGAGTGCCAGATACAGCCCTCGCCCTTCGGCCTCTCCGAGCTCAGCCGCGCCGGAATCGCCGCTGCGCTGCCATTCGGGCCCGGGACGGTCGCGCTCTCCGGGATGCGGCTTGGAGGGGAGCTCTACCAGGAGACCGAGGTTGCGCTGTCCTGCGGGATCCGTCCATGGCGCGCGTTGCTCCTGGGTGCCCGGCTCCGCTGGTGCCACCTCTCGATCGCCAGGTACGGCTCTGCATCCGCCGTCGCCTGCGATGTCTCCCTCGCGGCCGTTCCGCTCCAGGGGCTCGTTCTCGCCACGCTGATCCAGGGGATCAACCGGCCGACCATAGGGGAGAACCACGAGCTGCTTCCATTCGGCATTTCGATGGGGATCTCGTACCGACCTGCGGGCTCGATGGAGATCGCCCTGGAATGGGAACACGATGTCCTCCACGATCCGGCGGTGAATGCCGGGGTCGAGTACGCGCCTGCTGACATCCTCTCCCTCAGAGTCGGGATCGCGGGTGCGATACGATCCTGGACCTGCGGTCTTGGCCTCCGGTACAGGGGGCTCCTGTGCGACTATGGTCTCACGCTTCACCCGGTCCTCGGTCCGGCGCATACGATCAGTGTCGGGTTCATGTTCGAGTAGGCGCATGCATCGCATGGCTCGCCCTGATGCTCATCGGGTGCGGCAGTCACACATGAAGCTGTCGACAATGGCGCGACAACCAACCCGCCCGCCTCCCGATCTGACATCCCCTGTATCGCCCGGGGATTCCCTGCTGTCCGATGGATTCCTGTCCGTACACGCCTCCGATTCCGCCGGACTCAGCCATGGAGCCTGACGCCGCGGAAATGCAGGGGGACGATGCCCTGCTCGAGGCTCTCTCGACCCTCCCCGATCTTCCACCGGGTCTCGATCGCTCGACCGTCGCCGACCTCACCGAAATCCATGAGGTGCCTGCAGAGTTCTCCGCACGGGAGTCGATCGATGCCTGGCCCGTGGTTCGGATGCGCCTTCGACGCACGCAGTCGAGCGGGACACCGGCGGACCCTGCAGGTGCCGCCGGCTCGCCTGAGCGTTGGTTCGCACGCCTCTCGGTGCAGCCGCTGCCGTGGATACAGGCGGGTGGGGTTGCGGAGAAGGATCCCGGCGAGTCGGCAAGGCACGCGTTCACGTCCGCCTTCATTCGGCTCGGACGACGCGGCGGGCGGGATGTCCCTGGTCGTCGGAGACTATCGCATTCAGGCCGGTTCGGGTATCCTCCTCGGTCGCGCCTCCTTTTCCGCGGTCGGGGCGCGACTCTTTCAAGGTCGCGGGACTGAGGCGGGTCCGCTGAAACCTCACACCTCCGCCGACGAGAACCGGTTCTTCAGGGGGCTGGCGGCGCGGCTCCCGCTGCGCCTTGGCCTCTGGTCTGTCGAGGCAACGGTCTTCGCCTCATCCGTGAAACGAAGCGGGCGAATCGATGACAGTGGGGCGTTCTCTCCGTACGCGGCCGGGCTCTTCCGCACTCCCTCGGAGCTCGGGCGCCTCAACACCAATCGAGAGCGGCTCGGAGGTGCAATTGTGGCGCTGCGGGCGGCCTCCGTCAGAATGGAGTGCGCGGGCCTCTGGACAGGACTCGCCACTCCGATCGTTGTCGAGGCAGGTGAAGTGGCGACATGCCGCTCATGGACGGCCGGCTCGGTCGGCTTTGGCATCGCCGGATCCGGGTTCGAGCTGTCCGGCGAGGTGGCGTATGCGCGGTCAGCAGCACTGACGTTCGAAGCCCGGGCGACGCCCGGGCGGCAAATGACCACTGTCGTCCGGGTTCAATCGGTTCGACCGGGGTTTCTCGCGCCGTATGGCACGGAGGCGTCTGGCCGCTCTGCCCTCAGGCAACATGAGAAACTGCGCGCTGGAGTGCCTGGTTCGTCCCGCCCGCTGGGCGAGAGTGGCGCTGGCTGCTTCTCTCTCTTCAAGCGCCAGGCCCCTCGCGAATGATCCTATCCCGTCGACCAGGAGACGTCTCTCCGCGGAAGCGGAGCTCTTCCTTGCCCCGGGCTGGACGCTCCTTGTGGTCGCGGGGGACGCCAGGAACGGCGGGGGCGTCACTATGGCAGACCCCGAGGGGCGCGCTCTCAGGGCGATGCGGGAGGATGAGCGATCGACGCTTCGCGTTCAAAGCACTGTGGACGCGGGAGAGAAGTGGAGTCTCCGGAACCGGTGTGAGCTGGTCTCGGCGAGGCGTGCGTCGCAGGGTGTGCGCGAGCGGGGCGCCCTGCTCCAGACTGATCTCAGGTTCCGGGTCGCCCGCGGCGTGCGGGCGTCGTTCAGGGCCTCGCTCTTCGATGTCAACGGTTGGGGCGCTCGAGTCTATGCGGCGGAGGAAGACGTGGAAGGCGCGATGCGCCTTCCGGTCTTCACGGGCCGCGGCGTGCGCCTGTACGCGCTCCTCCGATGGTCAGTCGTCCCGGCTGCGACCCTGTCGTGCCGGTACGGCGTGACGTTCCAGGACACGAGTCCCCGTGTATGGCCGCTCGAGTCCGACGTCGCGGAGCGCGAGCGCGACATTTCTCTGCAGCTCGATATCGTCTGGTGACCCCTGCACTTCTTCTCCGCGCGTCCAGTGGTCCTCGAGACGGGCGGCGTTACCTTGACATTCCGGTCGTTTTTCGCTACTCTGACCCCAGCAGCGGTCCTTCGACCAACCACCACGAGATCGTCCTCATGCGCAGCGAAGGCGTCGCCACCCTGCAGGACCTTTACCAGGCGATGACCCCGGCGATCGTGAAGAGCTACCAGGTGTTCTATTTCGGGAACGCCGTGGGAGTCCTGATCTTCTTCTTCGTCGTCCTCTTCCTGTTCCTCCAGTCCTTCTCGAATCCCTCGACTCCGACCGGTCCCTGAGCCTGAGCACTACGTCATGATGCTGACGATGCTTCACTTTGCCGTTATCGCCGTCGCGTATCTTGGCGCGACCTTCGTGTACCGCGCGATGCTGCAGCGTGCATTCTCCCCCGGTCAGAGGGCCGTTTCCGCGGAAGCTATGCTGTCAAGCATTCGCCTTGCGGGGATTGTCAGGCTGGCCATCATGGAGTGGGCTGCGTTTTTCGGGCTTGTGGTCCTCGTCGTCGCGACCCAGCAATGGGTTCTGCAGAATGCTCCAGAGTACTGGGTGAATCTGATTTCCACGATCATCATGTTCGGCTTCGCCTATGCCACATTTCCAACCCGGGCACGGCTCGAGGAGCTGTCCCGCATCGGCATGAGCGAGGCCACCGGCTGATCCCGCTGCGCGGGATTGCATAGAAGGAGCTCTCCATGGAACGGCATATTACGGTTGTCGGCATTCTCCACATCGCGTACAGCGTCGTCGGCATCTTGATCGGCCTGACGCTCTTCACGTTTCTGACCGGCATCGGGATCTTCACGGGCGATGACGTCGCGCTCACGGTGTTGACACTTGTCGCGACATTTCTCGCCGGGCTGTTTCTGATCGGATCGATTCCGGGCGTCATCGGGGGGATCTTCCTCCTGCAGCGGAGAGAGTGGGCCCGGATCCTCGTCATCATTGTTTCCTTCTTCGACCTCCTGCATGTTCCGCTGGGGACGCTGCTCGGAGCGTACTCGCTCTGGGTCCTCCTCAATGCGGACGTCGTGGCGGCCTTCCAGGGCAAGCCGCCGGCCGTGACAACGGTCCCCGGGCCTGCCCGTCCCTGCGCCTCCCCCGCCAACCCCGCGGGCCCCGACTCCTCCGCCAAGCGCCTGAGTCCGGCAGCATGCGGCGCCTCGCGCGCATGCGGACCTCGCGTTGTGTCCCGCGCGCGCTTTTTGTATCATTGAAGCGATCTGTTCTTTGATGATGAAGAAGCCGCCCGGACATATGCGTGTTGTCGTTGCCATGAGCGGCGGGGTGGACTCGTCCGTCGCCGCGGGGATCCTCGCATCCCAGGGGTATGACCTGATCGGCGTGACGATCAAGACGTACCGCTACGAGGATGTGGGAGGGAACGCCGGCAACGAAAGCAGCTGCTGTTCGCTGGACGGGATCAATGACGCCCGCGCCGTTGCCGCCCAGCTGGGCTTCCCCCACTACACGCTCGATTTCAGCGAGCGGTTCGGCTTCGAGGTGATCGACAATTTCGTCGGGGAATACCTCGCGGGCCGGACCCCGAATCCGTGCGTCATCTGCAATCGCACGATCAAGTGGGAGGAGCTGCTCAGGAAGGCCGACGCCCTCGGGGCCGACTGCATTGCCACCGGACACTACGCGCGCATCCGGCAGGACGCCGCGTCAGGCCGTTCCATCCTCTCGCGGGGGTTGGACGCATCAAAGGACCAGTCGTACGCGTTGTGGGGGCTGACCCAGGCGTCGCTCTCGCGCACGCTCTTCCCCCTCGGAGATCTCACCAAACCCGAGGCGCGCCGGATCGGTGAGCGGATGGGGCTGAAGGTTGCGGGGAAAGCGGAAAGCTACGAGATCTGTTTCATCCCCGACAACGACTACGGCCGTTTCCTGAAGGAGCGCGTTCCGACGCTCGGAAAAGCCGTTGGCGGGGGAGAGATGGTCCGCGACGGAGAGGTTGTGGGTCGGCACGAAGGATATCCGTTCTACACGATCGGCCAGAGGCGCGGACTCGGGATCGCGATGGGCGAGCCGGTGTATGTGACGGGAATCGACGCCGCCACGAACAGGGTCAGCCTCGGGACCGAGCGGGATCTGTACGCGAGCGCGCTGGTTGCGCGCGACATCAACCTGGTCAAGTATCCCGCGGTTCCCGACGGCCTGAAGGTGCACGCGAAGATCCGGTACAAGGATGAAGGCGGACCCGCAGCGGTCCGGAATCTGCCGGACGGGCGCCTGGAGGTCAGGTTCGACTCGCCGCGGCGAGCCGTGACGCCGGGTCAGTCTGTGGTGTTCTTCGAGGGGGATGATGTTGTCGGCGGGGGGATCATCGACGTTGCTTTGAAGTGATCGAGGAGCGACCTATGCTAACTCAGAGGACAGTCAACATCGTGGGGCTTGGCATCATCGTGCTGATGGCCGTGCTCCTGGTGCTCGTCTGGCAGCAACTGGTGCCGCCGTCGTGGTACTGGATCATCTTCGTGGTCGCGCTGATGCTCTTTCTCGTCCGCATCACATTGCGGCTGGTCCTGGCCAGGCAGGAACGTCTCGAGCGTGAGGCCCGGCAGGCGGCCTCCGGTGGCACCGGGTCGTCGGACTCCCGCCACACCGTAGGCGCGGGCGCAAAACAGGACTGCCGCCCGGCTCGCCCGGCCTGAACGGTCGGCGCGAACCGGGCGGCAGCCGGATGTCGCCTGAGGAGGATTGGCGCCTAGGCTTTGACCTGCTTCCGGGCGATCGCGTAGAAGGCGAGCAGCCCGATTCCCGCGGCAAGGGCGATGAGCCCGAAGAACACGCCTTCCTCGACGTCGTATGCCTGCCGCATCCACAGCCCGATTAGAACCGCGACGCCGATCAGGACAAGTATCAGGCCCCATTTCAGAGAGGTCATGGGGTATACCTGCCTCGCCGCGGACCTGTAGAGCGCGGCATAATCGTCCGCCTTCAGCCCTCTCTCGATGATCGTGATTCGCTCCTTGTGCCTGGTGAGGATATGGGCGCCAAAGACGGCCGCGACTGAGACGAAAGAGGACCATTGGAACCAGCTCGTTCATGGGGTTCTCCGTTCGGTTTTCGATGATTGATCGGCTTCACTGGCTTTGACTACAGCCCCGCGGGAATGTTTCAAGGGCCGCGCAAAAAGACTCCTGGCCGCGGCATCCTGAAACACGCTCGCCGGATTCTGTCGTCTAAGCTGGTGAACCCACACCCGGGATGGAACGATGCCCCCGCCAGGGGACGAACAGCTCATTGAACGCATCCAGCAGGGCGAAATCCGGTGCTTTGCGGACCTTGTGGACCGCCACAAGGACCGGGCCCTGACCGTGGCCGTGCGCCTGCTCCGCCGCCGCGAAGATGCGGAGGAGGCGGTGCAGGATGCCTTCGTGCGGGCTTTCCGCGGCCTCGCCGAGTTCCGGGGAGAGTCGAGGTTCTCCACCTGGTTCTACAGGATCCTCTACAATATCTGCCTTACACGGCTCCGGCGCGGCCAGGTTGGCCAGGTCAGGGATGACCGTTTCGATCGATGACCCCGATGCGGCAGACCCCGCGGCCGCGGTGGTCGATGAGGGGGATGACCCCCTGGATCAGCTGGACGTCAACGAGACCCGCGCGATCATTGCGGAAGAGATGGCCCGGCTGCCGGAGCGGTTCAGACTGCCGGTGACGCTGTTCTATGTGAACGAGATGTCGTACGAAGAGATCGCCGCCGTCCTCGACGCGCCGATCGGGACGGTGAAGACGAATCTCTTCAGAGGGCGGGTGGCGCTCCGAGACCAGGTGCGCGCCCGGTTTGCGGAAGGAGTGCATGCATGACAAACTCTGTTGCCGGTCACCTTTCGAACGCCGCGATGCTGGCGTATCTCGACGGAACGCTTCCAGACGCCGAGGCGGCGGCTGCCAGGACGCATCTCGCCTCGTGTGGGCGATGCGGCCGCGCGCTCGCATCGCTCAGGAACTTCGACGCGCTCGCGCGCTCCGTCCCCGCCGAGAAAGCCGGTACCGATCTCGTTCGCTCCATCATGCTGCGCGTCGGCATCTCGCCCCACCAATCGCTTTTCGTCCGTGCGGTGGGCGCGCTCCCCTATGTCTTCGCGATGCTTGTCGTCGGCGGAATCCTGCTGGCGGTCTTCGCCTGGACGGGCACTGTCTCGACGTCCGCCCTGTCAGGCGCGTCAGGATCTGCCGCCGAAGCGTACGCTGCTGTCGGATCGGCGGTCGACCAGGCAAACCGGTCGTTCGCGGGATTTGTTTCCCGGCTGCTCCCCGCAGTGTCAGCGAGCGGACTCCGCCTGGGGTTCGGAGTCGTCCTGGTCCTGATGGGAATCGCAGTCTGGATCGGCTCCTGACGTCCAGGACTGCACAGCGGGCGCGATGAGGCGGCTGTGCCACTGCGCGCTGAACTGCCGGTCGCGCCAGAAAAACAGACAGCCCCGTTCCGCTCATGCGGGACGGGGCTGTGCAGCTCTGCCGGGCGGGGCGACTGAGTCCCCTCCCCTCCGGGAGGGCGGCTACTTGGCCGCCGAGAGGTACTGGACTTCGGTCGTCCCGAGCATTTCGGCCGCGTGCATCGTGTTGGCGGGGAGGTCGAGCCTGTCGCCGGGCTTCAGGACCCACTCGTGGTGATCGGTGATGAGTTTCATCCTGCCCGACACAATCACGATGAAGTCGTCGAAATCGTGCTTGTGTCTTCCGTACTTCAGCTTCGGCGGGTCCGAATACAGTTCGCACTCAAGTCCCTGCCGCGCCAGCGCCGCTTTCAGCTCCTCGAGGGTCGGCTTCTTCGTCTTATTCCAGCGCACCGCGTCCATCATTTCCTTCTGCCCTGGTCCCGTGGTGTAGGTCTCGGTGATCACCCTCGCCGGGATGGCGCTCTGTTCAGGCACCGACGGCAAGGCACTCCTCGTAATAGGCCTCATACTGCGTAATAATCTTCTGAGTGTCAAATGCCTCGACCGCCCGGCGGCGCGCCGCGGCCCCGAACCGGGCCCGCTTGGTGTCGCTCGTGAGCAGCTCGATGGCGTATCGTGACATCCTGTCGATATCCCCAATTTCCGCGATATAGCCGGTTTCTCCGTGGACTTGCAGTTCCGGCAGCCCCCCCACGCTGGTGGAGATGACCGGGACCTCGCAGGCCATGGCCTCCAGCGCCGAAAGCCCGAAGCTTTCGGACTGACTGGGCATCAGCATGAGGTCGGCGGTCGAAAGGAGCGGGACAAGCTCGATCTGCTTCCCCAGGAACCGGACATGCTCCTGAAGTTCCAGCTCCCGCGTGAGAAGCTCGCAGGCCGAACGATCCGGGCCGTCGCCGACCAGCAACAGCTTCGCCGGCACTTTCTTCCGGACCTCTGCGAAGATCTTGATGACGTCGCTGACGCGCTTCACGAGCCGGAAGTTCGACACGTGGATGAGCACGCGTTCGTTGTCCGGCGCGAATTGCCGCCGGATCCTGCTGACCTCCTCGCGCCGGAATTTGGTGGTGTCCACGAAGTTCGGAATCACGCGGATGTCCTTGTCGATCCCGTAGTTCGTCGTGGTCTTTTCGCGCAGGAAGCGCGAGACGGCCGTTACCCCGTCGCTCTCTTCGATGCTGAACTTCATCACGGGCAGGAAGCTGGGTTCGAGGCCGACCAGCGTGATGTCCGTTCCGTGCAGCGTGGTGATCACCTTCAGCGCCCCGCCCGTGATCTTCCTCGCCAGGTACGCGCTGATCGCGTGCGGAATGGCGTAGTGCGCGTGGATGAGGTCGAGGTTCTCGAAGCGGCTGACTTCGACGATCTTGCTGGCGAGTGCGGGCGTGTACAGGGGGAACTCAAACAACGGGTAGCTCGCCATCTCCACTTCGTGATAGTACACGTTCCCGCTGTAGCCGTCGAGCCGCATCGGAAGGGCGTAGCTGATGAAATGAACCTCGTGGCCGCGCTCGGCCAACGCCTTGCCCAGCTCCGTCGCCACGACCCCGCTTCCGCCATAGGTCGGATAGCATACCATCCCGATCTTCATATCATCTCCAGTATCGCGCAGAAGATACGACAGCCCGCAGTAACCTGCAACATGATCGTGTCCTTCGTATATTGAAGCATGATCGACGAATACTCCTCGGTCGCCGCGCCTGTGCAAGCGGAAACAAGGGTCAAGGGGTCGAGGTTCCTCGCATTCCTTGCCCCGGTCGCGACCCCGGAGGCGGCGCTGCGCGAGCTGGAGTCCATCAGGAAAGCCCGCCATGACGCCACGCATCACTGCTTCGCGTACAGAATCGGGTCCGCGGGAAGCCAGGAGCGGTTCAGCGACGCAGGCGAGCCGTCAGGGACCGCAGGCAGGCCGATCCTCCTCGCATTGCAGCATGCCTCCGTGAGCGATGCGGTGCTCATCGTGACACGGTACTTCGGGGGGACCAAACTCGGGGTGGGCGGCCTGCGCAGGGCCTACGCCGAGGCAGCCGCAGCGGCGCTCCAGCGTGCGGGAAGAGTGCAGCGAATCCTGACGGAGGCGGTGCGGGTGGCTGTCCCCAACGAACTCATCGGCGACGCGATCTCCGCGGCCGCGAGAGCGGGCGGGAAGATCGTCCGGACCGAATACGGGACGGAGACTCTTCTGACGATCGATATCCGGCGCTCGAAAGCGGAAGAGGTCCGGCGGATGTTGATCGACCGGACCTCCGGGAAAGCCCGCCTGATAGAACCTTAGCTCGCCGCCTTTGCCGCGTTCCGCGCCTTCACGATCTCCATCGTGTCCAGGGCGATCACGAGCTCCTCGTTCGTCGGGATCACGAGGACCCGGGTCTTCGAGCCCTTCGTGGAAATATCCTTCTGGCGCTCGGACGACTCGTTAGCCTGGGCGTCGACGGTGATGCCGAGGAAATCCAGGCCGGCGCAGGATGCCTGACGCACCTCCGCGCTGTTCTCCCCGATGCCGCCGGTAAACACGATGGCATCGGCGCCCCCCATGGCGGCCGCGTACGCGCCGATGTACTTCTTCACGCGGTACGTGAACACGTCGAACGCGTAGGTCGCCTTCTTGTCGCCGTTCTTCATCTCGGCGATGATCTCGCGCATGTCGCTGCTGATGCCGGAAATCCCCTGCAGTCCGCTGTGCTTGTTCAGCAGCGTCCCCGCCTCGCTCAGCGTCAGCCCTTCCTTCCCCATGACGTACAGGATCATCGAAGCGTCGACGTCGCCGCTGCGCGTCCCCATCAACAGGCCTTCGAGCGGGGTGAATCCCATGGACGTGTCGACCGATATGCCGCCGTCGACCGCCGCCATGCTGCATCCGTTGCCGAGGTGGCAGGTCACGATCTTCAGCTGGCTCAACGGCTTCCCGAGCATCATGGACGCCTGGTCGGCGACATACCGGTGGGAGGTCCCGTGGAACCCGTATCGGCGAATCTTGTACTGCGTGTAGAGCGAGTACGGGATGCCGTACAGAAACGCCTTGCGCGGCATGCGCTGATGGAAGGCCGTGTCGAATACGCCGACCTGCGGCGTGCCGGGCAGCGCCGCCTCGCACGCGCTGATGCCGCGAAGATTGTGGGGGTTGTGCAGCGGGGCCAGCTCGATGTTGTCCCGAAGCGTCTTGGTGACCTCGTCGGTGATCAGGACCGATCCCGAGAACGTTTCGCCGCCGTGCACGACCCGGTGGCCGACGGCGTGAATGTCCGACTTGTCGCCGATGACGCCGTGGTTCCTGCTGAGCAGGACGGCCAGGATGTACTCGATGGCGATCGTGTGGTCGACGATCTCGCCTGCGATCCGGATTTCGTCGCCGTCATGACGGATGTTCGACAGTGTGGCGCCGCTCATCCCGATGCGGTCAACCACCCCGCGGGCGAGCATCTTGCGCGCATCCACATCAACCAGCTGATATTTGACAGAGGAGCTTCCGCAGTTCAGGACGAGGACGTTCATATCCGCTTTCCGAGTTCATTGTATTTGAAGAATCCCTGGCCGCTCTTTTTGCCCAGCTTCCCCTCCCGCACCATGCGGCGGAGCAGGGGGCAGGGTCTGTAGCGCGGCTCGGTAAGATCGTGCGACAGGGTCTCCATCCACATCAGGACTTCGTCCAGACCGATGGAGTCCACCATCTCGAGCGGCCCGATCTGCATGTCGTATCCGAGCGTCATGGCGGTGTCGATGTCCTCAGCCTTCGCGATCCCTTCCATAAGGACGTGCATGGCCTCGTTCAGCAGCGGAACGATGACGCGCGTCGTGATGAAGCCGGGGTACTCGAACACTTCGACCGGCGTTTTGCCGATGCGCTTCGCGAAGGTCCGGACCAGCTGGTACGTTTCGTCGCTGGTCTTCATCCCGCGGACAATCTCGACGAGCGGGACGCGCGGGACGGGATTCAGGAAGTGCATCCCGATGATCCTGTCGGTCCGCTTGGCGCCCTCGGCGAGGCGCGTCAGGCTGAGAGAGGCCGTGTTCGAAATGAACGTTGCGCCCTCTTTCCCGATCGTGTAGAAGTCCTGGATCAGCTTCCGCTTGAGCTCGAAATTCTCGTCCACCGCTTCGATGATGATATCACAGTCCTTCAGGTCGGCCAGGTTCGTGGTGCCTTTGATCCGCGAGAGGACCGCGCGCTTCTCAGACGTGGTCTTGCCCCAGCGCTTGATCTCGATATCCATCGCCTTCGACAGGCCGTCCATGCCCGCCTTCAGGCTGGCCTCGTCCCGTTCCAGGCCGATCACCTCAATGCCCGCGCTCGCGACCGTCTCCGCAATTCCCTGGCCCATGATGCCGAGCCCGATGATGCCGATACGGCGGAACTTGTCGTCCCCTTTCCGCCTGGTCATCAGCGGAGACTGGAGATCCTCAAACCTCAGTTTTTCAGCCATGTTTGTTTGATCCGGATTTGAATGGGCCGCAGATGAGAGGCCGGGGCGCAACCCTCGAGGAATCGAGACCGGGGCGATGGCGGGTGCGGTGGAAGGGCCACAGCAAGGCGGCGTGCAAAGAGCAAGTACGGACGCCCGGCCTGAAAAGGCTTACATCGATGAAAGATACAAAGAATCCGTCAGCCAAGCAATGAAACGCGGCGGGTTGCGCCGGGGATCGACCCCGACGGGCGGCTTCGCATCCCCGCCTGGGGCACTAGTAATCCCGGCGGTGGAAGATCCATGCCCCGAGCGCGAAAAAACCCGCGCCGGAGGCGAGACACTGCACCATCGGACCCCATTCGACCGGCTGGTTCACAATGTGACGGGCGATCGCAAGCCGGGCACCCGACAACTGGGGGAGAACGTACGCAATGCCGTCCAGAACCGCCCGGAAGACCTGGTTCTCGGAAAGGAGAAAGAGACTCGTCTGCCGCCCCGACAGGATCGGCTCCACGAGGACGATCAGCAGGAAGGCCGTCAGAATCGCGACAGCCGTCGTGCGTGTGAGCACGGACATGAACACGATGACAGCGTACAGGCAGGCGAACACCAGCGTCAGCGCGATGGCAGACGACAGGAACGGCGTGTTCCAGACGCCGAGGCGGAGGCCGGAGATCAGCCAGAGCGCTCCGATGAAGTAGAGGATGTTCGCGAACACGACGGCGACCGCGCCGAGATACTTGCCCAGGAGGAGCTGCCAGCGCGGAATGGGTTTGGAGAGATACAGGTCGACCGTGCCGCGCTCGAGCATGTCAGGGATCGCCCCCGCCGTCGCCAGCACGCCGAACAGGATGACGCCGAGGAACAGCCCGCCGGAGAAACCGGACTGCATCTGCGCCACGAACTGCTCCAGCGCCTCGCCCGTGAGGACAGGGGAGATGTCGTTCCCGAACAGCCGCACGATCGTCCCCTCGTCCGTCGTGCGGGTCGAAAACGCGAGCAGGGAGAAGAGCAGGATCAGCGTCGAAATTGCGGCGAGCACGATCAACGTCGCGCGCGCGATGAGTTCCCGGAACGTGTACTGTATCAGCGCGAGAATCTTCATGCCTGTCCCCCCGGACGGATGAGGGAGAGGAACGACTCCTCCAGGGAGCTGCGCTTCTGCGACAGCCCGGTGATCTCGGCGCCGTGCGCGCGGAGCAGGTCGATGATGCGATTCAGGTCGGCAACCGAGCTGACCTTCGCGTCGAGGCCCTCGGGGGTCGGGGAGATGCCCAGCACCAGCGCGCTCGCCTCTGTCCAGAACGCAGCGGGGGGCGGTGCCGCGGTCAGGATCACGTACCGGTCTTCGGATACGGTGAGCTCGCTTACGGTCCCGATGCGGACAAGGAGTCCCTTGTCGAGGATCGCGACGCGATCGGAGATCGCTTCGACTTCCGACAGCAGGTGCGAGTTCAGGAAGATCGTCTTCCCCTGCTCCTTGAGCGTGCGGAGAACGTCCCTGATCTCCTTGCGCCCGACGGGGTCGACGCCATCGGTCGGCTCGTCGAGAAAGAGGAGGTCGGGGTCGTTGATCATCGCCTGAGCGAGTCCCAGCCGCTGGAGCATCCCCTTGGAGTACGTCCGCACTTTCATGGTGCGCCACTGGGCCATGCCGACCAGATCGAGAAGCACGGGGATCCGCTGGTCGAGAAGCCGAGTCGGGACGCCGGCGAGCTTGCCGAAAAACCGGAGGACATGCTCGCCGGTCAGGAACATCGGGAACCGGTGGCTTTCCGGGAGGAACCCGATGCGGCTCCGGACCTGGGTGTTCGGGATGTCTGCGCCGAGCATCGATGCCGTGCCCGCGGTCGGTTGGACCAGCGAGAGGAGGATTCGCAGGAACGTGGTCTTTCCGGCGCCGTTCGGGCCCAGGAGGGCGAAGATCTCGCCCCTGGACACCTGAAGACTCACATTGTCCAGCGCCTTTACCCGGCGGCGCGAGGTGAGGCCCGTGACGTAGGTTTTCGAGAGGGAATCGGCGGTAATTGCATGCATCGAGCGTAATAATAGCCAATTCCCTGCCGCCATGCAACGCGGCCCCCGTTGATCTCCCGGCTCCGCACGCGAAGCGCCGGCTGAATCGTTGACAGTTACGCAGAAAATCGTTACTTTATGCCACTTGAGGTTCGTACCCCGTGGCAACCAGGGAACCTCGAACGAATATCAGCTGTTTTGAATAGTGCACTCGGGAAGTGCATTTTTTGTGGAAGTAAATAGGACTGATTAGGTCGTAGATCGTGGTTCGTCTCTCAAAAAAAACTGAATACGGGCTGATCGCCATCCGGCACATCGCTACGAGGCCTCATGGCGACCTGGTGACCGCCAAGGAAATCGCGGACGCCTACGGCATACCGTACGAGCTCCTTGCAAAGGTGCTCCAACGGCTGACGAGGGCGGGGCTGATCATGTCGGTCCAGGGCGTGCACGGCGGCTACACGCTCGCAAGGGAGCCGCAGGCGATCACCGTCTCAGGCATCATCAACGCGATCGAGGGGAGCAGG
This sequence comes from uncultured Ignavibacteria bacterium, assembly GCA_963701735.1. GTDB lineage: Bacteria > Bacteroidota > Ignavibacteria > UBA10030 > UBA6906 > CAWABB01. Next base: position 137,735 of record CAVPBI010000026.1, on the reverse strand, counting down.
CTCGGCATCGCGCAGTGCATGGTTGACGGGGCCGAGACCTGCGGCGTCGCGTCGACATGCACCATCAAGTCGCCGCTGACGAAGGTTCAGGCCAACATCGAACGCGCGTTCTCGAGCATGACGCTGGCGGAGATTGTGTGATGGGACAGAGGACACCGGTCTACCTCGATGCGCACGCGACCACGCCTGTGGATGAGCGCGTGCTCGCTGCGATGCTCCCCTATTTCACGGAACGCTTCGGCAATGCGGCGAGCAAGCAGCATGTGTACGGATGGGAGGCGGAGGCCGCTGTTGAGGGAGCACGGTCGGACGTCGCAACGCTGGTGGGTGCCTCAACGCGCGAGATCGTCTTCACGAGCGGCGCGACCGAGTCCATTAACCTCGCCCTCAAGGGTGTCGCGGAAGGATCGAACGGCGGAGGGCGGGAGATTGTCACGGTCGCGACCGAACACCGTGCCGTGCTGGATACCTGCCGCACCCTCGAGCGCCGCGGGTGGACCCTCAGGATCCTCCCTGTCGACCGCTACGGCCGTATCGCCCTCGAAGAATTATCGGCCGCCCTCACTGAGAGGACGGTGCTGGTGAGCGTGATGCTCGCCAACAACGAAATCGGGACGATGCAGGATCTGCGGGCGATATCGCGCCTCTGCCGCGCGCGAGGCGTGTTGCTGCACTCGGATGCGACACAGGCAGTCGGGAATATTCCGGTCCACGTGAACGTGCTCGGCGTCGATCTGATGTCGTTCAGCGCGCACAAGATGTACGGTCCCAAGGGCATGGGAGCGCTGTATGTCAGGGAAACCTCGCCGCGCATTCGCATCCAGGCGCAGGTGGACGGCGGAGGACATGAGCGCGGCCTCCGGTCCGGGACGCCGAACGTCCCCGCAATCGTGGGATTTGGCGCCGCGGCGCGCATCGCCCGGGAATATCTGGCGCATGAGCCGTCGCGCGTGCGGGACCTGAGGAACCGGTTTGTGGCGCTGATGGAAGAGTCTCTCGGCGATGTGATCGTCAACGGGCACCCTGAATTCCGTCTCCCCAACAACGCGAACCTGACGTTCCCCGGGACGCGCGCCGACGGACTGATGATGGATATGAAAGACGTCGCGGTCTCGGCAGGGTCCGCCTGCAGCTCGAGCGCTCCGGAGCCGTCCCATGTGCTGCGGGCCATCGGGCTTCGGCCGGAACTCGCTCGTGCCACGCTGCGCTTCGGACTCGGACGGTGGACCACCGAAGAGGATGTCGTGTACGCGGCCGGGAGGGTTGCAGGGGTCGTGCAGCAGCAGCGGGAACGCCGGACAGCGGGCGTGCCGGCGTAAGACATGGCAATTCCAGGGGCGTCATGCACAGCCATTCGAACGGCAGGGTGTCAATGTCAGCGAAAGAAAAGGCAGCATCGATGATCAAGGAGCACACGGCAGTTCTGAAAGACCTCAGCAACAGGTTTATGGTCTTTCATCAGTCGAACATCTTCTTCCGTGATATTCAGTACGGAATCCAGGCCATGCTGCGCGAACAGGGCATGAAGGTCAGCTACGTCGAGGCCGAGCGGCTGGCGAGGGAGTTCGTTCAGCGGATGGAGCAGGAGAAGATCTTCGTGGGGATCGACCGGCAGACGTGGACGCTCCGATACCCCGAATTCAAAACGCCGAAGGTGGAGAAGCCCGCGGCCTCCGCGGGCCAGGCCTCTGCCGCCGGAGCCGCTCCGGGGATGGCAGCCGCCGGCCCGACAACGGTCGCTGCGCCCGGCCAGGCCTCCGCGGGTCAGGCCGTGCCCGGACCCGCCCCCGGGACGAAGGCGTAATTCACGCAACAGGACCCAGCAGACAACGCAGGCGAACACCAGATGAGCACCGCGACACAGACGATCGAGACCCTTGCGAACAAGGAGTACAAGTACGGGTTTGTGACCGACATCGAGGCCGATGCGGTCCCCAAGGGCCTCAGCGAGGACGTCATCAGGACGATCTCCTCGAAAAAGGGCGAGCCGGACTGGCTGCTCCAGTGGCGCCTGAAGGCGTACCGCCACTGGCTGACCATGAAGGAGCCGACCTGGCCGAATGTCCACTACCCGAAGATCGACTACCAGGACATGGTGTACTACTCCGCGCCGAAGCAGAAGTCGCTGCCGAAAAGCCTCGACGAAGTCGACCCCGAGCTGCTGCGCACCTACGAGAAGCTCGGCATTCCGCTCGCGGAGCGGGCGCGCCTGGCGGGGGTCGCCGTGGACGCGGTGTTCGACAGCGTCTCCGTCGCGACCACGTTCAAGGAGAAGCTCGGCGAGCTGGGGATCGTCTTCATGTCGTTCTCGGAAGCGGTGCGCGAGCACCCCGAGCTCGTGAAGAAGTACCTGGGTTCGGTCGTTCCGGCCAACGATAACTTCTTTGCCGCGCTGAACTCCGCCGTCTTCAGCGACGGGTCGTTCTGCTATATCCCGAAAGGGGTGCGCGCGCCGATGGAGCTCTCGACATACTTCCGGATCAACGCGGCCGACACCGGTCAGTTCGAGCGCACGCTCATCGTCGCGGACGAGGGCGCCTACGTCAGCTACCTGGAAGGCTGTACGGCGCCGATCCGCGACACGAACCAGCTGCACGCGGCGGTGGTCGAGCTGGTCGCCCTGGACAACGCCCGGATCAAGTATTCGACTGTGCAGAACTGGTATCCCGGCGACGCAGAGGGGCGCGGAGGCATCTACAACTTCGTCACGAAGCGCGGGAAGTGCGCGGGCGTGAATTCCAGGATCTCCTGGACGCAGGTCGAGACCGGTTCCGCCATCACCTGGAAGTACCCCAGCGTGCTGCTGATCGGCGACAATTCGGTCGGGGAGTTCTACTCGGTCGCGGTCACGAACCGCAGGCAGCAGGCCGACACGGGGACGAAGATGATCCACATCGGGCGGGACACGAAGAGCACGATCGTCTCCAAGGGCATCTCCGCGGGGTTCGGGCAGAATTCATACCGCGGGCTTGTGGAGATCAAAAAGGGCGCGACCGGCGCCCGGAATTTCTCGCAATGCGACTCGCTGCTCCTCGGCGACAAATGCGGCGCGCACACGTTTCCCTACATCGAAGTGAAGAATACGTCGTCGACCGTGGAGCACGAGGCGTCCACGTCGAAGATCGGGGAGGACCAGATTTTCTACCTGAAGCAGCGCGGGCTGTCGGCGGAGGACGCCGTGAACATGATCGTGAACGGCTTCGCGAAGGAGGTGTTCCGCGAGCTGCCGATGGAATTTGCCGTGGAGGCGCAGAAGCTTCTCGGCGTCAGTCTTGAAGGAAGCGTCGGGTAACGCCGCGCGACGCATCAGCACATACCAACGCATACGAGGAAGCAACAATGTTAGAGATTCGGAATCTGCACGCCGGCGTCGAAGGGAATGAAATCCTGAAAGGCATCGGGCTGACGGTTCGCGCGGGCGAGGTGCACGCCATCATGGGCCCGAACGGGTCGGGCAAAAGCACGCTCGCAGGCGTCCTGGCCGGCAGGGATGCGTTCGACGTGACGGAAGGCCAGGTCATCTACCGCGGGATGGACCTGCTGGACATGGATCCGGAAGAACGCGCGCGCGAGGGACTGTTCCTTGCGTTTCAGTACCCCGTGGAGATCCCCGGCGTCACGAATAGCTATTTCCTGAAGGCGGCGCTCAACGCCATCCGCAAGCACCGCGGGATCGAAGAGCTTGACGCGATGGAGTTCCTGCAGCTGGCCAAAGAGCGGATGAAGCTGGTCGAGATGGACCCGGCGCTGCTCAGCAGAAACGTCAACGAAGGATTCTCCGGCGGCGAGAAGAAGCGGAACGAGATCTTCCAGATGGCAGTGCTGGAGCCGACGCTCGCGATCCTCGACGAAACCGACTCGGGCCTCGACATCGATGCCCTCAGGATCGTCGCCCAGGGCGTGAACGGGCTCCGCTCGAAGGACAATGCGATCATTCTCGTGACGCACTACCAGCGGCTCCTGAACTACATCGTTCCGGATTTCGTGCACGTCCTCGTGGACGGCCGCATCGTGAAATCGGGGACCAGGGATCTCGCCTTGAAGCTGGAGGAGAAGGGGTACGACTGGATCCTTGAAGAAGTGGCGGAGAAGGCATGACCACCCTGAACCAGAACGTCTCGCACTGGTATCGCGACCGGTTTGACCACGCGGCGCGGGGCCTGGACGGCAGCGCCGGTTCACGCGTGCACGTGCTGAGGCGCGCGGCCCTGGCGCGGTTCGAGGAGCTCGGCTTCCCGACCACCCGCGACGAAGAGTGGCGCTTTACGAACGTCAGCCCGATCGCCCGCACCAACTTCCTTCCGGCGGGCAGGCCTGAGGCCGGAGCCGTGTCGATGGAGCAGATCGATCGGTTCCTGTTCCACGGCCACGCCGGGCACCGGCTGGTCTTTGTGAACGGACACTTCATTCCTGAACTCTCCGATCCGGGGACGGCGCCGGCGGGCGTGGTCGTCCACGGCCTCGCCGCGTCGATTGAGCGTCACCCTGACCTGGTGACGCAGCACCTTGCGCACCACGCGCGGGTCGATGAAAACGGGTTCACCGCGCTCAACGCGGCGTTCATGCAGGACGGGGCGTTCCTCTACATCCCCGACAACACCGACCTCCCTGAGGCGATCCATCTACTGTATGTCGCGCTCCCGGGGAGCGAGCCTCTGCTGGCGGCCCCGCGGAACCTCTTCGTCGTCGGGCGCAACTGCAAGGTGGCGATCGTCGAAAGCTACGTCGCGCTCGGAAGCGGAGCGTACCTGACAAACGTCGTATCGGAGCTGGTGGTGGGGGAGAACGCGACCGTCGAGCATGACCGGCTGCAGATGGAGGACGTCGCGGCGTACCACGTCGGGACCATCAATATGTACCAGCTCGGCAACAGCACCGTGACGTCGAACTCGATCTCGCTCGGCGGGTCGATCGTCCGCAACACGGTGACCGCGGTGCTGGACGCACCCGGCTCCACCTGCACGCTGAACGGCCTCTCGCTCGCGACGGGCTCTCAGATCATCGACAACCATACGGTGATCGATCACGCAAAGCCGCATTGCCAGAGCCATGAGCTGTACAAGTCGATCCTCGACGGCACCTCGCGCGGGGTGTTCAACGGCAAGATCTTCGTGCGGAAGGACGCGCAGAAGACCGACGCCAAACAGACGAACCAGACCCTGCTGCTGTCCGACGACGCGACCGTCGACACAAAGCCGCAGCTCGAGATTTTCGCCGACGACGTGAAGTGCACGCACGGGGCGACGGTGGGGCAGCTTGCCGGGGAACAGCTCTTCTATCTGCGCGCGCGCGGCATCGACGAGATCGCCGCCAGAGACATGCTTACCTTTGCATTCGCGGCCGATGTCATTGACCGCGTTCACGTCGAGCCGCTCCGCGAGCAACTCGACACGTTGCTGCACACCAGGCTGCGCGAGGGCCGCATCGCAGGCTAACGCATGACGACAGGCACAGTGATCCAGGAGATCCAGGCGCCGCCCCAGGCTCCGCCGCAGAGTCAGTCGCCGAGCGTTGCGATGTGCCGGCACCATTTCCCGCTCCTCCGCCAGTGGGTGAACGGGAAGCCGCTCATCTATCTCGACAACGCCGCGACGAGCCAGAAGCCGCAGGTGGTGATCGATGCGATGATGCGGTACTACCAGGAGGAAAACTCCAACATCCACCGCGGTGTGCACTTCCTCAGCGAGCGCGCCACGCTGGCGTACGAGGACGTCCGCCGGAAAGCGAAGCTGTTTGTCAACGCCGCGCACGAACGGGAGATCGTCTTCGTGCGGGGGACGACCGAAGCGATCAACCTCGTGGCGGGGACGTACGGGCGGACGATGGTGCGCGAGGGCGACGACATCCTTGTCAGCGCCATGGAGCACCACTCCAACATCGTCCCCTGGCAGATGCTGTGCGAGGAACGCCAGGCCCGCCTGAAGGTGATTCCCATGAACGATCGCGGCGAGCTGGAGCTGGACGACGTACCGGCGGCTGCTCACTCCGCGGACGAAGATCGTGGCGATCGCCCACGTGTCGAATGCGCTCGGGACGATCAACCCGGTCCGCGAGATGGTGGCGCTCGCGCATGAACGCGGGATTCCGGTCCTTGTCGACGGCGCACAGGCCGTGCCGCACCTGGCCGTGGACGTGCGGGCCCTGGACGCCGACTTCTATGCGTTCTCGTCGCACAAGATGTTCGGGCCGACCGGCGTCGGCATTCTCTACGGGAAGACGGCGCTGCTGGAGGCGATGCCTCCGTACCAGGGCGGCGGCGACATGATCCGTTCCGTGACGTTCGAGAAGACCATCTATAGCGACCTTCCGTACAAGTTCGAAGCGGGCACGCCGAACATCGGCGGGGGGATCGGCCTGGGGGCGGCGATCGATTATCTGCAGCAGGTCGGGATCCATGCGGTGGAATCATTCGAGCATGAACTGCTGACGTATGCGACCGAGAAACTGCAGGCCGTGCCCGGCCTCCGCATCATCGGGACCGCGAAGGACAAGGCAAGCGTGCTCTCGTTCGTCATGGAAGGCATCCATCCGCACGACATCGGGACCATTCTGGATCACGAGGGCATCGCGGTGCGGACGGGCCATCACTGCGCCCAGCCTGTGATGCAGCGCTTCGGGGTGCCGGCGACCGCCCGCGCCTCGTTCGCGTTCTACAACACGAAAGAGGAAGTGGACGCGCTCGAGCGCGCCCTGCACAAAGTCATCGAGGTCCTCGGATAATGTCCTCGCTTCGCGAGCTGTACCAGGAGGTCATCCTCGACCACAACAGGAGCCCGCGCAACTTTCGTGCGATGCGAGGATGCCACGCGCTCCATCGAGGGGTACAACCCTCTGTGCGGAGACCATTACACGGTCTACGTGAAGATGCAGGACGGCCGGATCGCGGACGTCAGCTTCACCGGAGCGGGTTGCGCGATATCAAAGGCCTCGGCGTCCGTCATGACGTCGCTCATGAAAGGAAAAACCGTCCCCGAAGCGGAACTGCTCTACCGGTCGTTCCACCGGATGGTGAAGGGGGAAGGGTCGGAAGGGGACGCCGTCGGAAAGCTTGCCGCGTTTGCCGGCGTGAGCGAATTCCCTGCGCGCGTGAAGTGCGCGAGCCTGGCGTGGCACACGCTGCACTCGGCGCTGCAGGAAGACTCCGGCGGCGCCGTGACGACGGAATAGACCGGAAGCGGCGGCCCGACAGCCCCGCAGCGACACAAGCGCACCGGGCGAGCCGGACGATCGGTTGAGAGGAAGAGACACTATGGATGCAGCAGAGAACACAACCCCGGTGACCCAGGGCCTCAGCACGATCGAGCAGACGGTGATCCAGAATCAGGCGGTCGAGGCGATCCGCCTCTGCTATGACCCCGAGATCCCGGTGAACATCTACGACCTGGGACTTATCTATGACGTCGCGGCAGGCACTGATGGTGTCGTGACCGTCACGATGACGCTCACCTCGCCCCACTGCCCGGCGGCCCAATCGCTGCCGCGCGACGTCGAAATGAGAGTCGGGAAGGTGCAGGGCGTGACCGCCGTGCGGGTGAACGTCGTCTGGTCCCCGCCCTGGAACCCCAGCATGATGAGCGAGGCCGCGAAACTTGAACTTGGATTCTAGCACTGTTTCTGACCACAGGGAGATACATTCTGACAACAGGGAGATACACGATGTCCACCAACACCACGCTTGACAGGCCCGTCCTGAACGAATCGATCGAACTGACCGAAAAGGCGGCGGCGGAAGTCGCTCGCCTGAAGGCCGCCAACAACATCCCCGCCGAACACGGGCTGCGCCTGTCCGTCAAGGGCGGCGGCTGCTCCGGGCTCTCGTATGTGCTCGGGTTCGACGAGCAGGCGAAGAATACCGACAGGGTGTTCGAGTGCCAGGGCGTGAAAGTGTATATCGACCAGAAGAGCCTGTTCTATCTGTCCGGAACCGTGCTGGATTTCAGCGACGGCCTGAACGGCAAGGGGTTCGTCTTCAACAATCCGCAGGCGGCGCGCACGTGCGGCTGCGGCAGCTCGTTCGGCGTCTGATGAGAACACGAAAGGCAGGCGACCAGTGAAACGGCGCACGTTTGTTCGAACAGTCGCGGCGGGCAGCATGCTTGCCGCTCTCCCGCGGAAGGCGGGATCAATCGGAATTCCAACATCAAGTCAACCTCAGAAGGAGATCGGTACAATGGCGTACGAATGGAAGTTCAATCCGCGTCCGTACTCGGACGACGAGGCGAAGAAGATCCTCCTCCCCGTCATCGATGCGGAGACGTCGGACTGGCACTACAATACGCATCACAAGGGGTACGTGACCGCGCTGAACACGATCGAGAAGGCGCTCGAAACCGCCGACCGGTCGGCCGCCAACGGCAACTACAGCGTCGTCGGCGAGCTGAAACGCCGCACCACCTGGAACCACGCGGGGACGGTGCTGCACGACATCTACTGGGAGGTGATGGGCGGCGACGGCGACGTCTCGAAGGGTCCCGAGGTGAAGGCGGCGATCGAAAAGGAGTTCGGGTCCGTGGATGCGTGGAAGGCCGACTTCAAGGCGTCCGCCGTGTCCGCGAAGCTGAGCGGCTGGGGCGTGCTCGTGTACGACATGCTGTATTCCAAGCGCCTGCTGAACGTCACGGTGGATGAGCACCACTACGGCGCCATCTGGGGCGGCATCCCCCTGATCCCGGTCGACGTGTTCGAGCACGCCTATTACCACAAGGACGGCCCGAAGCGCGCCGCGTACATCGACAACTTCATCGCGAACCTCCACTGGGGCCGCGTCAACGCCCGGTTCGCGAAGTACGCGAAGTAAGTCCGCCCCCATGACGCTGACCTGGCAGGACGTCGACGCGATCGCTGCCGCGCTGGCGGCGGCGCACCCGGGGCGCAACCCGCTCCGGTCGCGCCGCAGGAGCTCGCGGCACTGGTGTCGGCGTTGCCGGGTTTCGTCGATGACCCCGGCGCTGCCAGCGCGGAACGACTGGAAGCGATCCAGGCGTCCTGGTACGAGGCGCTCCAACAGTAGTGTGCAGTCGTCCATGCCAACCTGTCCCGGTGGGGGAGGCCCCGTGAGGGTTCTCAACCCGCCGGGACAGGTTTCTTTGTTGCGGTTCGCCGCAGTTTTGGCTATCATCGTTGGAAATTTCGAACGCGTCATTCCGTCGCCCGATCAGATCGAATCTCTCGAGAAGATCGTGGCGAATGACGGTTATCTCTGATCCCAGCATGGAGCATGCATGAACAAGAAGACGCGTAACGTCCGCAAGAAGCACAAGAAGGCCGTCGAGAAGACAAAGGCGAAACGGCGGGTGCTGTACGAGAAGAAGAAGACAGTCTGACCCGCCGCGGTGATCGTCTGATCACCGCGGGCGGTTCACCACCGGAGGTCATCTGTGCTGCACACCGGGCCGGTGTTCAAGTTCGGCGGACGGGCGTACGATCTGGGCGCCCGCACGCACATCATGGGCATCCTGAACGTGACGCCGGACTCCTTTTCGGACGGCGGACTGTTCTCCGACCCCGCGCGGGCTGTGGAGCGCGCCCTGGAGATGGTGTCCGAAGGGGCTGACTTCATCGACGTGGGCGGAGAGTCCACCCGTCCCCGCGGATCGGCATACGGCGCAGGGGCTGCCGGACGTTCCTGCGGACGAGGAGCTGGCCAGAGTCCTTCCGGTCATCCGCGAGCTCGCACAGCGAAGCCCGGTTCCCGTTTCGGTCGACACCACCAAATCGGAGGTGGCCAGGGCGGCGCTCGACGCGGGGGCGCTCATCGTCAACGACATCAGCGGGTTCGTCCGGGATCCGCGCATGCCGGAGGTGATCGGTCGCGCGGGCGCATCCGCGGTCGTGATGCATATGCGCGGGACGCCGCAGACGACGCAGGCCGACACGGCGTACGAAGACCTGTTCGGCGAGGTCGAGGAATTTCTGATGAACGCCGTCGCCCTCGGCCGGCACCACGGGATCATCCAGATGTTCGTCGACCCTGGCATCGGGTTCGGCAAAAGCGTGCGCGACAACTACCGGCTCATCGCCGGCCTCGGCCGGTTCTCGACGATGCCGGCCGCGATCCTCGTCGGCCCCTCACGCAAATCGTTTCTTGGCGCCGTGCTCGACCTTCCTGTCGGAGAGCGTCTCGAAGGAACCCTGGCAGCCGTGACCGCCGCGATCCTCGCGGGCGCACATGTGGTCCGCGTCCATGACATCCGCGCCGTTCGCCGCGCCGCCGTCGTCGCCGACGCCGTCCGCGCCGCGGACGCCGATGACAAATCCTGAGGAACATGGAACTCTTTCACATCGGTTTCCTGACCGTCACGCTGACCGACCTGATCGATATCGCGTTGGTCTCGTTCATCGCCTACCGGCTCTACCAGGCGATGAAGGGGACGATCGCGATTCAGATCCTGGCCGGCCTGCTGATCATCCTCTCGTTCTCCCTCGTCGCGCAGGCGGTCGACTTCAAGGCCATGAGCGCCATCCTCCGGACGCTGACCGACATCTGGGTGATCGCCTTCATCGTCCTGTTCCAGCCGGAGCTTCGAAGGCTCCTGGTCCTCGTCGGGCGCAACCCCGTCATCCGGCTCTTCCTCAAGATGGACGTGGACGAGTCGATCAACGAAGTCGTAGCGGCCGTGACCGACCTCTCCCGTCGGAAGATCGGCGCACTGATCGTCTTTACGCGCGCCACGGGGATCAGGATGCACGTCGAGACCGGGACCCGGCTGGAGGCGCTGGTCAGCCGCTCGCTGCTGCTCTCGATCTTCAACCCCAAGTCGCCGCTGCACGACGGCGCCGTGGTCATCAAGGACCGGCTCGTCGAGGCTGCTCGCTGCACGCTGCCCCTTTCCAACATCACCCAGTGGGAAAGCAAGCTCCTCGGCACCCGGCACCGCGCGGGACTCGGCATCTCCGAACAGGCGGATGTGATCGTCGTGATCGTGTCAGAGGAAGACGGGACCGTGTCGATCGCTGAGAATGGCGCGCTGGCCAGGGGCTTCACGCCTGCCGCGCTCCGCAAGGAACTCAAGGCGCGCCTCACGGTGGATGCCGAGCGATCCCTGGTCTCCGCCTGGCGATCCCTGCGTACCAGCAGCCCGGGCTGACGTCTATGGGACGCTTCAACACCGAACGCGCCGAGATGATCGACCTGCTGAGGGCGAGGGGGATCACCGACGAGCGCGTGATCGCCGCGATGAGCAGGATCGAACGCCACCTGTTTGTGCAGGAGCCGTTTACGCAGCGCGCCTATGAAGACTCGGCGCTGCCGATCGGGAAAGGGCAGACGATCTCGCAACCCTACACCGTCGCGATCATGACCGAGGCCCTTGCGCTGAAGCCGGGAGAGAGGGTGCTGGAAGTCGGAACCGGCTCCGGGTACCAGGCGTCCGTGCTGGCGGAACTCGGAGCCCGGGTCTTCACGATCGAACGCGATTCCGACCTGCTCGCAGGCGCGCGGCGGCTGTTCGAGCGACAGAAGTACCGGATTGCGTCGAAAGCCGGCGACGGGACCGTGGGGTGGAGCGAGTTCGCACCGTTTGATGCGATCATCGTGACCGCAGGCGCTCCCGAGGTTCCACAGCCCCTCCTGGACCAGCTCGCGGACGGCGGACGGTGCGTGATTCCGGTCGGCGATCGCGACATCCAGACCCTGCAGGTGATCGCGCGGCATGGCGCCAGATTCACCCGGCGCGAATTCAGCGGCTTCAAGTTCGTCCCCCTTGTGGGCAAGATGGGATGGTGAAAGGGAGGGTTCTCGTCCTCGTCGGGCCCACGGCGTCCGGCAAAACCGGGGTCGCCCGGGCCATCGCCGGCCGTCGCGACGCCGAAATCGTTTCGGCAGACTCCCGCCAGATCTATCGCTTCCTCACCATCGGCACTGCCAAGCCGTCGCCGGCAGATCTCTCCGCGGTTCCCTACCACTTCATCGACATCGTCGATCCGGACGTGCCGTACAGCGCTGGCGAATTCGGCCGTGCCGGACGCGCGGCTATCGATGGCATCCTGTCGCGCGGGAGACTTCCTCTGGTGGTGGGCGGCTCCGGTCTCTACATCCGATCGTTGATCGACGGACTGTTCGAGGGACCGGGCGCGGAGGCCGATTGTGCGTGCTGCGCTCGAGCGGGAGCTCACGGAGAAAGGCGTCGGTGCGCTGCTCGAGGAGCTGCGCAGGGTGGACCCGGATATTGCCGCACGCATCTCGCCGACTAACCCGCGCCGCATCCTCCGTGCGCTTCAAGTGTACCGCCAGACCGGCACGCCACTCTCCGTCCATCAGCGCGATAAAAAGGTCGAAACGGAATTCGATCCGTTCTTCGTGGGGCTTCGATGGGAGAGGGAGGAACTCTACAGGCGGATCGAGCGGCGGTGCGAGGCGATGCTGGAGGGGGGACTTCTCGAGGAAACGAAGTCTCTCGGGGAGCGCGGATACGCATCAACCCTCAACGCCCTCCAGACCGTGGGATATGCGGAAGCGTTCCGGCATCTGGGCGGGGACATCACCTACGACGAGATGGTCAGGCTCTTCAAGCAGAATTCGCGCCGGTATGCGAAACGGCAGATGACGTGGTTCAACGCCGATGACCGGATCCACTGGGTGGACTGCACCCCCGGGGATCTGTCCGAGGCGCTGGCGGAGAGGGTCCTGGCGCTGTTCGACGGCGAGCCGGGGAGCTGACGGCAGGCTGTTTCGACCTGTTTTGATTGCTTTCAGCAGTCGGTTTCTTTATATTGAAACGCTGTGGACGACGGCTCAGGCCGCGTTGATATCTGGTAGATGAACCTCGGGGCGTAGCGCAGCCCGGTTAGCGCGCTTGGTTCGGGACCAAGAGGTCGAGAGTTCAAATCTCTCCGCCCCGACAGAAGAGCATCCCTATGGCGTTTCCAAATCCGTTCTATCGCTGGCGGCCGCATCCCTGGCACGGGCTTCCCGTTGGGCCCAACCCGCCGGAGATCGTCAACGCATTCATTGAGATCACGCCGTTTGATCTGATGAAGTACGAGGTCGACAAGACCACAGGATACCTGCGCGTGGACCGGCCGCAGCGTAGCTCGTCGCAACCTCCTTCGCTCTATGGCTTCATCCCCCGGACCTACTGCGCGCAGCGCGTGCGCTCTCTTGCGCCTCATGCGGCCCGCGGCGACGGGGACCCGCTCGATATCTGCGTGCTCAGCGAGCGCCCGATCAGCCGGTCAGAAGTCATCCTCGAGGCCCGCGTGATCGGCGGCATCCACATGATCGACCACGATGAAGCGGACGACAAGATCATCGGCGTCCTCAACAACGACACGTTCTGGCAGAATGTGCAGGACGTGAAGGATATCCCTGGCGTCCTTGTGGAACGACTCCGGCACTACTTCGCCACCTACAAGCTCGTCCCCGGTGACGAAACCAAGGTGTTTGTCGAGAAAGTGTACGGCGCCGAGCACGCCTGCAATGTCGTGCGTGCGGCGATGGCGGACTACGATGAAGAGTTCGGCTCGTAAGATATCGGGATCCATCCATAGCCTGGATCCGTGACCCACAGCAATCCAGTCAGTATCGTCTTCTGGCCCGGCCGCGTTCGCCGGGCCGCCTCATTTCCGGAACGAACCGAAATCGGTTCTTCAACGGTTCTCACTCACTCCGATACCAGGGCACGATCATAACCATCGCCCGGACACGGCCACTCATTCTCCTCGGCTCCGGCTATACCGGAGAGGCGCTCCTCGCCGCGGCGACCGGCGCAGGATTCGCGCCGATTCCGACAGGCCGAACGCCTGACGGCAGGACAACCGCGGATGGAACCCCGTGGATCCGGTTCAATCTCGAGGATGAGGCGACCTGGATCGACCTTCCTCCCGTGCTCCATTGCGCCTGGCTGTTTCCCGCCGTCCCGCTCGAGCGGGTACGAAAGTTCGCGGAGCGGTTCGACCTTCGCTCACGACGGGTTGTCGTCGTGGGGACAACGTCATCGTACCTGCCCGGGAAAGCCGGAGATGGTCTTGATGAACGAAGGGCCACGGGGCTGAGCGAGAATGCGGATGTCGGGAAGGTCGAGAGCATGAAACCGGAAGGCGATCAGCGGGCAGTCGTTGAGATGGACGAGGACAATGCCCTCGATATGACGTCGGATCGGGTCCAGGGGGAGGAGTACCTGAGGAGCATCGGCGCGACCGTACTTCGCGCCTCCGGAATCTACGGGCCCGCACTCGGCCCCCATCCTGCGCGGAATCCGCTGTCCTGGCTGCGGCGCGGAATGATCGCGTCGGCTGATTCGTGGGTGAATCTTGTCCATGTCTCGGACCTCGCCGCGGCGATCCTCGAAGCCCTGAACGGGGAACTCCGGGGCGAACAGCTCATCGTGTCGGACGGTACTCCCCGGCGATGGGGGGATATCGGAGACTGGGCGGTGCGGAACGGCTTGCTGACCGGGCTGCGGTATTCGGGAGGAGGGAAGAAGCTGTCGAAGCGGGTCTCCAACGCGAGGCTCAACTCGCGCCTGGGGCCGGTGCTCACGCACACGGACCTGCTTCGGGAACTGGCGCAGCTCGAGGGGAGTCAGCCCAGAAAGGATACGTCGCCCGAGCCGTAACGCACGACGCGGGGCGTCTCCTCCGTAAGGTCAAGGACTGTCGACTGTTCTGATGTGAGTACTCCAGCGTCGAGGATCAGCTCCACGCTGTTTCGATAGCGTTCCGCGATCAGGTCCGGGTCGTTCAGAACCTCGCCGTTCTCGCCCGTCGCGCTCGTGGAAAGAATGGGGTGGCCCAGCTGCCGGACGATGGCCAGCGTCACGCGGCTGTCGGGCACCCGAATGCCCACCGTTTTCCGCTTTGACACCAGGATCTTCGGAAGCTGCTTCATCCGCGCGGCCGGCAGGATGAACGTGTAGGGGCCCGGAATCAGGCGCTTCATGATCTTGAACGCGGGGTTGCTGACGTGCGCGTATTCGCTGATGTGCGTCAGGTCGGAGCAGACGAAGCTGAACGGCCGGTCGTGCCGCTGGCGCTTCAGCGTGTGGATCTTCTCGATGGCGTTCTTGTCCTCTACGCTCGCGCCGATGCCGTATACGGTGTCGGTCGGGTAGATGACCGCTCCGCCTGCCGAAAGAACCTCCGCCGCCTTCTGAATCGCCCTGGGCTGAGGATTGTCGAGATGGACCTTGAGGATCACGGTGTGGCTCCAGATCAAAACTACTGATCTTCGGGACGATCTGCAATATTGTGGTTCTGGCGGTGTTTGCCTACCTTGATACGTCATGTCCCCTCTCCGTCACGTTCTCCTGGTCGATGATGACCCGGACCACATCCGCCTGACCCGGCACGTCATCCAGCGCGGCAGCCCCGCGACCGAGATCGATTCGGTCCGGGACGGCGAGTCCGCGATCGAGTACCTCCGTTCGTGCGCCGCGGATGCGTCCCGCGTCCAGCCGGAGCTCGTCGTGCTCGACCTGCACCTTCCCAGAATGCACGGGCTGGACGTTCTCCGAACGATGAAGGGTGACGCGCAGCTGAAAGATATCCCCGTTGTCATCATGAGTTCACAGCTGCGCCTGGAAGACGCCCTTCAGGCGCGCCAGCTTGGCGCCACCGCCGTCCTCTCAAAATCCGCCGGACCGGAGGCTATCTCTGATGCCCTGGAGACCCTGGGCATTGCAGGATCGGGGCCTCTCCGGTAAGGTCATGCACCGCACGCTCGTCGCCATCGTGGGACGTCCCAACGTCGGGAAGTCCACGCTTTTCAACCGCATCCTCGGCCATCGCGATGCCATCGTGCACGACCTCCCCGGCGTCACGAGAGACCGCCATTACGCCGACGCCGACTGGGCCGGGCGCGCGTTCACGCTCGTCGACACCGGAGGGTTTGTCCCCACCTCCGACGACATCATCGAAGCCGCCATCCGCGAGCAGGCGCAGGTCGCCATCGAAGAAGCCGACGTCGTGCTGTTCGTGGTGGATGCCACCACCGGCCCGCTTCCGACCGACCACGAGATCGCGGGCATCCTCCGGAAGGCCGACAAGAAAGTCCTGCTCGTCGTGAACAAGGTGGACAGCGACCTGCGCGAATACGCCGTCGGAGAGTTCTTCGCGCTCGGCCTGGGGAATCCGATTCCAGCCTCGGCTCTGCTCGGACGGAAGATCGGAGACATGCTGGATGAGATCACGGCCGGCATGCAGGATCATCCCGAGGGCGAGGGCGCGGATGGCCGCCTCAGGCTTGCGATCATCGGCCGCCCGAACGTCGGGAAATCCTCGTTCGTGAATTCGCTCATCCAGGAGGACCGGCACATCGTCACCGACATTCCGGGGACGACACGCGATCCGATCGACACGGTCCTGGCGTACCACGGGGAAGAGATCCTGATCGTTGACACCGCGGGCCTCCGGCGCAAGAGCAAGATCAAGGAGAGCATTGAGTTCTTCAGCGCGCTCCGGACGCTGAAGAGCATCGACCGCTGCAACGTCGCAATCATTCTTCTGGACGCGACGCAGGGGCTCGAGCACCAGGACCTGGACGTGATCGACGAGGCGATGGCGCGGAAGCGGCCCATGGTCATCGCGGTGAACAAGTGGGACCTCGTGGAGAAGGATCATCGGACCGCCGACGCCTATACGAAGGCGCTCCGCGAGCGGCTGCGGCTGTACGACTACCTGCCGATCGTCTTCGTCTCCGCCCTGACGCGCCAGCGCATCTTCAAGGTCATCGATACGGCGAAGACCGTCCATGCCGAGGCGCAGCGCCGCATCCAGACCAGCGAGCTCAACGACGCTTTGCTCCCTGAGATAGCGCGCTTTCCTCCCCGCGCCCGGTCGGGCAAGGAGCTGAAAATCAAGTTCATCACGCAGGTCCGGAGCGACCCGCCCATGTTCGCCTTCTTCTGCAACCTTCCCGAGCAGATCGAGGACAACTACCGCCGGTTCCTCGAGAACCGGCTCCGGGAGCACTACCCGTTTACAGGGGTGCCGATCTCGCTGGTGTTCAAGAAGAAGTAGCCCTCCGGGGTGGGCTTTTCGGCCCGCCTTGCTTCTTCCTGCCTTCGAACCTATATTTTTTCAAGGGTCGAACCTCCCTTCCTCCGGCGCTGGTGTGGAGAGAAAGGGGGGCCCGGGCGCGGCCATGACCAATCCCAAATACAAGAAGAAGCTCGACGACCTCCTGCTGATCTCGCAGAAGAACCTCGCCCACGTCGACGAGTCCCTGATCCGGCGCGCCTTCGAGTTCGGCTTCAATGCCCACCGGCACGACATGCGCGCCTCCGGCGAACTCTTCTTCGACCATCCCTACGAAGTCGCCAAGATCGTCGCGAAGGAAATCCCGCTCGACGACGTGTCGGTCGCGGCCGCGCTGCTCCACGACGTCGCCGAGGACACCGAGTACCAGATCGACGACATCCGCGCGGAGTTCGGCGATACGGTCGCGGACATCGTGGACGGCGCCACGAAGATCTCGGACATCTTCAAAAGCCACGAGGTGACCCAGGCGGAGAGCTATCGCAAGATGCTGCTCTCCATGGTGAACGACATCCGCGTCATGCTGATCAAGTTCGCCGACCGCCTGCACAACATGCGCACGCTCGAGTACCTGTCGCCGGACAAGCAGAAGCGGATGGCGAAGGAGACGCTCGACATCTACGCCCCATTCGCGCACCGCTTCGGCCTCGCGAGCATCAAGTGGGAGCTGGAAGACCTCTCGTTCAAGTACCTCTTCCGCGATTCGTACGACGCCATCGCCCGCGAGCTGAAATCCCGCAGGCGCGAACGCGAGACGTATATCGGCAAGTTTTCCGCGCCGATCGAGAAACGGCTCAAGGAAGCGGGTTTCAAGTTCGAGATCAGCGGCCGGCCGAAGCACTTCTTCAGCATCTACAACAAGATGCTCAAACGGAACAAGCCGCTCGACGAGATCTACGACCTCTTCGCCATCCGCATCATCCTGGATACGGAAGACAACAACGACTGCTTCGCCGTGTACGGCATCGTGTCGGACATCTACATCCCGAACCCGGAACGGTTCAAGAATTACATCTCGGTCCCGAAGAAGAACGGCTATCAGTCCATCCACACCACGGTCGTGGGGCCGGAAGGGAAGATGGTCGAGGTGCAGATCCGCACGCGCGCGATGCACGAGGTCGCGGAGAAGGGCGTCGCGGCGCACTGGATGTACAAGGATTCGGTCGGGAAGATCGACGAGGAGCTGACCAACTGGGTCACGTGGGTGCGCGAGATTTTCGAGACCGCGGCGGAAGGGCAGGTGCCGACCCAGCAGCTCATGGAGAGCTTCAAGCTCAACCTCTACTCGGACGAGATCTA
Organism: uncultured Ignavibacteria bacterium; assembly: GCA_963701735.1. GTDB lineage: Bacteria > Bacteroidota > Ignavibacteria > UBA10030 > UBA6906 > CAWABB01. The sequence goes on along the minus strand of CAVPBI010000026.1, from coordinate 119,462 downwards.
TCTTTTCACCCCGAAAGGCGATCTGAAGATCCTTCCGAGCGGGTCCTCCTCGGTCGATTTCGCGTACGAGATCCATTCCAAAGTGGGCGACCACTGCCTGGCGGCGAAGGTGAACGGGCGGATTGTCCCGCTGGACACGCCGCTGAAAAGCGGGGATCAGGTGGAGATCATCACCTCGAAGAACCAGACGCCGAACCCCGACTGGGAAAAGTTCGTCGTCACGCACAAGGCGAAGTCCCACATCCGCCGCTGGGTGAAGGAGGAGGAGCGGAAAGCCATCGAGGAGGGGCGCGAGCTGTGGGAAAAGCGTGCCCGGAAGGCGAAGCTGTCGATCAGCGACGACGACCTCCTGCGGTACCTCCACCAGCAGAAAATCGACAATCATCCGGCGTTCTTCCTGGGCCTCCGGCAGGGCCGCATCAACGCGGACGAGATCATCGGCTTCATTCAGGAAGCCCAGAAGCATCCGCAGCCGGTCGGGCAGGACGAGGTCAAGATCGACGGTCTCTTCGATCGCTTCATCACGTCCGCCCGCGGCGTCTCCGACGGCATCGTGCTGGAGGGGTCGAGCGACCGGTACCTGCACAACTTCGCGAAGTGCTGCCACCCGATCCCGGGCGACGATGTCGTCGGCTTCGTTACGGGCGGCGAGGGGATCAAGATCCACCGGCGGGCGTGCCGCAACGTCCGGTCCATCCCGCAGTCGGATGCGGGGAGGCTGCTGGATGTGAGCTGGCCGTCGGAAAACGGCGGCACGTATCTGACGGGTATCCGCGTGTCGGGGGATGACCGCCCCGCCATGCTGAACGACCTGACCCACGCGATCTCGACCTACATGAACACGAACATACGGAGCGTCAGCATCGACACGAAGGACGGCATCTTCGACGGCATGTTCGTGCTGGACGTCCGGAACGTGGAACACCTGACAAGAATCCTCGAGCGCTTGCGCAAGATCAAGGGGATCAAGGGCGCCGAGCGGTTTGAAGAGTGATCCCGCACGCGGGACGCGCCTCCGGAGGCCACGATGGACACTGACACCCGCATACTCGGCATCGACTATGGCACGCGGCGCATCGGCATCGCGCTCAGTGATCCGATGGGAATCATCGCGCAGGGTCTCTGCACCATCGACAACGACGAGGACGCGTTCGAGGCCGTCGAAGACATCATCCGCGACCAGCATGTGGCGCGGATCGTCGTCGGCGTCCCGTATGCGCCCGACGGCGGCCTCGGCCGGAAGGGGGAAGAGGTGATGGAGTTCGTCGAACGGCTCCGGGAGAACGTGGATGTGCCCGTGGAGACGTGGGACGAGAGCTTCACGACAGTCACGGCCCATCGCCAGATGCGCGAGGCGGGCATGAAGAAGAGGCGCCGGGGAGAGAAGGGGCGTGCGGACGAGATGGCAGCGCGCATCCTCCTGCAGGAATATCTTGAACACGGCGGCGCCTGACCGGGGCCCGCACATCCAAACCTCACCATGACCCGCCTGAAGCGCGCCTTCCGCTGGATTGCGTCGCACAAGCTGCTCACGCTCCTGCTCGTCATCGTGGTCTTCGTCCTGATCCAGGTGGCCACGATCCCCTGGTTCGGCGTCCCCCGGCTGAGGGATCAGAACCCGAAGGAAACCGCGCTCATGCGGCAACGCATCGACGAAGCGGAGGCGAAAGGGAAGACGCTGGTCATCAGGCAGTCGTGGGTGCCGCTCTCGAGGCTGCCCAGGTATCTGACCGACGCGATCATCGTCGCGGAGGACGGAACGTTCTACGAGCACGACGGGTTTGACTGGTTCGAAGTGCGGGAGTCGCTCGAGAAGAATATCAAGGAGCGCCGCGCCTCGCGGGGCGGAAGCACGATCACGCAGCAGCTGGCCAAGAACCTGTATCTCTCGACCTCGAAGGATCCCCTGCGGAAGGCCCGGGAGATGGTCATTACGATGCTCCTGGAGCAGAACCTGAGCAAGCAGCGCATCCTGGAGCTGTACGTGAATCTGATCGAATGGGGGGACGGGATCTTCGGGGTGGATGCGGCGGCGAGGCGGTATTTCGGGCAGGCCTGCCCCGGCGCTGTCGCTCGAGCAATCCCTCCGCCTGGCGGCGGTGATTCCGAGCCCGCTCCGTCACCGGCCGGACGTGGACAGCCGGTACGTGCTGCGGCGTTCGGACATCATCCGCAGGCGGATGCAGGGCCGGCGGTTTGTTCCGTTCCCTGCGGACGTGGAAGCGGAGGAGCGGATCGTCGGATGAAGGCGCGCCTCAGGCTCTCCCGGATACGATCCAGGCCGGACCCGGCGATGCCGGGACGGGCGATGCCGGGTCGGGCGGGACATCCGAACCTGCAGCGGACACGACTGCGCCTGCTCCCGCGGACAGCGCGGGCGGGGGATAGAGGAGCTGACCATGGATGCGCGTCATGTGCGGGAGATGATCGAGGAGGGGGAAGGGTTCGAGATCGAGTTCAAGCGGCGCGTCTCCGCGCCGGAGAAGATCGCGCGAACCCTCATCGCGTTTGCCAATACCCGCGGCGGACACATGCTCTTCGGCGTCGATGACGACGGTTCCATCGTCGGCGTCGAGAGCGAGAAGAGCGAAGCCGACCTCGTCCTCGAGGCCGGGTCGGTGTATTGCGAGCCGGAGATCACGCCGGAGCTCGACATCGTCGCGTTCAGCGGCAAGGATGTGATCGTCGCAACGGTGCCGGAAAGCGACCAGAAGCCGCACGCCTTCCTGGGCAACAGCGAGGAACAGGAGTCGGGGAACGGCGGGCTGCGCGTCTATATCCGCGTGAACGACAAGACGGTGCTCGCGAGCAAGGAAATGGTCCGCATCCTCCGGTCGGAGCGTTCGGACACTCCGCCGATGCGCATCGCGATCGGCGAAAACGAACGGCGGCTCTTCCGCTATCTTGACGAGAACGAGCGGATCACCGTGCGGCAGTTTGCGGACCTGGTCAACATCTCCGATCGCCGTGCGACCCGCACGCTCGTGGCGCTGGTCCGCGCCGGCGTGTTGAGGATCCATACGCTGGAGCGGACGGACTTCTTCACGATGGCCTTCGACCTTCCTGCGTAAGGTCCGCGCCTCCGCCTTTCCAGATCTTCAGCAGCTCGAAGACGGCGATCCCGTACGCCACGGCGGCGTTCAGCGATTGCTTCGTGCCGTGCATCGGAATGTCCATCGCTCCGTCGGCGGCGGCGATCAGCTCCTCCGACACCCCCGTGATTTCGTTGCCCACGACGAGGCAGATCGGAAAGTCGGCGCGGGAGATCCGGTCGTACGGAATGCTTGCGGTCGTGTGCTCGAGGACGAGGATGCGCATGCCCGCGGCGCGCGCTTCGGCGACGGCGTCCGCGGCATGGCGGAAGTACTTCCAGGGAACGGTCCGCGTCGCGCCCAGGGCCGTCTTCTCGATCTCCTTGCGGGGCGGGTGCGGAGTGAATCCGCACAGGTACAGTCCGCTGACGAATGCGCCGTCGGACGTCCGAAAAATGGACCCGACATTGTAGAGGCTCCGGACGTTGTCCAGCAGCGCCACAACGGGGAGTCTGGGGGCACGGTCCAGGTTTCCGGGGTCGAGTCTCAGCCCGGAAAGCTCATCGTGGGTCAGTTTTCGGCGCGGGGTGGGGGGCATATGGGCCTTTTCAGGGCAGGGTCAGACGGCGGATGTGGTTGGATGGAAAGATACGAATATCGGGGAAAAATGGGTCCTTTTGTTGCACTGCAGGCCGATGCGCCATTGCGATCCGGTGCGGGATTTCATTGCGAGAACCCCCGGATTTCCATATATTATAACTCTTTTCAGTATTGACGTTGAGCCGCCGCAAGCTGGTCATCGCAATCGACGGGCCCGCTGCCTCTGGTAAGAGCACGACGGCTCGCCTCGCCGCTGAAGCGCTGGGATATCTGCACATCGACACGGGTGCGATGTACCGCGCTGTCACGCTCGCGGTCATCCGTGAGGGTGTGGACCCGTCGGACGTCGACGCCATCGGCAAGCTCGTCGCACGGATCCGCGTTGAGGAACGCCACTCGGCTGCAGGCCGGCGGGTGTTCCTGAACGACGGGGACGTCACCGATCTGCTCCGGACGCCCGAGATCACCAGGACGGTAAGCGCCGTGTCGGCACTGCCCGTGGTCCGGGCCGCGATGGTGCGGGAGCAGCGGCGCATGGGCGCGGATGGAGGAGTGGTACTGGAGGGTCGCGACATCGGAACGGTTGTCTTTCCGGACGCGGACCTGAAGTTCTTTCTCATCGCGGGCATCGAAGCACGAGCGCGGCGGCGCCTCCGCGACCTGGAAGCGATCGGCGAGCGTCCGGACGTCGACCGCCTCAGGGCGGAGATCGAAGAGCGCGACCGGCTCGACTCGACGCGCAGCGCGAGCCCGCTCCGTCAGGCCGAGGGCGCGATCGTGCTCGACACGTCGAACCTCACGATCCCCGAGCAGGTGGAGGTGGTCGTGCGTGCGGCGAGACAGATGGAGACGAGGGAAACGTAACGTGACGGTGACGATCGATCAGAGTGCCGGGTTCTGCTGGGGCGTGGTGAGGACCATCGACATCGCGGAAGAGCAGATGCGCGGGTCGCCGGAGCTGTATTCGCTCGGCCCCGTGATTCACAACCCGATGGAGATCGAGCGGCTCCGCGCACAGGGGACTCGAGACCGTGACGCACGAGGATTTCGCCCGGCTCACGGGCAAGACCGTCCTGATCCGCGCGCACGGCGAGCCGCCGTCCACCTACGCGCTCGCGCGCACGCACGGGATCACGCTCATCGACGCCACCTGCCCGGTGGTGACGAAGGTCCAGGAGCGCATCAGGAAGTTCTACGATCAGGGCTACCAGATCGTCATCTTCGGCAAGAAGGACCACGCCGAAGTCGTCGGGCTCGTCGGCCACGTCAACAACGAGGCCGTCGTGGTCAAGTCGGTCGACGAGGCCGCCGCCGTCGATCCGTCCCGCAAGACGGTCCTGTTCTCGCAGACGACGATGGACAAGGCGACGTTCTACGCAATCGCCGACGTGCTGCGCGGACGGATCCGCGACTTCGTGGTCGGCACGTTCGAGGAGTCCGCGGTCGATTTTCACGCGAAGGACACGATCTGCGGGCAGGTCTCGGGGCGCGACAAGAAGCTCCGGGAGTTCGCCCGGCAGAACGACGTCATGGTGTTCGTGGCGGGGAGGAATTCCTCGAACGGCAAGGTGTTGTACGAGATCTGCGCCGAAGAGAACCCGCGCACGCATTTTATCGAAGAGGAATCGGAGCTCCGGCCCGAGTGGTTCGCCGGGGCAGGCACGGTCGGCATCAGCGGCGCGACGTCCACGCCGCAGTGGCTGATGGAACGGGTCCGCGCCGCAATCGAAGCGCTGTAACTGTCATCACATAATCACTGTACCCACTCACAACCAGTATCCCGCGAGGCGGCGACGCCGTCGGCCTGATGACACCAGACGACGCCGGCGATCGGGGAGTGTCCCGGGAGACAATCGGGACGGTATGTCACACAGCAGGAGGATGAATGGCTGACCAGACACCCGCGTCTGCAGAGGTCACCACGGCAAGTATCGGCCTGTCCGTACGACGGAGGGTCGAAGACACGGAGTACGACGAGTCCCAGTTCAAGGAACTCCAGGCGCTGTACGAAAAGACCCTCGGCAAGATCAGCGAGGGAGAGATCGTCAGGGGCCGGATCGTCCACATCGGCGAGAGCGATGTGTCCATCGACATCGGGTTCAAGTCCGAAGGGACGGTGGCCATCGATGAGTTCACCAACAAGGATGTGCTGAAGGTCGGCGAGGAGATCGAAGTCTTCCTCGAAAGCGTGGAGAACAAGGACGGCCAGCTCGTCCTGTCCCGGAAGCGCGCCGATTTCATGCGTGTCTGGGAACGTGTCACCAAGTCGTTCGATTCCGGTGAAGTGCTGCAGGGTCGGTGCGTGCGCCGCATCAAGGGCGGTCTGGTCGTTGACCTCATGGGCATCGACGCGTTCCTTCCCGGATCGCAGATCGACGTCCGGCCCGTGCGCGACTTCGATCAGTACATCGGCAAGATCATGGACTTCCGCGTGGTGAAGATCAACCACCCGTCGGAAAACGTCGTGGTCAGCCACAAGATCCTGGTCGAGGAAGAGCTCCAGGGTCAGCGCAAAGCCATCATCGAAAGCCTCGAGAAGGGCCAGATCCTCGAAGGTACCGTCAAGGCCATCACCGACTTCGGCGTGTTCGTCGACCTCGGCGGCGTGGACGGCCTCGTGCACATCACCGACCTCTCCTGGGGCCGCATCAGCCATCCCTCCGAGATCGTCAAGCTCGACCAGACCATCAACGTCGTCGTGCTCGACTTCGATCAGGAGAAGCGGCGCATTTCGCTCGGCTATAAGCAGCTCCAGCCGCATCCGTGGGAGAACATCGACAAGAAGTATCCGGTCGGGACCAAGGTCCTCGGCAAGGTCGTCTCCCTCGCGGACTACGGCGCGTTCGTGGAGATCGAGAAGGGCATCGAGGGTCTCATCCACATCTCCGAGATGAGCTGGACCCAGCACATCAAGCACCCGTCGCAGGTCGTCTCGATGGGCCAGATGCTCGACGCGGTCATCCTGAGCCTGGACAAGGACAACAAGAAGCTGTCGCTCGGCATCAAGCAGCTCGAACCGGATCCGTGGATGACGCTCACGGCGAAGTACCCGGTCGGCTCCCGCCACAGCGGCACGGTCCGCAACCTCACCAACTTCGGCGTGTTCGTCGAGCTGGAGCAGGGCGTGGATGGCCTCGTGCACATCTCCGACCTGTCGTGGACCAAGAAGGTCCGCCATCCCGGCGAGATCGTGAAGAAGGGCGACGCGATCGACGTGCTCATCCTCGGGGTCGACACCGACCAGCGGAGGATCTCGCTCGGTCACAAGCAGATCGAAGACAACCCGTGGGACAAGTTCGGCGACGACTACCGGGTCGGGACGGAAGTGGAAGGGAAGATCGTCCGGATCATCGAGAAGGGCGTCATCGTGGAGCTTCCGCTCGGCGTCGACGGGTTCGTCCCCGCGTCGCAGCTGGCGCTCACGCCGGTCCGCAACATCGCCGAGAGGTTCAAGGTCGGCGATGCGCTTCCGCTGAAGGTCCTCGAGTTCGACAAGGACTCGAAGAAGATCGTGCTGTCGGCCTCGGAGTACCTGAAGGGGAAGGACCCCGATTCCGTGGAACATTACATGGCGAACCACAAGCTCCCGGCCAACACGATCGGCGATTCCGCCACGATCACCGGGCAGACGCCCGCGGACGATACGTCCATCCCGACGGAGAACTGATTCCCCGTCAATAGAATCACCACAAGAGCTCCCCGGCCTCCGGGGGGCTCTTTGTGGTTCTGGGCCAGATGCCGACAGTCGCTCTCCATACACTTGGCTGCAAGCTGAACTCTGCGGAAACCGCGGCGATCGGCAGGCGATTCCTCGAGCGCGGGTACACGCTTGTGCCCGTGGGCGAAGCCGCGGACGTCTGCGTCATCAACACGTGCACGGTGACGGCCAGGGCGGACCGCGAGTGCCGTCAGATCATCCGCCGTGCCCTGCGAGCGCCCAGGGACCCGAAGCTCGTCGTGACGGGGTGCTACGCGCAGCTCCGCCCCGAGGAAGTCGCGTCTATCCCCGGGGTCGACCTGGTCCTGGGCACGCGCGAGAAGTTCGACGTGCTCTCCTACCTCCCTGAGCTGGAGGAGAATCAGGGGCCGCGGGTGCATGTCGCGGCCGCAGGCGCCTCCGATGACTTCGGCCCGGCATCCACGTCGGCAGCGGACGACAGGACGCGGGCATTCCTGAAGGTCCAGGACGGCTGCGACTATACCTGCAGTTTCTGCACGATTCCCCGCGCCCGCGGTGCCAGCCGGAGCCAGAGCATCGAGGCATCGGTGCGGCAGGCCGAAGAGCTGGTTGCCCTGGGGTACAGGGAGATCGTGCTCACCGGCGTCAACGTCGGCGATTACGGGCGTACGGCCGGGACGAACCTGCTGGGTCTCCTGCGCGCGCTCGAGTCCGTCCGGGGTTTGCAGCGCCTCCGCATCTCCTCGATCGAGCCGAATCTCCTGACAGACGATATGATCGAGGCGGCGGCATCCTCGTCTGTTCTCTGCCCGCATTTCCACCTTCCGCTCCAGAGCGGCGACGATGGCGTGCTGCGCCGCATGCGCCGGCGGTACACGAGCGCTGACTACGCCGCGCGGGTCGGGGCCATCAGGCGGCTGCTGCCGGACGCCGGGATCGGCGTCGATGTCATTGTGGGATTCCCGGGGGAATCCGATCTGCAGTTCCGGCGCACGGCCGAGTTCCTCACGGAGCTGCCGGTCTCGTACCTCCACGTGTTTACCTACTCCGAGCGGCCGGATACTCCCGCGGCAGGATATGCCGATCAGGTTTCTCCGCGCGAGAGGCAGCGCCGCAACGCGGTGCTGAGAGCGATCGGCGAGAAGAAACGGCTCGCGTTCCACGCCGGGATGGTCGGACGCACCGTACCGGTTCTGCTGGAGAGTGAGGTTCGCGACGGGAGGAGGATGGGGCTCGCGCCCAACTACGCCCGTGTGGCCGTGGCAGGGAAGCGAAGCATGGGAATCTCCGGGGCGAAGTCCAACGGGGGTGCCGCCGCGATCTGTTCGGAGGAGATGCGTGAGAACACGATCGTGCATGCGTTGATCACGTCGGCGACCGCTGCGTGCTGCGAAGCGCACCTGGTTGCAGAAGGGGTGCCTTTGCATTGTGCCGGGAGGGCGTCATGAAAATCGCCCGGATCGACCCCGGCAGCATCGCCTTTGACGCGGGCCTTCTGGAAGGCGACGAACTCCTCGAGATCAACGAGCAACGCATCCAGGACGCGATCGACCTCAGGTTCTACGAGCCGGACGCTGCGGTCGTGCTCAAGATCGCCCGCGACGGCGAGATCATCCTTTTCGACATCGAGAAGGACGACGGCGAGCCGCTGGGGATCGAGCTCGAAGAGATGAGCATCCTGGCGTGCGGGAACGACTGCATCTTCTGTTTCGTGGACCAGAATCCCAGGGGCCTTCGCAAGCCGCTCTACTTCCGCGACGGCGACTACCGGCTTTCGTTCATGTATGGCAACTACACCACCATGACGAACGCCGGCCCCGCGATCCTCCGCCGGATCATCACCCAGCGCCTCTCGCCGCAGTACATCTCCGTGCACACGACCGTCTACGAGGTCCGCAAGCGCCTCATGGGCCTGAAGAAGGACGACCATATCCTCGAGAAGATCGCCCTGCTCCACGACAACGGAATCGACATGCACACGCAGATCGTCCTGTGCCCCGGGATCAACGACGGCGAGTCGCTCCGCCAGACGGTCTCCGATCTGTACCGGTACCGCGAACGGATTGTGTCGCTCGCGGTCGTTCCCGTGGGCCTGACCGATCACCGGTTCGGCCTGAGCGAACTGCGCCGCGTGGATGCTGCGTACGCGCGCGATCTGCTGGACCAGGTGGACAGGTGGCAGGGACAATTTCGCCGGGAGACCGGTCGCGGGTTCATCTATGCCTCTGACGAGTTCTATATCGTTGCGGGGAGGGAGTTGCCGGGGCCGGAGCAGTACGACGAGTTCCCCCAGATCGAGAACGGTGTCGGGATGGTGCGATCGTTCCTCATGGAGTTCGACGCACAGGCCAGGCGCTTCCCCAGGAAGCTCCCCCGGAAGAAATCGTTGACGCTCGTGACGGCCGAGCTTCCATCCGGATTCATCGCGGAGTCGGTCGTCCCGCGCCTCCGGAAGATCCAGGGGCTGGACGTCAGGCTCGCCGTCGCGCCGAACACGCTGTACGGCCGGAGCGTCACGGTGGCTGGACTTCTCTCGGCCAATTGCGTATATTTTGCGCTGAAAGAGGGTCCCGCGGCGGACCTGGTGCTGCTCCCGCCCGACACCGTGAACGCGGACGGCGTCTTTCTGGACGACCAATCGGTGCCCGACCTGAGCAAGCGCCTGGGCAGTCCGGTGATGGTGTTCGATGGAAACTGGGCGGACGTGTTTCGCGCCCTGGGTGTTGTGAAGACGACAGAAAAGAGAATCAGCAGGGACGTGACGACGTGAATCGATTGATCGGCTTGGTGGTGATGGTGATCGATAGTGGCCGGATCCCTGCGGGCGCAGGACCAGCCGATGAGCCGCGCGGAAGTCTCCCTCGATCTTTTCCGATCGGCCGCCACGGTCGAACCGGTTGGCGCGCCCTTCGACGCTGAAGCGGGCGCCTTCAATGCAGTGCTCAACTCCGAGACCACGCCGTACGATCCGCTCGAGGAGCCGGCGCAGGACAAGAAGTCGCCAGCACTCGCGGCGATCTACTCGCTCCTGCTCCCCGGCATGGGCGAGCTCTACGCCGGCGGCTTTTCGTCCGGCAAGTACTTCCTGATGGCTGAAGGGGCCCTGTGGTTGACGTATGGTGCGTTCACCGTCCACGGAAACTCACAACAGGACGACGCCCGGACCTACGCCATATCGCGCGCGGGGATCGATCCGGCGGGCAAGGACGATCAGTTCTACGTCGATATCGGCAACTTCATGACCACCGAAGAGTACAACGACAAACAGTTGCGCGACCGCCAGCCTGACATCCTCTACAGTCGCGCCGAAGGGGAAGGGTGGACCTGGGAGTCCGATGCCGCCCGGGCGGCGTACAAAGACGAAAGGCTCTCGAGCGAGACCACGTACAACAACCGCAAGTTTGTCGTCGCGGCGATCGTCGTGAACCACATTGCCAGCGCGATCAATGCCGCGCGTGCGGCCATCAGGCACAATTCCGCGCTGGACCAGGCCCTGGGCGAGCTGACATTTGACGCAAGCGTCCTGGGCGGCGTGTATCAGCCGCACGGCCTTCTCGTGACGGTGCGCCGCGGGATCTGAGACCGGGCGCCCATGCGCACACTCAAGCTCGTTATAGAGTACGACGGGACCGAGTTCGTAGGCTGGCAGACCCAGGCCAACGGCAGGAGCGTGCAGGAGGAGATCGAGAAGGTCCTCACCGCCGTGCTCCAGGAGCCCGTATCGGTGATCGGTGCGGGCCGGACAGACTCCGGAGTGCACGCGCGGGGCCAGGTCGGAAGCTTTGCCACTGCCACGTCCATGAGCGCAACGTCCGTTCGCGCCGCGCTGAACGGACTCCTCCCCGAAGACATCTATATCGCTGCCGTCGAAGAGGTCCCCGACGGCTTCCACGCCCGGTATTCCGCGCGCGAACGCTTCTACCGCTACTACATCTCCCTCGCACCTTCCGCGATCAACCGCCGCTATGAGTGGTATGTCAAGTACGACCTTCATGTGGCGGCGATGAACCGCATCGCTTCTTCCATCCTCGGAGAGCACGACTTCGAGTCGTTCTGCAAATACGCAGCCGACGTCGACCACTACCGGTGCACGCTGCTCGAATCGCGCTGGGTCGAGTCTCCCGGAAAGCTGACCTACGAGATACGGGGGAACCGCTTCCTGCACGGGATGGTCCGCGCGCTTGTCGGAACGATGGTCGACATCGGACGCGGGTACACCCCGGAGGACGCGTTCCCGGCGATCGTGGAAGCGCGCGACAGGCGCCGGGCCGGCATGGCGGCGCCCCCGCACGGACTCTTCCTCGAAGAAGTGGTCTACTGACGATGGGGCCGTTCCGCGGCATAGGTCGATGGCTGTTGGGCGAGTCCAGGCCGTCGAAACCGTCCGCGCCGAAGATAGAAGCCGCAGGCACCGCCTACAAGAAGGGCGACTTCATCGGGAAACCGTACGAGGTGCTTGGCGTCCTCGGCGTGGGCGGATTCAGCGTCGTCTACCTTGTTCACTCCCACGAAACGGGCACCGCGTTTGCGCTCAAGACGCTGCGCGATCAGTTCCTCCAGGATGCCGAGACCGCCAAGCAGTTCAAGCGTGAAGCCCGCGCCTGGGTGAACCTGGAGCGGCATCCCAATATCGTTACGGCTCATTTCATCGACGAGCTTGCCGGGCGGCTCTACATCGGGATGGAGTACATCGCGCCCAGCGACGAGGGGCTGAACTCCCTCGAAGGGTATCTGACCGGCGATCCGCCCGACCTTCCGCAGTCCCTCCGCTGGTGCATCCAGTTCTGCCACGGGATGGAGCACGCGCGCTCCCGGGGCATCCGGAGCCACCGCGACATCAAGCCGGCCAATATCATGATCACGGCCAACGGGCTGGTGAAGATCACCGACTTCGGGTTCGCCGACGTCATTGACCGGTCGCGCCGTTTGAGCATGGACGCTATCTCCCGCCGGAAGCGGATGGCGCAGGATTTCACCGGGTTCGGGACGCCAAACTATATGCCCCCCGAGCAGTTCCTGAACGCGACCCGGTGCGACGAGCGGAGCGACATCTACAGTTTCGGGGTCGTGATGTACCAGCTGGCGGCAGGGGGGCGGCTGCCGTTCGTACCTGCGACCGTAAACGGCCTCGAGGCGGACCCGGCCAAATGTCTGGCGCGACATGCACCGACTCCATACCGAGGCCCGCGTTCCCACGCTGGCATCCCCGCTATTTCCCATCATCAAACGGTGCCTGGAAAAAGAGCAGAGGGCGCGGTATCAGTCGTTCCGCGACCTTCGCGTCGACCTGGAGGCCCTGCTGGCCGAAACAAGCGGTGAGAAGGTGGTCATCGAGGCGCCCAGGGAATTGCAGGCCTGGGAGCTCTACAATAAGGCGTTCAGCCTTGCCAGCCTCGGGGACCATGTGGAGGCGATAGAGTACTACGATCGCGTCCTGGAGCTTGAACCGGCCAATTCCGACGCCTGGAACAACCGCGGGTCCTGCTGCAAGAAGCTCGGAAAGGTCCAGGATGCCCTGCAATGCTACGAAAACGCCCTCCACGTCCAACCCTATAACGCTTCGGCCTGGAGCAACAAGGGGAACGCCCTGTCTGCCCTCGGGAAGTATACTGAGGCCATCGTCAGCCTGAACCGGGCCATCGAGGTCGACCCCCAGAATGAATCGGCCTGGCTTAACAAGGCACTTGTCGAGGATCGGCTGGGCTTGGTCCGGGAAGTCCCTCTTCTCGTTCCAGAAGTTCATAGCCCTGGGGCCTGTTGCGTACGCGGAACACCTTGAGTATGCACAGAAGAGAGTTGCGGAACTCAAGAAAAGACAAAGAGTTAAGAAATAGTGTTAATGTAAAATATCGACTCTGTCTTGCTCTTGAGCGTACCTCGCTATCAGCCTCACCAACAGCTCGCCTCATTCGAGGCCGTTTCGATTCTTGCACTGACCAGATCCACCTTCCCGGGAGGGACCCTCGCATGGCACTTCAAACCCTGAAGCCAGCTACCGTTCTGGTTGCGCTCGCCGTAGCAGGCCTGTTCGGCGCGAGCTTCCTCGTGGCTGCCCTGGACTCCCGGCCCATCACGGCTCAGGACATTGCCGGTGCCGAGAACCTCTTCGGTCTCTCGTTCAGCGATGCCAAACGGGATTCGATGCTGGAAGGGCTTGCCGAGCAGCGGGGGAACTACGAGAACCTTCGAAAGGTGCCTCTGGCAAATTCCGTCCCGCCCGCCCTCTTTTTCGATCCGAGGCCGCCGGGGGCAACGTACTACTTCGCGCAGGTGGAGCCGAAGTTTGCTGCCGCCAGGACCCTCGAGGTACCCGCGAACCTGGAGGAGCTGGCTTACTCTTCAATCGGCGAACTGGGGGCTCTCCTTCGGGCCCGGAAGGTGACCTCGGTTCAGCTCATGAACATGTACCTCGGAAGGCTGAAGAAGTACGGTCCGGAGCTCGAGTGCGTCGTGACCCTGACGGAGGCGCTCGCCCTGAAACAGGCCGAGCGGGCTGACCGGGAGCTGGCAGCCGGCAAGGATCGGGGGCCCCTGCACGGCATCCCGTACGGGGCCAAGGATTTGCTCGCGACGGCCGGGATCAGGACCACCTGGGGCTCTGTGCCGTTCAAGAATCAGCTGTTCGACTACGACGCCACCGTCATCCGGAAGCTCGAGGAAGCGGGCGCCGTGCTCGTGGCGAAGACGTCGGTGGGGGAGCTGGCGTGGGGAGATGTCTGGTTCGGAGGCGTGACGAAGAACCCGTGGGACCTGAAGGAAGGGTCGAGCGGATCGTCGGCGGGGTCGGCATCGGCGACCGCAGCCGGACTCGTGGCGTTTGCCATCGGCACTGAGACGTACGGCTCGATCGTGTCGCCCGCGTCGCGCTGCGGCGTGACGGGGTTGCGGCCGACGTTCGGCCGCGTCAGCCGTGCGGGGGCCATGGCGCTCAGCTGGAGCATGGACAAGATCGGGCCTATCTGCCGGAGCGCCGAGGATTGCGCCGTCGTATTCAACGCCATCCGTGGGAGTGACGGGATTGATCAGACGGTCGTGGACGTCCCCTTTGCGTACGACTACTCCCGCACGCTGTCAGGTCTCCGGATCGGGTACCTCAAGACCGACATTGACAGTGCAAAGGAGAACAGGGAGAACGACCTTGCCACGCTTGCAAAGCTTCGCTCGCTCGGGGCGACGCTGATTCCGGTCGATCTCCCGAAGTTTCCCGTCCCGGACATGTCGATTATTCTGTCTGCTGAAGCCGCGGCGGCGTTCGATGAGCTCACCCGGAGCGGCGCCGACGATCAGCTGGTCCGGCAGATCAAGAACGCCTGGCCGAACGCGTTCCGGACCGCGCGGTTCATCCCGGCGGTCGAGTACATACAGGCGAACCGCCACAGGACGCGGCTGATCGCGGCGATGGATTCGCTGATGAAGCTCGTCGACGTCTACGTGTCTCCGTCGTTCGACGGCGACAACCTGTTGCTCACGAACCTCACCGGGCACCCGTGCGTCGTCGTGCCGAACGGGCTGGACCAAGCCGGAACACTCCCACCAGCATCACGTTCATTGGCCGGCTGTACGACGAGGCGACGGTGCTCGCAGTCGCCGGCGTCTATCAGCGGGCGACCGATTTCCACTCGCGCCGGCCCCCACATGGCGATCCGGCGCGGGGCGTGCGCTAGCAGAGCTCGTCCGACCTCATTTCAAGAGCAGCATTGTGCGCGTCTGTATGAAATCTCCAGCCGCCAGCCTGTAGAGGTACAAGCCGCTTGCCAGGCCAGAAGCGTCGAACTTGACCTCGTGAACTCCCGCATTCCTCTTCTCACTCACCAGCACAGACACCTCGCGTCCAAGCACGTCATACACCACGATCTTTACGTCACCGGCCACTGGCAACTGGAACCTGACCGCTGTCGTCGGATTGAACGGATTGGGGTAGTTCTGATCCAGACGGAATCCCATCGGCACCCCCGGCAGCACCGCCACGGCCTCTGTCACGTCCTGACCTATCGCGATGGCCGTCAGGCCTGTGGCGGATGTCGAGCAGGCAAGGGCCATGTGACTCGTGTTCAGATCGATGAGCACGAGCGAGTTCTTTTCGTTTCCGGTCCCTCTCAAGCCATAGAGAGTCCCGTCGGACGCAAACGCGATCGACGTGGTAAACAAGTTATCTCCGGCCCGGCCGACCTCGGTGGTATCGCCCGTGACCGGGTTGATCTTCAGCACGAGATCGCGTCGTGAACCGGCAATCGCGCTCGCCCAGACTTCACCAGTCTGCGGGTGAACGGAGAGCCCCATGCACTGCAATCCTGGATACGTCCTTAATCCCACTGTATCCCCCGCAGGGTATGTGATCCGGTAGATGCGGCCGATCCCCGCACCTATCAGCGTCGTATCATCAAGAAAGGCGATGGCCCGCATCGAGCTGACTGGTATGACCGAAGACACAACGGGATACCCCATCACTGCGTCGAATCCGTATATCGTGCAATTCGAGCTGGACGGCACGACTCCCAGAAGTTCAGACGATGCCGGACGTATCGCGAGCCCCCTGATATCGAGCGAGATGGCCGAATCGATGCAGGACAGGGTCCCATCGGCCGGATTGACCTCCGAGAGTCTCATGGGCGAAGCCGCGTACACTATTCCAGGCTGCGACATCGCCCCGCCAGTTCTTACCGTAACCGTTCCGCAAACGCCGAGGACCTCGAAATCGTCCATCAAGGCCTCGACGACGATGTCCTCTTTGGTCTGGTTCGGGCTCGCATCCGTCGCCGTGAAGCGAAACCTGACGTTGTCGAGCACCGATAGCATGTCGCCGATCGGGATATCGGTCTTCTCCCACCCGTCTGTCTGGTGGGGATACGACTCCAGGGTCGTCCACGTCTTTGCGCTGTCGGACGAGACTTCTACAAGGAATGCCGGATGCCCGCCGTCATACGGGAAGTTCTTGTACCATTTCCAGTACCGGATGATCAGGCGACTCTACTGCACTCAGGTCGTACACGGGGCTGAGAAGCACGGTTGTACCATCCACTTCGTTGATCGTCATCGCGTCCCACGTGTCGGGAATGTGACCCGTCGGGCCCGTCACACAACAGCGAGTGCCCGCCGGAGAGTGGTCGGCACCAGGCTGGACCACCATCCCATTCCAGATAACCTGCCCGGGCGGGGCGATTTCCCATTTTCCAGTTGCTGATCCCAAGACGCCCCACCCTATTAGATTCTCGAAATCCTGAATGTGCAGACTTTGCGCGCCGACGACGAACGAGTAACACCGGGCCGGAGCATGCGCAGGAAGGACAACCCTGGAACCCGAAAGCGGATCGCGGACGCTGAAGTAGTACGAAACGACGCTCCCATACTGCTGACGCGGAATCTGCGCCGTGAATTCGTCTCCCGCCTTCGTCGCGGAGATCACCTGACTCGTGGCGAACCGGTCCGTCGAGTAGTGGACCAGCACCGAATCCTGAGCCCCGGCAGGAGTGACAGTGCTTAACGTGAGGCTGACCGGATACGGCATCGGCCGGACAGGGGGTGGGTAGTCGGGGACTGGCACGTGTGTGTAGTTGTACTGCGTGAACAGGCCGCTCCCGATCCCGTGCCTGTTGAACGCCTCGTTGATCTGCGAGAAATGGGGCGTTCCGTCCTGTAGATTGCCGTTATCATCGTCCGCGAGGAGAACCTCGACGTACCATTCGCTGAAGGCTATGCCCTCATCAATATCGTCAGGCGTGCCGTATCGGGCAAAGTGGAGGAGGTGAAGAGCCGTTTCTCGCGATGTGAGCTTCCGGAGGTCCCAGAACGATCCGCCGAGCACCAGGCCGTCATGGTGCGCATTGCCCCACATGGAGTCCGGGTAGTGGTACTCGTTCTCGAGCGTTCGATAGTAGAAGGACCCGTCGTTCGCCTGGAACAGCTCCGGCCGGTCACACGTGAGGCCGGCAGTGGCATCCGCCGTCCCTTCATCGGTGGCCGGATGCACCATTCCAAGTTTGCACGCGGGGTTGACCTGCCGGTACATATTGTAGTTGATCGCATGACCGTACTCATGATAGATGGTTGCCGGACAGATCGCGGCAGTCGGCCAGTACGCGTCCGCGGTCCCCAGATGAATATGTACTCCGCAGAACGCCGCGCTGCCCGCAAACCGAGTGTCTTCGACGATCAACGGCATGGCGAAGTCGTTGCCGGTATACGCCGGGTCGATGGCTTTCAGCGTGGCATGAATCAGGTTCCCGTGGTAGAATGCGCACCGCTCGGAGAATGTGGAGTTGGCGTCGTTCCATACAAGCGAGATGGAATCCCCCGGATTGACCGTGGCCTGAAAATGCGCGCGCGCCCGGGTATAGTGCGTGACGTCGGCCCAGGGTCCCCGGAGTTCTGCCGCCACTCCGGTCGCGACCGATATGTCCCTGGAGAACATGCCGTTCGCATCGGTAAGAACATCTCGCTCCCCCGATCAAGACATACGCGTCGGAGAAGTCCTTCACCGTGGGGACGTCGAGCGGGAGGGTGCTCGTCACAGCACCTGTCGCTCTTCCGCGGACCTCCGCGTTCCGTACTCTGCTGTATCGCCAGAGTATTTCCCCCGTGTGGGCGTCCACGAACGATGCGTAGTTGCCCACCGGGTTCTCGGTCACGACGTCCACGATATAGACCAGATGATACGAGACGGTGCTCCCTTCGCGCACAGGGAGAACGGAGAGGTGCCCGTCCGTGGTGGCGCGGTCCCGAGCAGGGTCAAACGCCAATCCCCGTATGGAAGCCTCCCGGGCCGCCGCCGGCGAGACATGTGGCGTGGTCCCCAGCTCGAGGTCATTGTATACGTCGGCCCCGAACGCCATCACGTTTCCGTTTCCGAAAAGCCGAAGCTCGACCTCCGAAAACAGAACGTCCAGCCCCTTGTACACCTGCTGGTAGGAGACGTACCACCGCCCGTTTGCTTCAGTCGCGCGAAGGAACTTGAGGTTTTCCGTACGGACCCCGATCACCTCCTGGTTCTGGTCCAGGAACTGGGAAGCCGCCTGCTGGACGTTTGCGGTCGTGATCGCTGTATACCCCGACAGGGGTATCGCTTTGCCGTACGCCCGGTGAGGAGTGCGGGTTGTCGGGTTCCACTGGACATTCCACTGGCCGTGACTCGCGGTAAAATCGAGCCATGCAGGTGAAAGCGAAAGGCTCGCCTGCTCTGCTGGGTCTATTCGACGGGTCTTCTGTCGCTGGGCAGGGAGGAGTATCTCCCCGTTGGATTCGATTTGTCCGTAGTGGATCGTGGGGCAGAAGAGGGCGAGCACCAGGAGTGCAAGAGTCGTGCGCATGATGACCTCCGCGGGGTTGTCAGCAATGCAAAGCCGTTCGAATATAGAGAAATAAACGCGAGAGCTACAACCCATCCAATTTCAGCATTCGGATCTATTTCAGAATTGTGAGTCCCTTCGATTGAACGAAATCACCTGCCGTCAGACGGTAGAAATACACGCCGCTCGCGAGATGTGACCCGTCGAATTTCACCTCGTGAATCCCCGCATCCCTCTTCTCGCTCACCAGCACGGTCACTTCGCGTCCGAGCATATCGTACACGCTCAATCTGACCTCTGAGGACTTCGGCAGTTCGTACGTGATCGTCGTGCTCGGGTTGAAGGGGTTTGGGTAGTTCTGCTGCAGCACGAACCGAGTCGGCACATCTGCCCGTTCATTATCGACACCGGTTGTAACCTGCTCCTCTTGCGCGCCTATATCGGATGCCTGAAGTCCGGCCGGCCGATGACGTGGATGCCCGTCGAAGTCGGACGCTGGCGCCTGGTACCAAACGCCACCGATCTGGATCGAGTCGACCCCGCGTCCGATGCAGGGACTCGACGCCGTCAGGTCGAACAGCGAATCTCCAGGGACAAAGAGGGGATCGATGTCGATATTGTCCGTGCCAGAATATCCGCCCTGGACATCGGAGTAATGGACCTCTGCCGTCGAGCCGCTGACGGAGATCTCGGCCTGGGACTGCGCCGTATCGGCCCAGAAGATGTTGTTGAACGAAACAACTACTGCTCCGGCATGGAAGTGTGCGCCGCCTCCCTGCGTTGCATTGTTATCGTAGATCGTGTTGTTGACCAGAACCGCCGGAGCAGCCGAAAGTGATCCTTCGATCCCGATGCCACCTCCGTTCAAAGCGGTGTTCTTTTCGATGATGTTGTTTTCGATCCGGGCCCTCTGATTCCTGATGGCAATGCCGCCTCCGATCGAATTGGCCCCTCCGAGGGCGCTGTTGCCCCCGATGTAATTGCCTGAAAGAATTGTCTCCCGAAGTTCAGACGCGCCTATGGCAAGCAAACAGATGCCGCCACCGGATGTGAACACGCTGGCACTCTTTGAGGTCTGAATGAGATTGTCAACAACGCGGTTGTTGCGGAACTCCAGTATCCCGTCACGTACGAGCACGCCGCCGCCATAACTGCGATACTGTGTAGCTGTTAGAGACAGGGCACGGTTTCGTGCAATGAAGTTGTTCTTCAAGACGAACGTTCCGACTTCGCAGAGTATGCCACCCCCATGGCTGGCCGATCCGGAGCCCTGTGTGCTCACTGTGTTATCGGTAACACTGTTGTTCTGGACAATGGCAGTGGTATTCCAGAGATAGATACCGGCCGCTCCCGCCCAGGCACCATTCAACGTGTTCCCGCTCACGGTATTCCCTTCTATGATCAGCATCGTTCCCAGGTCTGCAGAGATTCCGCCGCCCCAGATTGTGCTTCCAGGAGTGCCGCCTGAACACGTATTCCCGGTAATGATGTTCCGTATCAGTCTCGCGCCCGAGGATATGCAGAGTACTCCTCCTCCTTCGCGGGTATCCCACGCCGGGAGGTAGGTCCCTGTGCCTCCCGTGATCGTGAATCCGCAGAGTACCGAATTGGTGTCCTCGCCCGAGATGAAGTACACAACGGAGGCGCTGTCCACGAGAAGTGCCCTGCTCCCGTCGATGACTGTTCTCGAAATATGGGATGTGTCGCTTGTCGTGAGATATGTGCTGGCGACGACGATCTTCTTCCCCATGAATCGTATGTTCTCATAGTAGGTGCCGTCAGAAACGAGCACCGTGTCACCATCGTTGGCGGCATCAATACCGGCCTGGATTGTCGAGTACTGAGAGGGAACCAGGCGCACCGTGGCGACGTTTGGATTGCGTGCGTCATTTGTCTCGACGGCTTGGCCGAATGCGTCGCTACTTCCGAACAACAGTGCCGCGAAGAGCAGCAGAATTGAGAGCGAATCGCCTTTCATAGCTGACCTCCGGTGGGAAAGAGATGTAGCCCCCGGATGTCCGTTCCTCGCAGGCCTTTTCCATCATGCTGGCTGCAGTTTGGGAAGATCAGGCCTGCGGGGAGAATTGCGGGCGGAACGGTCGAACGTTCCACGGAGCGGTTCTCCTGTCCAGGGTCCGGTCGAATGTAGAGAAATCGACAGCGGAGGAGGTAGCAGGGTCTGGACAAACACTATTGAAATTTGGACGTGCCAGGTGGGTCACAAGGACCAACGAAGAAGGATGGCTTAAGCGGGCTAGTGCCCCTCAATTCTCAATTGCTATGAACACAAAGGGGCCAGTGCTCGCGCCAACCAGCTGTGTCAGATAGGGCATTGTAACGTATGATGGCTAAGCGCGGCACTAGGAGGACTTCCTGTGTATCTCTGAGGGCAAACAGCCAAACCGCTCGCGGAAGCAAGTGCTGAAATACGAGGGGCTTCCGAAGCCGACCTGGAAGGCAATCTCGGCCACCGTGGCGGCATCTTTCATAAGTAGCTCCCGGGCCCGCTGAAGGCGCATATACCGGACGAATTCGGCCGCAGAGAGGTTGGTGAGGCCCGCCAGCTTCCGGTCGAGATGCCTCCGGCTGAGGGCCACCTCGTGGGCGATCTCTTCAACCCCAAAGTCTTCGTCGCCCATCCGTTTTTCCACAGTATCCATGACCCTCTTCAAGAATGCGTCGTCGAGGGAAGTCACCGTCACCTCACCTGGCTTCAGAACCACGCCAGCCGAGAACTTCGCGCGCAGCAGGCGCCGCTGCTGAATCAGGTTCCGCACGCGCGCCATCAGTTCCTTGGCATCAAACGGCTTGGTGACGTAGTCGTCAGCGCCGGTTTCCAGCCCCTCGATCTTGCTCTCGGTCCCCGCCCGGGCGGTCAGGAGGATGACCGGAATATGGCTGGTCCGCACGTCTTTCTTCAATGCACGGCAGAGCTCCATCCCATCCATTTTCGGCATCATCAGATCGGTGATGACAATGTCCGGAACCACTTCTGTCCCCTGATCGTACCCTTCTTTCCCGTCCTTCGCCTCGCGGACCGCATAGTCTGGTTCCAGGAACTCTCGAATATACCTGCGGAGGTCCGCGTTATCCTCCACGATCAGCACTATCGGCTTTCCATCCGTCGACTGTGAGGCAGGAATATCCCCGGATGCCTCGGGAGAGCCGACAATGGGAGCATGCTCGGGCCTCTCGCTCTGAAGGGGAGACTCCAGGATCTCGTCCCGCCGATACGCAGACTCTCCGATCGGCAGGGTTACCGCAAACACCGATCCCTGGCCGGGTGTGCTCTGTGCATCTATTCTCCCGTGATGGAGTTCCACGAGCTCCTTCGTGAGCGCCAGACCGATCCCTGTTCCTTCGGTCGTGTGAGTTTCATCGGCACGGTAGAAGCGGTCGAAGATGTGGGGAAGATGCTCAGGGGCAATGCCGGGACCGGAGTCGGACACAGTGACAGTGAGTGATGCACCCCTCTCCGGGGCGGTGAGTTGAGCGGAAACCACAACCGCTCCGCCGTCCGGCGTGAACTTCAACGCATTCGACATCAGGTTGTTGAGAATCTTCTCCAGCTTGTCCGTGTCGATGAAGCCGCTGGCCGAGTCAATCTCAGAGCGGAACTCCAGGTCGATCTTCTTCCTCTCGGCCCACGATTCAAACGACATCGCCGTCCGCCGCAGGAACTCCACCACATCAATGCGGGACACCTGGAGCTTCATCGTGCCCGATTCCAGGCGGGAGAAATCGAGCAATTGGTTGACGAGTGAGTGCAGTCTCTCCGTGTTGTCCTTGATGAGGAGCAGCTTCTTACGCGTCACCGGTTCCCGGGTCGATTCGATCGCCTGTTCAGCCGGTCCGAGTATCAACGTGAGCGGCGTTCTGAATTCATGGGACACATTCGCAAAGAACCGGGATTTCAGTCTGATCCACCTCCGCAATGCGTTCCGCCTGAAAGCGTTCCATCTCGACCTGTTGCTTCAGACGCAGTTGCTTGAGTCTCAGCTGATACGCCGCGGCCGCAAGTGTGAGCAACAACAGCACGTATCCACCGTATGCCCACCGCGTCTGCCACCAGGGAGGAGCGATGCTGATCGCCAGCGCGATCTCCCGGTCAGGCCACTCGCCGCGGGAGGAAGCAGCCCTGACCCTTAACCGGTACTCTCCGGGGCGGAGGCCGGGGTACCGCACGTAGCGACGGCCTTTGAGTTCCACCCACTCCTTTTCCAGGCCTTCCAGCCGGTACCGATATTCGACCAGCTGCGGGGCATCGATGTCGAGGGCCGCGAATTCCAGCTCGATCACGTTCTGATCAGAAGGAAGCTGCAAAGAGCCGGACCCATCGACCATCGCTGTTGGAACGACCGAACGATCATTGATGCTCATCCGGGTGAACACGAGGGGCGGCTCCGTACGATGGACATTCAGGACACTGTCGGGATCAAATATGTTCAGGCCACCGGAGCCGCTGAGCAGCACTTTCCCGTCGTCCAGGTTTTCCATGTCAAACACATAACCGCAGACGCCATCCGAACCGTCAAAGTTCACGAACTGACCGCTGGAAGGGTCAAACATCGCCAGCTGTCCGTTGCCGTACGATACCCACAACCTGCCTTTCCGGTCTGGTCCGATGACACGCGCGGCATTCGACTCCGGAAATGCAGGATTGGGATATCGCGTGAACGTCCGATTCGTCGGATTCCAGCGGTTGATGACATTGACAGCCCCGAACCATACTCTGCCGGAAGGGTCTTCGTACAGATTATTCGTTCGATCGTTGCTTAAAGAATTCGGGTCGAAGCGGTCGTGCACGAAATGTTCTACCGAGTCGGTTACCGGATCAATACGATAGAGGCCGTCGAGAATCGTGGCCACCCAGATCATCCCGCTCCGGTCCTTCATGACGTCATTGCCTCGGGGAAACGGCGTCCTGGACCCTCGCCGGAACCTGCCTGATGCGGGATCGAATTTCCAGAGGCCGTCATGCGCCGCCGCTATCCAGAGAGAATCACCCGACCCGGGGGCGATGCTCCTCACTGCAGCATCCCCCGCGAGCTGAGCCGGATATTGGAAGCTCGTTACCTGCTGTGTGGCCAGATCGACCCTGTAAAGACCGGGCCCCCAGATACCGTACCACAGCGTCCCGTGTTCATCGAGGAACGACGTACGCATGTTGGACTGCCAATACGTCGCTTTTGCACCCCGCATAACATCAAAAGACTTCACAATGGTCCGCTCCTGGACGTTCACCTGGTGCACCCACCCGTAGGAGCAGAACCAGTACTCACCGTCCCGCGTGCGTTCGATCGATTCAAATCCCCATGCCGGCGTTCCCTGGCGTCCATGTGAATAGTGCGGGAACCGCAGGGATTTCTTGCTGAGCCAGTAGAGCCCGCCACCGCCCGTACTGATCCAGAGAGTCCCCGTCTGGTCGAGCGTCAGGATCATGCTGGCATTGCCACCGGGAGGCGAGCCAGACGTCAGGTACTGCATGCATCTTCCCGTCGCGGGTGAAAAGAGTTGTACCCCTTCAGTGCTCGCAAGCCAGATGTTTCCCTCCCTGTCCAGCACGCCGTCCTGAAGGTCATCCCTGGCAATCGAGAGGGGGTCATCTTTGCTGTGCCGATAGTTCAGAACCTTCCCGTTCTTCCAATCGATCTTAAAAAGACCTCCCGATGTCGCCAGCCAGAGGTTTGCGGACTGGTCTTGAATGAGACGCCATATGAAAACGGAATCGAGTCGCCGACCGATTGGGTCCGGGAAGTCCGGACGCGAAATCGCGCCGGTCTTGCGGTCGAAAAACAGCAGTCCGCTGTCGGAAGCCACGAGGATCCTGCCATCGGGGTGCATGCACATGTCATTTGCGCCATTGCGCGGTGTTCCAAGACTGTACGTCTTGAAATGAATGCCGCGCGCAAGATCCTCCATGTTGCCGGCTTCCGCGGGCTCAGGCAAATCCACGCGAACAATCCCCCCCTCTCCTTTGCTCGTCCCGAACCAGAGAACTCCGTCTGCGTCCTCCAGCATTGAATACACCGACCGTGTCTGGAGCCAGGTGGAGTCTCCGGGTCGCGGGTAGAAATTGATGAAGCAATCGCGGCCGGGGTCATAGAGGCTCAGGCCTGCATCCCATGTACTCACCCAGAGGCGATGTTTACTGTCCTCTTTCGCCCCCGTGACCATGCTGGACGATATGGAGGAGGAATCATTCAGCAGGTTGCGGTAGGTCTTGAAGCCGTACCCGTCGTATCTGGCCAGTCCGCTTCCGCTTCCAACCCAGACGAAGCCTTTGCTGTCGCGCGAAACGCCGAAGATGTTGTTCGTCGGGAGTCCGTCGGCCGTCGTGAGGTGGTTGAAATGGAGAACGGGGAGGAGCTTGTTTTGCGAAGGCGAGGTCTGGACGCCCACGAAGAGGAGGGACACCGTGAGGCTTGCCCGGAGGCCCGACAATGATGCCCGGGAAAATGCGCTGAGCCGGTGGCTGAAAGCGCAGGAGCCGATCATGGAAATATCCATGGGATTGTAATGATTCCTGCGGCGCAAAGAACACCCTCTACCGGGGAAGATAGGGGAGAGGGATTCGAGATTCAACAGACCCCGCGAATACTGCTACGTTGAACGCCAATCTCTCAGACCCTCCTCGCTAGACTGGCCCAGTCCCTTGACACCCCCCAAGCAAGTGTCGTAAACGTTCCCCACTTCGAGTATGGAGAGTGGGGACCCCGGATGCTCTCGCGCGCACTCACCGCCTCCACATACGGCGTCAACGCGGTCCTGATCGAGGTCGAGACCAACCTCGACAAGCAGATCCCCGGCTTCTCCATCGTCGGCCTCCCAGATAACACCGTCCGCGAAAGCAGGGAGCGGATCTCGGCCGCGATCCGGAACTGCGGCTACGAATTCCCCATCCGCAAGATCACCATCAATCTCGCCCCGGCGGACATCAGAAAAGAGGGGTCGGCGTTCGATGTGTCGATGGCGATAGGAATTCTGGCCGCGACGGACCAGGTCTCGCAGGAAGTGCTGGGTGAGTTCGTGTTGCTGGGGGAACTGGCGCTGGACGGCGGGATCCGGCCGGTCCACGGGGTCCTGCCGATCGCGCATGGAAGCACGCCGACGCGGGATCCGCGGGCTGGTCGTGCCCCGCGAGAACGGCAAGGAAGCCGCCATGGTGAGCGGTGTCGCTGTCTATCCCGTGGCGACGCTGAAGGAGGTCGTCGAGTTCCTGAACGCCGACCACGCCCGGCTTTTGCCGCTCTCCGTGAACGTGGACGAGCTGTTCGCGCACGACCGGCAGTACCTGTCGGACTTCTCCGACGTGAAGGGGCAGGAGAACGTGAAGCGCGCGCTGGAGGTCGCGGCCGCGGGCGCGCACAACATCCTCCTCGTCGGACCGCCCGGCTCCGGAAAGACGATGCTCGCGAAGCGATTGCCGAGTATCCTTCCTCCGATGACGTTCGAGGAGGCGCTCGAGACGACCACGATCCATTCGGTCGCGAGCATCCTCCCTCCCGAGACCGCGCTCGTTGGGACAAGGCCCTTCAGGGCTCCGCATCACACGATTTCGGACGCTGCCCTGGTGGGTGGGGGACTGGTTCCGCGCCCGGGCGAGATCTCGCTTGCGCATCACGGCGTCCTCTTCCTCGACGAACTTCCGGAATTCGAGCGGAACGCCCTCGAGGTCCTGCGTCAGCCCCTGGAAGACGGCCGCGTCACGATCAGCCGCTCCCGTCTCTCCGTCGAGTTTCCCGCCAACTTCATGCTCGTGTGTGCGATGAATCCCTGTCCGTGCGGACACTTCGGCGACCCGAACAAGGAGTGCGCCTGCCAGGCCTGGAGCGTCCAGAAATACCTGATGCGGATCTCCGGCCCGTTGATGGACCGTATCGACCTGCACATCGATGTGCCCGCCGTGAAGTACCGGGAGCTTGCGAGCAAGGAGGCGGGCGAGACGTCCAGCCGCATACGCGAGCGGGTGACTGCGGCACGAGAGATTCAGGCCGGACGGTTCGCGGGTGTGAAGGGGGTCTACTCGAATGCGGACATGCGGCCGCAGGAGATTCGGCAGATCTGCACGGTGGACGACGCGTGTGAGCAGCTGCTGAAGATGGCGATCACGCGGCTCGGCCTCTCGGCCCGCGCCTACGACCGTATCCTGAAAGTCGCGCGCACGATCGCCGACCTGGCCGGATCAGGCATGCATCCGGCCGGAGCATGTGAGCGAGGCGATCCAGTACCGCGCGCTCGACAGGAACCTCGTCGTGTAGCGAAACCCTCACTTCTTCTCCCTCTTGTTCCTCAACGTCGTCCCGATGCCCGCGCCGATGGCAATGCCGATCGCGATGCCCGCACCGATGTTGCCCATCGCGACACCGAGCGCAATGCCCAGGGCGATGCCTATGCCAAGGCCGGAGCCGAACCGTGCGTTACCAGAACGGCCTTTTGGTCTCTGCTGTATCGTTCTATGTCCACGAGCACTCTTTCCTTCCTGGAACGTTCGCTGATTCCGGTCCGATTAATGAAGAATCGTGGCTTTTGGGAGTCCGGCCCGTAGAGGGTCATGGCTAATATAGAGCCGGACGCGCAGGCCTCCTGTCAATCCGGGGAGCCTTCGCTCAGCACGCTTTCCGCTCGGACTATCTCGTTCACGCATTGCCGGACCACCCGACCCGACAGGATCCAGGCGAGCGGAGGGGCGGTGATTCCTTGGATGTCCTCCGGCTTTTCCATACATTTTTAAGATAATATGCACAGCCCGCTTCGCATCGAATTTCCAGTCGACTCATGCACACATCACCCTCATCCCCGGCGACGGTATCGGCCCCAGCATCGCCGAAGTCGCGGTCAACGTCATCAAGGCCTCCGGCGCCGACATCGAATGGGAGCTGCAGGAAGCGGGCCTCCCTGCCATCGACAAATACAAAGACCCTCTCCCGCAGCACGTCCTCGACTCGATCTCGAAGAACAAGGTCGCCCTCAAGGGGCCGCTGACAACCCCTGTGGGCTCGGGATTCCGGAGCGTCAACGTTGCACTCCGGAAAGAGTTCGACCTGTACGCGAACATCCGGCCGGCGCGATCGTTCGAGGGAGTCAAGTCCAGGTACGCCGGCATCGACCTGGTGATCGTCCGCGAGAACACCGAGGAGTTCTACGCCGGCATCGAACACTATATCGACCCCGCACGAAGCGCGGCCGAAACGATCGGGATCGTCACGCGCTCAGGCTCAGAGCGGATCCTCAAGTATGCCTACGAGTACGCCAGAACCCACGGGCGGAAAAAAGTCACGACCGTGCACAAGGCGAACATCCTGAAGTACACGGGCGGACTGTTCCTGGACGTCGCGAGGGAAATGGGTCAAGAAGTATCCCGACCTCCAGAGCGACGACAAGATCGTCGACAACATGGCGATGCAGATGGTCATCAACCCGTATCAGTTCGATGTGATCGTCACGACGAATCTCTTCGGGGATATCCTGTCGGACCTCGCATCCGGGCTGGTCGGCGGGCTCGGCCTCGCGCCCGGCGGCAACATCGGATACGAAGCGGCGATCTTCGAGGCGGTCCATGGGAGCGCCCCCGACATCGCGGGCAAGAATATCGCCAACCCGGCCGCCCTGATCCTGGGGGGCGTCATGATGCTCCGCCATCTGGGGGAAGACAAGGCCGCCGACAGGATCGAGAAGGCGGTGCAGGAAGTCATCCGCTCCGGCAAGGGAGTCACGCGCGACCTGAACCCGGCGTCGCCTGTGGGGACGCGGGAGATGGGCGAGGAGATCATCCGCACGATGGAGAAGGCGTGATACATTCGTATCAGGATGCCTCGCCGATTCCGGCAGGGCAGTGCACGATCTGCGGCCACAGCGGCGCCTTCCTGAATCCCGAGCAGACGCGGGAAGGCACGCAGTGCCGCAACTGCGGCGCATCGAGCCGCCATCGCGCGGTCGTGCACACGCTGGGCATGCTCCTCGGGCGCACCGGCACGCCGCTCTTTCAGTGGAAGCCCGACCGGGCGATCAGAATCCTGGAATCGAGCGCCCGCGGCTCCTATCCTCCGATGATGAAGGAGCTGTTCGAGTACTACGCCACGGAGTACGACGAGACAAGATCGCGGAAGGGAAGCAGCCGACGGAATACGCAGATTTCCAGAAGCTGCATTTCGCCGACAATCACTTCGACGTCGTGATCGCGTCTGACGTGTTCGAGCACGTCCGGAAGGATGACCAGGGATACAGGGAGATCTTCCGCGTCCTGAAGCCGGGCGGTTCGCTGCTGCTCACGGTCCCGTATGATCATGAGCGGCCTCAGACGCTCAAGCGGGTCGACACGAGCGGCCCGACGGATGTCCACCTCCTCGAGCCGGAATACCACGGCGGGGGCGGACTGACCCTGACGTACAGGAACTACGGCCGCGATCTGCTCGACCTCCTCACGAGTGTCGGATATTCCGTCAGCCATCTGGATCTGGAGGTGAGGCAGGAGGGAATCACGCGCCAGCCGGTGTTCGTGGCGACAAAGGGCCCGGCTGCGGGCCTTGCGATCCGCGCGCACTACCCCGGCCCGTCGTCCTCGCTCGGACCCTTGCTGCCGCTCCGGTTGTTCACGCTGCTGAAGTACAACTGGAAGACCGGACTGGGGCTGCTGAAGCAGGTGAGAAAGGGTTGAACGGGGATGCGGGGGACTCAGGATTGCATGAGCTACGTGAGGTGCATGTGTTAAGGAGTGAACGAGCGGGCGACGGCAGACGTTAAGGTAATAAGGAGTCAGGGAGTGAAGGCGTCAAGCAGTGAAGGCAGTGAAGTGAGTGAAGGAGTGAAGGGGCTGTGAAGATTGGCTCAATCGATATCGAGAAGGGGCTCCTCCTCGCGCCGATGGAAGACGTGACCGATCTTCCGTTCCGGGTGATCTGCAAGCGGTTCGGGGCGGACATCGTCTACACCGAGTTCGTCAACTCCGACGGGCTCACCCGGGGCTCGAAGAAGACGCAGAAGAAGATGTTCTTCCGCGAGGAAGAACGCCCGCTCGGCATCCAGATCTATGGCGGCGAGATCGAGCGGATGTCGACCGCAGCGGAAATTGCGGAGTCGTTCCAACCCGACCTGATCGACATCAACTGCGGATGCTGGGTGAAAGACGTCGCGATGCGCGGCGCCGGGGCCGGACTTCTTCGCGACATTCCGAAGATGGAACGGCTTGCAGCCACGGTCGTGAAGGCGGTCAAGACGCCCGTGACGCTGAAGACGCGCCTTGGCTGGGACCCGGCGAGCATCAGGATCGTGGACGTCGCGAAGATGTGTGAGCAGGTCGGCATCAAGGCGATCACGATTCACTGTCGCACGCGCGACCAGGGGCACAAGGGCACCGTCGACTACAGCTGGATTCCACGCGTGAAGGAAGCGGTCTCCATTCCCGTCATCGTGAACGGGGATGTCGTGACGCCGGAAAACGTGGCGTCCGTCCTGGCGACGACCGGAGCCGACGCGGTGATGATCGGGCGCGGGGCCATCCTCAACCCCTGGATCTTCCGCGAGGCAAAACACTACCTGAAGACCGGAGAGCTCCTGCCCGAAGCGACGCTCGAAGAGCGCGTACAGACGCTCCGGGAACACCTGGATCTCGCCATCGAGTACAAGGGCGAACGCGTCGGCGTCCTCGAGATGCGGAAGCACTACGCCGGCTACCTCCGGCACATGCCGATGATGGCAAGGATCAGGGCCGGCCTCATGACGTTCACCCAGAAAGCCGAGATCGATCGCTTCCTCGAGGGTCTGCTGGAAACCTACCCTCATGGCCGGATCCCCGAGGTGGAGGGGCTCCCCCACGAAGCGCCCCAGCAAGCGTAGCAACCTTGACTCTCGCTGCGAATCTCTTTACAGTTTTTCGTTTGGGCCCTCATTCGTGAACATCGCGGCGATTCCTACGTCGATTCAGCCGACAGCATCGGCCTCCCGGAAGCCTCTGGCGCTTGTCTACGTCGTCATGGCTGTCCTCTCGTTCGGAATTGCCGCAGCGCTCGAACTCGGGGGATTGAGATCGCCTGATATCGCGGATGCGGGGATTGTCCCGTTTCTCCTCACGGTCATCGCCGGGGCGCTCGCGGGCTGGGTGGCTTCGTTCGCCGCCGGCCTCCTCGGAGGCGCGCTGACGGGCTTTGCCTATGCGCTTGGCGGCGGGATTGTCCGGATCTTCTCTCCCGGGTCGGACATGCCCCTGCTGACGGTCCTTGTGGCCGTCCTTCTCATGACAATTCTCGGTGCGTTGCTCGGGTCGCTCGGTGCGCTGCCATTCGCGCTCATGAAGTGGCGGCGAGAGAAGAATCGCGTACGACAATATTGAGTCGTGGAGCCGGGCCACCCCGGCGACACCTGCTTCCTATGGAACGAGCTGACAAAAAACGGATCGCGTCGCATCTGGAAGAGATGGGGACGCTCCTGGAACTCCAGGGGGCGAATCCGTTCAAGTCCAGAGCCTTTCACAACGCCGCGCGTGTCCTCGAGGGCGTTACCGATGACCTCGGCGCTCTGGTAGACCAGGGCCGGCTGACCGATATCAAGGGGATCGGCAAAAGCATTGCCGAGATCGTCTCCGACATGGTGCGGACGGGGACCTCGGCCGAGTACGAGACGCTGAAGAAGTCGCTCCCTCCGGGGCTCCTCGAGATGCTCCGGATCCAGGGGCTCGGGCCGAAGCGCGTGAAGATCCTGTATGAGAAGCTGAAGATCACCACCATCGATGCGCTGGAAGCTGCGGCGAAGGCTGACCGGCTCTCCAAACTTGAAGGATTCGGCGCGAAAACACAGGAGAATATCCTCGCCGGAATCGACAGCCTGCGACATCGCGCCGAAAAATCGTTGTACCCCGTGGCCGCCGGTCCGGCCGCGACAATGCTCACACATATCAGGGGCGTGCGCGGCGTCGAACGCGCGGAAGTGGCAGGGAGCCTCCGCCGCCGCAAGGAAGTCATCGGCGACATCGATATCGTCGTCAGCGCGAAGGACCGTGACAGGGAGCGGATCATGGAGGCCTTCGTCTCGCACGACCTCGTCGGAGCGGTCATCGCCAGAGGGGAGACGAAGTCGAGCGTTACGCTCGAGGGCGGCATCCAGTGCGACCTTCGGATCGTCGCAGACAATGAATATCCTTTCGCGCTCAACTATTTTACCGGCAGCAAGGAGCACAACGTCGCTCTCCGGACGCGCGCGAAGGACTTCGGCTGGAGCCTGAACGAGTACGGATTCTCGAAACTCGGCGACGAAGGCGCGCGCGGCAAGACAAAGACCGTGGTCGCGTGCAGGGAAGAGGCCGGCATCTATAAGGCCCTGAAGCTCGCGTACGTGCCGCCTGAACTGCGGGAGGATATCGGGGAGATCGAAGCAGCCGGGAAGGATGCGCTGCCCGAGCTGATTGAAGAGTCGGATATCAAAGGGACGTTCCACTGCCACACGACTGCCAGCGACGGGGTGAACACGCTGGAAGACATGGTCAGAGGGGCTCAGGAGTTGGGGTGGGAGTACCTCGGCATCGCCGACCACAGCAAGGTGGCCGCGTATGCGGGAGGGCTGTCCGTCGTGAAGGTGAAGGCGCAGCAGAAGGATATCGACGCGCTGAACGCGAAGCTGAAGAAGTTCAGGGTGTTCAAAGGAACGGAGTGCGACATCCTGCCGGACGGGTCGCTGGACTGGCCGGAGAGCGTCCTGGCCACGTTCGAGTATGTCGTCGTCTCCGTGCACAGCAGCTTCAAGATGAGCGAGAAGGACATGACGCGCCGGATCGTGAAGGCGCTGAAGAACAAGTATGTGACGATGCTCGGCCACCCGACGGGCCGGCTCCTGCTCTCCCGCGATGCGTACCCGGTCAATATGCTGGAGGTGATCCAGGCGGCCGCGGACTACGGGAAGATGATCGAGATCAACGCTCATCCGATGCGGCTGGATCTCGACTGGCGGCTCTGCAGGCATGCGCGGGACAAGGGCGTGATGATCAGCATCAATCCCGACGCACATTCGGTGGAGGGGCTGCGGGATGTTCCCTTTGGCGTCGGGGTTGCGCGCAAAGGTTGGCTCCGCGCAGGGGACGTCCTGAACACCCGGACCGCGTCTGCAGTCGCCAGGCTTCTTGGCCGGCGGAACACATGAGCGCGCGGGTAAATTGACGGTCTTCGAATGCCCAAAGTAAAATTCATACCGCTGAACAAAGAACGCGAGATCAAGCCGCACGCCACGCTGCTTGCCGCCGCGAACCAGGTGGACGTGCCCCTGGGCCAGTCGTGCAGCGGCGAGGGGATCTGCGGGTGGTGCCGCGTGAGGGTCGTTGACGGGGTCGAGAACCTCGCACCCCCGACGCCTCTCGAGAAGCGCCTGATGGACCAGCATGGGTTCAAAGAGGACGAGCGGGCGGCGTGCCTGGCGAAAGTCAAAGGCGATGTCACGATCACGACAACGTACTGGTGAGCCTGTGTCCAAGTCGAAAGCTGGAACCAGAAAGAAGGCTGACTCGAAGAAGCGTCCTGCCCCCGGGCAGGTTGCCGGCTCAAAGAAGAGCGTAAGCCCCAGGAAAGGTCTTCGTGCGAAGACGAAAGCGAGCCCTGAGAAGAGTGTTCGTGTGAACAAGACAGAGAGTCCCAGGCGGGATGTTCGCCTGAAGAAGGCGGGTGCCGGGGCGAAGGGACGTGGCGGGGCGGCAGTGGGAGCCCCGGAGGCCCCCGGAGCGAAGCAGGCCAGGGCGGCCGGGATACTCGGCATCCTCCGGAAGGAGTTCCCCGGAGCCGTCACGGCCCTCAGGCACGGCAACCCCTTCCAGCTCCTCATCGCCACGATCCTCTCCGCGCAGTGCACCGACGAGCGCGTCAACATGGTGACGCCCGGGCTTTTCGCAGCGTACCCGGGCCCGGCGGAATTCGCACGGGCCGACCGGACTGCGATCGAGGAGATCATCCGCTCCACAGGGTTCTTCAGAAACAAAACCAGGAGCATCCTCGCCTGCAGCGCGGCGCTGCTCGAACGGCACGGCGGGCATGTCCCGGACCGGATGGAGGAGCTGGTCACGCTCCCGGGCGTGGGGAGGAAAACCGCAAACGTCGTGCTCGGCCAGGCGTTCGGGATCGCCTCCGGGGTCGTCGTCGACACCCATGTCCAGCGGCTCGCCGGACGGCTGGGGTTCTCCGCTCAGAACACACCCGAGAAGATCGAGGCGGACCTCACGAAAGTCTTCCCGCCCTCCGATTGGATCGAGGTCTCGTCCATCCTGATTCTTCACGGCCGGAAGTGGTGCAACGCGCGCCGTCCGCTGTGCGTTGACTGCCCCGTCCGCTCGCGCTGCCCTTCGGCCGATTCGTTCGGTGGCTGATTCCGTCATGTCCTCCCCCGATCCATCCGATTCCCGCCAGCCGCACGCGAAGACCTGGATCATCCTCGGCGGGATTCTCGCCAGCTTCATCGCCGCGCTCGACACCACCATCCTCGCGACGGTCATGCCGACGATCGTCACCGAGCTCGGCGGGCTTCAGCTCTACGGCTGGGTCTTCTCGGTCTACATGATCATGACCGCGGTCTCGATGCCGCTCTGGGGGAAGCTGTCGGACGTCTACGGGAAGCGGATGCTGTTCTTCGGGGCGGTGTGCACCTTCCTCCTCGGATCGATCCTGTGCGGGACTTCCTCGTCGATGGTCCAGCTCATCATCTATAGAGGGATCCAGGGGATCGGCGCCGGCGGACTCTCGTCCATGCCGTTCGCGCTGATCAGCACGGTGTTCCCCCCGAGCGAGAGGGGGAAAGCTCTGGGCGCGATCGCGTCGGCATGGGGCGTGTCCGCCGTGATCGGGCCGCTGCTCGGGAGCGCGGTCGTCGTCTCGATCGGGTGGACGTGGGTGTTCTACTTGAATATCCCGATCGGGATTGCGTCGATGCTGATCATCGCGTCCAATTATCAGGGAGGAGCCCCGGCACAGGCGCGAGCCGATCGACTTCCCGGGTGCGATCCTGCTGACGCTCACGATCATCAGCCTGCTGCTGGCGCTCCTGCGCCTGAGCCGCGAGCGGACGATTCTGGACGAGGCTGTTCTCCTTCTGCTGGCTGCCTGGGTGCTGTTTCTCTTTCTCTTCATCCGGCGCGAGCGCTCCGCGCCGCATCCGATCCTCGAAATCGGTTTCTTCCGTCGCCGCGCGTTCTGGCTCGGAAACCTCCTTGGCTTTACCGGGAGCATCGCCGTGTATGGAGTGATCGCGTATGCCCCGCTGTTCGCGCAGACGATCCTGGGAGGGACTGCGATGCAGGCCGGATTGATGATCACCCCCATGTCCCTCGGATGGTCGACGGCGAGCCTGCTGGCGGGGCGCGTTGCACACCGGTGGGGCGAGCCGCGTCTCGTGAGGATCGGGCTGGTCTTTATGGCGGCGGGACTCTTCCTTGCGTATATCGCGGGCGCCGGAATCGGTGTCTGGTACCTGATGGGGTGCGTGACGCTCATCGGCATCGGGATGGGATGTCAGACACCGTCGCTGATGCTGACGGTGCAGCAGAGCGTCGAGCAGAAGAGCATCGGTGTCGCCACGTCGTCGCAGATGTTGTCGCGCACGATCGGTGGCGCCGTGGGCGTGAGCGTGCTCGGGTCGGCGCTGAACGGCGTCATGGGTTCCGTTCTCGGGGGAGCGCTGATCGGCGGGCTTCCGGTCGCGGACCCGCAGAAGCTCATCGAGCCTGCCGTGCGCGCGACGCTCGCTCCGTCCGAGCAGGATCTCGTGGTGCGCGCATTCGGCGACGGGATGCAGGTCGTGTTTCTCATCGCGCTCGTCGTTGCGCTCGTCTCGTTCACGATGTCGTTCTTCCTTCCTCGCGTCACAGGTCGATCCGCGGCTTCCTGATCTCGCCGCATCCTTCGTCGCGTTCGCCCTTCGCCGACCCCATCCTGCATCCAACCGTCCCTATATCCCGCAATTTTCATCGACTCGGCCATCATCCAACGTCATCATTCGTCCCCAGCATCCCGCGTCCGTGCCACCCTGAGTCCTCGACCCACCCCTCCCAATCCCTCAACTGATTACACTTAGTGTTGAAGTTTTCAACACTTGCTCGCGCTGCTCTTCCCGCCTGATTGTCAACAGTAGGAACCGCAGAAGCCGCCTCTTCGCACACCTGAGAAGGGACGACGGGCCGCAAGCGGTTTATGTTCCAAGACACGCGAAGAACATCGCGTTCTCTCCGTGGCACGCCTTCTGTCGTACGAATGTGACGGGATTTCCCTCGACCATCTCAGAGAGCCATCATGGACGTTCTCACGCTCGAAGGCCTCGCTTCACTCCTCTCCGCTCTCCGTTCACAGGGGTTCGCGCTCATCGGTCCGACCCTCCGGGACGGGGCGATCGTTCTGGACGAGATCTCCTCGGCCGACGACCTGCCGCGCGGGTGGAGGGAGGAGCAATCGCCCGGTGCGTACAGCCTGGAGAAGCGCGGCGACGACGCGCTGTTCGGGTATGTCGTGTCGCAGCATTCGTGGAAGCGATTCCTGTATCCGCCGCGCACCTGTCTGTTCAAGGCCACGAAATCGGGGAAGGCGTTTGAGGTTCAGCCCTCGAACGGCGCCTCGCACGCGCCCTATGCATTCATCGGCGTGCGGTCGTGCGACCTGCACGCGATGGGCGTTGCTCGACAAAGTGTTCCGCAACGGCGAGTATGCCGATCCCGCGTTACGTCGAACGCCGGACGAACGCGTTCATCGTGGCCGTGCAGTGCACCGAACCCGGAGGCACGTGCTTCTGCTCGTCGATGAACACGGGCCCGCGCGCCACGGAAGGATTCGACGTCGCCCTGACCGAAGTGATCGATGGCGGCGAGCATCTCTTCCTCGCGGAGGGAGGGACCGAACGGGGCCGGCTCCTTCTGGCCTCGTTGTCGCCCAGGCCCGCCCGGCAGGACGAGGAGCGCAAAGCCCAGGAGCTGTTCGAGAAGGCGGGTCGCATGTTTTCCCGGCAGATGCCCCCGGGGGACAAGAGCGCCATCGCGGGAGAGTACTTCGACCACGGACGCTGGGATGACATCGCCAAGCGGTGCCTCTCGTGCGCCAACTGCACGATGGTCTGCCCGACATGTTTCTGCTCGACAGTGGAAGAGACAACGGACCTGACGGGGACACGCGCGGAGCGGTGGCGCCGCTGGGATTCGTGCTTCACCACCGAATTTACAAAAGTCGCCGGCGGCAATATCCGGATGTCCACCCGAACGCGGTACCGACAGTGGATGACGCACAAGCTCGTCCACTGGGTCGACCAGTTCGGCGAATCCGGGTGCGTGGGCTGCGGCCGGTGTATCACCTGGTGCCCCGCGCACATCGACATCACGGCAGAGGCGGCGGCGTTTATCGAACCCACAGTTATCTCCACCAACACCTAGGGTGGCTGACATGCATACCGAAGATCTGACGACCACACTCCAGCAGCATCCGTTCCTCGCCGGCTTCAGTGAAGAGCACATGAAGACGCTGCTCGGGTGCGCCTCCAACGTCCGCTTCATGGAAAATGCGACGATCTTCCGCGAGGGCGAGATTGCGAACACGTTCTATCTCATCAGGAGCGGGCGCGTCGCCCTCGAAATCGACTTCCCGGGCCGCGGTGCGATGAGGATCCAGACGGTGGGACCGGGCGAAGTCCTCGGCTGGTCCTGGCTGATCTCGCCGTACCGCTGGCACTTCACCGCCGTTGGGGCCGTCGAAACGCGCGCCATTGCCCTGGACGGCGAATGCCTGAGGAACAAATGCGAATCCGATTCCGGGTTCGGCTACGATGTCCTCCTGCGGCTCGCGCAGGTGATGGAAAGCCGGCTTGAGGCGACCCGGCTCCAGCTGCTCGACATGTACGGGATCATCACGTCGGAGGAGCGTAAATGAACAACGTCGTTGCACCCGTCCCGCACGGGGTAACGGATCCCATGGTCTCCCACCCTGTGATTATCCGCAGGATCATCTGGGAGAACGACGACACGTTCACGCTGACGCTCGACATGGGCGACTGGGCGGGGCCGTTCAGGTTTCTGCCCGGCCAGTTCAACATGGTCTATGTGTTCGGGGTCGGGGAGGCGGCCATCTCCATCAGTTCCGATCCGCAGAAGACCGGCCTGCTCGATCATACCATCCATCGCGTCGGAACGGTCACCACGGCCCTCGCGCAGAAGAAGCGCGGCGACGTCATCGGCCTCCGCGGCCCCTACGGCTCGAGCTGGCCCATCGATGTCGCGAAGGGGAAGGACGTCTGCATCGTGTCGGGCGGCATCGGACTCGCCCCGCTCCGCCCCGTGGTGTACACGCTGGCCCGTCAACGCGACCTGTACAAGCGCATCATCGTCCTGTACGGGGGACGCAGCCCGCTCGACCTCCTCTACCGTGTCGAGCTGGAGAAATGGGCGAACGAGAACAACATCGAAACGCTGGTCACCGTGGACCGCGGCGATACCTCCTGGAAGGGGCACATCGGCGTGGTCACGGGCCTCTTCAATTATATCAAGCTCGATGCACGGGAGACGGTGGCGTACGTCTGCGGCCCCGAGATCATGATGAAGTACACCGTGGATGAACTCGAGCGAAGGGGCGTGCCGCCCGACCACGTGTTCCTCTCCATGGAGCGGAACATGAAGTGCGCGGTCGGATTCTGCGGCCACTGCCAGTTCGGCCCCACGTTCATCTGCAAGGAAGGGCCCGTCTATCCGCTGCCGAAAATCCGTCCCCTCATGGAACGGAAGGAGCTCTGAGATGCCGGCGAAGAAACCCAAGATTGCCGTGTACAAGTTCGCGTCCTGCGACGGATGCCAGCTGTCGCTCCTGGATGCGGAGGACGAGCTGCTCGCGGTTGCGGGCGCCGTTGAGATTGCGAACTTCCCCGAGGCCAGCCGCCGTGTGCTGCCGGGCCCGTATGACGTCGGGCTCGTCGAAGGCAGCATCACCACGCCGCACGACGTGGAGCGCATCCGGGACATCCGCAAGTCGTGCCGCGTGCTGATTACGATCGGCGCGTGCGCGACCTCGGGCGGGATCCAGGCGCTCCGGAACTGGAAGGACGTGAAGGAGTACACCCGCCTGGTCTACGCCTCGCCGGAGTACATCTCCACGCTCGACCGCTCGATGCCGGTGGGATCGTATGTCCACGTCGACTTCGAGCTCCGCGGCTGCCCGATCAACAAGATGCAGCTCCTGGAGGTTCTGAACGCCTATCTGAACAAGCGCAAGCCGACCGTCCCGTCCCACTCGGTGTGCGTCGAATGCAAGCTGCGCGGAACCACGTGCGTGATGGTCGCGCACGAGACGCCGTGCATGGGGCCCGTGACGCATGCGGGCTGCGGGGCGATCTGCCCGACCTATGCGCGCGGGTGCTATGGGTGCTTCGGCCCGATGGAGAACGCGAATCCGCCCTCCCTGAGCATCCGGTTCGGACGCCTGGGGATGTCGAATCGCGACATCATGCTTGCGTTCCGGGGATTCAACGCATACTCGGAGGCGTTCCGGAAGGAGAGTGACGTGCATGAAAAATAGGGTCATCAAGGTCGACCAGCTCGCGCGCGTGGAAGGCGAAGGCGGTGTCTTCATCAAGATTACGGACGGCAAGGTCGTCGACGTCAAGCTGCGCATCTATGAGCCGCCGCGGTTCTTCGAGGCCTTCCTGCGCGGGCGCGATTTCATGGAGGTGCCGGACATTACGGCCAGGATCTGCGGGATCTGCCCGATCGCCTATCAGATGAGCTCCGTGCATGCCCTCGAGGATGCGATGGGAGTGAAGGTGGAGGGGCCGCTGCGCGACCTCCGCCGGCTGATCTATTGCGGCGAGTGGATCGAGAGCCATGTCCTGCACGTCTTCCTCCTGCACGCGCCGGATTTCCTCGGCTATGAGGACGCCCTGCTGCTGGCGAAGGACAAGCCCGACCTCGTGAAGATGGCGCTGGAGATGAAGAAGATCGGAAACGGCATCGTGGCGCTGCTGGGCGGGCGGGAGATTCACCCCGTCAACGTGCGCGTCGGCGGTTTCTACCGCGTCCCGTCACGCAACGAGCTGCGGACGCTGCTGGATCCGTTGAAGTGGGGGAGAGACCGCGCGCTGGAGACCGTGACACTCACGTCCACGCTCGAGTTTCCGGAGCTGGAGACGGACTATGAGTTTGTGTCGCTCCGCTCGCCGGGCGAGTACCCGTTCAACGGCGGCCGGATCGTCGCGACCAGCGGACTCGACATCGCGATCCGCGAGTACGAGTTCCATTTCGAGGAGCGTCACATCCCGCACTCGAACGCGCTGCATTCCGTGGAAAAGGGGCGCGGGTCGTACCAGGTCGGCCCGATCGCGCGCTTCAACCTGAACTTCGACCAGCTGTCGCCCGTGGCGCGTCAGGCCGCGGACTCCGTGGGCCTGAAACCGCCGGTGAAGAACCCGTTCAGGAGCATCATCGTCCGGGCCGTCGAGACCGTGTACGCGTTCGACGAAGCGATCCGCATCATCGAGAACTATACGCCGCCCGATCGCCCTGCGGTCGACATCGAGGTGAAAAAGGGGATCGGGTTCGGCGCGAGCGAAGCTCCGCGCGGAATGCTCTACCACCGGTATCGCGTGGGCGACGACGGAGTCGTGCTGGACGCGAAGATCGTTCCGCCGACGGCGCAGAACCTGGGGACCATCGAAGCGGATCTCCGGAAGTTTGCGTCGGCGAACGTGGAGTTGGACCGCGAAGCGCTCACGTGGAAATGCGAGCAGGCGGTCAGGAATTACGATCCCTGTATTTCGTGCGCGACGCATTTTGTGAGGATCGAAGAAGACTAGCGCTCCACCAGCTATTCAGTGATTTTGTTGGAACGGCAATAGGCCTGGCGGAGGTTGCAGGCGGCACATGACACTCCATATTTGGTGGGGGTGGGCGGCGTGGCACAAGCGAAACATCATCGGGTTGCCACAGAGGAGATGCTGATCCGTCTGGTAGGCGTGGGGAATGAGTTCCGCGCGGACGACGGTCTGGGAATCTGTGTCGCACGGGAGCTCAAACGGCGCGGGCTGCCCGGCGTCGATGTGCGCGAGCACAGTGGGGAGGCGGCGGGGTTGGTTGAACTGTTGCGGGGAACCTCTGCCGCCATCCTCATTGACGCGATCTCTTCCGGCAAGCCCCCGGGGACCATCCACCGGATCGACACGGCCCGTGGGCGCATCTCGCCGGCATTCTTCAGGTTCTCCACGCACGGATACGGCGTCTCGGAGGGGATCGAGACCGCCCGTCTCCTGGGCTACCTCCCGCCGATGACGATCCTCTACGGTATCGAGGGGGAATCGTTCAACCAGAGCCTTGGTCTCTCGGACGCTGTCGTGAGGAACGTCCCGTCGCTCCTGCTCTTGATCGAGTCCGAGATCGAGCAGCTGCGGGCGCCCTGACCACCTCTCCGGCCCCCTTCCACCGTCGCTTCCGTTCCTCTGGCCTTTGCTCTTCCCAGCGCATGTGGCTGGCTGACCTGCGCCCTCTCGATCCTGCAACTCTCTCACCCTGCAGCCCACTGAACCTGCAGTCCTCTCAATCCCCCCGGCCATTTCGTTTGACCTCGTGGATTCATATCTTTCTCAACCAACCCTTTCATCACGGAGCCGCACATGACACGGCAGGAATGCCTCGACCTCTTGCACGAATACACGAAGACGGAGAGCCTCCGGACCCACGCGCTCGCCGTGGAAGCGGCCATGCGCGCGTACGCGCGGTCGTTCGGCGAGGACGAGGAGACGTGGGGAGCTGTCGGGCTGCTGCATGACTTCGACTACGAGCAGAATCAGCAGGTGCCGGACCATCCGATGAAGGGCTCGGAGATCCTCAAAGAGCGCGGTCTTCCCGGAAGAGTTGCGGCGCACGATCATCTCGCACGTCCCGGCGATGAATGTGCCGCGCGACTCGAAGATGGCTCAGACCCTGTTTGCGTGCGACGAGCTGTGCGGGTTCATCGTCGCGGTGGCCGTGATCAGGCCGAACAAGATCGCGGACCTCGAGGTGTCGTCGGTGAAGAAGAAGCTGAAGGACAAGGCGTTTGCGCGATCGGTCAGCAGGGAGGACATCCTGCAGGGAGCCGCGGAGGCGGGGTTCGTGATGGACGATCACATCCGCTTCGTCATAGGCGCGCTGAAGCCGGTTGCACCGCAGCTGGGGCTCGCGTAGGGCGTCGACCTGCAAACGGGTCCGGGAGCCCGATTCCTCGCTGATTGGCCCGTCCCCGGGGCCGTCTTTCGTGCCCTGCCGGGGCATCGCCCTCTTTTCCTGCGTTTGACTCTGGACTGCCACTCCGCTATCTTACCGCCGTACCGCTTCAACTGTGTGCCGTTGGGGTCGCGTTCCCGCTAACGCGGGAACGAACTATCCATTATCCATGCGTCATGGGTAATCGATAATCCCCTGGGGTTTCCCCATGATCGGCAACGCTGTTTCCCACTACAAGATCCTCTCGAAGCTCGGCGAAGGCGGCATGGGTGTCGTCTACAAAGCCGAGGACACCCGCCTCAAACGCACCGTCGCGCTGAAGTTCCTCCCCCACGGCCTCGAGAGTCACGAGCCTGAACGGGCCCGATTCCTGCAGGAGGCCCAGGCGGCCTCCGCACTGAACCATCCCAACGTATGTACGATCCATGACATCGCAGAAGCCGATGGGCAGCAGTTCATCGTCATGGAATTCGTGGAGGGCGTAACGCTGCGCGAGAAGCTCGCCGGCGGAAAGCTCCCGACCGGAGCTGCGGTCGGCTACGCGATACAGATCGGCGAAGCGCTCGAGGAGGCGCACGGCAAGGGGATCGTGCACCGGGATATCAAGGCTGAAAACATCATGGTCAACACGAAGAACCAGGTCAAGGTGATGGACTTCGGGCTGGCCAAGCTGAAGGGGTCGCTCAAGCTCACGAAGACGTCGAGCACGATCGGGACGGTCGCCTATATGGCGCCGGAACAGATCCAGGGCGAACAGGTGGACGCGCGCTCGGATATCTTCTCGTTTGGAATAGTGTTGTATGAGATGCTCACCGGGCATCTGCCGTTCCGCGGGGAGCACGAAGCGGCGGTGGTCTACGCGATCGTCAATGAGGAACCGGAGCCCCTTCAGACATACGTCCCCGATGCACAGTCGGAGCTGCTGCACATCCTTGG
Source organism: uncultured Ignavibacteria bacterium (assembly GCA_963701735.1). GTDB lineage: Bacteria > Bacteroidota > Ignavibacteria > UBA10030 > UBA6906 > CAWABB01. The sequence continues at coordinate 76,751 of CAVPBI010000026.1, read as the reverse complement.
CCGGGCACTTGAGAAGGACCGGGAAGACCGGTACCAGACCGCCCACGACATGCTGATTGACCTTCGGAGGCTGAGGAAAGACTCGACGAGAGTCGTGAGGCCTTCCCAGCGAACAGGCGAGATGACGGCTGACTCCGCTATGGTGGCGCCTTCGAAGCCCGCACCGCCCACATCGAAAAGACGTCTTGCGATCCTCCTCGTGGCGTTGTTCGCGCTCGCATCCGGAGGAGTTCTCTTCTTCCTGCTCTCCCGCGGTCCGCAGTTGAACCCGGACATGCAATTCCGCGTCCTTCAACTTCCTTTCCGGGATGTCAATTACGCCAGCGTGTCACGCGATGGGAATTGGATCGTCTTTCCCGCTGCGGACGACCGCGGCAAGTTCGACGTGTATATGATGAACGTCTGCGCAAGGAGAACCGCGAAGAATCACGCGTGATTCGTGCTACGACATCTTCAGCGTCTCCCTGTCGCCGGATGCAGGCACGATCCTGTATTCACGCCGCCGCTCCAGTCCTCTCGATCCCGATGAACTTGTCAGTATTTCTTCGCTGGGGGGGACGGGAAGAGTCGTCGTGGACACCGGGTATAGTCAGGAGTGGATGCCGGACGGGCAGAGATTTGGCTACTTCCATCCGCTGGAGCTATCAGCAAACCAGGAGATCCACCGATGGTGGAGTTGCAGGCCGGACGGATCGGACCGCAGGATTGAGATCGCAGATACAGTCACAACAAGACCCGGGATTCGCTTGGCATTTCGATACTCGCCAGACGGCCATCGATCGCGTGGACAAAGAACTTCCCGGAGGGATACTCCGAGATCATGATTCATGACCGCGAAGCGGCACAGATCGCCAGCTGACGCGTGACGGGAAATTCGCAGATGATCCGCTCTGGAGTCCGACCGGCCATATTCTCTATTCGTCAAACAGGGGCGGCAACGTCAATCTGTGGATGATTCCGGCAAGCGGTGGAGAACCCATACAGCTCACCCGGGGCAGCGGACCTGACGTCCCGCTGGGCATGACCGCGGACGGCAAGAGACTGATGTACTCGGAGGTCCAGGACATCGGGCAGGTGAAGATTGCCAGCATCAAGGGGATGGCGGCGTCAGGCAGCTCACGGTGGATGAACGGGAGCGGGGGGCGGCGGCGATTTCTCCGAGCGGAAAATACGTTGCCTTCCCTGCCCAGGAGATCGACGCCGTAAGTACGGCACGAGAAACATCTACATCATGGACAGAGATGGAGGGAACGTCAGGAAGCTTACGGATGATCTCATCTACAAGTTCCGTCCCACGATGGTCTCCCGATGAGAAATGGATAGCGTACTGTGCCCGTCCCGGGGCGGAGCCCGAAGACTCTTCCCGGGTCTATATTGTTGAGGCCGACAAGCCGGGGCAGCCGAGGCCTATGGGAAGGGGTGGGTATGTCCACTGGTTCAGTGCGACGGAGTTCGTCATGTATGGTTTCAATGCCACGTACAAGAGGTCAATCGATCAGACCTGACTGCGTGAAGATTTCGGAGGATTCCGTCTTCGTTGCCCCTGTCTTGCAGGGGAGTTACTTCGTCGGACATGATTGGCGAGTGCATCGAAGGGGATGGTGGATCACGACGGCCGCCTCATTCAACACATCAGGCATGGCCAAAGCGAGCAGGCTGACCAGAGAGATCTCGCCGGCGTCATTTCCTCCGGGTACCCGTTCCATGTTCTACGTGCCGCTCGGCAGCACGGCAGCTTCACCAGATATTGCTGCCGGACGGGGCTGACCGTGTTGTGGGGGTGATCTGCCGGGCCTTGGAGTCTTCTTCAGTATGACCGAAACGGAGAAGAGATCGCATACACCGATAACTACCGAAAGATCCGATTTGTGATCGTCGAGGACGTATTCAAGTGACCCGGCAAGCGGAAGAAAGGCGGTCCTCTCTCGCCGGTGGAGCAGCACCAGCCGACGCGTATTTCGATGACGCTGACGCGCAACGGATGCCGAGAATGCTCTGGAATGTGGAGTGGCCTGACGTCAAGGACCGAATCCGCAGGGCCACCCGGCGCTTCGCACCGAAAATGTAGCCCGCAGGTCGGGTGATGCCGGCCTGAAGCGACCTCCCATCGAGGAGGAACTGCAGTGGTTTCCCCCATCGGTCAAACGGTCTCTCACTACGCGATTCTGGAGCACCTCGGAAGCGGAGGGATGGGTGTTGTCTACAAAGCCCGGGACCTCAGGCTCGACCGACTCGTTGCACTGAAGTTTCTCCCCCCTGATCTCACCCGAGACCCCGAAGCCAAGCAGCGTTTCGTGCACGAGGCCAAAGCCGCCTCCGCCCTCCAGCACAACAATATCTGCACAGTCCACGACATCGATGAATCGCCCGACGGCCAGCTGTTCATCGTCATGGACTTATACGAAGGCGAGACGCTCAAGGAGAAGATCGCGCGCGGACCGCTGACGATCATCGACGCCGTTGACATTGCCATCCAGGTTTCGCAGGGTCTCGCCAGGGCGCACGAGCACGGGATCGTCCACCGCGACATCAAGCCGGCCAACATCATGGTCACGGCCGACGGCGTATGCAAGATCGTCGACTTCGGTCTCGCCAAGCTGTCAGGCCAATCACGATTGACCAGAACTGGCTCGACCCTGGGCACGGCTGCCTATATGTCGCCCGAGCAGGCGCGGGGCGAGGAAGTTGATCAGCGCACGGATATCTGGTCGCTGGGAGTGATTCTGTATGAAATGCTCAGCGGACACCTTCCGTTCAGAAGCGAGCACGATGCTGCGCTCATCTATTCCATACTGAATGAAGATCCGAAGCCAGTTGAGCGGATGCGGCCCGACGTGTCGCCGGAGCTGTCGAAGATCGTCCGGAAGACGCTCGAGAAGAACACCTCGGAGCGAATCGGGCTTGCCACGGATCTTCTCAACGATCTATCCGAAATCAAGAGCACATTTCTTCAGCCCACGGCGGTTCACGGTGGCCTTCCTGGTCTTGCGCGGAGGGTGAGACGCCCAACGATGCTCATCCCGCTGGTTGGAGTAGTGATTGTGGTTGCCGGGGCGCTTGCCTGGTACGTGAATAGAGCCGAGAACGTCCGATGGGCAGAAGGCGAAGCGATGTCGGAAATCAAACGGCTGGCCGAAGAAGCGCTTCTTAACGGTGACCAGACGAAATACCAGGATCCATTCAAGCTCGCCTGCGAGGTCGAGAAGGTCATCCCCCACGATTCCGCATTGGCAAAGCTGTGGCCGACGTTCTCGCGTCGAATGACGATCTCCACAGATCCGCCGGGTGCGAAGGCGTACAGGAGGGAGTATTCATCCGGGGTGGGCGATTGGGAGTATGTTGGGATCACCCCTTTGGACAGCATAAGAATTCCCAAATGTTTTTTCCGGTGGAGATTCGAGAAGGCGGGCTTTGATACCCTGTGGGCAGTAAGCCTCACACGAGACTCGCTCTCCAGGAAACTGGATACGCTGGGAAGATTGCCCCGGGGGATGTTGAGGGTGTCCGGGGGGAAAACGATGGAACTACAGGTCGACAAGGAATACGTGGTTCTTTCCGAGTTCCTCATCGACAAGTTCGAGGTCACGAACGCTCAATTCAAGGGGTTCGTCGAGGCAGGAGGCTATCGCAACCGCACATACTGGAAGCATGCATTCACCCGGGATGGCAAGAAGCTCTCGTGGGAAGAAGCGATGCTGCTGTGCGTTGACGCGACGGGGAGACCGGGCCCCTCAACATGGCAGGCAGGCGACTATCCGGAGGCACAGGAAGACTATCCGGTATCCGGTGTAAGCTGGTACGAAGCCGCGGCGTACGCGGAATTCTCCGGGAAGGACCTGCCGACCACTCACCATTGGGGCCTTGCCGCAGACTTCGGCACATCTCAGCAGATGTTCTTGACCCAGATCGGCAACCTCAGCAATTTCGGCAGCCCGGGGCCTTCTCGCATCGGGGCGTTCGAGGGGATGAATGCGTTCGGGGCGTATGATATGGCAGGGAATGTGAGGGAGTGGTGCCTTAACGAATCGAAAGGGGGACGATGCGTACGTGGAGGCACATGGAACGATATCTCGTATATGTACGAATTCCTGAGCCAGGCTCCGGCATTTGACCGCTCTCCAAAGAACGGGTTTCGCTGCGTTCGTTATCTCGACAGAGAGAAGATCCCTGAACGAGTGTTTGGCCCGGTGGACTGGACGACACGAGACTATGCAAAATCAAAACCGGTCTCAGACGCGATCTTTCAACTGTACACGGATCAGTTCTCCTATGACAGGTTGGAGCTCAACCCTGTCGTTGAGAAGAGGGATGAAAGTCTCCCGGACATGATCCGGGAGAAGGTCACATTTGATGCGGCCTACGCGAAGGAGCGAGTCATTGCCCATCTGTTCCTGCCCCGGAAAGCCGCGACGCCATACCAAACGATCATCTTCTTTCCGGGTTCGTACGCTCTATGGGTGCCGACGAGCGACAAGCTCACCGATGAGCGGCTGATCGATTTCATCGTCAAAAGCGGACGCGCGGTGGTGTACCCCGTCTACTATGGGACTTATGAACGGAACGAAATCGGGGTGAACTTCGACATGCACTGGCCAAGCAAGAGATACCAGAATGCCTATACCGAGCTTCTCATCAAATACGTCAAGGATTTCGGCAGGACGATCGACTATCTGTCGACAAGGAAGGACATTGACACCTCGAAGCTTGCATTCTACGGCTTCAGCTGGGGCGCGCGCCTGGGATGCCTCATTCCGGCGGTGGATAGGCGTCTGAAGGCAAGCGTCCTCCTCCTCGGTGGATTTGCCGCCGACGCCTCACTCCGACCCGAAGTAGACGAATTCAACTACGCTCCGCATGTGTACGTCCCGACGTTGATGCTGAACGGGAAGTACGACGTCATCTTTCCCTGCGAAATCGCTGTTGAGCCGATGTACGAACTCCTGGGCACAGCGCGGGGGCAGAAGCGACTTCTCCTGTACGACACCGATCATTTCGTGCCGTTGAAAGAAGTGATCAAGGAAACACTTGCCTGGTACGATCTGTATCTGGGGCCGGCGAATTGAAAGCCTGGCGATGATCGGCACAACGGTATCTCACTACAAAATTCTCGAGCACCTCGGCGGTGGAGGTATGGGCGTTGTCTACAAAGCCCAGGACCTCAAGCTCGACCGCCTTGTTGCGCTCAAGTTTCTCCCTCCCGATCTCACCCGCGACCCCGAAGCCAAGGAGCGCTTCGCCCGAGAGGCAAAGACGGCTTCTGCGCTCGACCACGCGAATATCTGCACGATCTATGAGCTGGGAGAAACTGAGGAGGGCCAGGTCTTCATCGCAATGGCCTGCTATGAAGGCGTAACTCTCCAGACGATGCTGGAGCGCGGCTTCCTTGAGGTGGAACGTGCAGTAACCGTAGCCATGCAGCTTGCTTCTGGACTGGCGGAGGCCCACCGGGCAGGGATAATCCATCGGGACATCAAGCCGGCGAACGTCATTCTCACACGAGATGGAACGGCGAAGATTATCGACTTCGGGCTCGCAAAACTCGCTGGTCGACTCGACCTCACAAAGCCTGGCGCAGTGGTGGGAACCCCGGTGTATATGTCCCCCGAGCAAGTCCGGGGCGAGGAACTCGACGCCCGCACGGACATCTGGTCCCTGGGAGTGATCCTGTATGAGATGCTGACGGGCAGGGCCCCCTTCGCTGCTGACCGCGAATATGCCGTCCTGTACAAGATCTTGAACGAGAATCCCGAACCGTTGGCGACGCACAGACATGAGGTCCCACCCGCGATTCTGAGGATTGTTGAGAGGACATTGCAGAAGGATCCGGTCGATCGCTACGGGTCAGCACTTGAGCTTCTGCACGACTTGCGGACCGCCAGGAGTGGTGGAGAATCCCTCCCGCCGATTCCCAGGGCCTTCGCCTCCATCGCGGTCCTGCCGTTCGAGGATATGAGCCCGGAGCGCGACCAGGAATACTTCTGCGACGGCATTGCGGAGGAACTGATCAATGTCCTGACGCACGTTGACGGTCTGCGTGTGGTCGCGCGGACTTCTTCCTTCTCGTTCAAGGGGAAGCACAACAACATAAGCGACATCGGCCGCAGACTCGGCGTGCGGACGGTCCTCGAGGGGAGCGTCCGGAAGGCGGATCGGCGACTCCGTGTCACGGTGCAGTTGACCAGCGTCGAGGACGACTCCGCACTCTGGTCGGAGCGGTATGATCGTCAACTCGAAGACATCTTCGCGATCCAGGACGATGTCTGCGTGTCAATCGTGGACCATCTGAAGGTGATGCTTGGGAAGGGCGAGCGCTCAAATCTCGTCCGACGGCGCGCGAGTGACCATGAAGCGTACAACCTGTATCTCAAGGGCAGATTTCTCTTCAATCAGCGGCGGAGCGAAAGCGTCAAAAGGAGTATCGACTACTACTCTCAAGCCGCCGCGGTAGATCCCGCGTTCGCTCTCGCCTATGTGGGACTGGCAGAGACATACGAGGTGCTGGGAAGCTGGCGTGAGCTTCCCAGGGAATTCGCGTTCAGCGAGGCTCGGAGGGCCAGCGAAACTGCACTGCGACTTGACGATCGACTGCCGGAGGCGCACGTCGTGGCGGGGTATGTCGGCCTCTTCTGTGACTGGAACTGGACGACGGCTGAACGCGAGTTCCAGCGCGCTCTCACGTTGAATCCCGCCTGCGTCGAGGGACATCACCACCGGGGGCACTACCTGGAAATGATGGGAAAATTCGACCTGGCGCTCTCAGAGATCGATCGTGCCATGGAGCTGGAGCCTGTGGCCCCGGCCCTGCACTCCTGCGCCGCACAGATTCTCTTCAATGCGCGCCGATACGACGAGGCCGTCCGGCAAGCATACGCAACCCTGGAAATGGCGCCGACCTTCTACGGCCTCTACGGATGGATCGGTGCAGCGTACGTGAAGAATGGCCTCCTCGACTCCGGATTGGCTGCACTCAGAGAGGGGCTCCAACGTCTTCCTGAGGACCCCAGGCTCCAGGCTCTGTACGGAACGGCGTGTGCCAACGCTCGCGACTTTGAAGGTGGGGGCGCGGCACTGGCAAAACTTGATGCAATGGCGCGAGAGAAGTACGTGGATCCCTACTATTTCACATGGCTCTTCGAGGCCATGGGAAACCGGGCTGATGCGTGCGGTTCCCTGGAGAAAGCATACGAAGACCACTCGAACTGGCTGCCGTGGGTGGGGGTCGATCCCCTGATGGATGGCCTTCGCTCGGACCCGAGGTGTGTTGCGTTGCTTAAGAAGATGGGCTTGCGACAATGATCGGTCAGACCATTTCCCACTACAAGATTCTCGAGCACCTCGGCGGTGGAGGTATGGGCGTTGTCTACAAAGCCCAGGACCTCAAGCTCGACCGCCTCGTTGCACTGAAGTTTCTTCCGCCTGATCTCACCCGGGACCCCGAAGCCAAGCAGCGCTTTGTCCACGAGGCCAAAGCCGCCTCCGCCCTCCAGCACAACAATATCTGCACGGTCCACGACATCGATGAAACGCCTGACGGCCAGCTCTTCATCGTCATGGATTTCTACGAGGGCGAGACGCTCAAGAAGAAGATCGAGCGCGGACCCCTGACGATCCACGATGCCGTCGATGTCGCCCTCCAGGTTGCGCAGGGTCTCGCCAGGGCACATGAGCACGGCATCGTTCACCGTGACATCAAGCCGGCCAACATCATGGTCACGTCGGACGGCGTGGCGAAGATCGTGGACTTCGGGGTGGCGAAACTGTCCGGACAGGTCAGGCTGACACGGACCGGGTCCACCGTCGGCACCGTGGCGTACATGTCGCCAGAGCAGTTCCGCGGCGAAGACATCGACCAGCGCACTGACCTCTTCTCCCTCGGAGTCGTTCTGTATGAAATGGTGACATCTCGCCTCCCGTTTAGGGGAGAGTTCGAAGCCGCACTGAGCTACTCTGTCCTCAACGACCAGCCTCTGCCCGTTTCGTCGATGAGAAAAGGGGTGCCGCCGGCGCTTGAACGGGTGATCACCCGTTGCCTGGAAAAAGAGAAGTCCAGGCGCTATCAATCAGCCGGGGAGCTCGCAGCGGACCTGAGGAACGTTTCGCGGGATCTGGCAGGGCCGGACCAGAGACCGTCCCGGAGGGCTGGTATGCGAAAGATCCTCTCACGACCATCACTCTGGGTCACCGCCGTTCTCGGCGTACTGGCCGTGGCTGTGCTCCTCTACCATTACATCCCCCGAACACCGCCTCCCGCACCGGCGGGAAAATCCATTGCCGTGCTCCCATTCCAGAATCTGAGCGACAGCAAGGAGGACGAATACTTCAGTGACGGCATCACTGATGACATCATCGCACAGCTCTCGAAAATCACCGATCTGAAGGTCATTTCCCGGACCTCTGTCCTCCAGTACAAGGATCTCAAGAAGAATGTCCGCGAGATCGGGAAGGAGCTGGGCGTTGCCACGGTCCTTGAGGGGAGCGTCAGGCGGTCCGGGAACCGGGTCCGCATTGTGGCACAGCTGATCGACGCGACAAACGAGGGGCATCTCTGGGTGGAAACGTACAACCAGGAATTGACCGAAGTGTTCGCCGTCCAGAGCGATGTGGCGCAACGAATCGCTGCTGCGCTCCAGGCGACGCTCTCTCCGTCGGAGAAAGGCAGGATTGAGAAGAGACAAACGGAGAACACGGAGGCATATCAGCTCTACCTCAAAGGACGCTTCTACTGGAACAAGAGGCGGCTGGATGACGTCATGAGGGCGATCGAGTATCTCAAACAGGCGACTGAGCAGGATCCTCACTACGGCACAGCGTATGCCGGATTGGCTTCGGCGTACGTACTGCTTCCCCAGCACGGAGTCCCTCTGCCGGAAGAGTGGTACGCAAAGGCACGGAGTGCAGCGACGAAGGCTCTGGAAATCGATTCCACACTTGCAGAAGCGTATACGGTACTAGGATCAATTGCGAACGATCACGATTACGATTGGAGCGGCGCAGAACGGCATTACCGGCGGGCGATCGAGCTAGACCCTGGTTACCCGACAGCGCACCATTGGTACTCCGGCACTCTGCAATATCTCGGCAGGTTTGACGAGGCATTGTCAGAGGCACAGCGAGCTCTGGAGCTGGATCCGCTATCACTCATCATCAACACCAACCTGGCCGACGTCTTCTATGCGATGCGGCAATATGAACGATCAATCGAGCAAGTCAGGAACACGCTCGCACTCGATCAAGACTTTCCGTGGGTACACCTGATTCTGTCTTCAGTCTACCAGGTGCAACGGAGGTTCGATGAGGCTGTTGCGGAATGCGAAAAGACAAGGAGTCTTGCCGGCACCAGCCCTGTGACGCTGGCATATGTCGGCCGCGCATACGCGATGGCCGGCCGGAAGGTCGATGCCCTGAGGGTGCTCGACGAGCTTCTGCTCCTGGCACAGAAGGGGAATGCGGTCCGCTCAGGGATCGGCTTCATCTACTACGGGCTCGGGGAGAAGGACAAGGCCTTTGAATGGCTTGAGAAAGCGTATCAGGGGCGAGAAGCCGAACTGGCGTATTTCGGGGTCGATCCGCTCTGGGACGACCTTCGCTCGGACCCGCGGTGCACTGCGTTGCTGAAGAAGATGGGCTTGCGAAGATGATGGGGTGGTCCGTCCTGCAACATCACAGCTCGAACCCAAACCCGATCGCCCAGTGCTCCGTCCTTAGATCGTAATACTGCGTGAACATCATCTGACCTGCGTAGTAGCCAGCGTACACGCGGATGCCCGTGCCTTCCCACTCGCCGAACTTCACCCCTGCCTCAATGCTGTTCGTGCCCGTGTACTCCGGAATGCCCGCAAGCGTCAGCGTATACCCCGCGTAAAGATGAAGAGGGAAGGGTCCGTCGGAGGCCAGGAGGGAGGCGGTGTGCACATCGAATCCGCCCAGGAACGCCCACCTCTTGATGTTGTCGGGGCGGATCAGCGTGGCGTAGGACGTGCCGGCGAAGCCGCGGATCGTCACCGACGAGAGTGATGTGCTGACCGCGGCGGACAGTTCGCCGAAGTCCCTCGTGAATGGAATCGGCTCCCGCCCGTCCTTCCAGGTGTCGGTCGCGTTGTCGAAATGGCCGTCCACCATGTGCCCGCTCAGGTGGAGAATCCTCAGCCGCACCGTGACCGATGCGTCCCGGAAATCCCACCGGCTCGCAACGTGTCCGCCAAACCAGCCGTCCGCCGCGTCGATCTGAAGCCTCAACCCTTCGCTGCTGGTCGTCAGCGCCTGCATGAAGAAGTCGATGCCAACGCGCAGCCTGGCTGAGCCGTCGTCCGCCATCCGGAGTTCCCACACGTCGAGCGGTGCCGCGATCGTGAGCCGCATCCGCGAGTTTCCGATCTCTTTCCGGAGCCCGGAGATCGGCTCGGGCATGTGCGCAACATACGGGACAACAAGCGTTCCGCCGGGGAAGAAAATGGACGATTCGGGCTTGCGGGAGTGTCCTGGCTTTGCGCAGTGAACGGCGCAACCCAAAGGAGAAACGCGTAGAGGATGGCAAAGACAATCATGCGCGCCACGCGAGGGCCCCGGGCGCGAGAGGGCTGCCAGGGCAAGAGTAGTCGTAATCATGCCGTAAATATAGACACGGCGGCAGGGAGTATCAACCTTGAGCTTCCGTATCACCCGTCATTGAATATCGTCGGGCGAATCAGTACATTTATATGATGTGCCAACTTTGACCCTCTTCTGGAGAACTTCATGCGACGACTTCTCGGCATCTTCCTGATCATCACCATGCTCGTCCCGCTCGCCAGCGCGCAGGAGGAGCCTATCCCGCCGCGCAGGACAAAGGCGCCCAAGGTCGGCCTCTTCGCCGGATACACTCCGGGCATGCTCTTCTTTGACGTCGCTCCCATCAACGCAATTCTTGAGTGGCACCGGGGCAGCCCCGATGGACGATAATGCGATGTTCATGCAGGGGGGCGCGGGCGCACTCTATATCCTCGTGGTCCCGAACGTTCGCGTCGGCTTCACGGCAATGGGCGGCAGCAGGACGAGCACGACGGTGAATGCCGGCACGAAGATCCGGCAGGATGTCGACGTCAATATCAGCTTCGGCGGATTCACGTTCGAATATGTCTGGACCGTCGTTCCAAAGCTGGATGTCGCTGTCGGGACCATGATCGGCTGGGGAGGAATGGGTCTCACGCTTCGGAAGCAGCTTCCTGGCGAGGGGCAGACGTGGGATGGCGAGAAGGGTGCTCTACACCAACTGGAACGCCAACCGGTCAACGGAATGACAACGCTCACGCGCGACATTACCGGGAGCTTCTTCACGCTCATCCCCGCGCTCAACGTCGAATACGCGATCTCGGGGTGGATTGGCGTGCGGCTGGGCGCGAGCTACGTCGCGATGATGGCGCCGTCGTGGTCACTGGACGACGACTACGATCTGGCGGGCGTTCCGAGTTCCGTCAAGGGGAACGGGCTCATGCTGCAGGCCGGCATCTTCGTCGGTACGTTCTAAGACGCCGCGTCCTCCGCGTCAAGATACTGCCCATTGATCCGCCCGGTGATGAAGAAGAACTGGCGGCCGGCCTCGTCCGGAAGCCAGAACCCCTCGTCACCGCTCCTGAACCACCCATGCGTGAACGCCTGTTCGTTCGCGGCGTCGTCCCCGAGGTAGCCCCGCATCACGTTGTGCCCGCGGATCACGATCTCGCCCCGTTCACCTTCGCCCAGCTCGTTCCCCTCCGCGTCGTGAATAGCCATCTGGTTCACCGGAAGCGGCACCCCGATCGACGGGAAGCCGTGTTTGGACAGCCACGCGCGATGCTCCGCGGGGACGAGGTCCAGCGGCAGGAAACATGAGTAGCAGGTGGTCTCGGAAAGCCCGTACCCGTGCACGATCGGCATCTTGAATTTCTGCTCGAACTTCGTCGCGAGCTCCACCGTCAGCGGCCCCGCGCCGCAGATGAAGTGGCGGAAGTACTGCAGTTTGTACGCCTCCATTGCGAGGTTCGAGTGCAGCAGGAACTGCAGGACGGTCGGGACGACGCTGACGATTGACACGCGCTCCGCGCCGATGCGTTCGAAGAAGCGGTCGGGATGGAAGCGCTGGTTGAGGACCACGCCCGCGCCCGCGTAGAGCGGGGCGATGAGCGTCACAACGATGCCGTTCACGCGGTGCAGCGGGAGCACGCACATCATCCGCTGATCGTCGGCCAGCTGATGCCACTCGGCGATCGCCATCCCTTCCGCGAGAAGATTGTAGTGCGTCAGCGCGACGCCTTTCGGATTGCCCGTGGCTCCGGAGGTGTACACGATAAGCGCGTCATCCTCCGGCCCCGGCTCTTCGTCGGGCACAAAACGCTCCGGCTGTCGCGCGAGCTCCGACTGATAGTGCGGAAGGTCGGCCGAAACGCGCTGACCGACCTGAACAACCGTTGCCAGGGCGGGGATTTCCTTCCGGATCTCCAGGAGCCGTTGCAGCTGATCGTCTCGCACGAAAATCAGCGAAGCCCCGGAGTTCGAGAGGACGTACGAAAGGCGCCGGTCATCCTCGCCGGCATTGACGGGAACAACGACAGCCCCGGTCAACCATGCCGCGAAGTACTGGATGACCACCTCGGCCGCATTGAATGACAGGATGGCAATCCGGTCGCCGCGTCTCACCCCGTGGCTTCTGAGGACCCCCGCGGCCCGGCTGACCTGCTCGAAGAATTCCGCGTACGTGTACTCCCGCCGCTGGCCGTCCTCCGTGTAGGCGACCAGGAATGTCTGGTCCTCGCGCTGGTCCGCTTGCTCGCGCAGGACTGCGCCGATGGACGGATAGGCCGTGAGCGGTTCTTCCGGGGAGACGCCGTTGCAGCGTGCGCGCTGCCTGGATCCGTTCGGGGAGAGAAGGATTGCTGCCTGTCATGCGACGTCAGAGCATTGTGGCGAGTGGTTCTTCACGTGCGAAGCAGATCGCTGGAGGGTTGGCGCTGATGGCATGGAAGCATCGGCCTCGGCACGACGACCGGTCTTCAACCTGTAGATGTTCCGCGGCTCTACCCCGCCAGGGTCGATGATCATCGCTCTAGCAAGCTCCCTCGGGGAGGTCGACGTGGGCCCGGGTGTCGGTGCCCTTCTTCAGGGGATGCATGACGCCTGCAAGGAACAGTGGGTGTTCATCTGCTTCGTGCCAAAGGAGGGACTTGAACCCTCACCTGGTGTGAGCCAGACTGGATTTTGAGTCCAGCGCGTCTGCCAATTCCGCCACTTTGGCCTGATTTCCTGCCCGTCCGGTGTCGGCGAGCGTCAGCGAACTTTTGTAGAACATACGGATTGACCGGCACACTTTCAATCAAAACAGCAGGGTTTCCGCCGTTCGCGCTTGGAGCGGAATTTGAACTTCTAAGAGCCTGCCCCTACATTGGATCACTATGTATTGCCCGGACAGAACAACCCCGACGAAAGAGAACCTGATATAAGCCATGACATCGATCAGAAGGTTCGTTATCGCGCTCATGATAGTCGTTGCACTGGGTCCCGATGCAGCAACGGCCCAGTGGGTCCGGACGAACGGCCCCTTTTCCGGAATGGTGCGCTGTCTCGTGACGCAAGCCGACACGCTCTATGCCGGAACGCTCGGGGAAGGCGTCTTTCGAACCGCAAACAACGGCACCAGCTGGAAGGCAATCAACGACGGACTTCCGAACCTCAGTATCAATTCACTGTGCTTCAAGGGAACGTACCTCTTCGCCGGCACAGGTGGAGGCATTTTCCGTTCATCCGACGGCGGCGCTGCCTGGTCACAGGTCAACAACGGACTGACCAGCACCAACGTCCGGGCAGTCGAGACCGACGGAAGCTTTCTTTTTGCGGCCACTGACGAGGGCGGCATCTGCCGCTCGACCGATGACGGCGCGAACTGGGCCCCCGTGAACAACGGGCTACTCACCAATGTGGCATACTATTCCCTTGCGGTCGTTCCGGACCCTGCGGGGAGCAGAGGTCACGCGATACTTGCAGGGAGTGGAATCGGCGCGCACCGATCGAGGAACGATGGGGGAAGCTGGGAGTACATCCCGAACGGCCTTACGTCCCCCTGGCCTGTAACAGTCGTCTACGGTTTCGCGGCGCATCCTACCGCAGACCATACCGGTGTGAGCGATCTGTATGCTGCGACGAATGGCGGCGTCTTTCGCTCGATCGACTACGGGTCGAACTGGTCCGCCGCGAGCAACGGGCTCTCAAGCCTCTCCGTGGGCTCGATTGCGTCTGGCGGTCTCAGCATCTTCGGCGGCACACTTGGAGGCGCATGCGTCTCAACCGATTCAGGAGCGAGCTGGGAGCCTCTCAGGATCGGTCTGACCGACACACTCATCTCATCGCTGACGGTGAAAGGCACGTCGCTCTTTGCGGGCACAATAAACGGCGCCGTCTGGATTCGCCCCCTGATCGCGGCTACACCCGAGTCACTTGAGTTCGGGCCCACGACGAGGGACTCAACCACCCCCCTGACCGTTTCGCTGAGAAACATATCGCAGGCCGGCCTCACGATCGATTCCATGAGGGTTGGGACAGAACGTTTTGAGGTGGTATCCGTGCGACACGCACTCGCTCCGGACGACACAATGCACGTAACGGTGCGGTTCAGGCCGGATGTGTACGGTCAACATTATGATACGCTCTCCCTGCACAGCAATGACCTGGCGTCGCAGGCGTGGATACCACTCAAGGGCGTTTCGCCACCTCCGCTCATAGAAGTCGCATCTCCCATGCTGACGCTTGGGCCCGTCGCACTCGGAGATACGGTCAGAGACGTTGTGACGATTCGCAACCGAAGCGTGGCAAACAGGCTGACGATCAGCCAGATTCACAGCCAGTCGCCTGCGTTTGCGGCCGAGGCCACGCTGCCCTTGGTGATCAGGGCGAACGACAGTGCTGTCGTCACGGTGAGGTTCAGCACCCTGGATATCCCGCCGGAAGGCTTTGGAACGTTGAGGGACACGCTGAGCATCGATTCAGACGGGGGAAATTCCACGGTGGCACTCCTGGGGTCGTCTCCCCGTCCGGTCCTCCTCCCCGATCAGGCCGGTCTTGTCTTTGTTGCGGTCGGTGCCTCCGATTCGCTTTTGGAGATCTTGAAGATCACCAACGCATCACCGAATCGGCTCGCGATAGATTCGGTCTGGTGTCTGACGGACGTTTTTCGTCCCTCACCTTCCTCACTGACCGTGTCACACGGTGACACCGGGAGGATCACCGTGTGGTTCGCACCCCCGCAGCCCGGGGACTATTCGGACACCCTCTTCTTAAAGAGTAATGCGGAGACCAGACTGACACGAGTCCCTCTGTCAGGCGGCTCACCTCTCGCATCCATTCGCGCCATTCCCTCATCGCTCTACTTTGGCGATGTGAGGAAGGATTCGACTCTCTGGAGCGCGATCCAACTCGCGAACCTCTCTCCGACTCCACTCAGGATCGACACGCTCCAGACAAGAACGAGATACTTCGGTGTCACCCCTCTCCTTCCGGCACGATCATCAGGCAGGGAGAGACAACAGCCGTACAGATTCGATTCACGCCGGATTCGACGAGAGGATTCAGGGACACGTTGATCGTCAGGAGCAACGCGTCCGTTTCCCCCTACCGGATTCCGCTGAGCGGATGGGTATCATCGTCGGGGTGGAGCAATTTGGGAACGCGTTGCCGACCGCATTCGCCCTTCTTCAGAACTACCCGAATCCGTTCAATCCTGCGACGACCCTCCGCTATGACCTGCCCGAGGCGGGGAATGTCCATTTGGAGATCCTCGATCTCCTGGGGAGGAAGGTGGCCGAACTGGTGAACGGCGAGCAGGCGGCGGGGCGACACGCGGTCAGCTGGGAAGGCACACGGAGCAGCAGCGGAATCTACTTTGCGAGAATCAGCGTCACCCCCAGGGACAACGGCAGGACGAACGGAAGGAACTTCACACACATGATCAAGATGGCGCTCGTGAAGTGAATGTCCTGCTCTTGCGGTCTGATGCCGCTCCGTTACGTACAGAAGGTCGGACTCGAATCCCGTCCCACCCGAGGTGAGCCAGACTTGATTTTGAGCCCAGCGCGTCTGCCAATTCCGCCACTTTGGCCTGATTTCCTGCCCGTCCGGTGTCAGCGAGCGTCAGCAACTTTTGTAGAACATACGGATTGACCGGCACACTTTCAATCAAAACAGCAGGGTTTCCGCCGTTCGCGGCTGGAGCGGAATTTGAACTTCTAAGAGCCTGCCCCTACATTGAATCATGATGTATCGCCCAAACAGAACAACGCCAACGAAACAGAACGCTGCCAAAGCCATGACATCGACCAGAAGGTTCGTTTTCGTCGTCAGCATCACACTCTTCATCACATCCTCCGCGTTCTCACAGTGGGAATGGGCCGGGGGATTCCACTCGTGCGATTTCTCCTCCGTCTGCTCCGCCGGGAATTGGATCTTTATGGACGGACTCTATGCCGGTGACCAGATGGCATACTCGCCGGATGCGGGGGAGTCATGGAAGTCCTCCTCACACATCGGGACCGGGACGCGTCACTTCACGCTGGCGACCGACCCGGCCGACACCGTTCTCTTTGCAACCATGCTCGAACAGGATCATTGCATCGCACGACCTGGGCGCGACCTGGGCGGAGAGCGATTCCGGAATCGATCAGCCCACCGTGGCGGCCCTGGCGTTTTCCCGGGGGGCCGGATCCCCCGCCAACGGCATCCTCATGGCTGCGGGCATGTCGGCGGGGATGTTCGTCTCCACTGACGTCGGGGCGCACTGGCTTCCGGCCAACAGCGGATTCACCTCGCTCATGGCGACGTCGGTCATCGCCGTTGACTCGGTGTTCCTCGCCGGAACGGCCGACCGGGGAATCTTTCGATCGACGGACAACGGCACGACGTGGTCGGCCGCAGTCTCAGGGCTGACCGATACCAGCATCGCTGCGATGGCGACAGTCTCAGGGCAAGCGTTCGCTGCCGCCGGAACCAACGTCTATCGGTCCACAGACAGCGGCTCGACCTGGGTGCTCATCCCGCAGCAACCGCCCGCGCCTGTCCTGAATCTCGCGGTCATTCCCACGCCCGGGAGAGGGGATGGCGTCGCAGTCTTCGCGATCACGGACTTCGGGCTCCTTCCGGATGGCGTACCGATGATTCCACCTGGACCCAGGTTTCTCCCGCGCATCCAATACGTACTACCCCGCAGTTTACCCTTGCCGCCTGCGACACCGCTCTCTATGCGGTCACCATGGATATGGTTTGCCGATCGAATGATCTTGGTAACACGTGGTTCCCGGTGGGCGCGTACGGAGCAGGGGGGCGATGTTGTTACGGGACATGCGTCAAGCAAGTACGAACATTCCCGCCTCTATTCAGGTCTGTTCGTTTCCACTAACCGCGGATCGAAATGGGAGGGAATGCGCCCGCTCCCCGATCTGCCGAACGTGACGGCTCTTTCGGTATCCCAGGACACGAGTCTGCTCGGGTACGATCAGCTTACCATCGGCACGGATTCAGGCAGAGTTGAATTCTCGGGCGATGGCGGGAAGACCTGGAATGTCCTGAGACAGCCGGATGAGGCATCCCGTGGCTACCAGGTATTTGACGTTGCGGAAATGGATGGAATCGTCTTCACGTCTCTCCAGCCCAGCTTGTATTTCCACTATGCGGGTGACTCCATTGCCGGCGTCTACCGTACGACCAGACGCGGGATCTACCTGGGAGAAGATGAACACGGCCGGACTCACCGACACGCTTGTGCTGAGCCTGGATGTGTTCCGCGGAAAGTCCGGAGGGAGAGTGCTCTTCGCCGGCGGATGGTGGAACCTGTTCAGATCAACCGATGACGGGGCGACCTGGACGGAGGATACCCTGGCGCCGATACGCACGGGCCGGAAATTCTTCCGGGAAGTGAACGGAACACTCTATCTCTGCACTCAGGGCACGGTCCGGAGGGAATACCTGCCGGACGGGTCCGAGGTGGTTACGTACGACAGCTCCGGCGTCTTCCGGTCGACCGACGACGGCGTGACGTGGGACGATGTCACGGGGAATCTTCACAAGCTGCTCATCCGTGGGTTCGCGGCCGCGGTCGTTCCCGAGTATCCTTCGCGGGTTTTTCTTGCGGCCTGGTCGGACGTGCAGACATGGCTCCCACCTGTGTCGTTTCTTTTCACTTCAACCGAAGGGGGCAGGCAATGGGAGGATTTTGGTGACGGACTCCGCCCGGACTCCCGGGGGGTGCCAGTGGGTGCAGACGACAAGTACGTCTATGTCAGCCTCTGGGGGCTTCAGCGGCGCCCCTGGCAGGATGCAGTCATCACATCAGTCGAGCCCGCGCCGGCAAACCATCCGACCAGTTTCTCGCTGAGCCAGAACTATCCCAACCCGTTCAACCCGTCGACGGAGATCCGCTACGAGATCCCCGCTGCAGTGGGCCGGGGATCGAGCATGAGCAACGTCAGGCTCGTGGTCTGTGATCTCCTCGGACGCGAGGTCGCCACGCTTGTGAACGAGCCCCAGACTCCAGGGACGCACACCGTGGAGTGGAATGCGGGTAGAAACGCCAGCGGCGTGTACTTCTACACGCTGGCAGTGGATGGATTCGTCCAGACCCGGAAGATGGTGCTGACGAAGTAGGGCCAACGGGCACCCTGAGGAATACTATCATAGGAGGAAAACGATCCGACATCTTTACTGATGGGGGGCATTCACGTATATTGGCTTCGGATGGGCAGCCGAGAGAACATACGGCACAGGCGTCATTGTGCGGCGGCCCTGCTCCTTCTCCCCCTGGTCAGACTCTCTTTCCGTGGGCCCTTTTCGTCCAGGCGTCCATTGTCCAGGCTCCCCTTACCGCTGCATCTTTGCTCCCTGCTCCTCGTGCTTCTCTTGCTCCCGGCCCGAACGCTTTCACAGGTTCCCCCGCAGCCGCCCGGAATCCCGGGGCGCTTGAGCATCGATCTCACCGCCTCCCTTGCAGACAGTGCCATCCAGCTCCCGCACCAGTTCGTCGTCGAAGGATCCGACTCGGTCTTCCTGGGCGATGCCCGTCTGCTCGTGCGCGACCGGGACTACACGATAGACTATCGGCTGGGGCGCATCAGGCTGGATTCGACCCTGGTGCGCAACTTGCTCCGGGAGAACGCGCAGCCTCATGACAGCACGCACCTGCTGGACAGCGTGCAGCCTCATGACAGCACGCACGTGCGGGACAGCCTGCAGCAGCGCACCGTGCCCGTGCAGATCGGTGTGAAGCTTACCATAGTCGTCTCGTATACATACCTGCCGTTCACGTTCCAGGAGTCGTACGCTCGGCGGTCCCTCATTGTTGTCCCCGACACCACCACCCGGGACACGATCCGCATCGCGCAGAAAACCCGGCCAGTCTCCACCGCCGACATCTTCGGTCCGAACCTTCAAAAAAGCGGAAGCCTCGTGCGCGGCTTTACGGTCGGGACCAACCGCGACCTCTCCCCGACGTCCGGATTGCGATTGCAGATGGCGGGCAAGCTCGCGACCGATCTGGAAATCTCGGCGGCACTCACCGACGAGAACACCCCGATCCAGCCCGAGGGGACGACGCAATCGCTTCAGGAGTTCGACAAAGTGTTTGTCGAGATCCGAAGCAAGGACATCCAGGGGACGCTCGGTGACTTTGTGCTGGATGTCGAGGGGACGGAATTCGCCCGGCTGACGAGAAAGCTGCAGGGGGCGAAAGGGCTCGCCCAGTACCGGACCGATCCCGCCTCGGGATCGCTGCTTGCCACCGGCGCCGTGACGCGCGGGAAATACGCGACCAATCAATTCACCGGCATCGAGGGCATGCAGGGTCCGTACCGCCTCGCCGGCCGCGAAGGCGAGACCTTCATTGTGGTG
This sequence comes from uncultured Ignavibacteria bacterium, assembly GCA_963701735.1. Taxonomy (GTDB): domain Bacteria; phylum Bacteroidota; class Ignavibacteria; order UBA10030; family UBA6906; genus CAWABB01. The sequence continues at coordinate 56,876 of CAVPBI010000026.1, read as the reverse complement.
ATTGCGGGGACCGAGCGAGTCTACGTCAACGGCGAGCTGCAGGCGCGCGGCGATGTGAACGACTACGTGATCGACTATTCGCTCGGCGAAATCACGTTCACGTCGCGCCGGCTCATCACCTCTGCTTCGCGCATCAACGTGGACTTCGAATACACCGACCAGTCGTACTCGCGGTCGCTCTTTGGCGGGCAGGCGACGGCGGGATTCTTCAACAACATTGCGTCGCTGTCCGTCACGTACATGCGCGAGGCCGACGATGCGAACTCCCCGCTGGAGTTCACCATGTCCGATTCCGCGCGGCAGGCGCTCGCCGGTGCGGGCGGCGACAGGTATGCGGCAACGCTCAGCGGAGTCGCACGGGTCGATTCGAACGGGCTCTACATCGGCGTGGATACCGTGCTCGCGGGAGGCGTCCCGTATACGTTGTACCGCTATGCTCCCGGCGACCCTGCCGCTCTCTACCTTGTGTCGTTCTCGTACGCGGGACCGGGCAAGGGCGACTACCGGCGTCAGCAGATCGGACTCTTCGTCTGGCAGGGGGTTGGCGCCGGCGACTATCTCCCCGTCCGTTTCGTTCCGCTCCCGGAGTCTCACCAGATCTTCGACGTCGCCCTGAAGACAACTCCCGCGAGCGATGTCACCCTCTCCGCTGAATTCGGAAGAAGCGAGTTCGATCCGAACCGGCTCTCGGCCACCGATGTCTCGCAGGGGGGGAACGCGATCTCGTTCCAGGGATCGTACACGCCGAAACGGATAACGATCGGGGATGCCGCACTGGGGGATATTGACCTGACCCTGCGGGGCAGGAACCTGGACGAAGGGTTCGTCCCGATCGACCGCGTCGAGGTCGTCGAGTTCACCCGGAAATGGGGGATCGATTCGGTCCGGTCATCCGGAGAACGCCAGCTCGAGGGCCTGCTGCGCTATTCGCCGGCCACAGGGATTTCGGCCGGGGGAGGGTTCGGGAACATCAAGAAGGGCGACGACTTCAACGCGGACCGCCTGAATGCGTTCGCCACGATGAATCGCGAGGGCCTTCCGCGGGTCAACTATACGATCGACCGGGTCAAATCCGACGATAGGATTGCGGGAACGCTGAGCAGCTGGCTCCGGCAAAAGGGCTCGGCCGAGATGGGCGTGGCGTTCCTGACGCCTGCGATCGGGTATGAAGGGGAGTCCAGGACGCTGGAGTCGAGCCAGACCGGACTCGCGGGGGCGGGGAGCTTCCGGTTCGATCAGTGGAGCGCGGGAGTCCGGACCTCGGAGCTTGGGAACGTAACGCTGCTCGCCGAGTACGGGTGGCGGAACGACGACTCCTTCCTGGGCGGGGAGGTGGTGCCCGAGTCGAAGTCGTTCACGCAGCAGTACGGCGCGAGGCTGTCCGAGTGGAACGCGCTCAGCTCGGTGGCGGACCTCACGCTGAGAGAAACCCGTTACTCGGACGCCTTTCAGTCGGCGGGCAGGAGCGACATCAGCACCGTGCTGGTCCGCAACACGACCCGCTATGCGCCGCTCAAGCGCGGAGTGGAGACCGACCTTTTCTATGAGACCGTGACGGAGCGCTCCTCGACCCTGCAGCGCGTGTTCGTGCGCGTCACGCCCGGCACGGGCAACTACCGGTACCGCGGAGACCTGAACGGGAACGGCCTGGCGGACGAGGAGGAGTTCGAGCAGACGCGCTTCGACGGCGACTACGTCGCCGTGACGCTCCCGAGCGACGAGCTCGTGCCGGTGATCAACCTGCGCGCGAGCGCGAGGCTGCGGATCACGCCCAGGAGATTCCTGGAGCAGCCGCAGGGGTGGATCGAGGACGCCCTCAGCGTGATCTCCACCGAGACGTACGCGCGCGTTGACGAGAAGAGCACCGAGTCGGACCTCTCGAAGATCTATCTCCTCAACCTCAACTACTTCCAGCGGGACAGCACGACGATCGCCGGGACGTCGCTCTTCAGTCAGGACATTCTCTTCTTCGATGGTCAGCCGGATTTCTCTGCGCGCCTCCGGTATCTGGAGCGGGGCGGGCTGACGTCGCTGAGCGGCGGGCCGGAGCGGCTGTACGGACGGGAGCGCTCGGTGCGGCTTCGCTGGCAGCTGATTCCGGAGATCGCAAACGAGCTCGACGTGGTGAACAGGACCGACCGCGTCTCCGAGAGCCCCTCGGTGTCGAGGATCCACGACGTCAACGGCACCGGCCTCTCGTTCGATATCTCATACCGGCCGGTGCAGAGCATCGAATACGGCATGCGGTTTGAGCTCGCTCATTCTGAGGACGGGGGTCAGACCCCGCCGCTGCAGGCCGACATCAACACGCAGACCGTGCGCGGGGTGTTCGGGTTCGAGCGTACCGGTCAGCTTCGTGTCAGCATGGCGCGGGAGGAAGTGCAACTTGACAGAGACGTCGTCGATTTTGCGTACGAACTTACGAACGGCCGAAGTGCAGGTATATCTTGGCTGTGGGGCGTTGCGTTCGAGTATCGCGTGACCAGTTTCATTCAAGCGTCCGCCAGCTACGACGGGCGTTCCGAGGGCGGCGCGCCCGTGGTGCACACGGGACGGGCAGAGGTGCGGGCGTTCTTCTGAGTTTCGTTTCCCGCTCTTGCGTTTCTCGGATGGTTGTCGTATGTTGGCCCCTGCCCACAGGATGCACCGACGGGGATGATCCTCTTTCCTCACCCCGATCAAGCCTACAAATCACACGCGCATGGTCTACTGCACATCCTTCGACTCTAAGATCGGCTTGATTTACGTTGCCTCGACCGACAAGGGAGTGTGCAAGGTGAGTCCTCCGCGTCAGACAAAGCGCGAATTCTTCCGCTGGCTCGGCGATCACTTCGATGACAACGAAGTCACCGACAACAAGTCGCGCAACCGCGAGGCGATCGAGCAGCTGTCGCGCTACTTCAACGGCAAACTCGCGAAATTCACGGTCCCCGTCGACCTCATCGGCACGCCGTTCCAGGTGCGGGTGTGGAAGGAGCTGGCACGCATCCCGTACGGGTCCACCATCAGCTACAAGCAGCTCGCCCGGCGCGTCGGGACCAGCCGCGGCTTCCAGGCGGTGGGCCGCGCGAACGCGGTGAACCCCGTCCCCATCATCATCCCGTGTCATCGCGTGCTCGGCACCGACGGCTCGCTCGTCGGCTACTCGAGCGGCGTGAAGACGAAGGAATTCCTCCTGAAGCTCGAAGGCGCGCTGATGATCTGACCCCGGTCCTCCCGGGTGCTCGGGTGCCTTTCCGTCTCCTCCTTGAACTGTCCCGACGATCGGCCATCGCCGGGCGGGGGGCTCTGCATGCCGTCGTGACGCGCCGGATGCCGGCAGAGCGCACCTTGCCTCGCGGGCGCTTTTTGTGTAGCTTGAACGCGTTATGTCCTTCCTGAACGACCTCAATCCCGTTCAACGAGAAGCAGTCACCTCGCTCGACGGCCCCGTCATGATCGTGGCGGGTGCGGGCAGCGGGAAGACGCGCGTCCTCACGTACCGCACCGCGTACCTGGTGCATCTCGGCGTTCCTCCGGGGTCCATCCTGGCGCTCACCTTCACGAACAAGGCGGCGGGGGAGATGAAGCGCCGGATCGCCACCCTGGTCGGCGAGGGGAGCAAGCCGCTCTGGATGGGGACGTTCCATTCGTTCTGCGCCCGCCTCCTCAGGTTCGAGGCCGAGAAGCTCGGCTATACCCGCAACTTCACCATCTACGACACCGACGATTCCCAGGCGCTGGTGCGCGGCATCATGCAGTCCTTCGGGATCTCCCAGCAGCAGTTCAGCCCGTCGGGCATCCGGAGCCGCATCAGCGTCGCGAAGAACCAGATGCTTGGGCCCGCAAAGTACCGCGAGACGGGGAACGATCCCCTGGTCGAGCGCACCGGTCAGGTCTACGAGGAATACGAGCGCCGCCTGCGGCACTCGAATGCGCTGGACTTCGACGACCTTCTCCTGAAGCCGCTGGAACTCTTCTCCCGCCACCGCGACGTGCTGGAACGGTACCAGTACCGGTTCAAGTACATCCTCGTGGACGAGTACCAGGATACCAACCGCGTCCAGTATCTGTTGATTCGCGAGCTGGCCGAACGCTTCAAGAACATCTGCGTGGTCGGCGACGATGCCCAGAGCATCTACGCGTTCCGCGGGGCGGATATCCGGAACATCCTGGACTTCGAGCGGGACTACCCCGACTGCAAGGTGTTCCGGCTCGAGCAGAACTACCGCTCCACGCAGACCATCCTGAACGTCGCCGGGTCTGTCATCAAGCACAACCTCGACCAGATCCCGAAGAATCTCTGGACGAAGAACGGTGAAGGGGAGCCGGTCGTTCTCACGATCTGCGAGAACGAGGCCGACGAAGGGGCGTGGATCGCTGCGACCATCACGGAGGAGATCCGTCGGAACAAGCGGGACCTGAAGGATTTCGCCGTCCTGTACCGCACGAACGCCCAGTCCCGCTCGATCGAAGATGCGCTTCGCCGCAACGGCATGGCGTATATCCTGGTGGGCGGCGTGGCGTTCTATCGCCGGAAGGAGATCAAGGACGTCCTCGCGTACCTTCGCGTGCTCGTGAATCCGCGCGACGACGAGAGCCTCCTGCGGGTGGTCAACGTCCCCGTCCGCGGGATCGGCGACACTTCAATAGAGAAGATCCGTCGCTTCGCCCAGCGGCACTCGCTGTCGTTGTTCGAGGCGCTTGGCGCGTCCGATCTCGGGACGGTGCTCGCGGAACGCTCGCTCAAGCCTGTGCGGCAGTTTCACGCGCTGCTGACGAAGTATCTCGGCCTTCGCACGAGCATGTCCGCCTCCGAGCTCGCCCGCTCCCTGATCGACGAGCTGGGATTCCTGGTGGCGCTGAAGGACGAGAACACGCAGGAATCCCTCGCCCGCCGCGAGAATATCATCGAGCTTGTATCGGCCCTCTCGGAGTTCTCCGACAACCGTCCCGAGGCTACGCTGGAGGAGTTTCTGGAGGAAGTCTCGCTGGTGGCCGACGTCGACATGGCGGATTTCGACCGCAACGCGGTGACGCTCATGACGGTCCACGCCGCGAAAGGGCTCGAGTTTCCTGTGGTGTTTGTGTCCGGGCTGGAAGAGGGGCTGTTCCCCATCGCCGGCGCGCTGGAGGACCGGAAGGAGCTTGAGGAAGAGCGGCGTCTGATGTATGTTGGGGTCACACGGGCGATGCAGAAAGTGTTCCTGTCGTACGCCACGGCCCGCTACCGGTTCGGGACGCTCGGGTATTCGACACGCTCGCGGTTCCTCGAAGAGATCGATCAGTCGTATCTGGTCGTGCACGGTTCGGGCGCAGCCGCCGGTCCAAGGGCGTATCGGCGCCCGATGGACCAGTCGCAACAGCGACCCCGCCCGGCGCCGAAGCGCTCAGCTCCCCGTATTTGGCGACACGATGCCGGATTACGAGAACGAATCGCAGGAGCTGCGCGGGCTGGCGGTGGGAGCCAGGGTTTCGCACGAGACATTCGGCCCGGGAAAGGTCGTCGGCCTCTCGGGTCGCGGGGAGAACGCGCGGGCGATCGTCGATTTCGAGAGCGTCGGCAAGAAACATCTGCTGCTCAAATTCGCGCACCTCCGTATACAGTAGGCTCGGTCCATGAGCGCTCTGAATATTGCCCGCGTCCGCCGGCTCATCCCGATCTACATCCGGTATCTGAAGATCACGGAGTTCCCGTTCAAGCCGCTGATGCGCCGGATCGCGGGCGGCGACATCCTTCTGTTTGCGTCCGGCATCGCCTTCAGCGCCATCCTCACGATGGTCCCGATGCTCCTCATCTCGGCGTCCGCGCTCGGCATCCTCCTGCGGTCGTCAGAACAGGGTCTCGGAAAGCTCGAAGCTGTCCTCGCGACGGTCTTTCCGGAGCAGCCGTTTGCCACCAGCATCAAGCAGTCGATTCTCCAGATGGTGACCGACATCGTCTCGTACCGGGCGTCGCTCGGTATCGTGGGGTTTGCCTTTCTGATCATGACGGCGACCTTTCTCTTCGACGTGGTGCGCACGGTGCTTCACCGGATCTACGGGATCCGCCGCACGAAGAACCTGGTCGAGAGTTTCTTCCACGACATCGGGTTCGTGGCAGTCGCGTGGATCCTGCTGATTGTCTCGAACCTCACGCTCTGGGCGGGGGACCTGCTTGACCGGATGCTCACCAGGTTCCCGATATGGACCGAGCTTCACTCCATGAATTGGGTGAGCTCGATCCCTTCGGTGGTGGTGTATGTGCTCATCGCCGTCATGTTCTATATTGTGTACCGCAACCTGACAGACGCCAAGCCGCCGCGCACCGCGGCCATCGTTTCGACCGTGACCATGACGGTGCTCTGGATCGTCTCCGCGAAGCTCTTTGCCCTCTACCTGTCGAACTTTTCGGCGATCAGTACCGTGTATGGCGGCTACGCGTTCATCCTCGTCCTGCTGGTGTGGGTCTACTATTCGTCGCTGGTCTTTGTGATCGGCGCGATGGCAGGGCAGGTGTACTGGGAGAGCAAGAAGCCGTTGCTGAAGCAGAAGGCTGCCGGGATCCCTCCGGGCGTGTAGCGCACTTCCATTCCCTCACTTCATTCCGGAGACGGCATGAGTCGAGAATCCCGCGATCACCTCCGCGCCCTGCGCGAACAGGCCCTCCTCGGCGGCGGACAGCAGCGCATCGACGACCAGCACAAGAAGGGAAAACTCACCGCGCGCGAGCGGCTCATGATCCTGCTGGACGAGGGGTCGTTCGAAGAGCTCGACATGCTGGTGCAGCATCGCAGCACCGATTTCGGGCTGGACCGCCAGCGCTATCTCGGCGACGGCGTGGTGACGGGGACGGGGTTGATCCATGGCCGGACGGTCTGCGTCTTCAGCCAGGATTTCACGGTGTTTGGCGGCTCGCTGTCCGAAGCCCACGCCGAGAAGATCGTGAAGATCATGGACCTCGCCATGAAGATCGGCTGCCCGGTCATCGGGCTGAACGATTCCGGAGGGGCGCGCATCCAGGAGGGCGTGGTGAGCCTGGGCGGCTACGCCGAGATCTTCCTGCGGAATACGCTCGCCTCCGGTGTGATCCCTCAGATCTCCGCAATCCTCGGCCCCTGCGCCGGCGGGGCGGTCTACTCCCCGGCAATCACCGACTTCACGTTCATGGTGAAGGGGACGAGCTACATGTTCGTCACCGGACCCAACGTCGTGAAGACCGTGACGCATGAAGCGGTCTCATCGGAGGAGCTCGGCGGGGCCTTGACGCACGCGGTCAAAAGCGGCGTCGCCCACCGGGCGTGTGACAACGAGGCGGCGTGCCTGCAGGAGGTCCGCGCGCTGATGCACTTCCTCCCCTTGAACGCGATGGATGATCCCCCGTTCATCCCTACGCGTGACCCGTCCGACCGCAGGGACCCGGAGCTCGATACGATCGTGCCCGACAACCCGTCGACCCCGTACGACATGAAGATCGTGATCGAGAAGGTCCTGGATCTGGGCAGCTTCTTCGAGATCCACCCGCAGTACGCGGAGAACATCATTGTCGGGTTTGGCAGACTGGCCGGGCGCGTGGTCGGCGTGGTGGCGAACCAGCCGTCGGTGCTCGCGGGGGTGCTGGACATCGAGTCTTCGAGGAAGGCCGCCCGTTTCGTCAGGTTCTGTGACGCGTTCAATATTCCGCTCCTCGTGTTCGAGGATGTGCCCGGATTTCTGCCGGGGACCGATCAGGAGTGGAGAGGGATCATCACCAACGGCGCGAAGCTGCTGTACGCGTTCTGCGAGGCGACGGTCCCGCGCATCACGGTGATCACGAGGAAGGCGTACGGCGGCGCGTACGACGTCATGAACTCGAAGCATATCCGCGGCGACATGAACTTCGCCTGGCCCAGCGCGGAAATCGCGGTCATGGGTCCGAAAGGAGCGGCGGAGATCATCTTCAAGAAGGAGATCGAAGCCTCGGCCGACCGGGAGCGGGCGCTGGCGGACAAGGAGCGGGAGTACCGGGAGAAGTTCGCGAATCCCTACCTTGCGGCGAGCAGGGGGTATATCGACGCGGTCATCGAGCCGTCGGAGACCCGGCCGAAGCTCATTCGCGCCTTCACGTTGCTCGACACGAAGGTGGATTCGAACCCGAAGAAAAAGCACGGGAATATCCCGTTGTGACCTATTCCGGGTCCGGGCACATCATCTAGCTGACGGGATGGAAAATGAAAATTACGAAAGCGGTAATTACCGCAGCCGGAAGAGGCCAGCGACATCTCCCTCTTCAGACCCTCATCGACCGCGATGGCCAACAGAAGTCGGTTCTCAGCATTATTATTGAAGAGGCAGTTCATGCGGGGATTACCGACACGTGCATTGTTCTTCACCCCGACGATGAAGTCGCCTACCGTTCTCTCGCCGGCGAGCACGCCGGACGCGTCTCCTTTGTGTACCAGCCCGAGCCCCGGGGATACGGCCACGCCGTCTGGTGTGCCAGGGAGTTTGTCAAAGGCGAACCGTTCCTCCACCTTATTGGCGATCACCTCTATGTCAGTCGACAGAAGAAGGGTTGCGCACGGCGGGTCATGGAGGTTGCCGAAGCGGAGTCCTGTGCGGTATCGGCCGTGCAGGCGACCCGCGAAGGGCTGCTGCCCAATTTCGGAGCCGTGAGCGGCAAGCGCATTCACGGGCGGAATGATCTGACCGTGATCGAGACGGTCATCGAGAAGCCGACTCCAACCGAAGCTGAGCAGCGCCTGCGGGTTCCCGGCCTCCGTGCGGGTTACTATCTTTGCTTCTTTGGCATCCACGTGCTTACCCCCGCCTTCATGGGAATTCTGAATCAGGAGCTGGCAGGGGACAAAGACGGCCGACTTCCCACTATTTCAAATGCGCTGCAAGCTCTGAGTCGAACGCAGCAATGTCTGGCGCTCGAGATGGATGACTACCGGTACAATCTCGGCGTCACATACGGACTGCTCAATGCCCAACTGGCCCTTGCCCTGAGCGGTAAGGACCGGGACACCGTTCTCAGTATGATGATGGAGCTCCTCCTGCTTCGCGAACGCCACGCCGCCGAGAGGGATTCTGCGTGAGCGCCCTGGTGGCAATCATTACTGCAAAGGAGTGCAGCGTCCGCGATCAGGCGCTCGATGCCTTCTGCCAGAAGATGTCCGTCGATCAGCTCGTCGGTGAATGCCTGGCCCTCGAAGAGTTTCGCCAGACGAGCCAGAACCTCTATGAGCAGGTGAGGGCGCTCTTCTTCCTGTATGCCATCTACCGCTTCTATCTGCCCGGCAAGGTGACCGCGCCTTCCCGGGCGCACATTCCGTTTGAGGGTTACAACGATCTACTGCAGCGCCGGTTTGAGCAGGCAATTCGATCCTTCCTGGCAGTCCAGGCTTCGCACGGTCCGCAGGATGGGATCTCGAGCGCGCTGGCGGCAGCGTATCGCAGTCTCGGCTTCCAGATACTGGCAAATCAGGTGCGTAGCAGCGTCCGATCCGTGTACGGCAATCAGTGGATGTTTCGAGCCGGACATCCATCCGATCACCCCCTGCGCATCGTATCAACGCTGCTGGAGAAGACCGACGGCCGATTCCCGGTTCTTCACGAACGCACACCCGTCCGAATGGACCTCTCGCACAGCGGCTGGAGCGATATCTTCTTCCTGGGGATGGACTATCCCGAAGGCGCGCGTGTCCTGAACGTCTCCATCGATCTGGCTGTTAAGGGTGGCGCCGGGAGCCAGACACCACAACCTCCTGTTGAGGCTTACTTCAGGGTCATCGATGCGCCTCTCATTCGCCTGGTGAGCACCGATCTCGGGGCGGTCACAGAGGTTACCTCGCTCCGGCAACTGTTCGATTTCGCGGCCGACTACCTCGGTCTGCTGAAAGGGGCGGTTATCGCTTCAGGGATTGTTCCCCCGAGCATGGAGGGGGCCAACCAGTCGCTTCAGGATATTCTATCAGTCCTCATCGGACCGGGATTGGGCATCGAGATCACGAGCCAGGTGAACAACATTCCCAAGGGATCACGGCTCGCCGTCTCGACAACCCTTCTTGCCTCGATCATTACCGCATGCATGCGTGCAACGGGGCAGACCGCGGACCTCGCTGGTTCGCTCAAGAACAGTGAGCGCCGGACAATTGCCGCCCGTGCGATCCTGGGGGAATGGCTCAGCGGATCAGGAGGCGGGTGGCAGGATTCGGGGGGAATCTGGCCCGGAATGAAGCTCATTCAGGGTGTGGTCAGTGCTCAGGGTGATATCGAGCACGGCGTAAGCCGCGGTTGTCTGCTGCCGAAACACACGATTCTCACTGATGAAGAGGTCTCTCCACAAACCCGACAACGGCTTCAGGAGAGCCTCATTCTGGTCCATGGTGGGATGGCCCAGGATGTCGGTCCAATTCTCGAAATGGTCACCGAACGCTATCTGCTTCGTTCGGAGCGGGAGTGGAGAGCCCGGCAGGAAGCGATCTCTCTGTTCGACCGTCTCGTGGAACAGCTGAAGAGCGGAGACATCCGGGCGATAGGGAAGTCCACGCACACGAATTTCCTGCAGCCCATTCAGACCATTATCCCCTGGGCCACCAATCTCTACACGGAGTCCATTATTGCGCGAGTGCAACAGGAGTTCGGGGCGGATTTCTGGGGGTTCTGGATGCTCGGCGGCATGTCGGGCGGCGGGATGGGGTTTCTCTTCGAGCCGTCCCGGAAGCGTGAGGCCGAGGCCCGTCTCCAGGATATCATGAACACCGAGAAGCGCCGCACGGAACACGGTATCCCGTTTGCGATGGATCCAGTGGTCTATGAGTTTCGGATCAACGAGCACGGGTCGATTGGAGAACTGCTCACCGGCGAGCGGGCTCTTCATCCCGAACGCTACTACTCCCTGACAGTGCCATCGCTGCTGCGCAAGGATCCGCGGATGTTGTCGATGAGTGAACGAAAGGAGCTGGAACATTTCTCCGCGGCTGCCAGAGCTGATCCATCCCTGAAGGGGGTACTTGAGCTTATCATTGACCGTATCCTTCCGGACGCAGAGCTCAGGAAAGCGCAGAGCGGGTCTCTTGAGGAGCTTCTCGACCGCTATGGCTTCGACCCCGTGCAGCATGAACGCTTCAAGGCAGACCTTCGGGCGGGAAGGATCGGCCTGGCGCAGAATCGCCTCCCCGTCAATACGACGATTCTGGATGTGGATCCGGGCGATGTCAAAGAGAGTGCTGGCGCGTCACACGCGGAACATCACGCTATCGGATCTGAGGCGCTCTCCTCCGGGTCGGTTGCGGTGCTCACGCTGGCTGCCGGCGCAGGAACCCGATGGACAAAAGGGGCGGGGACAGTGAAGGCGCTGAATCCCTTTTGCCGGATTGGGGGTGCCCATCGCACGTTCATCGAAACCCATATCGCGAAAAGCCGCCACACGTCAAGGCAGTACACAACGCTCGTTCCGCATATCGTCTCCACGAGCTACCTGACCCACGATGCGATCAAGGACTTTCTCGAGTCCGAGCGATTCTATTCGTATGAAGGAGAGATTCTCCTTTCTCCGGGCAGCATCGTAGGCCTGAGATTCGTGCCGACTGTGCGAGACCTGCGTTTCGCCTGGATGGAGATGCCGCAGCAATTGCAGGATGAGCAGGCACAGAAGGTGCTCGAGAGCCTTCACAATGCCCTGATGCAGTGGGCGGAGCGGAGCGGTGAGGCATGCGACTACACCGACAATCTGCCCCTGCAGTGTCTGCACCCCGTGGGGCATTGGTATGAAATTCCAAACCTGTTTCGCAACGGTGTGCTGAGTCGACTGCTTGTCACCCGGCCGCAGCTCAAGCATATCTTCGTCCACAACATCGACACGATGGGGGCCAACCTCGACCCGGCAATCCTCGGTCAACATATTCATTCCGGGGCCGGGATGACTGTTGAAGTCATCGCGCGGTGGCTGGATGATCGTGGCGGGGGGCTCGCGAAGGTCGATGGGCGGCTCAGGCTCATCGAAGGACTTGCGCTTCCGCGAGAGGAGCTGGAGTCTGACCTGACGTATTACAATACGGCGTCGTATTGGATCGATGTCGATCAGATCCTCAAGGTGTTCGGACTGAGTCGTGCTGATCTGGAGGATCAAAGCAAAGTAACAGAGGCTGTCCGTTCGCTTTCATTGCGCATGCCCACCTACATCACCCTCAAGAACGTCAAGAAGCGGTGGGGGAAGGGTCAGGAAGATATCTATCCCACCCTTCAGTTTGAGAAACTATGGGGGGACATGACAACCCTTCCGGAGCTTCATTGCTCCTACGTTGCCGTTCCGCGAAAGCGCGGCCAACAACTGAAGGAGCCCGCGCAGATGGATGGCTGGCTGCGAGACGGATCGGCGGAGTACGTGCACTCGCTCTGTGCCTGGTAAGTTGGGGACTCACACTTCTTCATAATGGCATCGAATCAGCCTCGTCGCTTTGCAGGGCGGTTCTGATACTACATCCCCCCGCGGTTTCTTTGGCCGTTTTTGCTGGCACGCATTGTGTGACCCATCTATCCGCGTGACGGCCGGGGCCTATTTGGGCTCGGAAACAGGGGAGAGCACCTCGACGAAATTTGCGAAAAATGGCAATTCTGCCCGGAAACATCAATTCCAAGAATATGGTCAGAACTTGCTTGATTCTTCCTCCTGTGGCCCTTACCATATAAATCCTTTTGCTACTGAAACCAGGGAACGAGGGGAAACCGGCCTCATGAGAAGTCTGATCCACAAGACCATCGTCGCCGGCGTGCTGATCCTGTGGTCCGGGTGCGCGTCGCAAGAACCCGCACAACAGCCCGAAGCTGCCGAAACGCAAACGGTGGGAGAGGTCCTCAAGGCGTCCCTCGTGGATTCGACAGTCACGATGGAGGCCGGGCCCGGTCTGGTCGGGGCCGAGGAGGTCATGGACGACTCCCTCCTGCAGTACATGCTCGAGAGCGCCCGCCTGCATTACGTGTCCGCGATCTCCGCGGAGCAAAACGGCGACAGTGTCCGTTCGGCGATGCAGTTCGAATCGGCCATCGAGCTGCTCGACCGCCTCAGCACCGTCCCCGGCATCGAAGACAACCGCGACTTCAACGACCTGAGCCGCGCGGTGGTTCAGGACTACGAAACCTACATCGCCGCGATCGACAGCCTGGATCCCGGGAGCTCCATTTTTGCCCTCAGGGAGAAGATGAACCAGCTGCTCGACGTGGACGTGGACGACTCCACGCTCACGGCCACGCCGACGACCGTTCTGCGCGGCACGACCGTTCCGCTGGCCATCAACGAGCTTGTCGAGCGCAACATCACCTTCTTCCAGACAAAGGGGCGGGAGCACATGGAGCGCTGGCTGTATCGCGCCGGCATATACTTCCCCCTGATGCGGCCGATCTTCCAGGAGGAGGGCGTCCCCGAGGAGCTGATGTTCCTGGCGATGGCGGAGAGCGGGTTGAACCCGAACGCCAGGTCGTGGGCGCGGGCGGTGGGAATGTGGCAGTTCATGAAGGGGACCGGCCGGCTGTACGGATTGCGGACCGGGTTCTGGATGGATGAGCGCCGCGACTTCGAGAAGGCGACGCGCGCCGCGGCACGCCATCTGAACGACCTCCATCAGGAATTTGACGACTGGTACCTGGCGATCGCCGCGTACAACTCGGGCGCCGGGAGGATCTACCGCGGCATCCGCAAGAGCAGAACGACCGACTTCTGGACGATGCGCCGGTATCTCCCGCGCGAGACGCGCAACTACGTGCCGCAGTACATCGCGGTGACGGTGATCGGGCTGAACCCCGAGGCGTACGGCTTCTCCGGCATCACGCCCGGCGCGCCTCTCCAGTACGACCACGTGACGGTGGACGACTGTGTGGACCTCGCGACGCTGGCCGAGTGTGCCGGCACGGACGTCTGGACGTTGAAGGATTTGAACCCCGAGCTGGTGCAGTTCTGCACGCCTCCCGGAACGAGCTCGTACCGGTTGCGCGTCCCGCCGGGACGTTCCGTCGTCTTCGCCGAGAAGTACGCGGCCATCCCCGAGACCGAAAAGCGGGATTGGATTGTGCACCAGGTCAGAAAGGGCGAGACGCTCTCGACGATCGGCTCACGCTACGGCATCCCGACGACCGTTATCGCAGAAGCGAACCAGCTGAAGTCCGCGCGCCTGCGCGTCAAGCAGACGCTCGTGATCCCGGTCCCGAAGGCGTCAGAACGGTACAAGCCGCTCATTGCGCAATCGAGCAGCTACGACTATGACCGGCCGACCAGGCGAAAGTCACCCAACCGCTCGCGGGTGGACCGGGAACTGAAGCGTGCGCAGACCGGTCAGCAGTCGGTGCCGAAGGACCGGGTGAGCGTGACATACAGGGTGCGCAAGGGCGACACCCTGGGTCATATCGCCGAGTGGTACGACTGCCGCGCGACGGACATCCGGAACTGGAACGATATCTCATACGGGGAGCCGATCCGTGCGGGTCAGAACCTGACTCTCTGGGTGCGGGCCTCGCAGAAAGAAAAGTACGCTGCCGTCGACAGGATGAATGATGCGGACCGGACGGAACTGGCGTCGTCGGAACGCCAGAACAAGCCTTCGTCGTCGGACGATTCCGCGGACAAGTATGTGGTCCGGCCGGGCGACAACCTCGAGCGGATCGCCCAGGCCCACCAGGTCTCGGTGCAGCAGCTCAAGCTCTGGAACAACCTGAAGGGCTCGAAAATCTACGCAGGGCAGGAGCTCAACCTCATGTCCGATGCGCGCACCGTCAAGATCGTGAGTCAGCTTCCGAAAAATCCGGAGCAAGCCGGGAAATCAGGCGGCCAGACGATCTATGTCGTGAAGAAAGGCGATACGCTCTGGGACATCGCCCGGGCGTACGACGTCACGGCGAAGGATCTGCAGGCGTGGAATGACCTGAATGGCAGGCGGATCTATGCCGGACAGGAGCTGGTAATTCGCACGAACGAGGGGACCAGGTAAGGAGTGGCGCGGCGCTGCGCGAAACGCGCGGGTGGACTCACGAGCGTGCTGCGCGGATCGTGCACGTGCTCTCAGAAGGGTTGTGAGTCCGGCCCACCCGGGGCACGATAGGGTACCGGGACGATCCTGGGCCAGTACTCGGGATGGATTTCGTGCGTGAGAATCCCCGTGAACTCCGCGAGCAGTTCTTCAGGGAATATGACGTAGACAGCGGCGGCCGAAGAGCCGCCGTCTTCGTTTCTGTCCAGGAACAGATGGTACTCTTCGAGCGAGTCTTCGCTCGCAAGCTCCTTCTTCGTCGTCCTCACCAACCCGAACACTTCCCGATTCAATGCCGGATCGAACGCCACGACGGCCGGCCGCCGGGGGTTCATCTGGCCGAACGATTCGTTGGGGAAGTGCTGCGGATGCGGGTAACCGTTGACGCCAAGGGCCTGCTTGACGATGAAGCCTTCTGCGAGAAGGACTTCGACGAGCTGTCGAGCGAGAGAAGGGAAGGTCGGATTCAACGTGAATTAAGAATTAAGAACTGAGGATTCTTCCTTCTTAATCCGTTTTGTCGGCGGAGAGGGAGAGATTCGAACTCTCGGTAGAGGTTGACCCCCTACGACGGTTTAGCAAACCGTTGGTTTCGGCCACTCACCCACCTCTCCAGGCGGATACGCGAGACGAAATCTTGCCGGATCATCAGAGCGGCCACGAACCCGGGCAGCCCTGCCTGACGGCGAACATCAAGATACCAAGATTCGGCGACTGCCGCAAGATGTGCGAGCGATTGCCCGGCCTACAGCCCCTTGAATAACCGCGCTGCCAGGAACTCCGGCAGCCCCGCGTCCCGGATCGCCCGCGCCGTCTTCGCGATATCGTACGGAACACGCACCAGCTCGAACAGGTCGGCGTCGGGGTCGTACAATCCGAACGAGGCGTACGGGTTGCCGTCCCTCGGCTGCCCGACGCTCCCCACGTTGATGAGGTGCCGGTGGCCCGGGCGGTATTCGTTGATATTCCCCTCCTCGGGGATCACCACGGGGACGTGGCTGTGTCCGATGAAGCAGAGCCGGGTCGAAAAAGCCTGGAAGCATTCTCGCGCCGCGCGCAACGACAGGACGTACCTCCAGCGCTCGGGAGAGGCCGGCGAGGCGTGCACGAACGTCGCGTCTCCCTTCTCATGCACGAAAGGCAACGTTCTGAGGTACTCATGGCCGTCCACGTTGACCCGCTCACGCGACCACAGGATCGCCTGCACGCCGTAATGATTGAAATCCTCGATGGAGGTTTCGCCGACCAGCCCGCTGTCATGGTTCCCCTGGAGCACCACATCGCATCGCCGGCGGACGATCTCGAGACACTCCTGGGGGAAAGGCCCATACCCGACGGTATCTCCCAGGCACATGATGTCCCCCGCGTGGAGTTCGTCGACCTTTTCCAGCACAGCTTCGAGGGCGGGGAGATTGCCGTGAATATCTGAGATGACCGCTATGCGCATGGGGCCCTGGAGTCGTCTAACTTGCTACCATGTAAGGACTTCCGCGCTCAATTGCAATTGATTTTTCATAATCCGAACGTGATCTGTTGCAGGACCGAACGGGTCCCAATGTGTGGCACGTCACATCGCGCGAAGGGACTTCTTCAGACCTTGCAGTCACTTTCACCGTCGCTCTTTCCAGCCCTCCGGCGCCATCAGAGAAGAACGAACGCCCGGACTATCGGAACAACCTACAACCAGACTACCGGAACGCACATGCCAACAGCTGCCCAGCACAGCGCTGACCTCCTTTCCCGCATCAAGTCCAAGCAGGCCGTGGTCGGGGTGATCGGCCTGGGATATGTCGGACTCCCCCTCGTCCTCACGTTCGTCGAGAAGGGGTTCCGTGTCATCGGCTTCGACATCGACACGAAGAAATCGGTCGCGCTCATGAAGGGGGAATCGTACATCAAGCACATCCCCGCCTCGCGCATCAAGAAGGCGGTCGACACAGGGAAGATGGCGGCGACCGACAAGTACGATCGCATGGGCGAGTGCGATGCGGTGCTGATCGCTGTGCCGACTCCGCTGAACAAGAATCGCGAGCCGGATATGTCGTATATCGTCGACACGTGCGAAGCGATCGCGCCGTGGCTTCGCGCCGGACAGCTGATCGTCCTCGAGTCCACGACCTATCCTGGCACGACCGACGAGGTCATGATCCCGATTCTCGAGAAGAGCGGGCTGAAGGCTGACAAAGACTTCTTCGCGGCATTCTCTCCGGAGCGCGAGGATCCCAACAGAACAGACTACACCACCGAAACGATTCCCAAGGTCGTCGGCGCGACCTCGCCGGAGGGGCTGGCCGTTGCGGATGCGCTGTATGGTGCGGTGATCGTACGGACCGTTCCCGTCTCCTCGGCCCGTGCCGCGGAGGCGACAAAGATCGTGGAGAACACATTCCGCGCCGTGAACATCGCGCTCGTGAACGAGCTCAAGATGGCGTTCATGAAGATGGACATCGACGTGTGGGAAGTGATCGAGGCGGCAAAGACCAAGCCGTTCGGGTTCATGCCGTTCTATCCCGGCCCCGGCCTGGGCGGGCACTGCATCCCCATCGACCCGTTCTACCTGACATGGAAAGCACGAGAGTACGGCGTCGCCACCCGGTTCATCGAGCTTGCCGGCGAGGTGAACACCGGGATGCCTGATTTCGTCGTGCAGCGCGTGATGGAAGTATTGAACGAGCAGGGCAAGTCCCTCAAGGGGTCGAAGATCCTCATGCTCGGGCTCGCGTACAAGTCGAACGTGGACGATGACCGCGAATCGCCGTCCTATCATCTCATTGAGAAGCTCGAGGCGAAGGGCGCGACGGTGGAATACAACGATCCGTACATCCCGGAGATCCGGCCGTCCCGCGAATTCGCGAAGTACGCCGGCCGGAAGTCGGTGCCCATCACGGGGAAGTACGACCTGGTGCTGGTCGCCACGGCGCATGACGAGTACAAGACCGTGAACTTCGCGGCGCTCGGCGTGCCCATCGTTGACTCGCGCAATGTCGTCCCGGCAGGGACGCCGAATCTGCACAAAGCGTAGTCGGGCCTGGCGAATGCAGGTCGTTCTTCGTATCCTGTAGATCATTCGGTTCATTCTCAGCCATCGGAGCATTCAGTGAAACTTAGCGTTGTCGGGACCGGCTACGTCGGACTCGTGGTCGGAACATGCTTTGCCGAGAGCGGCAATGACGTCATCTGCGTCGATAACGATGAGCGCAAGCTGCGCACGCTCAAGAAGGGCGAAAGCCCGATCTTCGAGCCGGGCCTTACCGACCTTCTGAAAAAGAATATCGCCGAGAAGCGACTCACGTTCACCAACGACCTCGAAGCGGCCGTGAAGAAGACGGACGTCATCTTCCTGGCCCTCCCGACCCCGCAGGCGGAGGACGGATCCGCAGACCTCCAGCATGTCCTGGCCGTGGCGAAAAAGCTCGGCAAGGCCATCAACGGCTACAAGATCATCGTCAACAAGAGCACCGTGCCCGTCGGGACGGCGGACAAGGTCCGCGAGATCATCGCCGCGGAAACCAAGCACGAGTTTGACGTGGTCTCCAACCCCGAGTTCCTGAAGGAGGGGGCGGCGGTCGGCGACTTCATGAAGCCCGACCGGATCGTCGTCGGAAGCAGCAGCCAGAAGGCCATCGCCATCATGCAGGACCTGTATGGGCCGTTCGTGCGCACCGGGAACCCGATGATCGTGATGGACGAGCACAGCTCGGAGCTGACCAAGTACGCCGCGAATTCGTTCCTCGCCACGAAGGTGACGTTCATGAACGAGATCGCGAACCTGTGCGAGCGCGTCGGCGCTGACGTGGATATGGTGCGGAAGGGGATGGGGACGGACATGCGCATCGGACAGCAGTTCCTCTTCGCCGGCGTCGGGTACGGAGGCTCCTGTTTCCCGAAGGACGTCTCGGCGCTCCTGAACACCTCGCGGGTTCACGACTACCCGTTCACGATCCTCGACGCGGTGGAGAACGTGAATCGCCGGCAGAAGCTGGTGATCGTCGAGAAGATCAAGAAGCATTACGGTGCCGGCCTGAAAGGGAAGACGCTCGCGCTGTGGGGTCTTTCGTTCAAGCCGAACACGGACGACGTGCGTGAAGCGCCTGCGCTCACGATCATCAACGCGCTGCTGGAGCTGGGCGTCCACATCAAGGCGTTCGACCCTGTGGCGATGGAGGAGACGAAGAAGAAGGTCGGCGATTCGATCAAGTATGCGACCGGCAACTACGAGGCGCTGAAGGGCGCGAGCGGACTGATCGTGGTCACGGAGTGGAACGAGTTCCGCCGTCCTGATTTTGACCGCGTGAAGGCTGCGCTGAAGGAGCCGGTGATTTTCGACGGCCGCAATATCTACAACCCCGCGTTGATGCGCGAGAAGGGGTTCACCTACTACGGGATAGGAAGAGTCGGCGTGACCCCTGGCGCCAGGCGCTGAACACTAGACACTGAATCTCCCCACTTCGAGTTGAACCACCAATGGCATCCGCTCCCCATGCCGTCGTGACCGGCGGCGCCGGCTTTCTCGGCTCGCATCTCTGCGACCGTCTGCTGGCCGAAGGCTATCGCGTCACCGCCATCGACAACCTGATCACCGGTGACGTCCGGAACATCTCCCACCTGCTCGGCAACGAGCGGTTCAAGTTCCTCAAGCACGACGTCACCGAGTACATCTTCATCGACGGCCCGGTGGATGCCATCCTGCATTTCGCTTCTCCCGCAAGTCCCATCGATTACCTGAAGCTCCCGATCCAGACGCTGAAGGTCGGTTCGCTCGGCACGCACAAGGCGCTCGGGCTCGCGAAGGCGAAGAAGCGCGCGCTTCCTGCTGGCCTCCACGTCGGAAGTGTACGGCGATCCGCTCGAGCATCCGCAAACCGAAACATACTGGGGGAACGTGAACCCGGTCGGGTCCCGCGGCGTGTACGACGAGGCGAAGCGGTTTGCCGAGGCCATGGTCATGGCGTATCACCGGTACCACGGCGTCGAGACCAGGATCGTCAGGATCTTCAATACGTACGGGCCAAGGATGCGCATCCATGACGGCCGCGCGATCCCGGCGTTCATCTCGCAGTCGCTGCGCGGAGAGGACGTCACGGTGTTCGGAGAGGGGAACCAGACGCGAAGCGTCTGCTACGTGGACGACCTCATCGACGGCATCTACCGCCTGCTGAATTCGTCCGAGGTGGACCCGGTGAACATCGGCAACCCCGATGAAATCACCATGGATGAGCTGGCTCGCGAGATCATCCAGCTCACAGGCAGCTCCAGCCGGATCGTGCACAAGGCGCTGCCCGAGGACGACCCGAAAGTCCGTCAGCCCGACATCACCCGGGCCCGGACCATCCTCGGGTGGTCGCCCCGTGTGAACCGGAAGGAAGGGCTGGTGAAGACAATTGAGTACTTCCGGTCCGTCATCGGCTGATCCGCCCCCACTTTTTTCGATTTACCGTTTCGTTTGTACCTCAAGGGCCGCCAGGACATCGCCGGGCGGCCCTTGCTCTTCCTGCCCTTGCAATTTCGCTTCTTTTTGGGTACCTCCTCTTAGTTCGCCCTCAGAAACCGTCCAAATCGGAACCTCTCCGGTTCTCCTGCTGTTCTTTAGAGCGTCACCACACGACACCCCATCACCCATACTGATAAAGGAATCCACCCATGGCACTGAAAGTCGGAGACAAGGCCCCAGTGTTCACCCTGTACGATACCGAGAAAAAGCAGCGCAACCTCAGCGAGTTTCTTGGAAAGAAGACCGTCCTGGCGTTCTATCCCGGCGCCTTCACGGGCGTCTGCACGAAAGAGATGTGCACGTTCCGCGATGCGATGGCGATGATGGGCTCCATCAACGCCCAGGTCGTGGGGATCAGCGTCGACTCCCCGTTCGCCAACAAGGCCTTCGGCGAAGCGAACAAGATCACCTACCCGCTCCTGAGCGATTTCAATCGCGCGGTCGCCGTCCAGTACACCGGAATCCAGAAGGACTTCGCCATGCTCTCCGGATACGAAACCGCCAAACGCTCGGTCTTCGTGCTCGATGCCACGGGAACGGTCCGCTACGCCTGGATCACGGACAATCCCGGGCAGGAGCCGCCGTATGACGAAGTCAAATCTGCACTCGCGTCATTCTAGCGCTCCACCAACTTCAACTGGTTATGAACGACACCCGAAGCATTCGCACAAGCATACCCATGGCACAACTCAAGATCGGCGACAAAGCACCCGAGTTCGACCTTCCAACCGGAGACGGCAAGAAGCTCTCCCTGAAGGACCTGAAAGGGAAGAAGGTCGTCCTTTACTTCTATCCGAAGGACAACACCTCCGGCTGCACCAGGGAGGCGTGCTCGTTCCAGGACAACCTGAAAGCGATCGAGAAGAAAGGAGCCGTCGTCGTTGGCGTGAGCCCCGACGGCACCGACTCACACAGGAAATTCGCGGAGAAGTATGAGCTGACGTTCCCGCTGGTGAGCGACGAGAAGAAAGAGATCGTCAAGAAGTACGGCGTGTGGAAGGAGAAGAGCCTGTACGGCAGGAAGTACATGGGCGTGGAACGGACGACGTTCATCATCGACGGGAAGGGAGTCGTGTCGCATATCTTCCCGAAGGTGAAGGTCGACGGCCACACCGAGGAGATCCTGGCCGCGCTGTAAGTGTGGATTGAATTGGCCCCGGCACAGGAAGCACCCCGGGGCCGTTCCGGATATGTCCGCGATCGTCGCGGCCGTCAAACATCTATCGCCTTACGAGGCAGTATGGTATACATCACGAGAAAATCGCACTTCAGCGCATCGCACCGTCTCTACAATCCGGCCTGGCCGGACGCGAAGAACGACCAGGTGTTCGGGAAGTGCAACAATCCGCACGGACACGGCCACAACTACGACCTTGAGGTGACCGTGGCCGGCAACCCTCCGGCGGAGACCGGCATGGTCATGGACCTGAAGCGGCTCGCCGAGATCATGGAAGAGGAGATCGTCGAAAAAGTGGATCACAAGCACCTCAACCTTGACGTCGATTTTCTGCGCGGAGTCATCCCGACGGCGGAGAATATGGCGATCGCCTTCTGGAACATCCTCCAGCCAAAGATCACGGAGGGGAAGCTCTACTCCATCAAGCTGTATGAGTCCGACAACAACTTTGTCGAGTACCGGGGAGCATGACCGACGTGAAACAGATGAAGCAGGTGAAACCGGTGCGAAAGCCCGGCGAAACGCCGGATCGGACGGCGAAGCTGGAAGTGCTTGTCGAGCGCATGCTTGGCGAGCTGGGCGAGGATCCGAAGCGCGAAGGGCTCGTGCGCACGCCCCATCGTGTCGCGAAGGCCCTCCAGTTTCTCACGGAAGGGTACTCGCAGGATATCCAGAAAGTCCTCAACAACGCCGTGTTCAAGGAGAAGTACAGGGAGATGGTGCTGGTGAAGGACATCGACTTCTTCTCGATGTGCGAGCACCACATGCTTCCGTTCTACGGGCGGGCGCATATCGCCTACATACCGAACGGCAAGATCGTGGGGCTGAGCAAGATC
Source organism: uncultured Ignavibacteria bacterium (assembly GCA_963701735.1). Classification (GTDB taxonomy): domain Bacteria; phylum Bacteroidota; class Ignavibacteria; order UBA10030; family UBA6906; genus CAWABB01. Next base: position 34,412 of record CAVPBI010000026.1, on the reverse strand, counting down.
CCGCGCATCGTGGATGTCTTCGCCCGCCGCCTCCAGGTGCAGGAGCGGCTCACGCAGCAGATCGCGGAGACACTCAACGACGCCCTCACGCCGGCCGGCGTAGGGGTGGTCATCGAGGCGCGGCACATGTGCATGATGATGCGCGGCGTGGAGAAGCAGAATTCGGTCGCCACCACGAGCGCCATGCTCGGCGAGTTCCACGATGATCCTGAAACCCGACAGGAGTTTCTCGACCTGATCGGCAAATCACTGGTGGCCTGAGATGGGGAGCACGACTGCTATGGGACGGCTTGAAGGGAAAGTGGGTATCGTGACGGGCGGCAGCCGGGGCATCGGCCGCGGGATTGCCGAAGCTCTCGCGCATGAGGGCGCCGCTGTGACGATTTGCGGCCGGAGCGAATCGGACGTGCGCTCCACCGTTGCCGCGTTGACGGCGAAGGGGTTGAAGGTCGAAGGCGTCGCAGCCGACGTGAGCCGCGAGGAGGATGTGAAGCGGCTGGTGGACTCGGTGCTCCAGCGATCGCAGCGCGTCGACATCCTGGTGAACAACGCGGGGCTCGGCACATTCAAGCCCGTCGCCGAGATGAGCGTGGAGGAGTTCGACACGATGTGGTCGGTGAATATGCGCGGCGTGTTTCTTGCGACGCGCGCTGTGCTCCCTTCCATGATCAAGCAGAATGGGGGCGACATCGTCAACATTGCGTCGCTCGCCGGCAAGAACACGTTCAAGGGCGGGGCAGGGTACGCCGCAACGAAATGGGCGTTGCGGGGATTCTCAGGCTGCCTGATGCTCGAGGTGAGGGATCACAACATTCGCGTCGTGACCGTCTGCCCGGGTTCCGTCGACACCGAGTTCTCTTCCGGAGGAAAACGGGGGGACAACATCCCGCGGCCGTCTGACGTCGCCGACGCCGTGCTGTTTGCCGTGACGGCTCCGGCCCGCGCGATGTTCAGCGAGATCGACCTGCGGCCGACTCGACCCTGAGCTGCGGCTGACACGCCCCCGAGCGAGACCGAACAGGCCCGCTGGCCCGGTGAGGCCGGGAGCCAGGTGGGCACAGAAACAGTTGCGGGTTACGCCTGCAGTACCTCTCATCTGCAAACCGTAACCCGCACCTTCACATCGCCCGGCTACCTGCCTGCCTCAAATCTCTCCATCCTTCGTAGATCCTCCATCCTCCATCTTCCAGCTTCTCTCTCGCGATCTCCCATCTTCAGTTACTCCTCATCCTCATTGATGAAGATGAGCACATCCTTCTCCTCGCCGGCCCCCGCACCCATCTCTTGACCGAAACCCGGTCCAAATCCCTGACCCATTTCCGGGCCGGATCCAAGGCCGCATCCGGGACCGCATCCTGAACCACATCCGGGGCCGAACCCTGCTCTGCCGCCCATCCGGCGCATCACGCGCTGGCGGCCTTCCATCCGGCCTTCTCCGCGGTGCTCCTTCCAGATCTTCTTCTGGTCCGGCGTGAGGAGCTTCTCGATATCCGCATGATGATCAAACATCGCCATCCGCTGCTTGATCTGGATGTCGCCGATCTCCTTGAACTTCTTTTCGATCGCGCCCCGGTCGGGCGTGTCGGCATCCATCAGCTCCCGCAGGTCGATCCGGGCGATCTGGATCTTGGAGCGGTTCTGCACCATCGTCCGCTGCATCTCGCCCCGGAGCTTCTCGATCTTGGCTTCCTGTTCGTCTGTGAGGTTCAGCATCTGGCCCATCTTCTCGGGTCCGCGGACCTTCTTCTCGACCACCACCCGCTGGCCGGTGCCCTGCTGGGCGAAGGCCAGGGTGCTGGCTGCGAGCGCGAGAACCGCCAATCCCATCAAGCGTGAACGCATAATCTAACTCCTTCTGTTGGTGGATGTCGTGTCTGTGAACGTTTCATATCTTAGACGCGCCCGGGGTGGAAAGGTTTAACGGCGTTGTGCGGCTTTCGCCGGGCGGATTGCATTTTCGGCCCAGAGTTGCTACGTTTACCCTTGAGGTGCATGTGACCGGTGACCCCAATCTGTGGAGAACGACCCGCCCGCTTCTCCCCGTTCTGTTAACACTCCTTCTGCTTTCCGGCTGTTCCACCTGGGACAACGTCTCCGCGTATTTCAACACCTACTACAATGCAGCCAAGGTGTACGAGGAGGCGGAAACGGAGGTCTGGGCCCTGCCCGAGCTGAAACCAGCCGGCGGAGACCCTCTCGTTCCGTTTACCGTCCCCGGCGGCGCGAAGACCAAGTTCACCTCGGTCATCGAGAAGTGTTCCAAGCTGCTGCAGTACCACCCCGAATCCGGCCTCGTGGACAATTGCCTGATGATGATCGGGATGTCCTACTTCTATCAGGCCGACTACCAGCGCGCAGAACGGAAGTTCGTCGAGCTCATCGAGACGTATCCGGACGGCGAATACGCCATGGAGGCCCGGCTCATGCTGGCCCGCACGGCCTTCAAGAAGAAGGAGCGCCAGCGCGCCAAAGAGCTTTCGACCGAGCTGCTCACGCTCGCGGAGGAAGAGGGTGAGGATGAGATCGTGGCGCATGCGGCGGGAATCCTCGGGCGCCTTGCCTACGAGGACGGTCAGTACGAAGCCGCGCGCTCATACTTCGAGACAATGGCGGAAGGCGCGGGAAACGCGGACCTCCGCTCCTCGGCCTACCTCCGCGTGGCGACGATCGATAGCGTGCTGGCCGACTACGAGGCCGCGCTCAAGGCGTATTCGCAAGCTGAGGGGAGTGCGGCGAATGTCGGTGCGGAGTACAAGGGAGCTATCGGTGCGGCTCGCATGGAGTCGTTCCTTGGTGATTACAGGGACGCGCTCGATCGGCTGGACGACATGGGCACCAATTCGAACTTCCGCGAATCGTTTGGCGAGATCGCCCTCGAAGTCGGCCACGTTCAGCGGCGGTCCGGCGATCTCGACAAGGCGATCGAACAGTACCGCTTCGTGGATACGGCGTTCGTCCGGTCGGAAGCGTCCGGCTCCGCACTCTACGCGCTCGGGCAGATCTACGAGACGCAGCTGTACGATTTTGACTCGGCCCGGGTGATGTACAACAAAGCGAGGACCGCTCTCCCCGTAACCTCGATCCTCGCGCAGCCCGTGGCGCGTCGAGCCGATGCGATGAACAAGTGGTGGACGTTCCGCGGGGAGATCGTACGCTACGACAGCATCCTCGTCTACATGGACAGCGTTGACGCGGCGCGGAAAAATGCGCCTCCGCCGGACACCACCTCCGCGAAGGACTCGACGGCCGCCAGCGACACCACCAGGACGCGCGCCGACAGCCTCAAGGCGCCGACGCCTGTGCCCGTGCCCCCACCGCAGGGGCTGCCGCGGGACACGGTCGAAAGCCGGCTCGCCATGTCGATGACAGAGCTCGCGACGCTCCACTTCCTGACACTCGAGACCCTTGATTCGGCCAAAGTCTGGTACTACCGGGTCCTGAACGAGTACCCCGAAAGCCGCGGCGCTCCGCGCGCGATGTTCGCGCTTGCCGAGATGAGTGCCCGCGACACTGCAAATGGCGCTGAACGGGCCGACTCGCTGCGCCATGCCCTGATTGAACGGTACCCCGACTCCGAATTCGCTGCGGTTGCCAGGCGCATCCTCGGCCTCGCCCCCGTGGAATCCCGCAGCGATACCTCCGGCCGCATGTACGCTCAGGCGGAAGCGCTCTATCTGTCCGGAAGGAACGAGGAGGCGATCGCGGGATTTCAGGAGGTCATCGACCGCTTTCCAAATTCGAATGATGCCGCGCGGTCCCAGTTCGCAATCGGGTTCATCTATGAGAACTACGTGGGCCTGAACGACAGCGCCGAAGTCCACTACCGGACGCTTGTGAAGTCGTTCCCGCGGACGACCTACGCGACCACGATCCAGCCGAAACTTCTGGAGATCGACCAGGCGCGCAAGGAAATGGAAGCGGCGCGTCGCCGCGATTCGGTGGCCGCTGCGAAGACGCGCGACTCCCTGGCAGCGGCGCTGAAAGCCCAGGATTCGCTCGCGGCGCTCAAGGGAGCCCCGGCGGACACAATGAAAGCGGCTATAGACACCCTGAAGGCTCCGCCGCCGACAACCGTCCCCACAAAGGAGACGCCGCCCGACACGACGGCACCGCCGCCAGGCGAGCTGCCTCCGTCAGAACCGCCTCCCTCGGAGCCGCCGCAAGGCGAGCCGCCAAAGGATCAACCGCCGTCAGAGCCACCTCCGGATGAAGAACCTCCGCCGGCACCTCCAGACATCATCAGACCCGGATACCGATGACACAGGGCCTATATCTCGTCGCGGGAGTCAGGGAAGCAGGGGAGAACATCTTCGTCATTCGATTCCTCGCTCCCGACCTCGCTGCTTCGATCAAAGCCGGACAGTTTCTCAACATCAAGGTCGCCGACGGATACGACCCGCTGCTGCGGCGGCCCTTCAGTGCCTATCGCACCGACGACGGGAACCTGGAAGTGATCTTCAATGTCGTCGGAAAGGGGACGGCGCTGCTGCGCAAGAAGGTCGCCGGGGATGTCCTCGACGTGCTCGGCCCGCTCGGCGTTCCATACTCGCTCAACGATCCCTCGTTCACGACCGGACTGCTTGTCGGCGGCGGGCTCGGGGTGGCCCCGCTTCCGATAGCGACCTCGGGCCTCAAGGCGGCAGGAAAGCAGGTGATGACGTTCCTCGGCGGACGTAATGCCAGGCAGGTCGTGAAGGAGCATCTGGAAAATCCCTTCATCGCGACTGACGACGGCAGCCTCGGATTCCGGGGAACGGTCGTGGATCTTCTACGCGCGGAGCTCACGAAGCGGCAGGTCCCGGCCCCGAAGATCTTCGCCTGCGGCCCGACCCCCATGCTGCGCGCCGTGGCGGAGTTCGCGCGCACCAAAGGCATTCCCTGTGAGGTCTCGCTGGAAGGTCCCATGGCCTGCGGCATCGGCATCTGCCAGGGCTGTCCGGTGGAGCTGACGGACACGGAAAAGAAGTACGCGCTGATGTGCAAGGACGGACCGGTGTTCGATATCGAGAAGATCAGGATCTAGCCATGGTGAAAACCTCGTTCACGCTGGCGGGCGTCGAGTTCAAGAACCGGGTCCTCGTGGCCTCCGGGACCTACGGGTACGGCGACGACGTGGTCGAGCTGGCGGACGTCAACAGGCTCGGCGGGATCATCACGAAGTCGCTCTCGCTCAAGCCGCGCCCCGGCAACCCTCCGCCCCGCATCGTCGAGACGCCCTCCGGCATGCTCAACTCCATCGGCCTGGCGAACATCGGCGTGCACCGGTTCGTCAAGGAGAAGCTCCCGTTCCTCCGGGCGCTGAGCACCGCGGTCGTCGGAAACATCGCCGCGAGCTCGATCGACGAATACTGCGCGGTGCTGGACATCCTCGAGGAAACCGGAGACATCGACGCCTACGAGATCAACGTCTCCTGCCCCAACGTGAGGGAGGGAGGGCTCAACTTCGGGACGAGCTGTCCGATGACGGGCGAGATCACCAGGCGCCTGCGGGCGCGGACGAAGAAGCCGCTCATCATCAAGCTGACCCCGAACGTCACGCACATCTCCGAGTTCGCCAGGGCGGTCGAGGCAGAGGGAGCCGACGCGGTGTCGGTCATCAACACGCTGATCGGCATGGCGATCGACATCAAGACCCGCCGCCCGCTGCTTGCGACCGTGACGGGGGGGCTCTCCGGCCCGGCCATTCGGCCTGTCGCGATCGCCAAGGTGTACGAGACGGCGCGGGCAGTGAAGATCCCGGTGATCGGCATCGGGGGGATCATGAACGCGCACGACGCGATCGAGTTCTTCCTGGCCGGCGCCACGGCCGTGCAGGTCGGCACCGCGAACTTCATCGACCCCGCGGCGGGGATCAAGATCGCCCGGGGGATCGTCGAGTACTGCGAACAGGCCGGCGTGTCGGATGTCGGGGAGCTGGTCGGCGCCGTGAATGCGCAGGCCGGCGTCTCGGTGCTGGATAGCTGGCTCTGATGGCCACGTATCACTCCACGCTCTCGTTTCTCTACTCCCTTCAGTACCGCGGCATGAAGCTGGGGTTGCGAAACGTCCGCACGCTCGTTCGCGCCGCGGGCAACCCGGAGCTTAAGTTCCCCTCGATCCACATCGCCGGCACGAACGGCAAAGGCTCCACCTCCTCGTTCATCGCCTCCTGTTTCATGAGCGCGGGATACAGAACCGGCCTCTACACATCACCACACCTCCAGCGGTTCAACGAGAGGATCAGGATCAACAGCAGGCAAATCCCCGATGCGGAGATCGTCCGGATCACCAGGACGCTCCGGCCCACCATCGAGATGACCAAGGCAACATTCTTCGAGGCGACCACGGCGATCGCATTCTGCTGGTTCGCCCGGAGAGGGGGTGGATGTCGCTGTGATCGAGACCGGATTGGGCGGGAGGCTCGACGCGACGAATGTCGTGCTGCCAATGATCAGCGTGATCACGAGCGTGGCGCTTGACCATCAGGAGTACCTCGGCAACACCGTCCGCAAGATTGCCCGCGAGAAGGGCGGGATCATCAAGCCGCGCACGCCGGTGGTGACCGCATCCGTGGACTCCGATGTGCTGCGCATCTTGAAGGGGATTGCCAGGAGGCGTCGCACGAGGCTGCACCAGGCGCGGCGGGTCGTGAGGATGCATGAAAACTCAGTGACCGGTCGAGTATCTATTATGGGCGAGCGCCTCTCTGTCCGGAATGTCCGCCTCGGCCTTGCGGGAATTCATCAGCGATCGAATGCCCGGCTGGCGGTTGCGGCGATCGACATCCTCCTGGGAGACCCCGGATTCCGTAGGCGGTATCCCAGGCTGAATCGAACTGCCGTCGCCAGGGGGCTCGCACGGGTCAGGTCATACACCGGTCTCAGAGGCCGGCTCCAGCGGGTTGGTCCGGGTGGCAGGTACCTGCTCGACGTCGCGCATAACCCTGACGGTGTCCGCGCGCTTGGTGCAACACTCCGGCAGACCGTGCGTGCACCTCTCACCGTCGTCTTCGGCGTCATGAAGGACAAGGACTACCGGGGGATGCTTGAAGAGTTGAAGCCGCTCACGGGTCGATTGATTGCAGTCGCGCCACGGAATGCCCGAGCCCTGCCGGCATTGCAGCTCAAGCGAGCGGCCGAACGGATGGGGTTTGAAACCGTTCTCGGCCCCACGGTCGCTTCGGGCATCCGGAAGGCAGGAAAGGGGCGGGTTCTGATCGCAGGCTCGCACTACGTGGTGGGTGAGGCGTGCGCCGCCCTTGGCGTTCGCTAGTCTCTCGGTCTGCCCTCTCCGTGGACTCAGCTCGTCTACCTGATGCCCCACCAAGTGACTGGTCATACGGGAGAACGGGCACAGTGCTCGTTCCAACTATCAACTTCGCACGGCGGCGTCAAGGATTTCGCTTGAAGGGCACTGGTCCGACCTTGAGAATGTGGTTTTTTTCATGAGAACCTGCCTTGAATACATGGGGATTTCCGCTCATTGACATTCCTCTCGGTCATCGGTACCTTTCCTGTGATCTTCTGATCTTTTCGGCTCTCCCTTCTGCATAATTTTCGCTCCCCACTCCTTGCGTCTGTGAGCCCGTGATGGGCGAAGACCAACGCACATATTGGGACATTTCAGGAGCGCTGCGGTCTGGTGCAACCGCACTGGCTGCTCTTGTGTTGAGTCTTCATCCCCTCTTTGCGCAAGAGAAGCTCCTCCCCGTCTTCCACTTCAACCGCCTTTCGACTTGGAATGGCCTTCCGACAGATCAGGTCCGTTCAAATATCGTCCGGGACCGCGACGGTTATATCTGGATCGGGACAATAAACGGGCTTGCCAGGTTTGACGGCTATAGCTGCAGGACTTACCGGCACGATCCTGCTGACCCCTTCTCGCTGTCCTCTAATGCAGTTACGTCATTGATGTTCGACAGCAAAGGACGCCTCTGGGTCGGGACATTCGAAACGGGACTCAGCCTCTATGATGCCAGTCGCGACAGGTTCTTGAATTTCCCTCCCCACGGAGCCGACTCTTCGTGGTACGAGGGTAAATGGATCCCGAACTTCATGGAAGATCGTGCCGGGGGGATCTGGTTCACTGCATTGCCAGGCAACCTGGTGCGCGTTAACCTACCGGGTCAGGGAGAATACGAAGGCCTTGATTCCCTCGCCGTAAAGATACGATTCGCGGCATATGCACTCCGCACTCCAGCCACCAACTGTGGTGGCCTGTGCGAGAGAGCGGATGGCATGGTCGTCGTTGGTACTGACAGCGGACTGGTCATTTTCAATCCACAAACCCAAGCGCTTTCGCGTCCAGGATTCCTCGACCATGCAGATCGACAGCTCGACTCGCGTGTCATACAATGCCTCTTCAGCGATACGCACGGGAGCCTGTGGGTGGGGACGGCAGCGAACGGAATCTATCAGGTCAATTGGAAGAACACGCAAGTGCGCAACTATGCGCATAGGGATGATGACGGACTTTCCATTCGGTCCAACGATATTTCGGGAATCGTAGAAGACCGAACGGGTCATCTGTGGATTACAAGTGCCCGCGGTTTGGACCGCTTCTCTCCTGAATCGGGAAAGTGTGCCCCCTACCTCCCCTCCGGCCCGGACCCACGGTCATCAACCTCTATGAAGGTTGCTATCGACGGCTCTGGCACACTCTGGATCGGCAAATTCACGGACGGTGTCTACTGCCTCAGCCCGAAGTCTTTCCGCTTTCCGCACTACTCAATTCCGACGCGGGATGGATCGCCCAGATCCCTCGAATCCATTGAACATGACCAGGATGGAAACACCTGGCTGTCCTCCATGGGCATGGTCTATCAGGTCGACATTCCCTCGTTGAGGATCCTCAAAGTGATAGATGTCTTCAGGGGCAAAACACCGATCGTCGGAAATGTCGATGCAAGGGCTTCGTTCTGTGATGCAGCTGGGTATCTATGGTACGGCACGTGGGGACTTGGCCTGTACAGGGTCGATCTTACCTCCGGCCGGGTCAAGAACTACCGCTATGCGCCAAAGTTTGGGGCAGATTGTGTTGTGCGAAGCATAGTGCACGGAGAAGGAGGTTCCATTTGGGTCGCCGGCGAATACGAGGGCTTGATGCATTTCGATCCCTCTTCGGGGAGGTTTCTGAGAACACCGGTCACGTATGCTTCGAACGTGACGAAGGACCGTACCGGCAAGATCTGGGTCTCTTCGGATCTGGGTGGACTCTATGTCCACGATCCTTCCACTGGCAGGACAGAACGGTTTGTTCATGACCCCTCGAACCCGCGTTCATTGAGTAATGATCGGACTCGATTGACGTATGAAGACCCCTCGGGACGAATGTGGGTTGGTGCCGGCAATGTAATCAACCTCTGGGATCCGGCGACGAAATCATTTGCCCATTATCCAAATCTGGTGTTCCCGAATTCTGTCTATGCTATACCGATCGGATCTGACGGAAAGGGACGCTTATGGGTTTCTTTCCAGTCAGGAGGGGTGTCGATTCTCGATCCTTCGAGCGGCATCTTTACAAATCTCGACTATTCTGATGGGATTTGTGGCGGCGTCCATGACATTGAGAACCTGCAAGCCGGGCGAATTCTACTCACCGGATGGACGGGAATGAATATCGTGGACCCGGACAGCATCGATTCGCATCGCCCCCCACCGCCCCTGGTCATAACAAGGATGGCGATCAACGATGGAACTGCCATGCCGTCGCAGCTCCTGAAGCAGTCTGGTTCCATACGATTGTCGTATCCTCAGAATACACTCGAATTCGAGTTTGCCGCAATCGATATTGATGCCCCACATCTTGTTCAGTACAGGTACCAGCTCGAGGGCCTTGAGAAGGATTGGGTCACACCGAACGATCGTCGGTTTGTGCGATATGCGAGTCTCCCTCCGGGCGACTACGTCTTCCATGTAAAGGCCGTATCGCTATGGGGGGCATGGCCTGACCAGGAGATTACGCTGGCCTTCGGCATCGCCCCACCCTGGTGGCGCACATTGTGGGCGTACTCAATCTATGCCCTCCTGATTGTTTCAATCCTTTTTGCGGGATATCGCCTCCGACTTAACCAGGTGCGCCTGAGGCAACAGGCTGAGATGGAACACTTTCAGGCAGAACGTCTCGCAGAGGTCGACCAGCTGAAATCCCGGTTCTTTGCGAATATCTCCCACGAGTTCCGGACGCCGCTCACATTGATCCTCGGACCAATCAGACAGGCAATTGAACGACCAGATGATCCGAACCTTCTCCAGAAACTTCATCTGGTCGAAGAGAATACGAAGAAGCTGCATGGACTCGTGAATCAGCTGCTTGATTTCTCCCGTATCGAATCCGGCACGATGAAGCTTCAGGTTTCGAAGAGCGACGTTGTTCAGTTCCTGCGCCGCGTCGTGATGTCATTCGAATCCTGGGCTGAAAGCAAGAGGATAAATCTCGAAATCCAATCCGACCTTCCTTCTGCTGCCGGGTTCTTTGACGGCGAGAAGATCGAGAAGATCGTGAATAACCTGATGTCGAATGCGCTGAAGTTTACGCCCGAAGGCGGGAGGGTCCAGGTGCGAGTCTCCCCCTCACCCCCTCGCCCCCTCAAGATGCTCCATGAGGGAGAGAGAGGGAGAGGGGGTGAATGGCTGACATTCGCGGTCTCCGATACCGGCGCCGGCATCCCCGCCAACCACCTCCCCTACATCTTCGACCGTTTCTATCGGGTAGATGAGACGCACAGCACCGAAGGAACGGGTATCGGTCTGGCGCTGACGAAAGAGCTTGTCGATCTTCATCACGGTACGATAACCGCTGAAAGCACGCCAGGCAAAGGATCGGTGTTCACGGTGAGAATTCCCCTTGAACAATCTGCATATGCACCGAATGAGATTTCAGAATCCGTACCTCAGACTGAGAGACCAGAATACGCCGAGGCTGTAGCTTCTTCGGAAGAACCAAAGCCACGCCCATACGCACAACATGCCGAGGGTAAGCCGATCGTACTCATCGTAGAAGACAACGCCGATCTGAGAGCGTATATCCGGGAGTGTCTCGAAGCCGACTATGCGGTCCAGGAGGCAGGGAATGGCAAGACGGGGTATGACCGGGCGACGGAGATCGTCCCGGATATTGTCATCAGCGATGTGATGATGCCGGAAATGGATGGCATGGAGCTCTGCCGTGCCTTGAAGCAAGATGTGCGGACGAGTCACGTTCCGGTAGTTCTCCTTACCGCCCGTGCGGGTACCGACAGCAAGATTGAAGGGTTGGAGATCGGTGCCGATGACTACGTGACAAAGCCTTTTGAGATAAAGGAACTGGGCGCACGTGTACGGAACCTGATTGAACAACGGCGTCAGCTCCGGAAGAAGTTCTCTGCCGGGGTGGTCCTGAAGCCCAGCGAAGTGGCGGTCACATCGCTCGATGATGCCCTGCTTGAAGAAAGTCATGGAAGCCGTCGAGAAGAATATTGGCAATGAGAATTTTGGTGTCGACGACCTTGCCCGGGAAGCGTTCCTGAGTCGGAGGCATCTCTATCGGAAGCTACAGGCACTCACAAATCTCGCACCTGCTGAATTCATACAGTACATCCGGCTCCAGCGGGCCCGTGAGCTACTTGAAAAGAATGCCGGTTCAGTGGCAGAAGTGGCTTACCAGGTCGGATTCGGAAGCCCCACTCACTTCAGTGCCTGTTTCCACGAGCGGTTTGGTGTTCCACCCTCGGCGATCCTTCGCCGGAAATCGGTCCCCCATTCCAAATCGTTGGATGGAGGATGAACTTGCTCACGATGCCTCGTTGATTGGCAATAGCTTCTCGGCGAGCTGCTATCCTGCCCCACTGACCCCCCGTTTTCGACTTGTTTTCCCCAGAAAGTCCCATTTCTTCAGGTTTTTGGCCCGATTCTGATAACCACCCCCCCCTCTGGAGTGAGTATCTTTGTGCCGACTCTTGGATGACTCTGTGTGGGCCGCCGGGTGCTCCGTCCCTTGTTTTGCCCGACGATCCACCGAGTCCTGGTTCGACTGGCCTTTGAAACCGCTGCTCGAATTCACGCATGCGAGGCGACTGCTCGGCGAGATTAAACGTCAACGCAGACTACCTCATCCACACCGAAGGAGTCCACCATGAAAAGACTCACGCTTTCCATTTTGTTTGCTACCATCTTGTTCAACATTGCAGTCTCTCAGGTGACACCACCTCATGAGCCAGGCCTGCAGGGGCTCAAATCTTCATCGAAGCTTCGAAGCTCCGCACACCCTTCTGCATTTCTCTCGACATACGTATCTCCGAAGAGACCCGGACATTATACCCTTAAGGATTGGCGTGCGCTGATAGACTCCGTGTGGGGGCCAGGTCTGCCTACATCTACAAAACTCCAGGTATTCGATACGTTCTGGAATCTCATTAACACGTCATATGCAGGTTTTCCGTATCTCGATGTGAACTGGGATTCACTGAAAGCGCTCTATCGTCCAGAGGTTGCTGCAGGCGTCAGCAGGGGCAGGTTTCAAGCAATCCTGGGTCAAATGTATCTCCCGCTCTGCGAAGACCACACGTATATTGCGGACCTTGGCTTGGACAGCTCCTTCATGCAAGATGGCGAGTTTGTCTTCAAACCAGGGGTACCGATGTTCTGGACCAATGGCTGGGGGCCGGTTGGCAACTTCGGGGCTGCTCTGACTCCTCTTCCTGATAGTTCTCTCCTGGTCTATCGGGCGATCACGTCTCATCCATTGGGCCTGGTCCCTGGAGACATCATTCTCGGATATGACAGGATTCCATGGAAGCAACTGTACAAGGATCTTCTCGCAGCCCAGCTTCCATTTGAATGGTGGATCATTCCATTTGGCAGTACGAAGAGGAGCATGACCTATTCACTGCTCAATTCGGCGGGAAACAACTGGAGCCTTTTTGACACGGTCGACGTGGTGAAGTACACGCTCTGGAGACACGGTCCATCTTCCGACCGCCCCCCTTGCCGGGCTTGATTGGTTCTCTTTGTACGCGACCGACCAGGTCCCGGTTACGGGAGTACAGATGCCCGACCTGGCAGGCGAAGAGTATGTCTCCTACGGTCTGATTGACTCCATCGGATATGTTTATGCAGCACGGTGGAATGCTGCAGATGGAGTCCAATTCGCGACAGCGCTGGCTGACCTTGTTACCGTACAAAAAGTGAAAGGTCTCATACTCGACTTCCGATACAATCTGGGAGCTGGTGACAGCCGCACTGCCGCAGATGCGGGTCTAGATTATCTCTTCAGTCAGAATCCTGCAGGTCCATCTCGGTGGCGAAATGCGATGCGGAACACTACGGGGGACCATTTCAGTTTCACATACACAGCTCCATTCGACCAATCTGTATACATGCGGCCCGACTCCTTCGCCGGACCTGTTGCCGTGCTTACCGGCCCACATGCCAGCAGCTTCGGTGATCTCAATGCGTTCAAGATGAGGTCTTACCCAAGGGTTCGATTCTTCGGTCTTCCTACGAATGGATCCTTCCCGGTCGCTGGTTCGTGCCCCTATGTTGAGAATCAATGGGGAACGTGGTATTACCGCTACGCGGGCGGGCAGATGCAGTCGCTCATCAACAACGAGGGGCTCCTCATGCACAAAGGCTTCCCGGTTGATGAGGAGGTATGGCTCACTCGCGATGGTGTTGCGAGGGGGGAGGACGACGTGGTGAAGCGCGCAGTTGCCTGGATCACGCCGACTGGTGTTGCTGAGGGGGAGCCGCAAGTCCCGAGCCGTTTCACGCTTAGCCAGAACTACCCGAACCCGTTCAACCCGAGCACGACCATCAAGTTTGAGTTGCCGAGAGCATCGCTTGTTAGTCTAACGGTGTATGACATCCTCGGACGGCAGGTGTCCGTGCTGGTGAACGAGAGGAGGGAGGCGGGTGTTCACGAGGTGAAGTTTGATGGATCGGGCCCCTCCAGCGGAGTCTATTTCTACAGACTGACTGCCGGACAGTATGTCGAGTGCCGGCAAATGGTGTTGATGAAGTGATCGAGGAGGCACAATGAGAACTCTTGCGAACATTCAGCTTGCACTTCTGTGCATAAGCGTCTTCTGCCAGACAGGAGGTGCGACCATCCGACACGTACCTTCACCATACGCAACGATCCAGGCTGCCATCAACGCAGCGGCAATCGGTGACACCGTGCTCGTCGATGAGGGAACGTACAAAGAAAATATTGTCATCACCAAGAAGATTACAGTCGGCAGTGCCTTTGTCGTGGATGGTGACACTTCCCACATCTCGCGCACAATCATCGACGGCAGTCAGCCCCACAGTCCGGACTCCGCTGCCGTTGTGACCATCGATGGAGCCACGGATACAACAACGGTGCTCGCGGGATTCACAATCACCGGTGGGAAGGGGAATCGGCGCACCGTCAACTATCCACCAATGCCAGTGTACCAGATGCGTGTTGGAATGGGAGTGGACATCGCTGGCGGGGGTGTGCGAATTCTTCACAATATCATACGAGCGAATGGTTGTAACTCCCCAACCGAGCACATGGGCGGAGTGATCAACATTTTTGACGTTTCGGACAAGAATGGGGTTTCGCAAGCGATAGTGGAGCACAACACCATCGCCGACAACACCCTTGTGGGGAAGGATGGTGAGGGGGGAGCCTTCGCCATCGGGCACAACTCAGCCATACGGGACAACCTGATTGCCCGGAATTCGGTCCATGGATCGGTTGATGCTGGTGTCGGTGGAGCATTCCAAATCTGGAACGGGCTCGTGAATATCGAGGGAAATCGAATCATCAACAACTCGGCAAGCCATGAGGGAGGCGGGCTGGCCGTGTACTCAGTTCAGGCGGTGGGCGTAGTCCCCCACATAGTGATGGTGAACAATATCCTGATGGGGAATGCCGCCGGGACTTCGGGAGGAGGCATCTCCGTCACGAACAATGATGTTGTCCTCTCGATGATCAATAATACACTTACCTCGAACACCGCGGCGTCAGGGGGCTCGGGACTTAGCATCTGGAATGGCGCGATCGTCCGCGCACTTAATACAATATTCTGGGATCCGGCCGGGATGGAGATCCAGACGGGTTCTGCCGGAAGCCTCGCTGCCTGCTACTGCGACATCTATGGTGGCTATTCCGGCGAAGGCAACATCGTTGGGGATCCGCGGTTTGCTGAGATAGACTGTCGCCTTTCTGACACGAGCTACTGCATTGGCCGTGGAACGGATTCACTGCAGTTCGGCGGCGCCTGGTACCGTGCACCCGGCCGCGACTTGTTTGGCTCCGTGCGTCCAAACCCTCCTGGCTCACATCCGGATATCGGCGCGTGCGAGAGTCCACTCGCCATCGGTCCGGAGCCCAAGCCGCTGCTGGGGCCCAGATTCCTCGCATTCTACGAGAGGGTCACGAATGCCGGTTTTCTAGACCGAAGTGCTCTCGTTGACAGCTTCATGGCGTCCAATCCCGTGTTGCCATTCATCGAAGACACCATCGCACAGTTCATTTATCGCGGTCCGGCAACTACCGTGAATGTTCCCGGCGATCTCAATGGATGGAGTACAGGCGGAGATCCGATGACAAAGCTCTCCACGACGGATTTGTGGTATCTGCCTCGCGTGTTTGAGCGCGATGCCCGCATCGACTATAAATTTCTCCTTGACGGCAGCAGCTGGATTCTCGATCCGCACAATCCGGTTCTCACCCCCGGGGGTTTTGGAGACAACTCTGCGCTCGAGATGCCCGTGTACATTCCCCCGTGGGAGATTCAGTACGATGGAACGATTCAGCACGGCAGATCTGAAATCCAATCAGTCCACAGCAACATTCGCGGAATGACATACAGCGTTCAGGTTTATCTGCCGTATGTCTATGATGGCTCGACTGCGAGATATCCAACTGCGTATTTTCAGGACGGCAGCGACTACGTGACCTTCGGCAATGCGATCAACGTGCTCGATAATCTGATTGCGTATTCGAAGATCAGGCCGACTATCGGGGTGTTCGTAACGCCTACGAACCGGAACGAGGAGTACGCTTTCACGCTTCGCAATCAATACCAGCAGTTCTTCGTCACCGAGCTTGTACCGTTCATCGATAGCGTCTACCGGACGATCACCGCACCGTCAGAGCGGGCGGTGATTGGAGATTCGTATGGAGGAAATATCTCGGCGCTCATCAGCTACAATCATCCTGAAGTCTTTGGCATCTGCGGACTTCAGTCGGGCGCGTTCCAGCCAAACGGCAACGAGGCATACAATCTCATTGTGAACGGTCCGGTGAAACCGATCAAATACCATTCTATCTGGGGGACCTACTCAGACGTTGCGTACAACATGGGTCCGTTCCGCGACGCCATGATTGCACGAGGATACTTCTTCCGATGGGAAGAGCGACATGAAGGGCATAGCTGGGGTCAGTGGCGCGCAACGATCGATACGATACTACAGACATTCTTCCCACGATCAACTGGTGTCATAGCAGACAGACAGGTGTTGCCGACCGAGTTCATGCTTGCGCAGAACTACCCGAACCCGTTCAACCCGAGCACGACCATCAAGTTTGAGTTGCCAAGAGCATCGCTTGTTAGTCTAACGGTGTATGACATCCTCGGACGGCAGGTGTCCGTGCTGGTGAACGAGAGGAGGGAGGCGGGTGTTCACGAGGTGAAGTTTGACGGTTCGAATCTTGCGAGTGGGGTTTATCTATGTCGTTTGACCGCGGGAGAGTTCATTCAGACGCGCAAATTGATTCTTGTGCGGTGACCGTGAAACCCGAAATTGAAAGAGCTAGTCAGTGTGCCGCCGAGTGACTCTGCGATTTTGTGTACCCGACGACCCACCGAGTCCTACGTTGAACCACTTCTGCCACGCTCCCTCTGAATACGAAGGTGCGACATGAAACCAATCCACATCGTCCTTGCGATTGTCATATCCGCTTTCTCCCTTGCGATGGCAGATGCACAATCTGGCTGGTACTGGCAAAACCCCTTGCCGACAGGTAATACGCTCAATGGTGTCTCCTTCACCGATGCCAACACTGGGACGGCGGTAGGCGTTTATGGCACGATTATCCGCACCACGAATGGAGGAACCAGCTGGACGTGCCAGTCAAGCGGAACGACAAATCACCTCTTTGGCGTATCCTTCACCGACGCCAACACAGGAGCAGTGGTGGGAGAGAATGGCACAATTCTTCGGACCACCGATGGCGGTGCGAGTTGGACGAGCCAGTCAAGCGGAACGAGGGCTTCGCTCTATGGCGTCTCCTTCACGGATGCCAACACAGGAACGGCGGTGGGGGACTATGGGGCACTTCTCCGGACCACCAATGGCGGCGCAAGTTGGACGAGCCAATACTATGGCACGACCAATTGGTTTTATGGCGTCTCCTTCACCGATGCCAACACAGGGACAGCGGTTGGTAATCTAATCATTCACACCACCAATGGCGGCGCAACCTGGACGAGCCAATTGAGTTACTACACCCTCTCGGGCGTCTCCCTCACCGATGCGAGTACGGGAACGGCGGTGGGAACAGATGGAGGAATTCTCCGCACCACCAATGGCGGTGCAACCTGGACGAGCCAGGCAAGTGGAACGACCGCTCTCCTCCGAGGCGTGTCCTTCACCGATGCCAACAATGGAACGGTGGTGGGAGACAATGGCACACTTCTCCGGACCGCCGATGGCGGCGCGAGTTGGGCGAGCCAGAGCCGAACGACAGCTTGGCTCTCTAGCGTCTCCTTCACCGATGCGAACACGGGAACAGCGGTAGGAGGCAGTGGCATAATTCTTCGGACTACCAATGGGGGCGCAACCTGGACGGGCCGGGGCGGAACGAGGGCTTGGCTCAATAGCGTCTCCTTAACCGATGCCAACACAGGAACGGTGGTGGGAGACAGTGGCACAATTCTTCGGACCACCGATAGTGGTGCAACCTGGAAGAGCCAGACAAGCGGAACGACGGCTCGGCTTGCTGGCGTCTTGTTCACTGATGCGAACACGGGAACGGCGGTGGGCGAAGTAGGTACAATTCTCCACACCACCAACGGCGGCGCAACCTGGACGTTCCAATTGAGTGGCACGACGGATTTGCTGTCTGGCGTCTCCTTTGCCGATGCCAACACAGGAACGGTGGTGGGAGACAGTGGCACAATTCTTCGGACCACCAATGGAGGCACAAGTTGGACGAGCCAGACGGGCGGAACGACGGCTCGACTTGTTGGCGTCTCGTTCACTGATGCGAACACGGGAACGGCGGTGGGCGAAGCAGGTACAATTCTCCACACCACCAACGGCGGCACGAGCTGGACGAGCCAATCGAGTGGCACGACCGATTGGCTTGCTGGCGTCTCGTTCACTGATGCGAACACTGGAACGGCGGTGGGCGGTTGGTCTACAATTCTTCACACCACGAATGGCGGTGCAACGTGGACGAACCAATCGAGTGGTACGACCATTGTTCTCGAGCGCGTCTCCATCCCGTGGGGCTTTCTGTCTGGCGTCTCCTTCACAGATGCCAACACAGGAACAGTGGTGGGAGGCCATTTTCTCGCCGGCGGCGTTATCCTGCGGACCACGAACGGCGGCGCAACCTGGACGAGCCAGACAAGCGGAACGATGTTTGGGCTGAGGGGTGTCTCTTTCGCCGATGCGAACACGGGAACGACCGTCGGACCCTACGGGACTATTCTTCACACCATAGCGGGCGGAACGACATGGGTTGAGGGTGAACGACATGCAGTCACGCCGCGCGAGTATGTCCTCAGCCAGAACTATCCGAATCCCTTCAACCCTAGCACCACGATCAGGTACGGCTTGCCGGCTCGCTCACACGTGACGCTGACAGTGTTCAACACGCTCGGTCAGCAAGTGGCCACGCTCGTCGAGGGAGAGCAGGATGCCGGATATCACGAAGCAGTGTTCGATGCATCTCGCCTCTCCAGCGGCGTGTACCTGTATCGTCTTACTGCGGGCAGCTTTGTGGAAACACGCAAGCTCGTACTCATCCGCTGATCGGGACAGAATAGGAGGCATGAAGAAGGGGCTCGGGCGTAGGCAACTCCCGGGCCTTTTCTCTGAGATCGGGGAGAACCTGCACATAAGCTGCCCTCCGACACACACGCCCACTGCCGTCCGTACTGAGGGTCAAAACGGAGCCTTCGGCGTTCTCCGCGTGCCCTCTTGACAAACGAACGATCTTGCTCTACCTTTAGATGTGCTATGTGGCTTGGCAACAAGCCCAATCCGCAACGCCGGTAGGCCGGCAAAGAACCCTCCGTACAGGTCGTGCGGGGGGTTCACAGTCTCTTGGTGTATGTGTGGCGGGGGGCAGAAAAACGCTTGACATTTCCTCCAGTTACCTGTACATTTTAACAACTATCCAGCGTCCCCATCCTGATCGTTCCACATTTTCCGACCCTGTTAGGCCCAATCGGCCGCAAAAGTACCTCCCATCTCGAAAGGCGCGTTATCCATGCCAATGGACATCGCCGAGCTCAAATCCAAGAAGATTGTTGAGCTCAATCAGATCGCCAAAGATCTGAACATTGCAGGCTTCAGCGACCTGCGCAAACAAGAACTGATATTCAAGATCCTCGAAGCCCAAACGGAAGCAGGCGGCCTGACATTCAGCCGCGGCGTCCTGGAAGTCCTGCCCGACGGGTACGGCTTCCTGCGCTCTGTCGACTACAACTATCTGCCTTCACCCGACGACATCTACGTCTCGCCCTCGCAGATCAAGAAGTTCAATCTGCGCACCGGCGACACGGTCAGCGGCCAGGTCCGCCCGCCGAAGGAAGGGGAGCGGTTCTTCGCCCTGCTTCGCGTGGAGGCGGTGAACGACGAAAACCCGGATATGATCCGCGAACGGGTGTTGTTCGACAACCTGACGCCCCTCTATCCGCAATCGCCTCTGAAGCTGGAGACTGCGCCCGGCGAGTACGCCATGCGCATCATGGACCTCCTCTCGCCGATCGGTAAAGGCCAGCGCGGAATGATCGTCTCCCCGCCGAAGGCCGGCAAAACGATCCTGCTGCAGAAGATCGCCAACAGCGTCACCCGCAATCATCCCGAGGTGAAGCTCATCGTGCTGCTCATCGACGAGCGTCCGGAAGAGGTGACCGACATGGAGCGCTCGGTGAACGCCGAGGTGGTCAGCTCCACGTTCGACGAACCGCCGGAGCGTCACGTGCAGGTGGCGGACATGGTGCTGGAGAAGGCAAAGCGCCTGGTGGAAGCCGGGAAGGACGTCGTCGTACTGCTCGACAGCATCACCCGTCTCGCCCGCGCTCATAACACGGTCGTCCCGCACTCCGGCAAGATCCTGTCGGGCGGCGTGGACGCCAACGCGCTGCACAAGCCGAAGCGCTTCTTCGGCGCCGCTCGTAACATCGAAGAGGGCGGAAGCCTCACGATCGTGGCCACGGCCCTGGTCGAGACCGGCAGCCGCATGGACGAGGTCATCTTCGAAGAGTTCAAGGGCACCGGCAACATGGAGCTCGTGCTCGACCGGAAGCTGAGCGATCGCCGTATCTTCCCCGCGATCGACGTGAACCGCTCCGGCACACGAAAGGAAGAGTTGCTGTTGGATCCCGACGATCTGAACCGCGTCTGGATCCTGCGGAAGATACTCGCGGAGTTCAACCCCGTCGATGCCATGGAGTTCGCGCTCGAGAAGATGCGCGGAACCAAGTCCAACCGGGAGTTTCTGCGCTCGATGAGCAGCTGATCCGGCTGATAACGATCATACCTCACGGTCCGTGCATGCAACCTTGCAGGCGCGGACCGTTCTGTTTTAGCCCCGCCGGCCCACCTGGTTTTCATCCCCGCGCTCTGGCAACCTGGCTAATGCCGCATATCGAGCATTCCGTATCTGGAGGATTCCCCATCTCCCCCATTCCCGATTTCCTTGTTTTTTCGCCCCTTTTCCCTTACTATCAAACACTTCACTTTATCCCTCCACACCTAAGAGCCTGACAGCCATGAACGACGTTGTCATCGTCAGCGCATGCCGCACACCAATAGGCAGCTTCAGGGGCTCTCTCAGTTCGTTCACCGCGACGCAGCTCGGCGCGATTGCCGTCAAAGAGGCGGTCAAACGGGCCGGACTCAAGCCGGAAGACGTTGACGAAGTCATCATGGGAAACGTCGTCGGCGCCGGCCTCGGTCAGGCTCCGGCCCGCCAGGCAGCGATTTTTGCTGGACTTCCACCGAGCGTCGAAACCATGACCGTCAACAAAGTGTGCGGGTCCGGCCTGAAGGCAGTCATGCTCGGCGCCCAGGCGATCCGCCTCGGGGATGCGCGGGTTGTTGTCAGCGGCGGCATGGAAAGCATGTCGAACATCCCGTACCTGCTCGAGAAGGCGCGGGAAGGGTACCGCATGGGGCACGGAGAGCTCGTTGATGCGATGATCAAGGACGGACTCTACGATGTGTACAACAAGTACCTCATGGGGATGGCCGGAGAGCTGTGTGCGAAGGAGTGCGACATACCGCGCGAGGCGCAGGATCATTTTGCGATCGAGAGCTACAAGCGCGCCCAGGCGGCACAGAAGGAGGGGAAGTTCAAGACGGAGATCGTCGGCGTTGAAGTGAAGGGGCCGAAAGGCGAGGTGCAGATGGTGGTCGACGACGAGGACGTTACCCGGACCAACTTCGAGAAGATCCCCCAGCTCAAACCCGCGTTCCAGAAAGATGGAACGATCACGGCCGCCAACGCGTCGAAGATCAGCGATGGAGCGGCGGCGCTGGCGCTGACCACCGCCGATCATGCGCGCTTGCTCGGACTGAAGCCGCTGGCCAGGATCATCGCGCAGGCGTCGGCTGCGAAGAAGCCTGAATGGTTCACGACGGCCCCCGCGGATGTGATTCCGAAGATCCTGCAGAAGGCCGGCATGACCGTCGACGACATCGACCTGTTCGAGGTGAACGAGGCGTTCGCGGTTGTGGCGCTGATCACGAACCGGATGGCGGGTCTCGATCCTGCGAAGGTGAATGTGAACGGCGGCGCGATCGCGCTCGGACATCCGATCGGCGCAAGCGGAGCGCGCATCCTTGTCACGCTCCTGCACGCGCTCCAGCAGCGTGGACTCAAGCGCGGCCTGGCGACGCTCTGCATCGGGGGCGGAGAGGCGAGTGCGGTTATTGTGGAAAGAATGAATTGAGAATTGGGAGTCCACCATACCAGTCGCAATGTCCAAGCTTCGACGTTCAGGCCTCGAACCCCTTAGAAGACTTCACAGGTGACCTCATGGAAATCCGACGGGTAGCTGTGATCGGCGGCGGGACGATGGGGAACGGCATCGCGCATGTCTTCGCCCAGCACGGCTTTGACGTGCGGCTGATCGACGTGCAGCAGGCATTCCTTGACAGGGCGGTCGCGACCATCACCTCGAACCTTGACCGCCAGGTCAAGAAAGGGACGCTGACCGAAGACGCGAAAGCCTCCACGCTCGCTCACGTCAAAACGAGCACGGATCTCAAGGCAGGGGTTGCTGACGCTCAGATCGTCATCGAGGCGGTGACGGAGAACCGGGCGGTCAAGGAGAGCGTGATCAAAACGGTGGACTCAGCGGCGCCGGCGGATGCGGTGCTCGCCTCGAACACATCGTCCATTTCGATCACCGAGCTGGCGGCTCTGACGGGGCGACCCGAGAAGTTCATCGGGATGCACTTCATGAACCCGGTTCCGGTCATGAAGCTCGTGGAGGTGATCCGGGGCCTTGCGACGTCCGACGAGACGGTCGCAACGGTCATGCAGCTCTGTGCGGCGCTCGAGAAGACGCCCGTGGAGGTGAACGATTTCCCGGGATTCGTCTCGAACCGCGTGCTGATGCCGATGATCAACGAAGCCGTCTACTGCGTCATGGAGGGTGTCGCCACGCCCAGGGCGATCGACGACATCATGAAGCTCGGGATGGCGCATCCGATGGGGCCGCTGACGCTGGCCGATTTCATCGGGCTGGACGTCTGCCTTGCGATCATGAACGTGCTGTACGAGGGCCTGGGCGACTCCAAGTATCGCCCCTGTCCGCTCCTGAAGAAGATGGTCGCCGCCGGCCACCTGGGAAAGAAGACCGGCCGGGGTTTCTACACCTATTGACCACAACCAGCGATATCGGATATCGTACGTCGGATATCTGATATCGGAAATCGGCTTTTACCATGGACTTCTCCTTCAGCGAAACCCATCTCCTCATCCAGGAAACCGCCCGCAAGTTTGCGCATGATCGCGTTGCGCCCGGCGCCGTCGAGCGGGATGAGCACTCAGTCTTTCCCCACGACCTCGTGAAGGAGCTCGGCGAGCTCGGGTTCATGGGCATGATGGTCCCGGAAGAGTGGGGAGGAGCCGGACTGGACACGCTCAGCTACGTGCTGGCGATGATCGAGATTTCGAAAGCGGACGCCTCCCTCGGCGTGATCATGTCCGTGAACAACTCGCTCGTCTGCTACGGCATCAACAAGCACGGGACCGACGAGCAGAAGGAGCGGTTCCTTCGCGACCTGGCGTCCGGGAAGAAGCTCGGTGCGTTCGCGCTGTCCGAGCCCGAGGCCGGGAGCGATGCGTCCAACCAGCGCACGGTCGCGACCCGCGACGGTGACGCATACATCCTGAACGGAACCAAGAACTGGATCACCAACGGCTCGACTGCCGACGTGGTGCTGGTGATGGCTGCGACGGATCCGTCCAAGGGCTCGCACGGCATCAGCACGTTCATGGTGGAGAAGGGAACACCCGGATTCAACGTCGCTAAGAAGGAGAAGAAGCTTGGCATCCGGAGCTCCGACACGGTCTCGCTCTCGTTCACCGATTGCCGGGTCCCCGCCGCCAACAGGATCGGCGCGGAAGGCGACGGGTTCAGGTTTGCGATGAAGACGCTCGACGGCGGGCGGATCGGCATCGCGTCCCAGGCGCTCGGCATCGCGCAGGCGAGCGTGGATGCGTCGATAGCGTATTCGAAGCAGCGGAAGGCGTTCGACCGTCCGATCGCGGAGCTGCAGGCGATCCAGTTCAAGATTGCGGACATGGCCACGAACCTCGAGGCCGCCCGGCTCGTCACGTTCCATGCCGCGGCCTTGAAGGATGCTGACAGGCCGTACGGTCAGGCCGCGGCGATGGCAAAGCTGCTTGCGTCGAAGGTTGCGGTGCAGAATGCGCTCGAGGCGATCCAGATTCACGGCGGCTACGGGTATGTCCAGGAGTACCTCGTGGAGCGATACCTTCGTGACGCGAAGATCACCGAGATCTACGAGGGCACCTCGGAGATCCAGCGGGTCGTCATCGCACGGTCGCTGCTGAAGTAAATGGGCGCGGCGATGAAAATGGCCGAAGTGAATGCCGGGGTCCGGCTCAAGGTTCGCGTGCTCCCGGAATGGTCCGGGCGGCTCGCAGTTTTCCTGGCGGCGCTCCTCACGTGTGGAGCGTGCACGCAATCGCGCGCCCAGGATCGCTCGGTCGTGCTCCGGTTCGCGGGTGACCTTCTCCTGGCCGGCAACTACGAGACTGCGGCCGACACCAACGCCGGACTTGCGTTCAAGGACTTTACCGTCCTGCGCGACGCCGACATCGCGATGGTGAATCTCGAATGCCCCATTACCGACCGGGGCACGAAGGTCGAGAAGCCGTACAATTTCCGGATGCGCCCCTCGTACGTCGGGGCAATCAAGGACGCCGGGATCGACATTGTCAATCTGGCGAACAACCACATCTTCGACTTCGGTGAGGTCGGGTTCTTTGACACGATCGCAAACCTGGATTCCGCGGGCATCCTGCATGTGGGCGCCGGCCGGACCAGGCAGGAAGCCCACCGACCTGTCGTGATGGAACTGGGAGGGCGCAGGTTCGCGTTCCTTGGCTACTACGGGGGGGACGAAGCCCCCGTGGCGACCGCGGATTCGCCCGGCGTCGCACAACGCGCAGTGCGTCTGATCGCGAAAGACGTCGAGCGGGCCCGATCGAGAGAG
This sequence comes from uncultured Ignavibacteria bacterium, assembly GCA_963701735.1. GTDB lineage: Bacteria > Bacteroidota > Ignavibacteria > UBA10030 > UBA6906 > CAWABB01. The sequence continues at coordinate 9,492 of CAVPBI010000026.1, read as the reverse complement.
AGAGCCGATTTCGTTATCGTGACGCTCCACTGGGGGGAAGAGAAGGCGGAGTATCCCGAGCCGAAATACGTGAACTTCGGCCACGCAGTGATCGAGGCGGGCGCCGACCTGATCGTCGGGCATCATCCGCACGTGCTCCAGGGAGTCGAGCTGTACAAAAACGGTGTGATCGTCTATTCGCTCGGGAACTTCATCTTCGGGGGGAATACACGCCACACCTACGACACCGCGGTCTTTGAAGCCACGTTCGCCGGTGACAGCGTGAGCTACAGATTCATCCCGATCGGCGTGCGGCAGTGGCAGGCGTCCACGCTCTCGGGGCAGGACTCGGCAAACGTCGCGGAAACGCTGCGCAAGCGTTCAGAAATGTTCAACGCTACAATCAAGTATACATCCAAGGAGCAAGAATGAAATCACGCGGTTGCTTGATCGCGGGGGTCGTCCTCGGAGGCGTTGCTGTTCTCGCCATCGGACTGTTTCTCTGGGGGACGGGCGTTTACAACCGGCTTGTGAAGCTGGATGAGGGCGTGGCGGGCGCATGGAGCCAGGTGGAGTCACAGTATCAGCGCCGTGCGGACCTGATCCCGAACCTCGTCGAGACCGTCAAGGGCTTTGCCAAGCAGGAAAAGGATGTCCTCACCGCGGTGACCGAAGCGCGCGCAAAGGTCAGCCAGATCACCGTCACCAAGGAAGTGCTCGAAGATCCCGCGGCGTTCCAGAAGTTCCAGCAGGCGCAGGACCAGTTTTCCTCAGCCATCTCCCGGTTGCTGGCCGTTTCAGAAAACTACCCTGTGCTGAAGTCGAACGAAAACTTCCTCGCCCTGCAGACGCAGCTCGAGGGGACAGAGAACCGCATCGCGGTCGAGAGGCAGCGGTTCAACCAGGTCGTTCAGAGCTACAACACCGACATCCGCGTGTTCCCTGCGTCGCTCATTGCCGGGTTCACGGGGTTCAAGCAGAAGGCGTACTTCCAGGCGAAAGAAGGTGCGGACGTCACCCCGGCGGTGAAGTTCTGACATAGATCATGACCCTCTCCCGCTTCCGGGCTCCAATTCTTCTCCTGCTGTTGCTGGTCGCAGCACCGGCCATTCTCCTCTCTCAGGCCGATGTCACCGATGTGCCGGTCCCGACGCTCACGCGGTACGCGACGGACATGACCGTGACGCTGACTGCCAACCAGGTCGTGCTGTTGAACCAGAAGCTGGAGAAGTTCGACAGGGAGACGTCGACGCAGATCGTGGTGCTGATGATCCCCACCATCGGTTCGGCCGCGATCGAGGAGTATGCGCTGCGCGTTGCGGAGAAGAACAAGATCGGGCAGGAGGGGAAGAGCAACGGGGCCCTGCTGCTGGTGGCGAAGGACGACCGGAAGATCAGAATCGAGGTCGGGTACGGGCTCGAGGGCGCTCTCCCGGATGCCCTGTCGGGGACGATCATCAGGCGTGAAATCGGGCCGAAGTTCCGTGAAGGCGACTTCTTCGGCGGGCTGAACGCTGGCGTCGAGGCGATCATGCTCGCCACGAAGAACGAGTACAAGGCCGACCCCAAAGGCGATGGCAAGGGCATCAACCTGACCACGATCATCTTTCTGATATTCATCATTTTCATCATCAGCCGGATGTTCATCAGCAGGCGGAAGTACTTCGGGGGAGGTCCCGGCAACAGGAACTTCCCCGGCCCGTGGATCGGATTCCCGCCATCGGGCGGCCTGGGCGGGGGCCGGAAGAGCGGCGGATTTGGCGGGGGATTCGGGGGAGGTGGCGGAGGTGGCGGATTTTCGGGAGGCGGGGGGTCGTTTGGCGGCGGCGGTGCCTCCGGCGGCTGGTGAAGAGAGCAATTGACGGTTGTCAATCGACCACTGTCTGAAGCAGGCCCCTGACGTGGGTCATCCATTGAATTAGCAGTTACACGTTTCTACATGCCCCGTAAGCAGACGCTTCAAATACCAGAAGATTTTCTCGAGCTCATCCCTCCCGGCGGTTTTGTCCTCTTCACGCTCCCCGATGCGTATGTCGCGCGGCGATTTGTCCCGGCGTTCCTCGCGACATCCAGGAAGTCTTCGAAGCTTGCGCTCTTCACTTCACTGGCAACTTCTTCGTACCCGTCGGCTCAGATTTCGAACTCCTCCGCCAATGCGTCGGCCCTTTCCAGAGAGGGGGCGAACTCGACTGCCATCATCCCTCTCGATTCATTCAAGTCTTCCTCTGACTGCATCAAAGCGCTGGCGGCCGCAGGGAAGAAACGGGGCGTGTCCGTCATCCTGGATCTCGCCGGCGAAACTCCCGGCTGGCTGAGCTCGACAGATTCGCGCGAGCGATTTGTCCGCGGCGCGGCTGAAGCGTTGCGTGAGGCGCGTTGCAGGTCGCTCTTCCTCCTGACCGAGAATCTCCTGGAGGATTCTCACTGGGCGAGATTGAAGGGCGAGGCCTCGGCGATCGTCGTACTCCGTCAGACCGGCGAAGAGTTCTACTGTCAGATGATTGCCGCCACCGGAGTGTACGACTCCGAGCAGTTCCTCCCGAGGATGCTCCGGCTTCAGGATGGCGCGATTGTCTGGGGGAAGCCCCTGGTGCCGGCCCCCGACGCAGGCACGCCCGACGAGAGAATCGAGAGGCTGAAGGATAGACTCCGTCGGACCGAGAGTTCGCAGGACTATCGCTTCGAGCAGTCACCGTACCCGCAGGCGATCATGTCGCCGCGGCGCATACTCTCCGTGAATGCTGCGTTCCGCTCCGCCATGCCGTGGAGTGTTGATGAAGGTGGCGAACCTCAAGTCACCCCTCACCAGCTCTTCGGACGGAAGAACTCGCACCTGCTGCAGGAGATCTTTGCGCAGGCAGAGCACGATTCGGCGGGGCCAGTGACTCGAGGAAGCGGCCGGGACGGATGCCGCGGATGAATCTGAACCTAAGACAGAGGGGGCGTCAAAGGTCGGAGGCACGTCTTCGGAAAGCGTACGGCCGCGAGTCCGCGACGTCACAATCCCCGTCAAGGATTCCACACCCCTCGAGTTCGAGCTTTCCGCTCTCCCGCTTCCATCCGACGATCGCTCGGTAGTCCTCTGTACGTTGGTCCCGATGGGTCCGAGGCAGAAGGCCCTCCACGACCTTCAGTCGTCTGATGCGTACCTCAAGACCGTCCTCGGGGCAGCATCGGGTGCGGTCATGGTCGTGCGCGACGGTAAGATCGTCTACGCCAGCCAGGGGCTCCTCCCCCTCTTCGGGTACATGCTCCTCGAGGAGCTTGTGGGATCGGAACTCTCCCGCCTCGCGGCCGGACGCGATCGGAAGGCCATCCTTGAATCCCTTTCCCTGACCGGCGAGAAGGACACGCCGGTCGCGTTCGACTTTGTGGGTTCCACGCGTGAGGGGGGCCGATTGCACCTCTCGGCGTCCGCTTCGGAAGTCGTCCTGGACGGGCAGAAGTCCGTTGTTTGCTACATTTTCGACCGTTCCGCCGAGGTCGCGGCCGTTGCCGAGCGGGAACGCAGGCAATGGGAGGCCGAAACGCTCCAGAAGCTCATGGTCGTCCTGAGGGACCCGGACCGGTTCGTCGATCTTGCCGGGGCGTCCCTCGACTACCTGATCAAGCGTCTCGGAGCTGACGGGGGGGCCGTCTATGAGCCCCGCGAGGGGTCCGGTCCTGTGGCCCCGTCAGACCCCGCTTTCAGTTCCGGTTCCTCTGCCGCATCCGGGAGCGTCAGTCCGTCAGGACTGGTTCCCGCCGGAAGTCCGGGCTCGCTCTCGATGGTAATTTCCCGGGAGCTGAGCGAAAAGGTCATCGAAACTCTGTCCACCATGAGTCAGACGGACGGGCTCGGGGGGTTCGTCTCCCGGACTCTCGAGCCTTTGGTCCTGACTCTGGCGACATATCCCCCGCACATTCCATACAAGAATTTATTTGAAGCCGAGGGATATAACTCTCTCATTTTCATACCGTTACAATCTGGCAATTCGCTCCAGGGATTGGTCTTCCTTTACGCGCGAAGATCGTTCGACGAAGAGGCCTCATCGACAGGACTCCTGACCGGGATCGCCGACCAGCTCGGTGCGGCTGCAGCCCGGGTACACGTCCTCGACAGGGTTCGCGCCTCCGAAGTCATGTTCAGGTCCGCCGCCGAGACCGTCAAGGATGTCATCTACCAGACCCTTCCGAACGGCGTCTTCCGGTTCATTAGCCCCCAGGTGGTATCGCTATGTGCCTACCAGCCGGCGGAAATCACCAGAGGGCCGGACAGCTGGCGGAACATCGTCCACCCGGACGACCGGGTCGAGTACTCCCGGAGAATCACGGCCGGAGCCCAGGGAAACGAGGGGATCGATCTCGAATACCGCGTTCTCCCAAAGGGGAAGGCCGCATACCGGTGGGTCCGGGACTCGGTCCGGTACCTCAGGGCCCCTGATGGAACGGTCGAGACCATCAACGGCATCATCAGCGACATCACGGAGCATATAGAGCTCGAGCGCCGGCTATCGCGCTCTGAGGAGCTGAAGCGCCACACGATCGCAAGCATCCAGGAGGGGGTTGTGGTCTTTGGTACCGACCTCCGGTGCATCGACTGGAATCAGGCGATGGAACTGCTGACCGGCAAGACGCGGGACGAGATGCTCGGCAAGTCCGCCGATGAATCGCCGCTGCCGATGCAGGAACTCCAGCCGTTGATTGCACGGGCGCTTGAGGGCGAGCGGATGAGCTCGCAGGACATTACAGTCCCGACCGCCGACGGCGTCGGGCGATGGATCATGTGGGCGCGGTTCTCGCCGCTGCTGGATGAAGAGATGAAGGTTCGCGGGGTTGTCGGGACGATCTCCGACGTCACCGCGCACAAGAGCCTGGAGGTCGAGGTCCACGAGTCCGAGGAGACGCTGCGCAACGTCATCGACGCCATGGGTGACGCGCTCATGATTTCGGATCTGGACGGGCGCGTGTGGGAGGTGAACCGGGAGTTCACGCTGGCCACCGGATACGAGCGGAACGAGGTTCTCGGCAAGACGTTTCCGTACCCCTGGGTCGTCGAGGATGACATGACCGCCTTCATCCGGTGGGTGGGGCAGCTTGGCGAGCAGGATTCGTTGCGGGATCACGACATGCGGTGGCGACGCAAGGACGGCGGGATTGTCGACGTCAGCATGAGTACGACGCTGTTGAAGGATTCACAGCAGGCGTCCGTCGCCATGGTGAGCATCGCGCGCGACATCACTCAGCGGCGCAGCATGGAGGTGGAGATCTCGGCGAAGTCGCGCCAGATCGAGATGCTCAACCGCATCATCGGTATGGGCAACCGGACGCTCGATTTCGGGAAGATCTTCGAAGTCGTGGCGGCGGAAATCCGCGCGATGCTTCCCTATGACCACGTGAACGTCAGCCTCCTTCTCCCGGATCAACACAGCGCATTGCTCTACGCGAGTGCCGGTCCCGGCGTGGAAGGTCCGCCGGCAGGGACCATCGTCCAGGTGGAACGGACGGTTTCGAAGCTGGTCATCGATGGGAGGAAGGCGGTGCTTGTCGATGACGTTCTCACCCATCCCGCCCTCGGGCCCGGGACGGTCTCGGCGAAGGTAGGCCTGCGATGTCATCTCAGCATCCCGATCATGCTCGATGAGCGTCTCCTGGGCACGCTGAACGTTGCGAGCAAGAAGGCCGGCGTCTACGCTGAAAAGGACATCCGGCTATTGCAGCCCATTGCCGACCAGATCGGCGCCATGGTCGAGCGCTCGCGCCTGTATGCCGAGGTTCAGTCGCAGCTCAGCACGGTGACGCACCTGTATGAGCTGGCCAGCGACCTTGCCGGGGTGGCGGACACGGTCACCCTGTTCACTGTGCTGCTGCGCCACATCCCCCGCTCGCTCCCCGCTGATTCGGTGGAGTTGTACGAGCTGACGGCCGCAGGGGGTGCCAGGCTCGTTTTTTCAGGCACTGCGGGTGTGCCCGCGGTCACGCGGCCTGAGAGCGGCAATGGCGAAATTGTAGACGGTGAAATTGCTGCGGAAGCTCGTTCTGTCCTTCTCTCGGCTCGTGAATCCGGCGAAGTCGCGGCCGGCCACAGTGGGGGGGAGGTGCTGCTTGCCATCCCCGTGAAGACCTCTGGGAACTTCGCGGAGGCGGTGCTTCTTCGCTCCGCAAGCCTGGAGGGGTATGCTCCGACTCACTTGCGCCTAGCGGGAAGTATTGGTAGTTTGACCGGCATTGCGATGGATCGCATCCGTCTGTACGATGCGATTCTTGCGAAATCAAGCGAAATTGAGACCAAGAACCGGGAATTGGACGATTTCGCGTACGTGGTTTCGCATGACCTGAAGGAGCCCCTGATCACTATTGAGGGGTACGCGAAGATCCTTGAGGCCGACTATGCCGGCAGGCTGGATGCCGAGGGCCTGCAGTTCCTCGGCTCGATACGTACCGCCGGCGTCCGTATGAAGAGCATGATCGAGGATCTGCTCACGCTTGCGAGGGTTGGACGCGCGACCGAGAGTGAGGAATCTCAGCCGCTGGGGGACGTGCTCGGGGATGTTCTGCAGGATCTTGAGTTCAGCATTCGCGAAAAACGGGCAACGGTCACGGTCCAGGGTGATCTTCCATCGGTGACATTCGACCGTGCGCAGCTGGGGATTGTGTTCCGGAACCTGATCTCGAACGCATTGAAGTTCAACACCAGTCACGACCCGCGCGTCGAGATATCTGCGAGGGTCGAGCCCGGAGAGGTCATCCTGGCGGTCTCCGACAACGGCATCGGGATCGAGCCGGAGGAGCACGAGCGGGTCTTCAGAATATTCCAGCGCGTTTATCCGCGCGAGACGTTTGACGGGACGGGGGCCGGACTCGCGATCGTCAGGAACATTGTCGAGCATCGAGGCGGACGCATCTGGCTTGAATCAACGGTGGGTGAGGGGAGCACGTTCTTCTTCTCCATCCCCCGGTCCTGAGGTTCGGCGCATGTCTGGGCAGGCTCAATTGCCTCCGGGCGACGATTCCTGCAACCGTAGGTGGCCAAGACACACATGACTACAATTCGGATCCTCCTCGTAGAGGACAACCGGGAGTTTGCGAACCTTGTCGAGCTCTTCCTGCGCAAGCACGAGCCCGAGAAGTTCGAGGTGACCTGGAAGGACAACGGCGCGGCCGCGCTCGAGCTGCTCGAGACGGATCGCGCGTTCCAGGTTATCCTGATGGACTATTTTCTCCCGGGAAGAACGGCCTCGAGATCACGAAGCTGATCCAGGAGAAGGGGTACGATCTCCCGATCATCTTCCTGACGGTGAACAAGGACTTCGACCTTGCCGTGGAGGTGATGAAGCTCGGCGTCGAGGACTACCTGGTGAAGGAAGAGATCAGCACGCCCGTGCTGCCGCGGGCGATCCTGAGCGCGATCGAGCGGAAGAAGTTGCGCGATCAGCTCACGGAGCTGGAGATCAGTCAGAAGCGGCTCGAGACGCTTCAGGACCTGATCGTGAAGATCACCGGCGAGCTGCGCGTGCCGCTTGACTCGATGCGGAAGAACCTGGACGAGCTGAGCGGTGGGCATGTCGAGGATGCGTTCGGGTCGTATCTGAAGATCATCCGGGACAATATGGACCGGATCGAGAAGAAGATCGCGCAGCTGAAGGAGCTGAAGAGCGACCGGACGGTGACGTACGTGCAGGATATCAAGATGATAGATTTGTCGCAGTGAGTCTGGCTGGCTCGTGATGGCCCGCCCGGTCCCGGCTGTTGTGGGCAACACCCGTCCGCTCACTCAAGCTTCTGAATAATCACCCTATGAACTTCAAGATCGCCCTGGCGCAAATCGACCCTGTCCTCGGGGACCTCGACGCCAACGTGCGGAAGCATGTGGAATGGGCGGACCGTGCCGAGAAGGCGGGCGCCCAGCTTGTCGTGTTCCCGGAGCTGAGCCTGACGGGGTACAGCGTCAAGGACATGAACTGGGATCTGGCGGTCGACCCGGTGAAGGATGCGCGCCCGTTCAAGGCATTGATCGAGAAGAGCGACTCCATCACGATCATCGCCGGCGGCGTGGAAGAGGGGCCGGGGTTCGGGATATTCAACTCGGCGTTTCTGTTCGAGGAGGGGACTGTCAGGACTGTTCATAGGAAGGTCTACCCCCCGACGTACGGGATGTTCGAGGAGATGAGGTATTTCAGCCGGGGGACGGGCGTACAGGCCTTCGACACGCACCTGGGCCGGTTTGGGGTGGTGGTGTGTGAGGACCTCTGGCACATGTCGCTGCCGTACCTGCTGGCGCTGGACGGAGCCCAGGTGATCATCAGCCTCACGGCAAGTCCGACGCGCATGGGAGGCGACAGGGAAGAGCTTGTAGCGGCGACCGTAAACAGTGAGAATCATAGAGTTTACGCACGTCTCCTCTCGGTATACGTAGCATTCTGTAACCGGGTCGGGTTCGAGGACGGGGTCGGGTTCTGGGGAGGTTCGAGCCTGGTGGGTCCGAGCGGTGAGGCGGTCGCTGCGGCGAAGGTCTTCGAAGAGGACCTGATCGTGGCGCAGGTTGACGACAACGAAATCCGCCGTGCCCGGCGGTTTTCGAGGCATTTTCTGGATGAAGACTCGCGTCTGGTAGAGGCGGAGCTCCGCAGGTTGCGCAGGGAATGATGAGGCACTCAATGAAATTGCGCTGGATTGCACTGGTACCCGTATGGCTGGCTGCCTTCTCGCTGTTCTACTCGAACGCCGCATATGCGCAGATAGACAGGCAGGGATTGAGCTTCTCACCCCAGGCTGGCGCATCCAACTTCCGGTATGCCGAACCGAACGAGTTGACCATAGTCGTGAGTGTCGTGGGAGCAGTAAGGACCCCCGGCAGATACGAGGTCTCTCTGAGCGTGAATTTGCTTGATTTGATTGCGCTGGCGGGGGGGTGGACGGAAATTGCAGACCGGAGCGAAGTCACCCTGGCACGTCTGACGCCGGGCGGAGGAGGGGACGCGCGTAAGGAGTACTATCTCGACCTGGAGGAGCTGGCAAAGCTCAAGGAGAGCCAGCTGAAGCTCCAACAGGGGGACATTGTTGTTGTCCCGACGTCGTCGGCGGTTACGTTCCAGGAAATTCTTAGCTATGCCACGGCGCTTGGTGTTCTCATCACTACGGTGATCGCAGTCTCCAACAATTGAGTGGTGAGGAATGAATTTGAAGGTAATCTCGTGAAAAGCACAGAGCCTGATCAGTACGAGTTGCAGGAATCCGGCGAGGAAACCGAGCACCGGTTTCAGGAATGGTCCTCCCAGATTATCCGCGGAAAGTGGGTAATCATCGGCGCACGCTTCTGGTCCTTGTAGCCATGTATGTTTACACAAAGAGGACCAAGCCGGTCTACGAGGCGAACACGATGGTTCTCGTCAACCCGAAGTCCGGTCAAGGGGTCAATCCACTCAGCAATCTGATGGACCCGGGCGCTTCAAGCAAGCTGGCAAACGAGCTGGGAATTCTGAAGACTCGAATGCTTGCGGAGGTTGTCGCGAAGTCGCTGCTTGCGAATCCCTA